>NZ_JBNKYN010000094.1:0-17467 GCF_050300915.1 Amphritea sp.
AGGGCAAAGACTTGGCACATACTACGGACCAGCTCAATCAAATGGTCCTAGAGCGATCTGTCGTTATGTCCCTGATGGTGCTAATGGAGAGCCCGCTGGTGCGAGAGAACCTTATTGGAAGGTTAAAACACCAGGCCAAGCCGGATGGCAAAGATTTAATCTGAGCGGTAACCCTATTACACCTGAGCAAGCTCATCCAAGTCTTCGTGGAGGGCCGCGAGGGGGAATGGTCAGAGGATTTGGTTCGATGGTCATCTTTAGCGAAGTGATACGAGCTATTGCAGACTATCGAGAGGCACAGCGTAATGGACAGTGTACAATGATAGAGGACGAGATCCCGAGTTGTATCTAAGCAATTATGGATTAAATAGTATGAAGAAAAATGAAAATGATGTTTTGTCGAGGGACGAGTCGTTCACCAACGCTGTGTTTTACTTTGTCCAGGCTCTGGATATAGCAACTCAAAGTGCAGTAGATCAGTGCGAGTATTTTGGTGATTATAATGTTGCATGGGAATTGCTAGATGAACTTTCAAGCATAAATTTTTTGGTTAATGAATTTCCCGAAAATTTTACCGAAGATGAGTTGGTTAAATTGAATGAAATTAGTAAGGCGCTGGCAGTTATACCAGACTCTCTTCTGGTTGAAGCTAAAACAAGAAAGGAAAATTTGATTGCCTTGGAAAATCCTGTTTGGGAGCCTATTCGTACTCAGTCATTAATTGCAATCGAAATATTTAAAAAGCGTAGTTTAGAATAGCGTGAATCAAATAGAGTGTTCATTCGGCCAGCAGGGTGTGCATTTTGGGCCAGCGCCTACATACCAATGAATATCTTTGCTGGAAGCATGCATCGACAATTGGGAGGAATGCAGTTCATTTACTTGGTTGAGGTGTCGTTATAGGTTTCGTATAAAAATACGGTAAGATCTTAATGAGTATGGTGATTACAGATCGCTTCAATAGCAAGACACCGCCTTATATCAGTAGATATGAGAGGTGGCAAAAGAGCCATTGAGTGCAGCGACCCAGATAAAAAGAGGAGGCAGCCAGAGCACGACCAGAAAGATAGCCCCGCAAACAGAGGCCCGGATGGAAAGCTCAGTACTGCCCGTTACAGATAGCCATCAGTTATGCGATGAGAGTGCATCCCTGACTTTGCATACCAGGCCGCCTATGGGGCGGGGCTTCGGGGGAGTTATCTGTTTGTTCAGATAATCAACCACGGCTTTTTCAGGGTCTGTTTCAGCCGTCAGCACGGCATTGATACCCCGCAGAGCCATTTTGTTCACAAAATTATCTCCGGCGCTGGCACCAATCACCACATCACAATCGACTAACGGGTGGGGCATATCATCCTTATAATAATGAAACACCAGCTCTCTGGGCAGAGTGATCATCTCGACCAGTTTTATCTGCTGTAGTGCGTCCGACTGAAAAATAATCCAGCTTTTACATTTACCGATATGTCCGGCGACCGATATACCATCTCTGCTGGCAACTGCTATTTTCATCTGCATACCCTACTCAGCACGTTGAATTCATCATTAAGCTTCAATCTGCCTTTGCAAATCACGGTTCCAGTTTACTTAAGTTCAGCGATCAAACCCTGACCTGAAGCAGTGTTTGGCTACGCCAAAGAAAAAAATGCAGCCAGTGCGGCTGCATTTTTAGTCTGAGGTAGTTCAGGTACAACGCTGTGCACCATACATTTCGGTGCTCTCAACTCAGGGTTAATCGCGGCATCGCATCCACCGCACTTTCCATCGCTTTATTCCACAATTTGCGCAGATCCCGCATATACTCATCGTCTTCGCCGAATGAGCGGTAACGGCCTAAAGTAAGGCTGCCATGCTGGAGTATGTACAGCTCAATCGGCGGGCCCACGGTCAGGTTACTTTTCAGCGTCGCATCCATCGAAATCAGACCGCAAACAATCGCTCTGTCAATGGAGGTGCTTTCCTGAATGACCCGGTCTAATATCGGTTTACCATATTTTATTTCACCAATCTGCAGATAGGGTACCTGGCTCGAACTGGCGATATAGTTTCCCTGCGCGTAGATCATATAAAGACCACTGGTTGCCCCAAGAATCTCACCGGCCAGCAGAAACGTCGCTTCAAATACCGAGCCCCCGCCCGCCTTTTCCTGCACTGTAACGCTGACATTGCCGATATACTCAGCAGCCTGATGCATATCAGTCACGGTCAGTAAACTAATCTCAGCACTGTTCTTAATATCCCGTTCGATAGTCGCGATAACCGCCTGAGTGGTTGCCAGGTTGCCCGCACTACAGATGACAAACTGACGTTCACCGGGAATACCATAACGCCACATTTTGCTATAGGTGCTGATATTATCGACCCCGGCACTGGTACGGGAGTCGGAAATCATGATGGTTGCCTGACTTGTTCTGATACCCACACAGTAGGTCACGGTTCTCTCCTAAATGCCCTGTTATACGACGGCTGAAAAACTAGTACCGTTGAATTATTCCTGGCCGTAGTGCTCAGGCTTCAACGCTGCTTATTATATGAGTTTTACAGCACATACCTATTATTTATTTGTCAGATGAAAGGATATTTAAACGCTCTCCCCCCGTATACTCAGGGATAACCACCGGAAATCGGTGTACTTAGATAAAAAAAAGCCACCGGCTCAGCAGCGGGTGGCTTTTCAAAATCAGAACCGGGATTTATGCAGGTTATTTACCTGAAGTAAATTCCGGATAGGCTTCCATACCACATTCGTGAACATCCATTCCTTCCATCTCCTCCTCTTCACTGGCACGCAGCCCCATCACCGCTTTGATGATCAGCAGCACGATGAAAGAGGCAACAAACATCCAGGCAAAAGTTACTGCAGTACCGATCAGCTGGGCCATGAATGTAGCATCCGGGTTACTGATCAGTACCGCAAAGATCCCCCAGATACCGGCAGCACCGTGCACTGAAATAGCCCCGACGGGATCGTCCAGTTTCAGCTTATCCAATGTCAGCACCGAGATCACTACCACCAGTCCACCTACCGCACCGATCAGCGATGCAGTACCGGCATCCGGCAGTAGTGGCTCAGCCGTAATTGCAACCAGGCCAGCCAGTGCGCCGTTGATCGTCATGGTCAGATCGGTTTTACCGAACAGAATCCGGGCAAACAGCGCTGCAACCACCATTCCGGCAGCGGCTGCTGCGTTGGTGTTAACAAAGATTTTCGCTACCGCGTTAGCCTCTTCAACATTGGCTATTTTCAGTTCTGATCCACCATTAAACCCAAACCAGCCCATCCACAGAATAAACATCCCCAGAGTTGCCATCGGCAGGTTTGCTCCGGGAATAGCCCGGACTTCACCGTTAGCACCATATTTACCTTTACGCGGCCCCACCAGAATCACAGCGGCCAGAGCGGCTGCAGCGCCCGCCATATGCACCACCACTGATCCGGCAAAATCCAGGAATCCCAGCTCATCCAGGAAACCGCCACCCCACTTCCAGTACCCCTCCAGCGGGTAGATAAAGGACACCATAAAGACAGCAAAGATCAGGAATGGCCAGAGGCGCATCCGCTCAGCCACGGCACCGGAGACAATCGACATGGTTGCAGCGGCAAACACCGCCTGGAAGATAAAATCAGCCATACTGGAGTAATACGGTGCATCATCGCCACCCGCCACCACAGCGTCCGTGCTGTTATCAGCCCCCAGAAGGAAATCCAGACCGGGAATAACCCCACTGATCGGATCAGCCGGATACATAATGTTGTAGCCCACCAGCAGGTAAGCAATACAGGCGATACCGTACAGCAAAGCGTTCTTGTTAAGAATCTCAACGGTGTTCTTGCTGCGGACCAGTCCGGCTTCGAGCATGGCAAAGCCTGCGCCCATCCACATCACCAGCACGGCACATATCAGAAAATAAAATGTATCGAGCGCGTATGACAGTTCAATTGGTAGATTACTCATCTGTTTCTCCTACAATGCAGATGCACCGGATTCTCCGGTACGAATTCTGAAAACCTGATCAAGGTCTTGAATAAACAACTTGCCATCGCCAAAAGCGCCCGTTCTGGCGGCCCCGGAAATCGCGTCCACAACCTGATCCAGCAAGGCATCATCGAGTGCAATTTCCAGTTTAATCTTGGGTACAAAACTGACACGGTACTCTGCACCCCGATAAAGTTCCGTGTGCCCCTGTTGGCGCCCATACCCCTTAACCTCAGTAACTGTCAGACCGCTCACGCCAATGGACTGTAAAGGCACTCTTACCTCATCCAGAGTGTGCGGCCGGATAATGGCCGTTATTAATTTCATCTCTCCTCCAAAATTTTCCATAAGGAATATATTATTCTTTAAAGGAATATGTAATATTCATGCCAATAATATTTTTTTATTATTATTCAATTAGTTATATTATTTTTGGCGGGATACCCCTCACTCTGTCGCACACTCTTAGTGCACCGCACCAGTACGAATCACACAGGCGTGCACTGATTAGCTATCAGAAACCTGTGCAGCAGAGTAAAAAAAACCAGCAACACCGAAGGAGGGTGTTACTGGTTTTTTGGGGGATGATGAAAGGTTTATTCTCTGCTCTGAGCAGGTCACTCAGGCAGCAGAAAGTTCTTCTTGCCGTTAATGTTTACAGCTGAAACTGACTGATCCTTGAGGCCAACACCGGAACACTTCAGGCGCATCGCTTCATCGATCAGCCAGATCAGTTTTTCGCTGGCCGCTTCGATACTCATTCCGGCAGGGCGCACATTGGAGATACAGTTACGCCGGGCATCGGTCAACCCTACCGATGGCTGGTAGGTGAAATAGATTCCCAGACTGTCGGGTGAGCTGAGCCCTGGTCGTTCGCCCACCAACAGAATCAGCAGCTCAGCCCCCAGCAGTTCGGCCACCTCATCACCAACCGCGACCCGCCCCTGAGTGACAATGGTCACCGGAGCGATACTCAACCCGCGGTTTGCTAAACGGCTCAGAACAGACCCGGCCATCGCAGCAGCGTGATTCTGTACAGCAAGGGATGACAGACCATCGGCGATCACCAGAGCAACCCTGGCACTGTCCGGGTGTTTCTGCCGGTATTCCTGCAACTGCTTCACTGAGCGCAGATCGAGTCGGCGACCCAGATCCGGACGCTGCAAATATTCAGTCCGGTCACTGGCCCGGCTGTGCAGTTGAATGGTTTGGTAGCCTGCGCTCTGTAACTGTTCCGTTAAGGGTTCAATCTGCAACGCAGTATGCACCGCATCCCGGGCGCTGGCATGATCCATCTGAAATGCCAGCAGAGCACTGGTTGGCAGACTCACGCCGGTGCGCCCCTGGGCGATACGGGCAGCAGTATAACGTCGCAGCGCCTGCCAGGGGTTCTCTGTAACAGGGGTTGTTTGCTGCGTTTGTTCCAGCTCATTCATCACCGAACTCCCTGCTCTTTTCTATAAGGATTTCAACAGGTTACTGAAGGTTTCCGGCATGCACTCAGCCAATCGTCCGGAAGGCTGGGTAATACCGACCTGCTGCAGCCAGTGATCAAATTCAGGTGCGGGCCGCAGGCCTAAAACCTCGCGAATGTAGAGGGCATCGTGAAAAGAGGTGGTCTGGTAGTTCAGCATAATATCGTCGCCCCCCGGGATCCCCATAATAAAGTTGATACCGGCTACCGCCATCTGCGTCAGCAGCATATCCATATCATCCTGATCTGCCTCTGCGTGATTGGTATAACAGATATCACACCCCATCGGCAGCCCCAGCAACTTGCCACAGAAATGATCTTCCAGCCCCGCACGAATGATCTGTTTACCGTCATACAGATATTCAGGGCCGATAAACCCCACCACCGTATTCACCAGCAGCGGATCAAAATGCCGCGCGACCGCATAGGCCCGCACTTCACAGGTTTGCTGATCCACACCATGATGGGCATTGGCCGACAGTGCACTGCCCTGCCCGGTTTCAAAATACATCACGTTGTTCCCCACGCTACCCCGTTGCAACTCGCGGGCAGCTTGATTAGCTTCACCCAGCAGCGCCAGATTGATACCAAAACTTTCATTGGCGGCCTGGGTACCGGCAATCGACTGGAAGACCAGATCGATCGGCACACCCCGGTTGATCGCTTCGATCTGATTAGTGACATGGGTGAGCACGCAGGACTGGGTTGGGATGCCATAGTGACCGATAATATCGTCCAGCATCTTTAGCAGATCGGTGACTGCCAGGTAGTTATCGGTGGCCGGATTGATACCGATCACTGCATCACCACTGCCATACATCAAACCATCCAGAATACTGGCGGCCACACCCGCCGGATCGTCAACCGGATGATTAGGCTGCAACCGGGTAGACAGGACACCCTTGCCACCCAGAGAGTTGCGAAAAGCGGTTTCATTACGGCACTTGGATGCCACCAGTATCAGATCCTGAATGCGCATCAGCTTAGAGACCGCAGCCACCATCTCCGGTGTTAAACCCGGCGACAGTTGTTTAAGCGTTGCGGTGGTAGCCTGATCGGACAGCAACCAGTTGCGAAAGTCCCCCACCGTCAGATGAGAGATTGGAGCGAAAGCGATCAGGTCGTGGCTCTCGACAATCAGCCGACTAACCTCATCGATCTCCGCAGGGATCACCTGCTCATTTAAAAAAGCCTTCAATGGCAGATCAGCCAGCCCTATCTGTGCCGCAACCCGCTGACGCGAGGAGCTTGCGGCCAGGCCCGCCAGACAATCTCCCGAACGTAGTGGTGTCGCTTTCGCCAGAAGATCCTTGAGATCAGTAAACTGCCAGCGTTGCTGTCCCGCGGTTGCCGTATAACCAGTCATGACAGATCGGTCTCCAGAAAGCTTTTTCAGATAAACAGAGATTAAGCAGAAAAATTCCGGTGCAGCCTGAACTGCACCGGATTATTTTACCAACTATAGTGTTACAGCATTAGCCTGACCACTTGTAGCGGATAACTATTTATAGTCGATATAGGTGTGATTCTCATGCAATACACTGGCAACCACTGCCCCCACCGTCGCGGCCACAGCCAGCGCCAGAATAATCATCATTACAGTTGGGCTGTCAGCAAACGTAAAATAGGCTTCTGCACCTTCCCAGGTCGTAATAGGACTAGAGTTCATCGTCGTTCTCCTTATGCTGTTGCAGTAATTTTAGTTGCCGGAATCTCTGCAGGTGCAGAGTATGCAGGCACAGATTCAGGATAAGCTTGCAGCGGTACTTCCACGATATCCAGCCCCATCTCTTCAGCTTTAGGTGGAACACGCAGGAAGTTCATTTTAGCCATCACGTATGACAGACCAAAGCCAGGGACGAAGCCCAGCAGAGCCATGACGCCCGCACTCATCAGCTGACCGGAGAAGGAAACATCTGGCGCACCTTCAACAACATTTGGAAAGCCGCTGGCAAAGATACCCAGACTGACAATACCGATCAGACCACCGACACCGTGAACAGCAAAGGCGCCAACCGCATCGTCGATCTTGAACTTGTTGGTGATAAATTTATCAGCCAGTGGTGAAACGACACCGCCGGTAATACCCAGCACGAATGCCAGAGGCGGATAGTAGAGATCAAGGCCTGGCGCGGCGCAGAAAATACCGGACAGCGCACCAGACATCATCCAGAACGGCTGACGGGTAACAAAGTATGCGCCGATAATACCGCCGGAGAAGGCCATCAGTGTGTTGAAGCTGACCGCAGACAGCGTCACCGGAGTGCCGAAGATAGTAGTCCACTGCGCGCCACCGGTGTAGATGATGCAGCCGCCGAGGAAGCCAAAGAAACCCACGATAATCAGCATCAGACCGATAATGGTCATCGGCATACTATGGCCTTTGATATCAACCACAGTGCCATCTGCCAGGAAACGACCAATACGTGGCCCCAGATTAATGGTCACACCCAGTGCGAAGAAACCGGCAACCATATGTACGCAACCAGCCGCACCAAAGTCGTGGAAGCCCCACTCAACGGTAAGCCAGCCAGAAGGATGCCAGCCCCAGGCAGCCCCCAGAACCCAGACAACTGAGCCCAGAATAATGGCCAGAATCAGGAATGAACTCATGCGGATACGTTCAATGACTGCGCCTGAAAAAATCGAGGCGGTGGTTGCAGCAAAGAGTACGAAAGCACCCCAGAAGATACCACTGGCATTATCAGTCAGGTTTGGCCCCATATTCAGCGACCAGGGTAAACCTGCAGCGCCTGCTTCATAATCCGGTGTGAAACCGTTATACATCGCCAGATAGATCCACCAGCCGAAGAAGAAGAAAGTGGGAATAATAAAGGCAAAAGCCAGAATGTTTTTCACACCGGACGCCAATGCGTTTTTCAGGCGGGATGCACCCATCTCATACGCCAGAAAGCCTGCATGGATAATCACCATCAGACCGGTACACCACCAATAGAACACCTCCATATTGATGGTGCCCGTCATCTCAATCAGAGTTTGCAACTCTGCAAGTGTAGGGGCTGTCTGCTCCATTTTGGAAACCTCTCATCAGTTAAATTTCTAGTGTTAAGCGTTAGAACTGTGACTCAAACAGTCAAACTTTTATTTATCATTGGTAAACTTTATTTCTCCCAAGGAAATGCAGATATCATACCAAACTAATTATTTTTTGATTTATATCAAAAGGTTAACGAATATAGGCTGTACTTTTACATCTATTTTTGCTTCAAAAACCGACCCTGTTTGGTGCATTGCATCATTTAGGGTCATTTTTAAGCTTCATCACATAACAGTTGAACGCTCAGCCTTCGCCTTCGCGGCGCTGTCCACAGAAGAAGCCGATGCCATAATCGGATGACTGGAAAGTGATAATCGAACCTTTAGGGAAGTAGAAAATATCGCCTGCGGTAGCCACCACCTCATTCCCCTCCTGATCGGAGATCGTCATCTCACCTTCGACGATAATCTTCATCTCATGGTAGGTGTATTCATACACCAGCGGTGCATCGGACTTTTCCATGCGGAAGAAGCCGCTGACGATGGTTTTGTCGGCATCATCCGATACCAGTACATCCCCCAGAAAAGCGTTGCTTCCGGGACGCTCCATACTCGGTTGTTTCATCTGTGACGCTTGTTTTATGTAGGTCATAGCCATGGGTATTACTCCTTCGAGTTGATAAAAAGTGAATTAACTTCTGACCCGGGTTCGTTCCGGGTCATAGAAAGGCAGCGAGGTGACGCTGACCGCTATTCGTTTACGCTGACCATCGAGTTGCCCGACCTCCAGCGTGGTGCCCGGTTCAACAAACTGGGGCTCTATGCGACACAGCGCGATCTGACTTTTAAGCGCGGGTGAATAGGTAGAACTGGTCACAACCCCCACCGGAAACCGGCCATTAAAAACAGGATCTCCGTGACTCACGGTCTCCTGGCTGTTGATTAACAGCCCTACCAGTTTTTTTCGACTAGCCGGGTTTTGAGCCTCTATGGCTGTCCGGCCAACAAAATCATCGGTCTTGGTTTTCAGCGGTACGGTAAAACCGATACCCGCTTCATATGGGTTGGTTTCGGCGCAAAACTCATGTTCGGCAAAGATCAGCCCCGCTTCGATACGCAACATATCCAGGGCATCAAATCCCAGCGGAGCGATGCCAAAGGGCTCGCCGGTTTCCCAGATACGATCCCACACCTCTGCGGCATTATCGGGATGGCACCAGACCTCAAACCCCAGTTCGCCGGTGTAGCCGGTGCGGGAGACCATCACCGGAATACCCTCCGGACCATCCAGCCGACCGGTCATAAAACGGAACCAGCCCAGTTCAGATACCGGCGTACAAGCCTCCCCATTCCAGATGATCTGCTGTAACAGGTGACGGCTTTGCGGCCCCTGCACAGCGACGTTATGAATCTGATCGGTCGATTCGCACACCTGTACCTGCAACCCCTTTTCAGCAGCCAACTGGCGTAACCAGATACCGCAATAGGAGTCGCCACAGATCCAGCGGAACGCGTGTTGCCCCATCCGGAACAACGTACCGTCATCGATCATCCCACCGGTGCTGTGGCACACCGCCGAGTAGACCACTTCGCCAATCGACATCCTGGCTACATTTCGGGTCAGGGCATATTGCAGCAGGGTTTCAGCATCAGGCCCCAGCACTTCAAATTTTCGCAGCGGTGTCAGATCGATCATCGCCACCCTTTCGCGACAAGCCAGATACTCCGCTCTGGCACCATAGTTCTGATATTCGGAGGCCACCCAGTAACCACGATACTCAGTAAACTGCTTTGTCAGGGTGGAGGTGCGGCTATGAAAACCAGTTGGCTTAGTCATACGGGGTTGTTCCTCGGGTGTTATCCGGTATCCCACTGAACGGGGAAACTCACAGGTTGCGGGGTAGATGCGGATATGGATATCGGTTGGGTTCCAGCCGTTAGCCGGATCAATATCGTCGGGGCAGGCGGAAGAAGCACAGATCAGATCCCGTGAGGCCCGCAACAGTACATAGTCGCCGGCACGGGACCAGGGTTCGGCGAAGCCGATGGTGCCGCAGTCGCCAGCCTGGGTATTAAAAAAGAAGTTGATCGCAGGCCAGCCTGCCCTGGGGGCGATGCCGTAGTCACTGAGGCAACGATTGAAATTTTCAGTACAGTTGATATGGCCAAAATAACCACTGTCTGCGTAATATTTGCTATTACAGGCAAACAGAAAGCTGTCATGCCGACCGACAGTATCCTGCACTAATTCGAGCATGGTTTGCTGCTGTGCATCGGTAAACTTCGAGTGCAAGCCCGGTTGCGGCAGAGTCAGCCCATTAAGGGTTCGGGTGGCCACTGCATCCAGCGCAACCTCCTCCCCCCGTGCCAGCGCCGCGGCATCAAAGGCGATAAAATCACTGCACTGTTTGCCCTCAACATCGATAATCTGAATCCACTCACCCGCTTTCACCGCATAACTCTTTGCGCTGCATCTGGGCACCCGGAATTCACAACGTGGCGCAGCCAGGGGCTGTGGTAACACCTCGTCAGCGGTGGTGAAATGGGCTATCTGTAACGCGGTTACCGGGGATTGCTCAACCACCTGCATATCCCGGCCACAACAGAGCACCACCAGAGTGACCGCAGCAGTGACTTCAAATTCTGGCAGTGTCTGTGGCGTAAAACAGCAAGCCCGTTGCAGTGTTTGTTCACTGATCTCCCAGGCCTGCAACAACGCCTTTAAGCGCAATCCTGAGCCTCCTGGCTGATCCAGTTGCGCCAGGGTATTCACTGCCATACTGCACGCGTATGAAGGTGACGATGCTTCAATCACACCGCCCTCGGGATCGATAAACAGCAACTCACACCCCTGCTGCATATCGGCTGAGGTAATGCAGATTTTGTCGCCCTGCTGCAGATCAAGACGCAGAGCCTCCTGCCCCTCCAGCCGATACAACCGCGGTATCCACTCATCCTTCATTCTATCCTCGGCAGGGTGTTGCTGAATCGTCATAGAAAAGCCTCAATTACCTTTTAACCCGATTGTCTTTCGTCTACAGCGCTATGTGAGTGCACTATCAAGCACTTCAGAACTAACTTGGTGCACACAGATCTTCGCTTTGACCGCAGAAATTAATTTCCCAATGGTTAAAAATATTTACTCATGGTGATTTGAGACACAATTCTCAGGAAGGGGTAATCCATAGTGAGTAGCCCCTCATCTATGGCACAAAAACTGCAAAGTTAACTCTGGAAGAAAACCTTTCCCTGAGCGGGAAACCAGCAGTAAGGAGGTTCGAATGGCGGTTTCATTGCCACTATGGCTGCACAATTTTCCCCGGCTGTTTCGCGATCAGCCCGCACCACAAAAAGAGATTGTCTGCGCCCCGGCCCTGACACAACTGGTGGTCGATCTGGCTTGCAGCGAAGATATCCGGCTCAGCCTGGAACAGGCACTAAACCGACTGCAAAGCTATATCGGTTTCTATCTTCAGGCGCAGGTCTATCTGATCGGTATGCCGACCCCGCAGCGGGATCAGCTACTGCACGCCGCATCAATCACCCCGCCAATCGGCCTGGCCGGTCAGCTGCGCTATCAACTGACGGAGCATTGCCTCAGTGACGCCAATGAGTTGCGCTATAAACTACCGGGCACAGCGCTGTCTGTTCATGCCCTGCAGTTACGCTTTGATGAACAGAGTCCGGCGGGCTGGATGGTGCTCTGCTTTAAAGACAGCCTGCCGGATAGCGAGCAGATCAACCGGGTATCGGGCCCGGTTGCCGAGGCTCTCAGCGGTGGGCTGAGTAGCTGGTACCGGCAGCAGTCCCGCATCAATGCCGCGATCTCATCAGAGAAAGCCGCCCATGCAGCCGAACTGCATGACTCCATGGCGCAGATTCTCGGCTATATGCGGATTAAGGCATCGCGGCTGGCGGATCAGTGTAAGCGCACATCCGAACCGGAACTGGCGGCAATCAGTGAAGACCTGTGCCATCAGGCCCAGTGCGCCTATCGCCAGACCCGGGAACTGATCGCCTGCTCAAGGCTGTCTATCGAACAGGGACAGCTGGTTGAGGCGATCAGCCAGGCCATCAGCGAATTCGAACAGCGCAGCGCTATTGTTTTTGAACTGGATAACCGGGTGGGTGCCCAGCTGATCACCGAAGATGACTCCCAGGCGATCTTTATTATTCGTGAAGCCCTCAACAACATCGTCCGCCATGCCCATGCCTCGCATGCCCGGGTACAGCTATTACCCCTGAGTGATAGCTCTATACGGATCCGTATTGAGGATAACGGTAAGGGGATCTGTGCCGAACAGGCCCGCCAGGACAGCTTTGGCATGAAAATCATGCAGGAGCGGGCACAGCGGATCCACGCCAGCCTGTTTATTCTGCCACGCCCCCAGGGCGGCACCCGTATAGATCTGGTGATTGCCGACGCCCCCCGATGAACCCAACTGAATGTGATGATCTTATGAATGAAGTTAGCCCGACCCATGTCATTATTGTTGATGACCACCCTCTGTTCCGACGGGGGGTGGTTGAGCTGCTGAACGACAGTGGCGAGTTCAGAGTACTGGCGGATTTCGACGGAGGACAGCAGCTGCTTGACGCCCTCCCCGGCCTCTGCCCCGATCTGCTGTTACTGGATATGCATATGCCGGAGCTTTCCGGGCTGCAACTGTTGCAGCAGCTTAAACAGATGGGGGTGGAGCAGAAGATCGTCTTTCTCACCGCATCGGATGACAGCAGCGAACTGTTTGAGGCGATCTCGGCGGGTGCACATGGCTATCTGCTGAAAGATTCCGCACCTGATCTGATCATCAGTGGCCTTAAAGATGTTATGCAGGGCAATATCGCCATGGATAATACCGGCGTCACTATGCTGGCACACCATCTGAGTAAGGGGGATCAACAGACCCGGGACACAAAAGGCAATAATCACTTCGATCTGACCGAACGGGAGCAACAAACGCTGGCACTGATTACCCGGGGAATGAGCAATAAACTGATCGCCCGGGAACTGGGTATCAGTGATGGCACGGTTAAGGTCTATGTTAAAAACCTGCTGCGTAAACTGAACGTCAGCTCCCGCCTGGAGCTGGCCGCCTGGGCCCATGCCAATCTGCCTCCTACAGGTAAGTCTGCCCCTTCAGAGACAGGAGGAGGTCTATGACGGTGCTCAGGTTGTTTCGCCGTACACCCAGTGCAGATCTGCCAGCGCTAAGCGAAGTACTCAACAGTCTGGGAGATGCTGTTTTAGTGTTTAACAGCGATCTGCAAATCAGCTACGTCAACGCCTGTTGGAAAACACTGACGGGGTACACCAGTAAAGAAGCAACCGGCACCTGCTTCAGTGACTATGTCCACCCGGAAGAGCTGAAAAACTGGATCGATATCACCCGGCAGGTTAGCCGGGGGAGCGATGGCCAGTTTCTCTGGTTCCGCCTGATCCGCAAAGATAGCGAGGTACGCTGGTGTGAAATTCGCCTGCAACCGTTGCGCAGCGGGGACCCTTTTCCCCTGACGGCCACCCTTTGCGATATCACCCCTCAGGTTCGGGAGGATGAGATCAGCAAAGCCAGCCATCGCAGCCTGTCTGGATTAGTTAACCGGATACCGGGAATGCTCTATCGGGGGCGTAATGATACCCGCTGGACCATGGAGTATGTCAGTGAAGGGTGCCAGGAACTCACCGGTTACAACCGTGATCAGCTGCTCAATCAGACCCAGCTCTCCATCGGGGGTCTGATCCACCCCAATGATGCGGGCAGAGTCTGGGAAACGGTACAACAGGCCCTGCAGCAGCACCGTTGCTTTGAGTTGTACTACCAGATACTCCATGCCGACGGTCTGTACCGTCAGGTGTATGAAAAAGGCCAGGGTATCTACTCTTCAACCGGTGCCGTACTGGGTGTGGAAGGGATCATTCTCAATATCAGCCCCCCTTCAGAGTAACCCGGGTTACCCCTTTTGACTTATCCACTCTGAGGAATTTATCACCGCCCGATATCTTAATAACCTGATGAAAAGAACGTAATTATCAGGAGATAACAGATGACAAAGCGAGTAGCGATAATCGGTGCCGGCCCCAGTGGTCTGGCTCAACTGCGGGCCTTTCAGTCAGCTCAGGCGAAAGGTGCAGAGATACCAGAGATGGTCTGCTTTGAAAAACAGAGCGACTGGGGTGGCTTATGGAACTATACCTGGCGCACCGGCCTGGATGAGCATGGCGAGCCAGTACATGGCAGTATGTATCGCTACCTCTGGTCCAACGGCCCGAAAGAGTGTCTGGAATTCGCTGATTACAGTTTTGATGAACATTTCGGTAAACCGATCGCCTCTTACCCGCCCCGCGAAGTGCTCTGGGATTACATTAAAGGCCGGGTAGAGAAAGCCGGGGTGCGCGACTATATCCGCTTTAACACCCCAGTGCGCAACATCACCTTCGATGACACCAGCAAGCTTTTCACCGTAACCGTACACGATCACAATACCGATACTGTTTACTCTGAAGAGTTCGACTATGTAGTCTGTGCCTCGGGCCACTTTTCTACTCCACGGGTACCGGAATTTGAGGGCTTCAGCACCTTTGGCGGCCGCATTCTGCATGCCCATGATTTTCGTGACGCACTGGAATTTAAAGGCAAGGATATTCTGCTGGTCGGCAGCAGTTACTCCGCCGAAGATATCGGTTCTCAGTGTTACAAATATGGTGCCCGCAGCCTGATCAGTTGTTACCGCACCGCGCCGATGAACTACAAGTGGCCAAAAAACTGGGAAGAAAAACCGCTGCTGCAACGGGTGGATACCGATACCGCCTACTTTGCCGATGGCAGCAGCCGTAAGATTGATGCCATCATCCTCTGCACCGGCTATCTGCATCACTTCCCCTTCATCGACGAATCCCTGCGCCTGAAAACCGACAACCGCCTCTGGGCGATGGACCTCTATAAAGGGGTCGTCTGGGAACACAATACCCAGATGTTCTATCTCGGTATGCAGGATCAGTGGTACACCTTCAATATGTTCGATGCCCAGGCCTGGTATGTGCGCGATGTTATTCTCGGTCGAATCGAACTACCTGCGACCAAAGAGGAGATGACCGCCAACAGCATGGAGTGGCGTGAACGGGAACTACCCCTGAAAACCGCCGAAGAGATGTTTACCTTCCAGGGCGATTACATCCTCGAACTGATTGAAGCGACCGATTATCCCACCTTCGATATCGAAGGCGTGCGCCAGACCTTCCTGGAGTGGAAACACCACAAGAAGGAAAACATTATGACCTTCCGCGACTACTCTTTCCGCTCACTGATGACCGGCACGATGTCCCCACCGCACCACACGCCCTGGATCGATGCGCTGGACGACTCTCTGGAAGCCTATCTGTCTGATAAGAGCGAGGTTAAACAGGCAGGTTAACACTACCCGGGCCGGTCACTGACCGGCCTTTTGCATCATTAAAGAAACCATCAGGAAACACACTATGAATCGGGTCACAAAAATTATTGATAAAAGCGTCACCCCCATAACTGATGATCTGGAGGGCTGGGAGAAGATCGATGGTAACCCCACCATGACCACCTGGATCGAATACACCAGCCCCGACGAGTCGATGATCACCGGCTGCTGGGCTGCCACGCCGGGTACTTATCGTGCCACCTACGCCAGCTGGGAGTTTATCCACCTGATCGAAGGCAAAGTGATTATCACTGAGGATGGTCAGGAACCGCAGACCCTGATGCCCGGTGATGCTTTTATGGTTGATGCTGGCTTTACCGGCACCTGGGAGATCATTGAACCGGTGTTTAAGCACTTTGCGATTAAGTTGAAATAGGCGTTTCAACCAGAGCGCTCGTAAACTAAGCAGCGGAACAGAAGCTGCTTAGTTTATACCGATAAAGAAGGATGATTTGCTCTGATAACATCGCAGCAAAATATTTGTGCTACGCAGGCAGAGATATCGACAGTAGAAACTTATCTGTTAACCGAGTAAGGGTCTTCCGCCAGCAGATAAGCCCGCAGATCAGCCCTGCGCGGGTGATCATTCAGCCACGCCCTTATCTCTTTAATCTTTTCATATGACTCGTCACCGAACCGCTCCCTGTAGATATCTGCGAATGTCATTTCTGCATTCTGCTCGCGCAGTGACCGCTGCCACTCAGCGGTAAAAATCTTATTGAGTGAACCCGCTAATTTCTGCTCCTTCAGATACTGCCACTCGCCTTTGTCCAGCAAGACACCGCCAACACTGGGACTGTAGTCCAGCCGGTGATCACTGCTATTGGAAATTTTGTATTTATGCATCAGGGTGCCGGTCATTGGGCAGATTAATGCCTGTTTGCTATCGTCAGCTTCGAACGCATCTTCCTGAACAAAAGCGTGTTCCGGATGACGCTCCTTCCAGGCGACATAATCCTCAATCAATAGCCAGTTACCCCCGCAGTCATCGCAGGTATGTGCGCGAAATAAACCTTCCAGAAAACTGGGAACCAGATTACCTTTCTTACAGATCGGGCATTTCATCCTAAGCGTTACCTCACATTGTGCTGAACAGATTAATGTTGACAGTTGGCAGATGCGTGCCAGACCCACTGCATGAACGGCAGGGTAACGGTAAGATTGAGAGAGGAAGTAGTACTGAACAGCGCATAGCCATCTCCTGGCAGAAAAAACGAGAATGCGCAGAACGTTGCATTCTTAACCCGGCGATCTATTGCGCCAGCGTTTTTTAACCTATCCCTTTGTTATCCTGATGTTTTGCTGACTCAGCACGATGGTAAGTAGCAACACAGGCCTTGCAGTCACGATCATCCAAGCATAGCGACTGAGGCGCAGAAAATAAACAGCGACATGACAGCTTTATGCCTGACTATGGCCCGGGGCTTTCTGAAGCGATAACACTGTCAGCACAATTGGACACGTCCTGCTCCGCTGCCGCCAACACAACCCGATTGCGGCCACGCTCTTTCGCTGCATAAAGAGCGCTATCGGCGCGTCCGAGTAAGCAACGTTCATCTTTATCAGATAC
>NZ_JBNKYN010000095.1:0-16032 GCF_050300915.1 Amphritea sp.
AGAACAAAAATTCTCACCTAATCGGTTCACTGCCGCACAGGCAGCTTAGAAAAGCTATTTGTTGGTGTTTCAGCTGGTTGAGGAGTTCACTGCCGAACAGGCAGCTTAGAAAATATCTTTTTTGGGCCGCGGTGCTTTCTTCAGGTTCACTGCCGAACAGGCAGCTTAGAAATCAGTATCTTTTCCATTGCCCAAAGCCCCAGTGTTCACTGCCGAACAGGCAGCTTAGAAAATGAATTTAGCCAGCGCTAAAACGAGCGAATAGTTCACTGCCGAACAGGCAGCTTAGAAATGGAGATAGCATAATGCCAATGACCCCGCTATGTTCATTGCCGCACAGGCAGCTTAGAAAATCAGGTATCTGCATTGCTGTCTGAGGTAGTTGTTCACTGCCGCACAGGCAGCTTAGAAATGTATATTCTGCATAGGCAACAATGCGATCGAGTTCACTGCCGCACAGGCAGCTTAGAAAAACTATACGGGTGGTCTGGGGTCGTTATCAGCGTTCACTGCCGAACAGGCAGCTTAGAAAGGTCCGTTAATTCCTACCTCTGTACCTGTTGCGTTCACTGCCGCACAGGCAGCTTAGAAAAGAAAAGACGACATATGTGCGACAAACCAGCTGTTCACTGCCGAACAGGCAGCTTAGAAAAGTACAGAGCGTATGACGTATCGTATATAGTGGTTCACTGCCGCACAGGCAGCAGCTTAGAAAGATGAATTGGATGATTGGTTAGTTGATACTATGTTCAATGCCGTACACGACTCCAGGGATGGAGGAGGTAGAACGAAGCAGGAGCCAGAGTCGAGGCAGCTTAGAGAATGCTTATCGCCACTGAAAGCAGCTCCTAATCTATGTGCTTTTCTCCGTGTTCTCTGTGTCCTCGGTGGTAATACGCTTTTTAATGATGGTGTTTTTGTGCGAGGTGCGTCTCGCGCCGATTGCAGCTCAAAGTAATCACTCCCACAGGTAACGACTAAGCATCGCGACGAGGTACCCAGAGGGCTGAGTTTGATCAGTGTTTTCTGCCGAACACGACTCCAGAGATGGAGGAAGTAGAACGAAGCAGGAAGCCAGAGTCGAGGCCGCTCAGACCGCTACCATGTCAAGGTAGGGGTATAGAAGCGACTTTCAGAAGGTATGCCGGTGTACTCAAAATGGCGTAATGAAACGAACTAAAGTGTTGGAAGCAGTATAAACTTAGTTCGCAATCTACCCGTAAAACCTCTGTTCCTGGGGAGCGTTAGGTTTTATCTGATAGACTTCAACTGTCTCGCTGGACCGCACTTTCAGGCCGCTGATTATTATCATGGAAACTCCGGGTTTTAGTATTAACAGCCATCGCGGGATGGTACACCGATGTCGGGCGGGCCTCTGTCGTGGGTTTGCAGCGCGTCTTGTTGTGTTGCTGTTAGTGCTGTTGATCAGTACCTTTTGTCAGGCTCAGCCGTTGATCCATCTATCATCCGGCATGGCGGATGTCAGCACCGGGATGAGCGTTCGCTATCTGGAAGATGCTAATCATGCTTATACGCTGGAACAGGTGCGTGGCGAGCCGCAGGCTTCACGTTTTGCGCCGCTGCCGGATGGTAAGAGTAATTTTGGCATCAGTGGTTCCGATTTCTGGTTGCGCATTGATCTGAAAAACAGTGCTGAAGAGGCCCTGCTATCGCTGCTGGAAGTGGTTCACCCCCACTGGGATTATGTGACTTTCTATACTGACGGTGGTGCAGTTCAGAGCGGTGGTGATCACCTTCCAATCGCTAATCGCGCGGTTGCCGCTGAGAGCAATGTATTCTCTGTATTGACACCGCCTGGTGGCGTGCAGAGGGTATGGGTGCATCTCTCCTATAATCAGCCCGGGCTGGCTGAGACCAAGTTGTCGTTGTGGACGCCTGACGAGTTCGCTCAGCACTACGCTAAGCGCTATTTTATTATCGGTTCTTTCATCGGTATGGGCGTTCTGGTGGTGTTTTATAATCTGCTTATCGGTTACTCCACCAGAATGCCCGAGTATATCTGGTATACCCTGTATATTATGGCGGCGATGGTGGCGCTGCTGTCCAATACCGGCCTGGGTTATCGTTACCTGTGGCAGGAAAGTACCGCGTTTGTTGATTTAGCGCCGGTCCTTTTTTCATTGCTGACGCTGGTGTTGGCAACCCAGTTTACCCGCAGTTTTCTGAATACCCGAGGGGCACAGAATATTGACCGGTTGCTGCAATCCCTGTTTGTTTTAGCGGTGCTGGCGATGCTCTGCTATCTGTTTGGTGAGCGCGGATATGCGTTAAAACTGACGCTGCTGTATGCGCTGGCGACGGTACTGTTTCCACTGATCGGCATCTGGCGATATAAGAAGGGCAGAAGTGATGCCCGGTTTTATGTGCTTGGCTGGAGTGTCTGGAGTCTGGCAATGCTTATCGCGGTGACACGAAATGTGGGGCTTATTCCCGCTGATTTTGTCACCAACTTTTCACCACCGCTGGGCTTTTGTATCGAGGGGGTGCTGCTCTCTTTAGCGCTGGCAGACCGGATTAATTATCTGAAACAGCAAAAAGAGGCGGCTGAATTGCTGCATATTACTCATCTGCAGCAAGAGCAGGCAGAGCTTGAGCGGCTGGTGTCAGAACGTACCGCTGCACTGGAACAGGCGATGAAGCAGGCTGAATTGCTGGCGCAGACCGATTCGTTGACGGGGGTTTTAAATCGGCGGGCATTTTTTGCATCGGGCGAGAAAGAACTGCGTCGCGCTCAGCGTTATCGGTCTCCGGTGGCGGTGGTGATGATCGATCTGGATATGTTCAAGCAGATCAATGATAACCACGGCCATGCGACGGGGGACAGGGTGCTGATTGCGGCCATTGATTTATTGCAGACGCTGACGCGTTCCGCTGACCTGTTCGGGCGCATCGGTGGTGAGGAGTTTGCACTGCTGATGCCGCAGACCCAACTGCATGAGGCAGCAGAACTCGCAGAACGGCTGCGGGCAGCACTGGAGGGGCTGGAAGTCTGTGTTGCTGCGTTGACGGTCAGGGTGACGGCCAGCTTTGGTGTGGCGGCTATTGATGTGTCAAATGAGTCGCTGGCCGACGCGATGGGACGGGCCGATGAGGCGTTGTACCGGGCTAAAGCCCGTGGCCGCAACTGTGTTGAATTAGCGTCTGCTGCAGCGATAAAACCGCTGCACTCTCACAGACCAGAACATAAAACAGATTAACCACCGGGAGCACAGATAAGACCAAATGACGGGCTCTTCTCAGTGTTCTCTGTGTTCTCAGTGACCTCTGTGGTAAACGTTTGAACCTGGACGAACTAAGGCGTCCGCCCTTTATTCAGTTTTTTCCCCAGTAGCAGCAACAGCGACGAGACCAGTTTTTCCCGGTAGCCGGTTTTTGACTCATCGGTAGGGATCGGTCGGCACAGGGCAGCGCACTGAATACCGATGCGTGAGGTGGCGATACAGGCCCCGGCACCCTGCAGTGCCTTGGCACCGATATTGAGGGCAGGGAAGTTGGACAGGTCGAGCATATCCAGCCCGGTTTGGGACAGGCCGGAATAGGCGGTGCTTCTGCCAACCCGATAGAGCACTCTCATGCGATTACCCAGGTTTGGCCGGATGCCATAGGTGTCTGAGATCTCTTTGATCATGATGCTGGTGCGCCACAGGGTGAGCAGAGCATCCAGCGAGGGCATCGGGCTGGCGGCGACGGCTAAGCCGGTTTGCACACTGTGCTTGCGGATAATGTTTTCGACCCGCTTATCCAGAGGTTCGATAAAGAGTGTCTCCAGGTGTTGCAGCCGTTCGGCATCATCGAGATAATCCGGCATTAAACTGAGCGCCTTATCGAGCTGTTTTTCCTGTGGCGTGTTGGTGTAGAAGCTCACCAGACTGTCGACAAACGGGGTGATCTTCTGACTGTTCTGCTGTTGCTGTAATGCCCGCGCTCTCTTTTGAAACGCCGCTATCTTGTCGATATCGTTGCTACCCCGGGCCCATTTGAACAAACCAATCCCCGATATCAGGATCAGCACCGCCAACACGACTGATACGGCGACACCAAAGGCCCAGTGAAGCGCAGATGCGTTGTTGATCATCGAGATCAGGTCGTTAATCAGTGTCAGGCCGAACACACCACCCAAACCGATGGCGATCAGTTTCATCGTTCTGGAAAAGAGCGGCTGAGGGTGACTATTCCAACTGACCGGGTCGGTGTTGCTGGGTGGGTGTTCAATCTGTTCAGACTCAATCGAGTCGGGAATCATGCCCTCCAGATCGGCTTCCGATATTTTGAAGGTGCGCGGGATGCGGGTATCGCTATCCTGTTGAGATTTTATCGACATATATCACCCATTAAATTGTGCAGCACTTCATCCATGCGGATGTGGGGTATCGCCTGGTCCTGATTGGCACGAATACCTTTCGGCGGCTTCAGTTCTGGTAGTTTCCAGTCTATAAATGCAGCAAACTCTGTTTCAGAGGGGATGTGATCGGGAATCCGGGGGTTAACAAAACCAATGGCTTCACCTTCAGTCGAGACCCCTTTGAGGATCTCCTCATTTCCCTGTGTCTGTGCATGGGAAGAGCGCACCGCAGCCACCGCTTCCACCCGCAGGTCAGCCTGTGCCCCCTGAATCCGTTCGAGGGACTTTCGCACAATACTGCTGAGCAGGTGGCGGACATTATCGTGATCCTGCGATACAACCTGATCTACCTTGGTGGCGGCATAGAGCACCTTTTCGATCCGCGAACGGAACAGCCCGCCGTTGTATTCGAAGCTTTCACCAATCGCTTCCAGTGCGTGCATCATCTCCTGGAGATAGGGTTCGCCACCGTGCAGCACATTGAGGACATCGACTAGCACCACCTGGCGGTCGATCGGTTCGATAAACTCTTTGAAAAAGGGTTTTACGATATCCGACTTGTAACGTTCAAAGATCGCTTCTAACTGCTTAAAGTTGCTGTTTTTACTGGCACTCTGTAACTGCGCTTCACTATAACCGGCACAGGCGATCAGAGGCACGAAGTGCAACGCTGGGTGACCGGCCTGGGTGCCGGGTTCGATAAACCGTCCCGGTTGAATGATGGTGAGTGGCGGCGACTGTTTTTTGCAGGCGTGCAGAAAATCGATATAGATGGCGCGCTGAGTTTCGACGGTCGCCGGGTTATAGTCAGCAAACGGATCAAGAGTCTTTAACGAAGCCAGCGGGTTATTGCTAAAGCCACTGCGGGGCGCCCGTGACAGCTGCTTTTCGACCAGGACACACCAGTCGCGAAAGCTCATCTTCAGCAGTGGCAGATCGACCAGCCACTCTCCCGGATAGTCTCTCAGTTCAATAAAAACACTTTTCGAGGTTTTTCTGCCAAACCAGCCCTGATCTGCCAGTTTGATCTCCAGTAACACGCCACTGATATCCCGGGTTGGTGCGGGCCATTGCGGAGCACTGCCCGACAGACTGTCCACCGCCTGCTCATAATCAAAGCGGGGCAGATAGCGATTTTCCAGCGGATGCTCTGTCACCTGGATAATCCGTTTCTTTAACCAGGGGGAGAAGCCACTCAGCCGCGAGTTTTTCGCGCCATGCTGTTTAAGCTGATTGATCAGACTGGTGATAAAGGTTGATTTACCGCTGCGGCTCAGCCCGGTGATACCGATACACACCCGATTCTGTATCGCCCGGTTGATCAGGGTTTTCGCATCATCTGCCACATGGTGTAGCTTGGTTAAATAATCCGACTGTCCGTTGTTAGACATAGTGTTTCCAGGTTCTGCGAAAAAAATGATCAACCGCTGTGGTTTTGCACAGGGCTGTACTCCCCTATATGGCCGTGGTTAGCCCAGATTTCAAGGCCTGTCAGGGGAAGGTTGGCGTGACGCTTGACAAAATCACTATCAAAAGTCACGGTCGATCAATACTATAACGGTCTTCATCAATGCAATTACAGGTTTTTTAGCTATGCGCCTTGACCCGACATCGCTTCGTTTATTTGTCAGCGTGATTGAAGAGGGTTCGATTGCCCGGGCGGCTGAAAGCAACTTTATTGCGGCGTCTGCCATCTCTAAACGGATCAGCGAGCTGGAACAGGTTTTGAGCACGCCTTTATTGACGAGAACGAACCGCGGGGTGGTTGCGACAGAGGCGGGCAGTGCGCTGCTGAAACGATCACGGGATGTATTGCACCAGCTGGATGATATCTTCAGGCATATGAGTGAATACTCTGATGGATTACGGGGCAGCGTGCGTATGGTCGCCAACATCTCGGCTATCAGTGAGTTTTTGCCCAATCAGCTGCGTTCGTTTCTGGACATGTATCCACAGGTTCAGGTTCATCTGGAAGAGAAGATCAGCAGTGAGGTGTTGCGTGATGTCAGCGAGAGTATTGCGGATATCGGCATTGTTACCAACGCTCCGAGTGATTGCCAGAATCTGCGTATTTATCCCTACAAAACCGATCATCTGGTGCTGATAACCCCCCAGGGGCACCCGCTTGCTGAGAGTAAAGATATCGGGTTTGCCGATACCCTTGAACATGACTATGTGGGTTTACACACCGGTAGCGCTATCAATAACCAGATGTTTGAGGCTGCGGCTAAACTCAGCCGGCCACTGCGTTTGCGTATTCAGGTGACCAACTATGAAGCGCTTTACCGCATGGTTGAGTCCGGCCTGGGCATCGGTCTGATGCCGCTGAACATCGCTAAACCCTATCTGAAAGCCCGGCGGATTAAAGCAGTTAACCTGCAGGATGAGTGGATGTCCCGCGAGCTGCATATCTGCATTCGGGATTCCGACCAGCTGCTGGATGCCGCCCGGCATCTGTTAAATCATCTGCGGACAACCTGAAAGCAGCGTTTGGCGCTGCTTTCAGGTGGCTATGCTTTTGTTACACCCCATAGGGCACGTAAAGCGCCAGAGAGGGGATAAAGTAGACGGCGAACAGACAGACCAGCATCAGCAGAATAAAGGGCCAGACCCCTTTGATCACCTCTGCTGAAGATCCTCCCGATACCGCTTGTATAACAAACAGGTTTAAACCCACCGGCGGTGAAATCAGGGCACACTCAATCATAATAACGAAGATAATCCCGAACCAGATCGGGTCGATCCCCATGGAAGCCAGCGAAGGAGAGAGCACCGGAACCATGATCAGCAGCATCGATATCGATTCGAGAAAGAACCCCATAATCAGCAGAACCAGACAGACTGCAGCAATGAAAAGACCTATCTCGGAGATATTCTCACTCACCATCATGGAGATATCCTGAGGAATCTGATACAGCGTAATCGCCTTACCAAACACTTTCGCACCCGCCATGATAAGGAAGATGGTGATGGTGGTTTTCATTGTTTGCATACTGGCTTGTTTAAATTTTTCGAAGCTGAACGTACGCATGACGAGGACGATCACCAACGAGCAGGCAACCCCCACACCGGCAGACTCTGTGGGGGTGAAAATACCGGTATAGATGCCACCAATAATCACGATGGCCAGCAGTACCGTTGGCAGAGCGCGCAGGCTGGCCCGGTTGCGTTCAGCCCGGCTGGCTTTTGCGCAGGGGACGTATTGTTTGCTAAAGCGGGCATAGGCAAAGCTATAGAGGATAAACAGCCCGGCCATCAACAGACCGGGCACCACCCCGGCGAGGAACAGATCAACAATGGACTCCTCTGTAATCACCCCATAGACAATCATCGGAATCGAGGGGGGGATCAGAATCCCCAGAGTTCCCCCAGCGGCGATCAGACCATAGACAAACGGGCGTTCATAACCGCGATCAGTCATCTCTTTGATCGCAACACTGCCGATGGTAGCGGCGGTGGCAACGGAAGAACCCGAAATCGCAGAAAAAATAGTACAGGAGGTAATCGTGGCGATGCCCAGTCCACCGGGCCAGTGACCTACCCAGCTTTGTACTGCGGAAAACAGGTCACGACCCACTCCTCCCTTGAGGAGGATATTCGACATCAACAGAAACAGTGGCACAGATAGCAGGACAAAACTGTCAAATGAGGAGTGCAGGGCCATGGTGGCCATCATCGGCGACAGATCGGCCCATAACAGCATGGCCAGACCCATACCGCCGAGCACGAACGCCACCGGAATGCCGATTAACAGCGCCAGGATAAGAATGAAGAGAATGATTGCAACGGTCATCAGGCAGAGACCCCTTCTTTATGTTGTTGCTCTCCTGAGAGGACCAGAAAAAATTCAGTTACCGCCTGAATGGTGAGCAGGCCAAAGCCACAGGGGATGGCTGCTTCCGTTGTCCATGAAGGCAGGCCGAGCATACTGGCAGAGGCCGATCCCTGGACGATTGATTCATGTAGCAGCAGATAACCGTAATAGCTACAGACTGCGGCAAAGAGGGCGATGGACAGCAGTGAAATACACTCGGTTATCCGTGATAAACGCGGGCCAAGCCTGGCGTTGAGGATATCGATACGAATCAGCGCCTTGTGCTGTAACACCCAGCTGGCACCAAGACAGGTTGCCCAGATCTGGCAGAGTAAAGAGATATCGGCAGACCAGATGGTAGGGGCCAGAAAAATATAGCGGGCGATGACTTCGTAAGTAATCAGCGCAGCGATAAGAACAAAGAGAAAAGCCGATAGCCTGCCGCAGAACGTGACAATCTGATAATTCACGCGCACCCATAACGAGGGGTGATGAGCCCGGTTTGCGGCATCGTCAATATCTTCTAATTCGATATTGGACATATTCGTTTACCTTAAAGTGATTCAGGCAAGGAGAGAGCGGGCGGTTTAAGGCCGCCCACTCCGGGTATAGCGATTGACTTAAAGGCTTTCAGCCGCGTCAATAACCTGTTTGCCTAAAGGACCTGAGTTGTCCAGGAAGTTTTGCAAGACGGGCTTGGTTTTTTCACGCCAGATGGCAATATCTTCGTCGGACAGATGGATCACGGTCATATGCTTTTCCGCATCTGCAATCGCATCGGTTTCGATCTTCTGAATCTTATTACGCAGCTGCAGTTCGACTTTCTGCGCGGCTGCGGTAATAATTTTCTGATCTTCCGCTGACAGCTTCTGCCAGAAATCTTCGTTGATGATGGTGATAAACTCGATGTCGGCATGGTTCGTCAGGGTGAGGTAGTCCATCACCTGGTACAGCTTACGTGGCCCAACCGCTGAGACCCCGGTCATGCCCGCATCAACGGTACCCCGCTGGTAAGCCAGGAACTGCTCAGAACCGGCCATCGTGACCGGCGCACCACCGACCGCTTTGGTAAACTCACCAAGGGTTTTGCCAAACACACGCACCTTCATCCCTTCCATATCTTCAGGTCGCTTGATCGGCTTTTTCTTGGACAGCAGGGCGACACCGCCATAGGCGTTCCACCACAGTGGGCGGGCACCGGTTTCAAGAATTGCGGCATCTAGCAGCGAGCGTACCGGGCTGTCTACGGCCGTTGCGGCAACCACTTTTTCCTGAGTCGGGAACATGAATGGGATATAGAACACATCCACCGCAGGGATGGTGCCTGCCAGTTTAGCCAGGCTCATAACGCCCATCTCAATGGCACCCGAGGTGACCGCCTGATGTACTTCGCTGTCTTTAAACAGCTGGGCAGAGGGGAATATCTGTACTTTAATTTCACCGTTTGAGTTTTTCTCCACTTCATTTTTGAAGTCGACAACGTTCTGACCCAAATGGTGTTTAAGTGGTAACTGCAGGGATAGGCGTATGGTGGTTTCCGCAAGTGCCGGAAGTGCTGCTGTGCATGCACCAATCAGCATGACGGTGCGTAAAATGCTCTTTACTCTCATGATAGATTCCTTTTTTGTTATAAATATCGGTTGTGTTGTACCGGGTGTTTCAGGCGACCACTTTAATACCTAAAACGGTTTCGCTGCTGCCAGCGTTGCTTTGCTCTTTCTGAGTTCTTCGACCGATGCCGGCACCGGGCGTGTTTCAGTACGCAGCCCTGCTTTGGCAACCTGACCGGGCAGATCATGGCCCAGCAGATCGGGCAGTTGTTTCGCCAGTGCGATTAACTGCTGCAGATCGACCTGGGTATCCAGACCGTTAGCCTCCAGCATATGCACCAGATCTTCCGTGCAGATATTGCCAGTGGCACCGGGGGCATAGGGACAACCGCCAATGCCACCGAGGGAGGCATCGAACTGATTTATCCCCGCACTCAGACCGGCCATCACATTGGCCAGGCCCATGCCCCGGGTGTTATGCAGATGCAGCGTCAGCTCGATATGCGCAAAGCGGCTGCGTACCAGGGTGCACAGATCATACACCTGTTGCGGGGCCGCCATGCCGGTGGTATCGCACAGAGAGATGCTCTGTATGCCTGCCTCCAGATAACGTTCTATCAGGGTTAATACTTTGTCGGCTGATAGTACCCCTTCAAAAGGGCAACCGAAAGTGGTCGCCAGAGAACCATTAATGCGCATGCCACTGGGGGCAACCAGATCACAAATCCGCTTAAACTGACTCAGGGATTCTTCACAGGTCATGCGCATATTGGCCAGATTGTGGGTTTCACTCACCGACATCGCCAGATTGATCTCATCGGCATTGCAGGCCATTGCCCGCTCAGCGCCTTTTTCGTTGGGCACCAGGGTGGTGTAACACACCTGAGGATTGCGAGTTATGCGCTGCATCACCTCTTCGGCATCGCGCAGGTTGGGAATAGCGCGGGGCGAGACAAATGAGGTCACCTCGATCTTATTCAGCCCAACCTGTGACAAGTGGTCGATCAGGGCAATTTTCTCATCGGTAGGGACGAAGCTGGCTTCACTCTGAAAGCCATCCCGGGTGGCTACTTCATTAATCAGGACCCGGGCAGGCATCGTGGTGTTAAACATAGTTCTGCTCCTAGATGACGCCTTCCGCTTTCAGCGCATCAATGCTGGACTCATCAAGGCCTAAGTGTTTCAGCACTTCGTCGGTGTGCTCCCCAAGCTTGGGGCCAAGCCATTTGGTGGTGCCGGGGGTGGCGCTCAGTTTGGGCACGATACCGGGTATTGAGATCGATTCGCCATCGGGCAGGCTGTGCTCGCAGATCATCTCGCGGGCGCGGAAGTGGGGGTCGTTGTAGATATCTTCAGCGTTGTTAATGGCGCTGGCAGGCACCTCCGCTGCTTCGAGCACCGCCAGTGCCTCCTCCAGCGTATGCTGGCGGGTCCAGTGCTCAATAATCTGATCGAGTTCATCACTGCGGGCGGCTCTGCCATCGTTATGTTTTAAGCCAGCATCGTCGGCCAGATCCTGTCGGCCAATTGCCACCATAAAACGGTTGAAAATACTGTCACTGTTGGCTGCAATAACGATATAGCGTCCATCGATAGTCGGATAGGAACTCGAAGGGGCGATGCCGGGCATACTGGCCCCGGTGCGTTCGCGGATAAAGCCAAACATACCGTATTCGGGGATCAGGCTCTCCATCACCCCTAACACCGCTTCGGTGAGGGCGACATCGACATACTGGCCTTTACCGCCATTCACCTTCAGATGATACATCGCTGTCATCGCGCCGATCACGCCATATAGTGAAGCCAGTGTGTCGCCAATGCTGACCCCTGCACGCACCGGGGGCCGGTCCGGATAACCGGCCAGATGGCGTAAACCGCCCATCGACTCAGCAATTGCTGCAAATCCGGGGCGCGGTGAATAGGGGCCATCCTGACCATATCCGGAGACGCGCACCATAATCAGCGAGGGGTTGATCGCGGAGAGTTGTTCCCAGCCGAGATTCCATTTTTCCAGGGTGCCGGGGCGAAAATTCTCGATAACAATATCGGTTTCACGAATCAGGTCATGAATGATCTGTTGTCCTTTGGGGCTTTTCAGATCAACGGTGATAGATTTCTTGTTGCGGCTCTGGGTATACCACCACAGTGAGGTGTCTTTGTGCATTTTGCGCCAGCGGCGCAAGGGATCACCACTGCCGGGCGGTTCTACTTTGATCACTTCTGCACCAAACTGACCGAAGATACTGGCTGCATAGGGGCCCGCAATCAGGGAGCCTAACTCCAATACCCGAACCCCTTTGAGAGGCTCTTCAGTCATGTCGGTACGGGAATCCTTCGCAGTTGATGATGTATCATGATCCACGAGTGCTACTCCTCTGCTTTTGTTATAGTTTTCCGCAATTCTGAGGGCAAATTCAGTATTTAAGAAGTAGTAAAATACGGGGCAGCCATCTCTTAAGGAGATGGCTGGGTTTTGTCTGATGCGATTGAGCGGGGGTGATTAAAAAGTCGGATCAGTTCTGATCCGGTGATCTGATACTGCGCGGTTGTGCATTTCTCTGGCGTAAGCGGCTGGTTATCGTCAGTGTCAGCACGCAGAGGGTTAAGACCAGCGTTACCAGATTAGCCAGCAATACTGGCATATCTTCTCTGACAAGCCCGTATATCACCCAGAGAAACACGCCCAGGGTGAAGGTTGCATACATGGTAATAGAGATACCCGAGGTGTTTTTACTTTTAACTATTTCATATACCTGAGGCACAAAGGATATTGTGGTCATGCAGGCAGCACAGGTACCGATGAGAGAAACTAGAGTGGACATCGTCACTATCCTGTTCAGAGTATCTGGTTGAATTCCAGCTTTTCGCCATCCGGCCCGCGGATGGCAAAGTACTGGCAGCCGTGTTGCCAGAAATCCAGATGGATGGGGGCGGCTTCGATAATATCTTCTCCGGCGGCTTTCATCTCGTCAAAGGCAGCCTGAATGTCGGCAACAGAAAAGGCGATATGATCCACCGTGCCATCGCGTCTGTTTGCGATCTCTTCCCGCTGGCTTTGCGGTAGCTGATAGAGTTCGATGATGACCCCGGCTCTCTGCATCATCACTGCGGTGGTTTCGCCATCGCCCTCCGGGAAGGTTTTCTCCATAACAGCGGTAAACCCAAGGCGACGATAGAAGGTGATAGAACGCTGGATATCGGTGACCGGAATGCCGATATGTTGCAGGCCGTTAAAATTGTTCTCAAGCAGTATTTTCATCGTCGTTATGCCGTTTTTGTCTGTTTTGCTGTTGCCTGAGGAGTGACCGGTGCATTGCTTTTTGCAGCGGCAGGCTTTCGGGCAAAGTGCTGCTTAACCATCTGCATCAGGCCCTGAGTCGAGGCATCATAGTCTGCGCTTTTACTTTCAATATTACGGCTGATCTCGGTTGCCAGCCGTTTGCCCAGCTGCACACCCCACTGGTCAAAGGAGTTGATGTTCCAGATCGCACCCTGAACAAATACCTTATGTTCATAGAGGGCGATCAATGCCCCCAGATTGTGAGGATTCAACTGATCCATCAGCAGTACATTGCTGGGTCTGTTACCGGGGCAGCTGGCAAAGTCCTGGCGGTTATCTTTGGTATCGCCGTTCATAAACGCATTCGCCTGTGCCAGCATATTGGTGAGCAGGGCAAAGTGGTGCGCTTCGGTGCCTTCATCGACCTGTAGCGAAGCGATAAAATCGATCGGTACAAACCGGGTGCCCTGATGCAGTAGCTGGAAAAAGGCGTGCTGGCCGTTAGAGCCGGTCTGGCCCCAGACAATCGGCCCGGTGGCATAATCCACCGGATTACCCTCCATATCCACCGACTTACCGTTGCTCTCCATATCCAGCTGCTGCAGAAATGCGGGCAGTTGATGCAGTGCCTGATCATAGGGGATCACCGCCTGGGTTTCGGCGCCAAGGAAGTTGATATACCAGATGCCGATCAAAGCCAGAATCACCGGCATATTCTGATCCAGCGGCGCATGGAGAAAGTGCTGGTCCATCTCAAAGGCACCCTCTAACAGTTCGATAAAGCGGTCGTAGCCGATGCTCAGGGCGATCGGCAGTCCGATGCTGGACCAGAGGGAGTAACGTCCGCCGACCCAGGCCCAGAACTCAAAGATACAGTGCTCGCTCACGCCAAACTCCATGGCTGCAGCTTTATTGGTGGATACCGCGACAAAGTGTTTGCCCAGATCTGCCCCCGGGCAGTTGCTCTGTGCCAGAAACCACTGTTTGGCGGTGTTAGCGTTGAGCAGGGTTTCCTGGGTAGAAAAGGTTTTGGTAGAAACGATAAACAGGGTGGTTTCCGGATCCAGTCCTTTAAGAATCTTCTTGATATGTTGTCCATCGACGTTAGAGATAAAGTGGAATTTCATCTCCGGGTGCTGGTAGGGCAGGAGCGCCCGGCAGACCATGTTAGGGCCAAGATCTGACCCGCCAATACCGATATTGACGACGTTACGAATACGCTTGTCGCTGTACCCTTTCCACTCGCCACTGCGTACCTGATCGGTAAACGCCTGTAGTTTTTTCAGCCCCGCGCGGATCTCCGGCATCACATCCTGACCATTCACCACCACCGGTTCATCTCCCCGGTTGCGTAACGCGGTGTGCAGCACCGGGCGCTTCTCGGTTACATTGATAATATCGCCGGAGAACATCTGCGCCTGACGCTGGCGTAGTGGTGAGTGTTCGGCCAGTTTAATCAGGGTTTTGAAGATGTCGTCGGACAGTCTGTTTTTAGAGTAATCCAGAAACAAGCTGCCCAGTTGCAGGCTCATCTTGTTAAAACGATCTGAGTCGGCGCTAAAGTAATCTGAAATCCGGTCATTTTCGGTTTGCTGGGCTAACTGCTCAAGTTTGTTCCAGGTGACTGAGGAGCTGAGAGTGTACATTGATGGCCTCGCGATTTTTATTATGCAGCCGACGACATGCCGGGACCCGTTATCTGTGTCATTAGAACCGGGCCAGGTAAACCAGAAATGAACCACTTCAGCACGATTTGTAATAATTGAAATTTTTATGGCGCATGTTTGTGTTATTTATACACTTAATAAGAAGAATAAAATTGGAAACGTCTATGACAAACGCTGTCCAGCAAAAAATTTTGGTGGTCGATGATGAGATCGACATGCGGGAGTTGTTGCAGGATCTTCTGGAAGATAGCGGCTTCAGTGTTACCACCGTGGCCGATGGTGGGGCGATGCGGCAGACGCTGGATACGGCTCCCTATTCGCTGATTATTCTTGATCTCAGGCTGAAAGGTGAAGATGGAATGCAGCTGGCCCGGGAGGTGCGGGAACATTCCAGCATCCCGATTATGATGCTCACCGGCAAAGGGGATGAGACTGACCGGATTCTGGGGCTGGAGCTGGCCGCCGATGATTTTCTGATGAAACCGTTTAACAACCGGGAGTTGCTCGCCAGAGTGCGGGCTATGTTGCGCAGAACCACTCAACTAAGCACGCCGGTGATACGTAAAGAGGATGCCTACAGTCACGAACGGTTGTCGTTTGATGGCTGGGTGATGGATCTGACCAGCCGGGAACTGACCGGCGTCGATGGTGAACCGGTGTCACTCACCTACGGCGAGTATGAGCTACTGGAGATGTTTGTCCGCTCGCCCAACCGGGTGTTCAGCCGTGACCAGCTATTGGACGCGACCCGGGGGTTTGACTCAGATGTCTATGACCGCACCATCGATGTGCTGATTCTGCGGTTGCGCAGAAAGATTGAACCGAATCCGAAACAACCCTCCTATATCCGTACTGAACGGGGTGTGGGGTATATCTTCAATGCTTCAGTGATGCAGTGCTGATGGGGCGTTGTGACAGCGAGTTGAACAGATGATCCTGTCGATCAGCCCCTTCAGTCGCCTGCGAGCACGCACCCGGTTATTGCTGGCGTTTACCATCCTGTCTGTTTCGGCGATGATTCTGGCGCTGGTGGGCTGGCAGGGGCTGAGCAACACCGACCGGGCGCTGAATATCTTTGAACAGCAGGCGTTGCCGGATATCTCCCGCTCACTCGAACTGGCCGAACGTACTGCCAACCTGGCGGCGATCGCGCCCTATGTCACCAGCGCCGGTACCCCTTATATGTTAGAGGGGCTGAGTCAGACGCTGAAAGCCAAAATCGACAAAGTACTCTCACTGGCGCAGCGTATTCCACAACTGGACGCAGCCGCCCCCAATCTTCAGACGCTGCTGCAGCGTCTCGACAGTACCGTGAATGAGCTGATTGATCTGACCCGCCAGCATCTGTTTCTGCGGGA
>NZ_JBNKYN010000096.1:0-16023 GCF_050300915.1 Amphritea sp.
ATGAATTTACTTCATATGACTATCTGCATTTTTGGTGGCTAACACCAGGCTCCTTGCCTACATTAATTTATAAACGCTCAAAGGGTAGCGGATTACACCCGGGCCGAAGAAACAAGGAAAAAGCAACATGAGCGATGAAATTGTAACCAGTACCGGCCAATGGTCTCTGGTAGTTCTGCGAACGACTCAAAGTAGCGTGAAAATCTGGGCAGGGACACTATTCTCCACCCTGAAGATGCCGGACCACGCCAGGATTGAACTGATATCACCCGATAACACCGTCATCCATGAGATTATTAAAGCGGACTGGATACGGCCCTTTAGTAAGATCCGTAAACGTTTTTATATTACCACCAGCTTTGCCGATCTGCAGCCCGGACAGCACTACGAGGTACGTTTTTCGAGACGTATCGAAGCGATCAGCGGTGTCCGTGAAGCCTCCTGGCAAACGCTGCGCACGGCTCAGTTCGACACCCTGCCCGCACAATTACCAACCACCGGGCAAAAGCCGTTTACGGTCGGCTTTGGCAGCTGTTTCTATAACCACCGGGATGGTGGCCAGGCGGCGGGATCGTACAAAGCACTCTATGACCGTGGCGATGCCAGCGTTAAACCCGATATTACCTTTCTGACCGGCGATCAGGTCTATCTGGATATCGGCTTTGACTCACTCTCGTTTGTCTCCAGCGAGATCCGGCAGCGTGTAGCCGATGACTATGCACTGCACTGGCAAGCTCTGGGCAGCATTCTTAACCGGGGCGCAACCTGGATGCTTCCCGATGACCATGAATACTGGAATGACTATCCCTTTCACGACTCACTGATTCCCACCCTGCTGGCGTTGAAAATCAGCAAAGTAAGAGAGACCTGGACCAAAGCGGCCATTGATGGCGTACAAAGAGTTCAGCAGAGTCCACAGCTGGATTTTTTTGAGCTGGGTGCAGAGCTGTCTTTCTGTCTGGCAGATCTGCGTTCCTATCGTAGTGACGATGCCTTCCTGCCCAGCGCTGATTTTAATCGCCTGACAGACTGGGCCAGATCACTCACCTGCCCCGGTGTCCTGGTTATCCCTCAACCCTTGATTGTTGAAGAGAACAAGACCGAACGAAACCTGCTCAGCTTCAAAACTCAGTATCAGCAACTGATTGCGGCGCTGGGAGAGAGCGGTCATGATATTGTGCTGCTCAGTGGTGATGTCCATTTTGGCCGGATCGCAACAGTCTCTCTGGGACCTAAGGGCGGGCGCCTGGTTGAAATCATTGCATCTCCCCTGTCCAACCTCACCGGTCTCAATGGAATCGCCACCGCAACCCCCAGCTTCAAACCGAAAAAGTTCCCGGATCCGAACCTGTTCAGCATTCCCGGCTGGCAGGCTAAACCGGTGCAATATGACAAGTCATTCGCGGTCAGCACAAAGGAGGGCCGCCTGTTTTCCGCCTATCCCAAATCACGTACCCGGGAACACTTCATGACTGCCAGCTTTAGCCAGACCGATAATGGCGAGGTGATGTTAAAAGTTAACGCCTGGCGCGTGCGCGAGCGTGATGGCAACAACCTGCCCAAGCGGGATTTTGAAGAGTACAGCTTGCAACTGAAATAATAAAAAACAGATTCGGATCAGCCATCCGTTTATCTACATCAATGATGTAGAACCACAGCCCAGGAGCCCGCCATGAAACCGATCGCCTTGCCGCTCGATGAAATCAAACCCCATTATGATGTTGTCGTTATTGGTTCCGGTTATGGCGGCGGTATCGCAGCTTCACGAATGGCCCGGGCCGGAAAAAAAGTGTGTTTACTGGAACGGGGCCGGGAAATTCTGGTAGGTGAGTTTCCTGACACGGCCAACGAGGTGTTCAAGGATATCCAGTTTCACACCGCTGCAGGTCATATTGGCTCCCGCATCAGCCTGTTTGATATCCATGTTAATGAACAACAGAATGTCGTGGTTGGCTGTGGTCTCGGCGGTACATCCCTGATCAACGCCAATGTTTCACTGGAACCTGACCCTGAAGTGTTTGAAGACGACTGCTGGCCTGCTGAGATTCTGCAACACAAAGACAGCTTGCTGAAAGAGGGTTATCAGCGGGCGCGGGAGATGCTCAAACCCACCCGTTATCCCGATGACTGGCCAGCCCTGGCAAAACTGGAAGCCCATAAAGCCTCAGCCGCAGCGATGAACCAGCCCTTCTGCCGCACGCCCATCAATGTCACCTTTGATGAGACCGACAGCGGCCTAAATCATGTTGGCGTAGAACAACAGGCCTGCACCAATTGTGGTGACTGTGTTTCAGGCTGCAACTACGGTGCAAAAAACACCACCCGGATGAACTATCTGCCCGATGCCTGGAACCATGGCGCTGAGATTTTCTGTCAGGCGGATGTACGTTACCTGCAGAAAACCGATGCGGGCTGGCTGATTCACTATCAGGAGGTCGACGTTGGACGGGAAAAATTTGATGCGACAACACTGTTTGTCAGCGCGGATATTGTTATGTTATGCGCGGGTACACTGGGGTCTAACGAGATCTTGTTACGCAGCAGAGACAACGGATTAGCGGTATCCGATCAGCTGGGAGAAGGCTTTAGTGGCAACGGCGATATTCTCGGCTTCGGCTATAACTGTGACCAGAACATCAATGGTATCGGTTTTGGTAATCTGCCTGCCACCGGCCGGCAACCGGTTGGCCCCTGTATCACCAGCGTTATCCGCACTGACGAAACCGACTGGCATCAACGGATGATTATTGAAGAGGGTTCCCTCCCCGGCGCAATCGGCAACTTTCTCCCCAGCGCTCTGGCTGCGGCTGCCGATCTCATCGGTGATGATACCGACAGTGGCGTACTGGACAAATTACAGGAACACGCCAGAATCACCGACAGTATGCTGCGTGGCCCCTATCATGGTGCGATCAATAACACGCAAACCTACCTGATCATGAGTCATGACCAGGGTGATGGGCAAGCCGAACTGATCAATGATCGCCTGCGCATTCGCTGGCCGGATGTCGGCCAGCAGGAAAACTTCGCTGCCGGAAACAAGAATCTGCTTAAAGCAACAGCAGCACTGGGTGGAAAGTATGTAGAAAACCCTTTATGGACCCCACTGTTCAAGCAGAGCCTGGTAACCGTACACCCGCTGGGCGGCTGCAATATGGCAGAGAATGGCTCGCTCGGGGTCGTCAACCATAAGGGGCAGTTATTTAACGGCAGAGGAACATCTGTCTATGAGGACCTCTATGTTTCCGATGGCTCGGTCATACCCACCTCGCTTGCAGTAAACCCGCTGCTGACAATCAGTGCGATCAGCGAACGCTGCTGCGCGCTGATCGCGGCGGACCGGGGCTGGAGCATCGATTACACCCTGCCTTCGGCCGCAATTAATCCTCACCCCACAAAAAAGCTGGAACTAAGCTTCACCGAATCGATGAAGGGCAGGTTCTCGCGGGTGGCCAGCACTGAAGAAACACTGAGCAGCTATAAAAACGCTGCCATTAACGGCTCAGCAACCCCAATGGAGTTCCTCCTTACTATCCACTCACACGATCTGGAAACCATGCTCAGCAGCGAAGACCATGCCGCGCAGATCAGTGGCACGGTGATCTGCCCGGCGCTATCCGCTAACCCCTTGAGTGTCAGTGAAGGCAATTTTAATCTGTTTGAGCAGATGCCATCCCCCCCTGACACCCGGCATATGATCTACAGTATGCAGTTAACCAGTGAAACCGGTGAGCTGTTTTACTTCAAGGGTTATAAGCTGATTAAAAACGACCCCAACGCGCTGCATATCTGGGCAGACACATCAACACTGTATGTCTCAGTGTATAAAGGTCTTAACGAAAGTGGCCCGCTGGCGGGTAAAGGCATTCTGCATATTATGCCTGCTGATTTTGCTGTGCAGATGACCACCATGAAGGTGACCAATGCCGAAAACGTGGAGCAGCGACTTAAAGCGATAGCGCGCTTCGGTAAGTTCTTTGCCGGCATCCTGTATGAAAACTATGGGGGTATTTTCTATGATAGCCACTGCGCCACCCCCAAAGCCCCGCGTAAGAAAAGAGAGTTACGCGCGCCCATTCCTGAGATCCACCCCTTCACAACCGCTGACGGCGTGCACTTACAGCTAACCCGCTATCAGGGCGGCACCAAAGGGCCGGTGATGCTGGTGCATGGCTTAGGTGTCGCCTCCTCTATTTTCTCAACCGATATGATCGACACTAACCTGGTCGAATATCTGGTCGCCCATAACTACGACGTCTGGCTGATCGATTGCCGGGTCAGCATCCTGCTACCCGCAGCCAGGCAACGTTCCAACGGTGATCAGGTGGCCAATTATGACTATCCTGCAGCCATCAATACCATTCTCTCGCACACCGGAGCAGCAAGCCTTCAGGCCGTGGTTCACTGCTATGGCGCAACAACATTCTTTATGTCGATGCTGGCGGGACTGCAGGGGGTTCGCAGTATTGTCTGCTCGCAGATCGCCACCCACCTTGTCGTGCCCCCCACAACGGCATTGAAAACCGGTCTGCATCTACCCTCATTTTTAGACCGGCTCAATGTAGATCATCTGACGGCAGTGGTGCCCGAATCTGGCTCTATACTGACGCAGCTGTATGACAAGGCGCTTGGGTTATATGCGATGGCCGAAGCACAGGGACGCTGTCATAGTGAAACCTGTCACCGTATCACCTTTATGTACGCATCGCTTTACAAGCACAGCACACTCAACGAGCTGTTGCACGATAACCTTGATGAACTGTTCGCCGAAGCCAATATTGGAGCATTCGAACATCTGGCGCTGATGTGCCGCAAAGGTACTCTGGTTGATGCTGATGGCAACGATGTTTATATGCCCAATCTGGCGCGACTGGACCTGCCCATCCTGTTTATTTCCGGCGCGGAAAATGAGTGTTATCTGCCTATGAGCACTAAACTGACCTACGACCTGTTGTCTCAGCACTTCGGCGCAGGGCAATACAGTCGCGCCGAGATCCCGGGATACGGACACATTGACTGTATTTTTGGCAAAGATGCGGTGATCGATGTTTATCCGCTAATGCTGGAGCATCTTGAGAAAACTGCGCTGTTATAAACAGCGCGCTATCACGGTCGAAACCAGGTACAAGGAGGCTCTTCATGCAGATCGATTTTCACCACGGCGCAACCTACGTCATTGCGCGGTTATCCGGCTTCGGTCATGCCAAAGCGGAGATCATCGCCCATGCAGCACAATATGTTGATGATGCAACCAATGATGCCCTGATCTGCTTTCATAATCAGGCGATGTATAAACGTATCGCCTCGGCCCATAAAATGATCGACTATAAAAACATCGAAAAGCTGGCCAACCATCAGGTCTGGATCCCATTTCACTTTCTCCCCGGCAACGAGGGCAAGGCCGCGGGACTCAACCCCGACGCCGATTTTCGGCACAAAATTGTTTGTAAACCCAACAGCTTCGTTGCCAAAGATATGGTACGTGCCTGTATTGAAGATGCTGACAAGCCCAACGCCCTGCACCGGTTAGGAATCACTATGCATGTCTATGCCGACACCTGGGCTCACCAGGGGTTCGCCGGTATCAACGACAGGATTAACCTGGTCAAAGATGTTCTCGACGAAAATAATAATCCGGACCCTGGCCTGCTCAATAAAGTCAAAGAGTTCTTTTCCGACCGGTTTGACGATATCACCTCAACCTTTGTCGGCGATATCTTACCCCTTGGGCATGGTGCCGCGCTCAGCTACCCGGACCGCCCCTATCTGAAATGGCACTACACCAACGGCGAAGGCACCTATGTTGAACGGGATAACCCTAAGGACTTTATGGAAGCCGCAGAGGAGATGTGCAAAGCGATGCGCCGTTTTCAGCTGGGTGATGCCGATGCCAGCGTTGCAGGTCTGACGCAAGAAAGCCGGGTTAAACTGGAGTCGATGTTTCGTAATACCCAAGAGGAGGATGGTGACAAACGCCATCAGGTCTGGCTGAAAGCGATTGAAAATGGCGAGTTTGGTTTCCCGCCTGAAAAGCTGGAATATATTGCCAAAGGCAAAGGCTCATGGAAGCACAAAGCGATTAGTGATACCCGCTCGAAACAGTTAAAGAGCGAAATTTTTACCTATCACCCCTCTTTCCTCGACAGTGACTGGAAGCATTTTCATGACGCGCTGATGGCCCATCGCTTCGCGGTGATTAGTGAAATCCTGCCCCGCTATGGAATCAGCGCAGCATAACGGTATCAGCAGGCACAAAAAGGCCCGCTGTTGCGGGCTTTCTGATAATGACAGTGCCTGAAAATTATCACTCACTGGGATAGCGGGTCGCCTTGAGACTCTCTTTAATCTTCTTCAGGTGCTGATGAAAATCAACGCCCCGGCGCAGCGTAACACCCGTTGCCAGCACATCCAGCAAGGTCAGCTGCACAATCCGCGAGGTCATCGGCATATAGATATCGGTGTCTTCCGGTGTCGGTGCCGCCAGTAACACCGTACACTCTTTTGCCAGTGGCGAGTTTTCCGCAGAGATACCGATTACCGTTGCACCGTTTTCCCGGGCGATCTTTGCGACATCGACCAACTCCCGGGTCCGACCGGTGTAGGAGATCACCACAAACACGTCCCCGGTATGCGCCGCTGCAGCAACCATGCGCATCATCAATACATCTTCATACGCGGCGACCGGCAGATTAAAACGGAAGAACTTGTGCTGCGCATCGGTCGCCACCGGGCCGGATGCCCCTAACCCGAGAAAGGAGATCTGTTTTGCCTGAATCAGGTAATCAACCGCTTTACTGATCAATCCGGCATTCACCCCTTTACGGGCGATATCCAGCGCCGCAATCGTCGAGGTGAAGATCTTATCGGTATATTCTTCTGTCGAATCATCCTGCTCAACGCTGCGACTGACATAGGGGGTGCCCCCCGCCAGGCTCTGGGCCAGCTGAATCTTAAAATCCGGGTAACCTTTCGCTTCAAAATTACGGCAAAAACGGTTCACAGTTGGCTCACTCACCGAAGCGGCCTGCGCCAGAGAGGCGATACTCAATCGGGTTGCCGTCGCCGGATCACCAATAATGACATTGGCAACCTTACGCTCAGATTTATTTAACGATTCAAGACGATCGTAAATCTGCTCTAACAGGTTCATAGCTTATTTACTCTGGTTCAATAGACCCTTTAGCCAGACGACTAGACTAAATGGTGGTTATTTAACTACATTTAAATATATTGCTGTGACTATAACCCCGTACCAAAATCGCTTCCAGCACTATTTTGGGGCAAATTTCGACAAACGAGTCACAGATAGATGAATATTATGTTGTTATATTACGTATTTTTATATTGAAAATACAATTAATAAGACATAGTATAGCCATTATATTGCATTAATAACTACAAAACAGGTTCAACCATGTCCATTCCTAACACTTCCAGCGACATTGTCATCTTCGGAGCCATGGGTGACCTTGCGCAACGCAAACTCTTCGCATCCCTTTATCAGCTTGAGCGCGCAGGCCTGCTCAGCCAGGAATCAAGAATCATCGGCGTCGCCAGACATGAAGAGGATACCGCCAGCTTCACCAATACCTGCGAAGCAAGTCTGCAAAAATATATTAAGGCAGACGAGCTTGAGCCTGAAATATTGGCCCGGTTTCTGGACAAAGTCGAATACTGCGCTGTCAATTTTACTGAAGCAGAGAGCTATCAGAACCTGAAAGCGATACTCGATCAAAGCGCTGAACGGGCCCGGATCTTTTACTATGCAACCCCCGCATCCATCTATGGTTCGATCAGCAGAAACCTGACCAGGAGTGGCTGCACCAACACCAACAGCTGCGTTGTTCTGGAAAAACCGATCGGTCATAACCTCCAGTCATCCAATGAGGTTAACGATCAGGTCGCTGAGTACTTCGATGAAACCCAGATCTACCGTATCGATCACTATCTGGGTAAAGAAACAGTACAAAACCTGATCGCCCTGCGCTTTGCCAACCCTCTGTTTGGCTCCCAGTGGAACCAGAGTCATATCTCCCACGTTGAGATCACCGTGGCAGAGAAAGTCGGCATAGAGGGTCGCTGGGGTTACTTCGATAAAGCGGGTCAGATGCGCGATATGGTGCAGAACCACCTGTTACAACTACTCTGTCTGACCGCCATGGATCCACCTGACGATCTGTCTGCCGATATGATCCGCAATGAAAAGGTGAAGGTACTCAAAGCTCTGCGCCCTATCACTCTGGAGATGTGTAATACCCATGTGGTTCGCGGCCGCTATACCAAAGGGGTTCTGGAAGGCAATCCCGTACCAGGCTATATGGATGAGGAAGGCGCAAACCCGGACAGCAAAACCGAAACCTTTGTCGCAATCAAGGCTGAGATCAATAACTGGCGCTGGGCGGGAGTCCCCTTCTATCTGCGAACCGGAAAGCGGATGCCAGAAAAGCTATCGCAGATAACCATTCACTTTAAACCCCAGCCGCACTTCATCTTCGATGAGAGTCAGAGACACCTGGCACAGAACAAACTGGTTATCCGCCTGCAACCGGAAGAGGGAATCTCCCTGCAAATTCTGAATAAGGATCACGGGCTGAATAAAGGGATGCGTTTACGCAGCGAATCACTGAATCTGAACTTTTCCCAGTCCTCTGAACAAAATCGCATCCCGGATGCCTATGAGCGACTGCTGCTTGAGGTTATCCAGGGCAACCAGTACCTCTTTGTCCGGCGGGATGAAGTTGAACATGCCTGGAACTGGTGTGATCAGTTAATGGGACACTGGGCGAATGATACTAAACCGCCCCAGCCCTATTCTGCTGGCAGCTGGGGCCCCAAAGCCTCTGATCTCATGTTAATCAAAGACGGGAATAGCTGGCATGAAGATCAGTGATCTGAATTTTCCGGCCCATGTAACGGTCTGCGAATTTGATTCCAGAGAGACGCTGACAGACAACCTGTCAACTCTCCTGCAGCATCAATTAATCGCAGCAATCGAAAACAGAGGCAGAGCCAGCCTGGCCGTTTCCGGAGGTTCAACCCCGGTTCCACTGTTCCAGAGCCTGAGCCAGGCTGAACTCGCCTGGGAAAATGTCACGGTCACTCTGGTTGATGACCGCTGGATCAGCCCTGATGAATCCGATAGCAATGACGGATTACTGCATACTCATCTGCTGCAAAACAGAGCTAAGCACGCTCACTACATCCCGTTGTGGCAGCCCGATAGCTCAGCTGAAGACGCTGTTGATCATTGTAACGCACGGTTAGCGACGATCGATGGACCGCTGGATATCGTGATCTTAGGCATGGGTAACGATGGTCACAACGCATCACTCTTCCCCTGCTCTTCTGAGCTTGACGCAGCGCTTGCCAGCAGCGCTGACTGTGTAGCCGTTAATCCAACCACAGCCCCTTACGCCCGGATCTCTCTTACACCCGCGCGTCTGCTAAATAGCGAGCTGAGGATTTTACATATTTGTGGCAACGACAAACTGGAGACTCTGTCCCGGGCACTTACCAGTAAGCCTGAGTCAATGCCAGTCAATCTGTTTCTGCAACACCCGATAATGATCTACTGGGCGCCATAACCATCACCCTGTGTATAAAACGATCATATTTAACTGGCTCAGGCCCAAAAAATAACAGGATTATGTATGACTAAACAAACACTATCAGCCGAGATGACTGCGAAAGTAGATCAACTATGCAGCCTGGGACCAGTTATTCCGGTGCTCACCATCGAAAATGTAGCAGATGCCGTACCTATTGCCGAAGCGTTGGTTGAAGGCGGACTCCCTGTACTTGAAGTCACCCTGCGCACCGGGAATGCCCTCAAAGTGATCGAAGCGATAGCCCACTCAGTGCCTCAGGCAAAGGTTGGCGCCGGCACCGTCATCGATCCGGAAAGCTTTCAGCGCTGTGTCGATAGCGGCAGCTCTTTTATTGTCAGCCCGGGTCTCACCGGCGAGCTACTGGACTACGGCGTAAACAGTGACACGATCTATCTGCCAGGTATTCAGACCGTTTCTGAGATGATGGAGGGGATCAAGCGGGGCTATAAGCGTTTAAGTTCTTCCCGGCAGAGATATCCGGCGGCACAGCAGCACTGAAAGCCTTCGGCGGCCCCTTCGCCGATATTCGATTCTGCCCCACCGGCGGTATCCGGGTGCACACCGCGGCAGATTATCTCGCCCTGACAAACGTCATGTGCGTTGGTGGCACCTGGCTGACACCGGATGAGCTGATCGCTAATAAAGACTGGGCAGGCATCATGCGCCTGGCGAAAGAAGCCGTCTCAAGTACCACTCAAAGCGGCCTCTAAGTCGATGCAAACCCAGGATTTTCAACTTCAGCTGATAGTTACCTGATGTAAGGCTTGCCCGCTGCTATGCGGGCTTTTTTATTTATCGATATCAATAGGCATAACACAAAAAAGGGGACCTGAATGGATATGAAGCAGATTGAGATGCCGGAACAGAAACGCATCGCCCTGATCGCTCACGACAATATGAAACAGGATCTGCTCGACTGGACACACAAGAACCTGAGTATTCTAAGCCAACACCAACTGTATGCCACCGGTACCACCGGCCACCTGCTGGAAAACAGCCTGCAAATCCCGATCACCAAACTGATCAGCGGCCCACTGGGTGGCGATCAGCAGATCGGCGCGATGCTGACCGAACAGAAGATCGACATTATTGTATTCTTCTGGGATCCCTTCGAGCCGATGCCCCACGACCCTGATGTTAAAGCGCTGTTGCGGGTTGCAGCGGTGTGGAATGTTGCGGTTGCCTGCAGTCGAAGTTCAGCCGACTTCATGATCAGCTCGCCGCTACTGAGTCAGAAGCACCCCTATAGCGTACCGGATTATGAAAGCTATCTGCAGAAACGGCTCAATAATCCGTAAATAAAAAAGCAGAAAAACTCTGCCCTGATGCGTTGAAATGAATTGTGATAAGGGTGGGCTTATTCCAGCTGATCGCGCTGAGGGTATGGCAGCACACTGACCGACGTGGCCAGCGTCTGCGTTGCTCCGACAGCCAGCGTCTGATCATCGAAAAACCGGGTTCTGGCAGCCTCAACACAGACAAACCGGGACACCTGATCCATCCCTACATCGCCGATGTTTGCCGCCGCAGCTCCCGGATTCCAGACAACCGTTGAACCACCACCCCTCTTAGTAATGCGCAACCCACGTTTCCAGCCATGATCAATCAGCACCACCGCCTCACTATTATCTGCCTGCTCAACCACCAGATCGGTTTCCGCAGTAAAGCGCAGGGATGACGGCATCACTCCCGGTTGCATCCCCTGAACCTTATCCAGACAGCGGCAATCGGCTAATCCCAGTATCTCAGTCTCACGGCTATCAGACACCGCAAAATAACTGTGCAGCGCCTGAGTCACGGCCAGCGGCTGATCAGACCCATTAGTGGTGGTCAGCGCCAGCGAAAGCTCAGCATCGGCCACAGTGATCTCCAGTTGTAGCTGAATCCCGTCACACAGCGAGTGCTCCGGTGACATCAGCCACCGTCCACCGGCATCATCAACGTGCTGATCATCGATCTGCCAGCGGGCGGTGCGGGCCACACCATGCTTAGGCAGCTCAGGTTTTTCAGGATGTTCCGCAAACCAGGGCCAGCAGACAGGGATCCCACCACGGATCGCCGCAGGTGCGCCAGCAGGCTTTTCTGTCAGCCATAACAGAGGTTCCTCTCCCGCCGGACGAAACAACAGCACCTGCCCGCCCAGCAGGGAGAGGACCAGCTCGCCCCAGAGCGCCTTATAAACAATCAGCTCATATCCGTTCCATTGCAGTGAGTGGCAACCCATAGCCATGCCTGACACTGTGATTTCCAGGCTATCCTGAAACAGTGAATGATCCATAATTACCGGCCTCGATCAGATTTTTCATACAAGCAAAAGCCGTCATCAACAGACGGCTAAGCATTCAGTGCAACTGGCATGTAGCAGAGCAGACATCTAGCAGAGCTGAATAGTACAGCAAAACCTGCTAGCCAAGAACGTTAGTCTGACCAGCCGTTATCTCTATGCCGCCACTGACGACCATCAGCTGCGGCATATTATCGACGACAGTATCAGACTGGCACAGCTGCAGACTGGTTAATGAGTAGATGCCATCATTAATCAGCAGCTCAAGACTACCGTTATCACTGATCCATTCCAGCGTTACTGAAGCCTGGTTCTGAACGATTGGCAGATCAAAGTAACAGGGGAAAAAGCGATCAAATGCATCATTACCATTCTGTCCCGCACGCTGATAACGGATGATCAGCCCACTATCCTTCCGCCTGAAAGTCAGATCAGGCTGCTCAGGCTGACTCAGATAAAGGTCAATGCAACTTTCCGGCTGCATAGCAAAGCTGATCGATCCATGAACAGGTTTGGTACGCTCCTGTACCGTCGTCAGGGCAAGCAGCCCGCCCGCATCAACTGTGCCACAGGTGATCATAGTCCTTTGCCAGGCCCGCTGCTCACCCAGTTCTGGCACAAACCGCTGTCCAATCCTCACCCCTTCAGTAGTGGCAACCAGACGGATCTCTCTGGGTATGGTCATCATGCCACGCCAGCCATTTTCGGGAATCTTATTGGCATACAACCAGTTATTGATCCAGGCAATGGCGATGCGACGATTATCCGGTGCATCCGACCAGCTTTGTACCGCATAAAAGTCGCGGGAGTGATCCATCAGCAGCACTTTATCCGGGGCATTGTCATTATGAAAATGGGTGCCATCAAAATCGCCAATGAAATATTGAGTAAAGGATCCCCAGCTGTCTTTACCAGCCCCGACCCCGACAACCAACACCCAGCGACTGCCTGTGCCGCCTTCAACCGGCAGCTCGAACAGATCAGGACACTCCCAGGGTCCCTCTGTATGAGAACCCTGATGCTCACCAAACTCACTGCATAACGCCCAGTCCAGCAGATTTTCAGAGCGGTAAAAGCGGATTGTCTGGCCACAGGCCAGTGCCATAACCCAGTGCTGCGAAGCCTCATGCCAGATCACTTTAGGGTCACGAAAATCCCGGAAACCCGGCACCGGGATAATCGGATTCCCAGCATATTTCTGCCAGCTACGCCCCTTATCACAACTATAAGCGATGCACTGGTCCTGCTCATAATCCTCAGCGGCGCTCCCGGTTACCCGGTGCGCAGTATAAAAGAGCAGCAGACCCGGCTGACCATCAAACAACCCACTGCTATCGTAGTGATCAACAATCGCACTACCGGAAAAACACATCCCCTGCTCATCGGGAAACAGCGCAATATCCAGATGCTGCCAGTCAATCATATTGCGACTGACCGCGTGCCCCCAGTGCATCGGCCCCCATTCCAGCCCCTCAGGATGATACTGATAGAACAGATGATACTCACCGTCAAAATAAACCAGCCCGTTAGGGTCATTCATCCACGCCTTCGGTGGCGTAAAATGGAGCAAGGGCCGTACAGGCAATGGGGCATAAAAATTAGCAACAGAAGTCATAAAGTACCGGTAATAGTCAGGGCACACCAGACGCTGCTGGTGTGCTGAGAAACGTGAAAACTATGATTAACCTGAGAGGGCTTGCGCGACAGGTGCCTGGGTGTGCAGCGGTACAGGTTTGGCCGCTCTGAGTGTCAGACCGTTACAATCAAACAGATGACACTGGTCGAGGTTAAAGCTGAAATCACAATGATCGCCCCGTCTGACCGGGCTTAACCCACCGGTTTGAATAATCAGCTCATGCTCACCACTGTAACGGGCATAGACATAGGTTGAGCCACCCAGATGCTCTACCACATCAACATCGACGCCAATCCTGATTTCGCCACTCTGATCCTCTTTCAGATGTTCAGGACGGATACCCAGTTTCACCCGGGTCATGCCCGGAGAATGGCGGACATCCGCCGCCAGTTGACAGACTTCACCACAAGGCAGCTTCAGCGTCAGAGAATCATCGGTCTGAGCGATAACATCACAGTCAAAAAAGTTCATCCGGGGAGAGCCGATGAACCCTGCAACAAACTCATTAACCGGGTTCAGGTACAACTCAATCGGGCTGCCGACCTGCTCGATATTTCCACCCCGTAAAACGACGATCTTATCCGCCATGGTCATCGCTTCCACCTGATCATGGGTTACATAGATCATGGTATTCTTCAGCTGAGAGTGCAGTTTAGCGATCTCAACCCGCATCTGAACGCGAAGTTCGGCGTCCAGATTCGATAATGGCTCGTCAAAGAGAAAGACTTTGGGGTTGCGCACAATGGTCCGGCCAATGGCGACCCGCTGACGCTGACCACCAGAAAGCGCTTTAGGCTTACGATCCAGTAATGGCTCTAGCTGGAGGATTTTAGCCGACTCATCCACCCGCCGTTTAATCTCAGCCTTATCCGTTTTTGCCATTTTCAGGCCAAACCCCATATTTTCCCGCACCGTCATATGTGGATAGAGGGCATAGGATTGAAACACCATCGCCACACCCCGACGGGATGCTGCCACAGAGGTGACACATTCATTATCAATATGCAGCTCACCTTCGGTGATCTCTTCAAGCCCTGCAACCATGCGCAGCAGTGTAGATTTACCACAACCGGATGGGCCAACGAAGACAACGAATTCACCATCTTTAATATCCAGATCGATACCGTGAATTGTTTCAACATCACCATAGCGCTTAACGACTTTGGTCAGTTTTACGTCTGCCATTTTTCTTCTCCCAAGATCGCCTGCCGTACAGGCGATCAAGTACATAAATTCTTATTTTTCCAACAACCGGTCAGCCTTTTATGCCGGCTCCGGCCAAACTGCTTACAAACTTCTTCTGGAACGCCAGGAACACGGCCAGCACCGGCAGGGTAACAAATGAGGCGTAGGCCATAATCTCCCCCCAACTGGTCTGTCTGCCAAAGAAGATCTGAATACCCGGCATAACCGGACGGGCGTCCTCCCCCTGCACCGCCATAATCGGCCAGATATACTGATTCCACATCAGCAGAAAGTGCAGGATCGCCACGGTGGCAAAGACGGGGCCGGACATCGGCACAATAATGTGTCGGTAGATCTGAAACGGTGTCGCCCCATCCAGCTCAGCGGCTTCATCAAAATCTTTCGGGATATCCCTGAAGAACTGATAGAACAGGAAGATAAAAAAGGAGTTCGCAACAAACGGCAGAATCTGCACTTCCAGCGAGTTTAACCAGGACCCCATCAGCACCAGACCACCCTGCTCCCAACCGATTGTTGGCAACTTGGAGACCAGCAGTAACAGAGGCACCACAATCGCCTCAATAGGGATAATCATCAGCGCAACCACCGCCGCAAGAATATATTTGCGACCACTCCAGCGCATACGTGAGAGAGTGAATGCCAGTAAACTGTTAACGAACAGCCCGAGAATCACTGTCGCCGATGTAATCAGGATTGAGTTACGGAAATAGAGCAAAACATCACTCTTTTCAAATACCTGACGATAGTTATCCAGAGTAAGATCGCCGACCGGCAAAATCGCACGAATACTGTAAAGATCAGCAAAGATCACCTGCTCCGGCTTAAATGAAGACATAATCATAAACAGCAGCGGGAACAGGAACACATAACCGATCAATAGAAGAAAGAGATAAGCGCCCAGCTTTTGTAAACGTTTCATTACGCATCCTCCCGCTTGTCAAAGAAGCGTTTCTGTAGCAACGCAATTGCCAGAATAGCCAGAAAGAAAATCACGCTGATCGCCGAACCATAGGCAATATCCTGTTCGCGGAAGCCCTTGGTCACGGCATGATACATAACCGTCGAGGTAGAGCCCTGTGGACCACCCCGGGTCATCACATCAACCTGAGTAAACAGACCAAAGGCCTGAATCGTGGTACTGATAACAACGAAAATTGTGGTGTTCTTCAGCCCCGGCAGCGTCACGTTAACAAACTTGCCCCAGGGACCGGCCCCATCAAGCTCAGCAGCTTCGTAAAGATCGCCGGATATGCCCTGCAAACCCGCCAGAAAAATAAGCATCTGCACAC
>NZ_JBNKYN010000097.1:0-15954 GCF_050300915.1 Amphritea sp.
GGCAGCTATAGTCTGGCAGCCTGGATTCAGTATGCGTTTACCCAGACAGACAATTTCGCAGAGTTACAGCCGACACTGGAAAACTACACCACCTCACTGCTGCAATACGGGCAAAAACCATCGATACAGTATTCACTCCAGGCATTGCAGGCCATTGATAACCTGCTGGGTAAAAATGAAGACCCAACCCGGTTGTTTGGCCGCTTTTTCAATCAGACCATGCTGGATGAACACCACAGTGAAGACCATCGCACCGCGATCGCCACCTATCACCACTACTGTGCGCTGCTCTGCTTTATTTTTGAAGACTATCAACAGGCTAACTGGCATTGCGAAACAGGCTCGCCCTATCTGCCACATATCGTCGGTACCTACTCCTCTCCCTGCTTTGAATATATGACCGCCCTGTCGAGACTCGCTCTACTCTCTGAGATCAGTATTCTGCAGCAAAACCACAAGCTGAAACCTATACGCAGAGCACTTCGCAGAGCCAAACGTCTGGCCCGCCACTGCCCTGAAAATCACCAGCATTTTGCTGCGCTGCTGCAAGCCGAGCTGTATCGGGTCACCCGCCAGTTTCACAAAGCGATGGACTATTATGATGCGGCCATCAGCTCTGCTCAACAGAACCATTTTCATCTGGCGGCCGCACTTGCCACAGAGATGGCGGGCCGTTGCTATATGCAGTGGGATAAACAGAACATTGCCCACACCTATCTCAATGATGCCTGGGACAGCTATCTGCGGCTGCAGATCAGGCCAAAGCTGCAACAGTTACAGAATCGCTATCCGGCATTATTCGCCAGTCGAAGCATCAGCAACAATGAAAAGAACAAAGCACTGACCAGCACAGATGACGGCGAAACCTTTTCCAATCAGCAGCTGGATACCATCTCGGTTATCCGCTCCTCCCAGGCCATTTCCGATGAAATCGTGCTGGAGAAGCTGCTCGGCAGGCTGATGGCACTGGCGCTGGAAAGTGCCGGAGCCCAGCGGGCTATTCTCATCCTTAAAGAGCGGGACGAATACTATATCGAAGCGGAAACCGAGCTGGATCAGCCGCCCCGATTCTTCAAAAACCTCACGCTGGATGGCTGCACCAGGTTGCCGGTCAGTATCGTTCACTATACCGCCCGCACCAAGGAGATTGTGGTGCTCAGTGATGCCCACAGTCACGATATGTTTATGCAGGATAGTTATATCCGGGCGCACAAACCCCGTTCGCTGCTGTGTATGCCGATCCTCTACCACGGCGAACTGACCGCCCTGCTCTATCTGGAAAACAATGAAAGTCGGAATGTATTCGATCCATCACGCATGGAAACCCTGCAAATACTCTCGGCCCAGGCGGCCATCTCCATCGAAAATGCCAAGTTATACTCCAGCCTGGAACAGTCAGAACAGGAGTTTCGCTCACTGTTTGAAAACACCGTTGAAGCCATTTTCAGGGCCAGTGCGCAGGGGCATTTTATCTCGGCTAACCCGGCGCTGGCTGAGCTGTTAGGCTATTCCAACCCGCAGGAGTTTCTTCGCACCATCACCGATATCGGCAGTCAGTGCTTTGCCAACAGCACGGATCTGCACAGTTTCCTCAGTCAGTTATCTGCCGATAACCGGGTGCTCGGCTTCGAAACCGAGTGGCTGCGCCGTGATGGCACCCCGGTAAATGTCTCCATCTCGGCACGCCGGGAGATGGATGACCAGGGTAATGTTGTCTACTACGAGGGATCACTCAGCAATATCACCGAACGCAAAGCGAAGGAACAGGCGCAGCTGAATCTGCAAAAATCAGAAGCCGCCAGTCAGGCAAAGTCTGAATTCCTGGCGACCATCAGCCACGAGATCAGAACCCCGATGAACGGTATTCTGGGGATGGCCCAGTTGCTCAATAAAGGCAATCTTCTTCCTGATCAGCAGGAACAGGTCGAGGCGATCTACCAATCCGGTCAGAATCTCCTGTCTATTCTCAATGATGTGCTCGATTTCACCAAGGCTGAAGCGGGTCAGGTGGAGCTGCACAACGCGCCCTTCTCCGTCAGACAGGTGCTCAATGAACTGGAGTTGATGCTGCGGCCAATGACACTGGAAAAACACCTGTCACTGGAACTGGCGATCAGTGACTCGTTGCCCGACAGGGTTTTCGGTGACCGGCGTAGTCTGGTACAGGTATTGATGAACCTCTGCGCCAATGCCATTAAGTTTACCCAGCAGGGCTACGTTAAAATTTCGGTCGACGCCCTTCAGAGTAAGCAGACCGCCAGAATCCGCTTTACGGTTGCAGATAGTGGCATCGGTATTCCTGAGGAGTCGCACCACCGGATCTTCCAGCACTTCTCGCAGGCAGACTCGTCCATTACCCGCCGCTACGGTGGCACCGGTCTGGGACTTGCCATCAGCAAGAAAATGGTTGAACTGCAACAGGGCGAGATCGGCTTTAACAGCAGCGCGGGACAGGGCAGCCAGTTCTGGTTCAGCATCCCCTATGCGCTTACAACAGCAGAGCAGGACAACCTGATAGACAACCAGCCTGCCCCCACAGCGCCAACACCACTGGATATTTTGCTGGTCGAGGATACGCCCATCAATCAACAGGTGGCGAAAGGCCTGCTGGAAAGCGATGGCCACCGGGTCGAGATCGCCGAAAACGGTTATACCGCCCTGCAGAAACATGATCAGCACGACTACGATCTGATACTGATGGATATCCATCTGCCGGATATGGATGGCATGGAAACCACCCGCAGAATCCGCCAGCATCGCACGCCGGAAAAAGCCAATGTGCGGGTGATCGCCCTGACCGCCAGTATTACCGAAGCGGAGATCAACAACTATCATGCCGCCGGGATCGATGCGGTGATTGGCAAACCCCTGCAGTTTACCGAGTTACAACAACTATTGAGTCAACACCCGGCAGCCGTTAACAATACCGGGCTTCACGTATCTGTGCCGAGTCCTTCAGAGACAATGACCACTAAAAATGAGGTTACGACCATGCTCGATGAACATCTGGTTGATCAGCATTGCAGCATGTTAGGCCCTGAGAAATTTATCCGTCTGCTTGATCAGCTAGAACAGCAATGTCAGCAACTGACTGAGAAGATGCAGCAGGCATACGAGGCGGAAGATTTTAAGGCGATGCAAAGTTTAGCCCATCAACTGGCGGGCGCAGCGGCAAATTTCGGTCTGAGTGCACTGGCCGTGCGGAGTAAAGCGATTGAGACAGCTCATGAAGCTATCCGCCCAACCACCTGCGACGAACTGAAGAGTCTGGTGGCTAGTGGTCTTGCAGCGTTGCGCCAGTTTAGTCAGCAGAGCGAGACCAGCAACTAGCGGCAATAAAAGGTAGAAAAAAAGCCCCTCATCAGAGGGGCAAAGCTATCGTTTATAGCCAGGAAGAAGGCTCCGGAAAACGAGGCCCCGGATAACGAGAGCTCCGGAAAACGAGAGCACCGGGATACGCTCCCGGCAGGGCGATCAAGAAACAGGATTTAACAGAGAGTTCTGATAAACAGAGAGTTCTGATAAACAGAGGCGAAATAAGTATAAAAAGCGATAACAGAAAGCAGCCTTTACCACTTAATCAGGCTGCTTCCTATGCTGTGCCGGGCACTTAGCATCAACGATTATTTATTGATATTAAGAACCTGTGCAGAGGTATATTCCATCAGACCTTCCTGACCAAACTCAACACCGAAGCCTGACATCTTGCAGCCACCAAAAGGCGCATAAGGCAACAGCTCTGCATGACCATTGATCCAGGCCGTACCACACTCCAGACGTCCGGCAATCTGCGTCGCTTTAGCAATGTCTGACGACCAGACAGATCCACCCAGCCCCACATCTGCTGCGTTAGCGCGTTTGATCGCATCTTCAACATCGGTGTAACGGATAATAGGCAGAACCGGACCGAACTGCTCTTCATCCACCAGACGGCAGCCGTCAGTCACATCAGCCACCAGTGTCGGAGGATAAAAATAACCGGCACCGTCCACCAGAGAACCACCACAGATAATCCGGGCACCATTGGCACGGGCGTCTTCTACCAGCTCGTTTACCAGATTCAGCTGAGCACGGTTCTGTACCGGACCGAAGGTTACACCTTCATCCAGACCATTACCCAGCACCTGTTTTGCCGCGACATCCGCCAGCTTTTCACACAACTCTTCATAGATAGAGTCATGCACATAGAGACGCTTCAGCGCGGCGCAGGTTTGTCCCATATTAAGGAACGCGGTCTGGAAAATACCCTCAGCAACCGTTGCAGGATCTGCATCCGGCAGCACGATACCGGCATCATTGCCGCCCAGCTCCAGAGTCAGGCGTTTAAGGTTATCGGCGGCACTGCGCATAATGGTCTGCCCGGTAGGGGTCGATCCGGTAAATACAATTTTGCGGATACCCGGATGTTTGGTCATACCGCTGCCGATACCCGTTTCACCGGTGACAACATTCACCAGCCCTGGAGGCGCCACTTCATTGATAATCTCCACCAGACGGATAGTATTCAGCGGCGTCAGGCCGGAAGGCTTAGAAACCACTGTATTACCGGAACGGATCGCCGGCATGATATGCCAGACAGCGATCATCAGTGGCCAGTTCCACGGCGTGATAGAACCAACGACGCCAAGAGGCTTACGATGCACCTCCACCCGTTTAGTGTCACTGTCTTCAAGAATATCCACCGGCATTTCCAGCTCAGCGGTGGCGCGGGTCCAGGCAACAGCACCGCCGACCTCCATCTGTGCCAGAAACAGCGGCTTACCCTGCTCCTCAACGATAATCTGCGCCAGCTCAGCGGCATTCGCCTCAATCCGGTCAGCGATATCGTGCAGCAACTTTTTCCGCTCGGCATCGCTGGAATGCTGCCAGCTTTCGTAACAGGTCTGTGCTGCGCTAACCGCTGCATCCAGCTGTTCAACAGTTGCCTGAGGGCAGAGAGCAACCACTGCTTCGGTCGCCGGGTTCAGAACGTCAAAAAAACCACCCTGAGGCGCGGTCTTCTGACCATTTATTATCAGTGAATACTCTTTCATACTCATATTCCTTTGCTGGAGAGATACAGGGCCTCTGCCGAAGCCCTGTTTTTTTATCATTATGTTGGATTAATCAGAACGGTACGATAGCGATAACCTGTGCGTAGGTATTGGTGTCATCGTTACCCTGCGTGCTGTTAGCATTATCCGGTGTGTAGAAACCCAGTACCGGACTGATAATCAGATGATCCATCGCCACCCATTCAGCCCAGATATTCAGCTCATTAGCAGACATATCCACTGAATCAGTATCGTTCTTGTCTTCAAAGTTGAAGTAACCGGCGCCCACGGTGAGCATCTCGGTCGGATGTGCGGTTACCCCCAGGTAGTGAATATCGGTACCGGTACCGAATGGTCCCGCATAGTTTGCTGCAACCTCACCCTGGAACCAGGTGCCGTAGCCCCGGCTAAAGCCGAAGAACAGTGGATCATAGCCTTCATCGTAGCTGGTGAAGCGGTAGTTCACACTGGGTGCCCATGGCGCATCAGCAAAGGTCCAGCCTGCTTCGGCATACCAGGCGTTTGTGTCATCACCACTAACACCATCTTCCTGAGAAACATACTCCGAAGAGAGGAACAGGTTTTCAACACCGGCATTACCCTGATAGCGAACGCTGATGGTTTTCTGACCATCACGCCCCTCAAGCCCCATGAATGCGGCTTCTCCAGCATCCACACCCAGGCCTTTGATATACATCGCGCCAAAGGTGCCTTTTTCAGTCACATACTCAAGATTGATACCCGCCAGCTCCATACTGGCCTGACCGGCGTTATCTGACTCTAACCAGAAAATATCTGAGCGTACGCCATCTTCGCCGCCAACACGGGCAACCACAGTTTTATCAAATGCTTTACGGGCCGCCAGCCAGTAAGCACCACCTCGGTCAGGCTCAAACGCAGGGTCAATACCCTCAAGGCCTTTACCTAAATTAAGTGAATCGCCATTAAGAATAAAACCATCACCGATGCTCAGATTCTGACGACCAACGGAAAGCTCAAACATATCGGTGCGGAAACCTGCGTAAAGGTCTTCAATTTTAGTTTTGCTCTCATCACCGGTTGTTAACCCTGCAGCATCGCCATCACCCCAGGTGCCGGAAGACACAGCATTAGCAGCGCCAAACAGGGATACCCCATTACTCAGCTCGCGAGTACCGCTGAAACCATACTTAATATAGCCTTCCTGCCAGCCTGGTTTTGACTCACTATTACCATAGGTTTCATCACTGCTGAACACACCAACAACAGCTTCCACATCCAGATTAACCTCAGTCCCATCCTGTGAGTAGAGGTTGTAAGCCTGTGCCGGCATAGCCATGGCTGCCGTTGCCGCAGCGACTGCAGCAGATAGCAGGTAACCAGACAGGTTATGGCCATTTGATTTCTTCATCGATATTTCCTCCGCGAACACGCGATATTTTTATAATCGTCAGGCAGCGGATCATCGCCGCTGTCTTGCAATGGCTGCCGATTAACCTGTCAGAGTTCGAAGGGGGAGAACTCTATACAGGTCAGGACAGACTGAGCACAGGAAACAGAGTAGCCTGAGGGTGTAAACCAGATTCCGTGGAAATGTATAATGTTGTATGAAGATGTAACGAAATATAACAAGCGGAGAATATGGGCTTTCTAAGCGTAAGAAAGCCCGGATGATTAAGAAGACTAGCCGCTATTCAGCGTTACGCATCATCTCAGCCAGATTGAATACAGGCTCTTTCAACATTTGAATCAGCTCTTCTGAAGCATTCAGATTGACCAGAGCCTGATCCATGCAGCGCAACCACTGATCCCGTTCGTCACTGCCGATCGTAAACCTGGCGTGCTGACTCGACAGACAGACGGTTCCATATTTTTGAAAATAGAGGTCCGGGCCGCCCACCCAGCCGGATAAAAACATAAACAGTTTTTCCGCAACCTCTGAGGTATCTTTTGCATGCATCGCGCGAATCGTGCTGGCTTCAGCGCGTTGTGACATCACCTTGTAAAGCTCGTTCGCCAGCGCTCTGACACCGGCCTCACCGCCGAGTAGCTCGTATGGAGTCGACATAAAACCTTCCTATGACTTAACTAATTTAACCGGACGCTGGCTGTGGATGGCATTCGCTCTGTGAATAAACAGTGCAGCGCCACTGGCCAATACGCCAAAGCCTGCCACTAAAGGTAACACAGTACCATCAAACAGTTGCCCCACCAGAGTGCCGGACACCACCGCCAACAGTGTTGAGACATTACCAATGACTGCCGATGCGGTGCCTGCAATATGGCCAAACGGCTCCATTGCCATAGCATTCAGATTACCAAACTGTAGCCCGACAAAAAACAGGGTCACCCCGAGATAGATCATCAGCCCCCAGAGCGGCGGAACCCCCTGCAACAAAAAAGTAATCAGATACATAACCGACGAGAGTAACACCACCATCACCGCGGCACTCAGCGCTAGCCGTTTGGTGCCAACGCGCATCACTAAGCGTGAATTCAGGTATGAGGCCGCCGCAAAACTAATGGTCAGGGTGGCGAACAGTAGCGGAAAAGCCGCCCCCATTTTATAGATCCCTTGTAAAACCGGCTGCACGGTGTTGAGAAAACCGATAAAGGCACCAAAGATAAATCCCAGCGCAATCACGTAATAAACCGCAGCATGCTCGTTTACCATCCGCCGCAGGTTTCTCAGCGTCTCGTTAACTGAAAAAGGCACTCGGTCCTCAACGGCCAGCGTCTCCGGTTGCCGTAACCAGAACCATAGCCAGGCGATGCTGGCTAAACCGAGCAGAAAAATAAAGATCTGTCGCCAGCCAAATAACCAGAGTATTCCCTGACCGATCAGCGGGGCGACCACCGGCGAGATGATAAAGATTGTCATCACCAGCGACAGCACCCGGGCCATCTCATTGCCTTTATACTGATCGCGGATAATCGCCAGGGTAATGGTTCTGGGCCCCGCAGCACCCAGGCCCTGCATAAAACGGCCCAGCAGCATCATCTCCAGGTTTTCAGAAAACAGTGCCACCAGACTGCCGAGTACAAAGATCAGAATTCCCAGAGAGATAGCGACTTTGCGCCCTTTCGCATCGGCCAGAAAGCCATAGATTAACTGCCCGACAGCCATACCGGCATAGACAATCGCAATCACCAGCTGAATATCATTGCTGTCGCTGACATTCAGGTCTGACGCCATCGGCCCCAAACCTGGCAAAACCGCATCGATCGAGAGCGCCACCATGCACATCAACAGCGCCATCAGGGCAACAAACTCTCCAGACGGATGGTGCAGTTTTAGCTGTTTCATTGAGTACTCGCAAACGGCAGACAGGGTTTCAACATAGATTCAGGCCCGTTGATGTTAAAAAAACGTATTTAAGGGCGGCTTTCCATAATCGCTCGTAAGCCATTTTTCAACTGTCTGGACTGGTCATCAGACAGAGCGCTCAGAACTTCAGCTTCGTGCTGCCTGGCGAGATCCAGCAGTTTATCGGCCAGCGAGATACCCGCAGGCAACAAACTCAGCGAACCGTCGACCAACTCAATCAGTCCCCGGTCCTGCATCCACTCAGCAGTCTGTATCAGCGCTACAGCTGGCTGCATCACTAAGGGAGCCAGATCGTCGGTTTTCATAGCACCATGATCACGGAGCATCGCCAGTATGCGCCACTCTTCTGGATTGACACCCCCTTCTGCCTGCAACTTCGGATAAAGATCTGAACTGAAGCGATTATAGGACTCACGCAACATATACAGCAGATAGTCTGAGATAAACTCACCGGATTCATCTCCGGCATCGTATTTAACCGTGGACGGGTGCTGGCTGGAGACGGAATAGCTCCCCCGGGCAAATACCAGTGGCAGGTTGCTGTCGTGATAGCGGTAATGCAGCACCTCACCCACCAGGATCAGGTGATCACCGCCTTCATATACGGCCCAGGTTTTACATTCAAACTGGGCCGAATAGTCGTTCAGCAACGGGCTGTCGCCCACCCCTTTGTCATAGACAACATCTTTAAACTTATCTTCGCCACGGCTGGCAAACCGGTTAGACAGATCTACCTGATCCCGGCTCAGCACATTCACCGCAAAGTGTTGCGAGTTTTCAAAGGCCGCCAGACTGTGCGCGCCCTTATCAATACTCCACAGAATCAAAGGTGGCTCAACAGACACAGAGTTGAAGCTGCTGGCGGTCACACCGATCGGCTGGCCCTGCTGGTCCTTTGTTGTGATAACCGTAACACCGGTCGGAAATTGCGAAAGCGCGCGGCGAAAATCACGCACATCAAAATCTTGCATACTCATATTAATCACCTTTTGTGCTTATCTAACTGTAGGTATTAAAAAAACAAAACCGATAACAGCCAGGAGCCAGTCAAAGTCCACCTGAAACCGGGTTTCAGGTGGCGATACAGATAACAGAACAGATCAGGTGAGAACACTCAGGAAGCGCTCATTCAGCACCCGGTCATGATAGAAAATTGCTTTACCCAGATCTTCAGCTTTCCAGGTAACTGGCGGATGATCCGGGTAGTGGTAATCTCCTCCACAGAACACTTCATTGCGATTACCGGATGGATCAAAGAAATACACTGTCTGACCGTGAGTCAGCCCATGACGGGTTGGCCCAATATCAATGGAAGTATCTGTCATGGTGATCAGGTCGGCCGCCCGCATCACCGCCTCCCAGGAATCGAGAAAGAATGATGCATGATGAAACTTGTTCGGCTCAGGACAGTCGATAAAGGCAACATCATGGGCTTTCATACCCGTGGTCAGAAAGGCGGCGATTCTGTTATCGTCAGGATCGACAACCTGTTCGGCCAGATCGAATCCGAGCACATCCCTGAACAGTTCATAGGTTGCCTCGACATTGGGTCCGTAAAGCAGACAGTGATCAAAACGGGTAGCTTTCATCCCCTTCAGATCCCGCGGCCAGGCTTCGGGATTGACATTAGAGACGCCCCACTTGCCGGTCTGTTCTTTATCAGCATAGAGTTCAAAATTATGCCCCGTCGGTGCCTTAAACCGGACACGACGGCCACAACCTTTTAATTCCCCGGCGGCAATATGTTCAACTGAACACCCATAGTCCTGTAAATCCTTCTCGAGGGTTTCCAGTACTTCATCGTTCAGCACTTTGAAGCCCATAAAGTCCATTCCGGGAGCATCTGCTTTTCTGAGTACGACAGAGAACTTATCGACCTCTGTCCAGCCTTTCAGATAAACCCGCCCCTGATCGTCACGGTCCATCTCAATAAGCCCCAGCAGATCACCATAATGAGACACCGCTTCTTCCAGATCCAGGACGCTTATTTGCACATGTCCCGGGCGCATGACACCTTTTCTCATCGTTCATTCCTTAACTTTATTGTTATTGTTGATACCTGCGGACAGCCATTAACCTCAGTCAGTACCGCGCTTAACGGTCTGATCCACACGTCAGCATAAAACTCTGTTATTTTAATATTCTGATACTTTATTAAGTACTTGTTGCTAAAAGCCTGGTATAGAAATGCGCCAGGCTTTACCGCGGATTCCTGACCGCAGACTACTTAATAGGCACAACCATCACCGGCCGGTCTGACAGTTGTAATACCGCCTGAGCGGTTGACCCCAGAAAGAAACGGCCCACCAGTGAATGTGTACGGGTACGGGAACCCATAACAATCAGATCCGCCTTCATCTCGTCAGCAACCCTGATAATGGTCTCCGCTGCCGGGCCTTCTTCAACCCGGGAAAGCGGTTTCTGCTGTAAGGGTTCGTGATCTGAAAGTTCGTTGAGACAAAACTCTTCGATCCGGTTTGACATCCATGACTTCAGCTTTACTATGCCTTCATTGCGCATTTCAGACATCGAGGGCATGCTGAGAAACCCCTCCACTAACGCTTTGGTTGAGGTGTTACCCGGATCGACAACATGTAGAAAGGTCATCTGGGCTTTATGTCTGGAGGCCTCTCTGGCAGCCATATAAAAAGCTGGCTTCGAGCTTTCACCCAGATCAGATGCGTATAAAACGTTCTTAATATCCTGGATCATCGTAATGTTCCTCCGATTATGTTGGATCTGGCTGACATCAGCCAACCAGATCTCAGAGACAAGCGGTCTATCATCAGCATCATGGTATTAACCCACCATGCCCGGTAAAAACAATGAGATCGCAGGAATCGTTGCTATCAGAATCAAACGCACAATATCTGCGATCCAGAAAGGGGTAACGCCTTTGAAAATCGTTGATAACTTAACATCCGGCAGGACTGATTTCAGGACAAATACGTTGAGCCCAACGGGCGGCGTAATCAGACTGATCTCGGTAACGACAACAACCAGAATGCCAAACCAGATCAGATCGAACCCGATAGCCTGTATCAGCGGGAAAAATACCGGCACGGTTAGCAGAATCATCGACATGCTTTCTAACACACAACCCAGCAAAATGTAGATTGCGATTATCGCCATTATCACCCAGACAGGACTAAGCTCCATGCTTAAGACAAAGTCACGCAGTGAGTCCGGCAGCCCCGCCAGGTTGATAAAGTTCGAAAAAAGAACCGCGCCAATCACCAGAAAGAACAGCATGGCGGTAGTGCGAACAGTACCCACCAGTGTTTCAACCAGACTGGCAAACGTCAGACGCCCGCGGAACAACGCGATAAAGAAGGCACCGGAAGCCCCAATACCGGCAGCTTCAGTCGGCGTAAAGATACCGCTGTAGATCCCGCCCATAACCACGAAAAACAGGAAACAGATGGTCCAGACACTTTTCAGAGCCTGTAAGCGCTCGGGCCAGCTTGAACGTTCACCGGCAGGTCCCGCTTCGGGTTTCACCTTAACTGTCACGCTGACTGCCGCCATGTAGAGAACGATGCCGAGAAAGCCCGGCAGCAAACCTGCAATAAACAGCAGACCGATATCACTCTGGGTGAGAATGCCGTAAACCACCAGAATAACGCTGGGCGGAATCAGGATACCCAGCGTTCCCCCTGCGGCAATAGAACCGGCAGCCAGACCATCGGAGTAGTTATACCGGCGCATCGAAGGCATCGCCACCTTTGACATGGTCGCGGCCGTCGCCATCGAGCTACCGCAGACAGCCGAAAAAGCGCCGCATGAGACCACCGTCGCCAGCGCTAAACCGCCCTTGAAATGCCCGAGAAAGGCATTCGATGCCCGGTATAGCTGCGAAGACAAACCCGCCCCGGTAATAAAGTTACCCATCAGGATAAACAGTGGTACAACCGACAGACTATAGGACAAGCCGGTTTCAAAGGAGACCTGGGATACCATGTTTAAAGCGGCATCCCAACCTCTTGGATTACCAAACTCAACCTGCTGCACGTAAGCAAAACCACAGACACCTACGAGTCCCATCGCGATCCCAAGCGGTACACGGGCGAAGATAATAATCAGCAAAATAGCAAAGCCGATAAGACTAGTCTCCATAAATCACTCCACCATCCCAGTTTCGGGATTACGATTATCCCGGCTAAACAATTTTTTGCCCCGTTTGAAAATAAGCATCATCATCAGCGCCCAGGTTGAAAGTGAACAGCAGCATGCCATCAGAATGACCAGACCGGCATAGGGAATCTCCAGCAGCGCGGTCGTATCTTCATACTCATAAGTACGGATAGCCAGTTTCCACATCATCCAGGACATCACTCCCAGGGCAACAATGTTCACCAGGCAGATAAGGATATCCTGCAACGGTTTGAGAAACGCTGGCACCGTTGAATCCATCATATCCACTTCCACATGGGAACCTTCAGCAGTCACCATGGGGAGTCCGAGAAAGATCAGGGAAGCGAGTAAGAGTTCGGTAATTTCAAACCCACCGGGCAGTGGTGCCGAAAACAGATCCCGACCAACGACATCGATCAGCGTCACCGACATCATAATAAACATCGCCAAAGCCGCGATGTAAGCGAGAACCCGCTCGAATAGAAATTCAAGCGGGTGGATCCATACCTTCGCTCTGAAAAGTGAGATAAGGATATTCATAGTGCCTCTCATTACTTACCGTAATTAGCTGTCATTTCACGCAGCTCAGCCAGCGCTGCTGCGCCATCAACACCACGCTTTTCAGCTTCTTTAATCCAGGCAGCTTCAAGCGGAGCACTGCGCTCTTTTATCTCTTCAAGGAAAGCATCGTTGGCAACAGTTATCTCATTACCATTCGCCTTCAGCTCTTCCATAGCAGCAGCATCGGCAGCATCCCAGACACTCCCCGCCAGACGGGCAAAGGCTTCACCAGAGACACTCATGATGGCTTCCTGATCCTTTTCAGAAAGACTCTTGAAACGATCTTTGTTCATCACCAGAAAGAAGCTGGTGTTGTACATACCATCAGGAACAATCGTGGTGTACTTAACAAGATTCTGAAGATTGAAAGCGGTCACCGTTTCCGCAGGAAAGAGGATGCCATCGGCTACGCCGTGAGAAAGGATTTCATAACTTTTAGATGAAGGTTTCATCAGTGGCACAGCACCAAGAGAACTGGCGAGTTCGTTAACAACACCGCCACCGACACGCAACTTCATACCTTTTAAATCAGCAGCAGAAGCGACTGTTTTTTTACTGTTATGAATCAGACCAGGGCCATGAGTAAACACACTCAACAACTGAGTTCCTTTATGCTCATTTGCCTTGGCGAGATATTTCTGATGGATTTTCCAGTAAGCAACCGATAGTGCTTCAGCGCTGTTACCACCAAACGGAAATTCAACCACTTTAGTCAGCGGAAACCGACCTGGTGTATAACCGTGTACGCTATAGGTAATATCCGCTAAGCCATCACGGGCAATATCATAATGGACTTTGGGATGGCCCAGGCCTTTAGCTAAAATATTAACTTTAACCCGCCCGTCGGTGACCTCTTCTACCTGTTTAACCCAGGGCACAATCATTTCTGAGACAATGGGATGGGTGGGTGGCAACCACGAGGAAAGGGTGAGTGTTGTATCCGCTTGCGCTACCCCCTGACTCACCGCTAATGCAAACCCTACAGCAACTGTTTTGAAGAACTTTTTCATTTTAAAATCTCCGGATCGCTATCATTTGTTATATTTATTTTTTAAGAATTATTGTTTATTTAATTGCCCATCTTATTTCTCTCATCTTTATAACCTACCTGAAAAAAAGGCTTTAAAATAGTTTACATTTCATCTATTTGTAACCTTTTTCTCTGGTCGCATACCGGCTCACCAGCAGTGCTGAGCCTGTTGCCGTGACCAGCATCAGATATCTAACACCAGCTTGCTGGTTTTTGAACGTGAACAGCAGAGGATAATCTGGTCGTTATCTTCCCTCTCCTCTTCAGTCAGAAATTTGTCTTTATGCTCAGGGGTCCCTTCCAGCACATCACACAGACAGGTGCCGCAGACACCCTGTTCGCAGGACACATCAACACTGATACCGGCCGCTTCAAGCGCTTCAACAATGGTCTGGTTTTCACCCACCATCACCGAGACACCACTCTGCTCAGCTACCACCTCGAAGGCTTTACCGGAGGTGTCGATATCCGCATTAAAATATTCAAAATGGATATTATGTTTATCGAATCCGGCCTTTTCAGCGGTTCCAATCACCCAATCCATAAAGCCGGAAGGGCCACAAACATAGATATGAGTACCCGCTGTCACTGGCGCGAAAGTTCCCTGAGGATCAAAACGCTGCCCATCACCCTCATCATCAAAGTGCAGCTTTACGCAATCACCAAACTCGGCGGCCAGTTCATCGAGAAAACCGGCACTGCTGCGGGTTCTGCAACAGTAATGCAGTTCAAACGCTTTACCCGCCGTCCGCAGTGTATAGGCCATGGTCAGCATCGGGGTGATACCAATCCCACCGCCCACCAGAATGGTGCGCTCTGCAGACAGGTCCAGAGGGAAATGGTTACGGGGGGCGCTGATCTGGATCTCAGCACCCTCATGAAAGTTCTTATGGATCGCAACAGAGCCGCCCCGTGACGCAGGATCATTCAAAATCCCCAGTCGATAGACAGCACTGTTATCAGGGTTGTTACTGAGGGAATACTGACGCACGATGTCAGGTGCCACATGCACATCAATGTGGGACCCGGCATCAAAGGCAGGCAGGTTATTGCCATCTTTTGCCATCAGTTCAAAGACCGCTACGGCATCCGCCTGGTCTTCACGTTTACTAATAACAACATCAATCAGCTGTGCGCTCATAATATCACCCTTAAAAATCGTACTGCCGGGCCTGCACTCCAGGCCCGACTTAATTCCCGGGTCTTAATGCCCCAGTCTTAACGCCCAGGTCTTAACGCCTTAGCGCATGAAAATTCCGCCATTTACATCCCAGGCAGCGCCTGTGACAAAAGACGCTTCGGGACTTGCCAGTTTCGTCACCATATCCGCAACAAACTCAGCATTACCCAGCGCTTTAACCGGAATCATCTCGTTGATTATCTGCTCAAGACGTTCCGGTGGTACCAGTGCACGTACTGAAGGCAGGTCGATAGGTCCCGGCGCCACAGAGTTCACGGTGACACCTGATTCTGCTAATTGACGGGCAAAGATTTTCGTCATCGTCAGGATGGCGCCTTTGCTGGATGCATAGTGAGCCCCGGAAGCGGTGCCACCATTCTGTCCCGCCAGTGACGCCAGATTAACGATGCGACCATAGCCGTTGTCGGCAAAATACTGGCCAAGCACCTGACAACCGAAGAAGGTTCCGCGCATATTCACGCTGACGACCTTGTCAAACTCCTCCGGAGTAATCTCCATCACCGGTGTCGTCGGTGTCATCGCTGCGTTATTCACCAGCGCATCGACCTTGCCAAAACGGGCAACCGCAGCCTCAAGCGCAGCAGAAAAATCGCTCTTAAGCAGTACATCCAGCTTCAGCGCCATCACCCGCTCCTGAGAGGCATCAATCTCAAGGGCCGTCTCTTGTGCACCGCTCTGATTGGCATCG
>NZ_JBNKYN010000098.1:0-15573 GCF_050300915.1 Amphritea sp.
CTATCAGCTTCTCTGTGGGCACTTCACCCAACATCGCGGGAGTCAGTTCATCGGCAACCAGAATGGTATTTTCAGGAAATTCGATCTCTGACAGAGAGGGACCCGACTCCTGCAGACAGGTCAGCATCCGCCGCCCAAGATCGCGAATATCAGTAGCCCGCTCACGCAGATAGGGATCATCCATCATCGAGAATTGCTGGACGTGTTCGCCAATAACCTGCCTTAATGCACCTTGCGCCCAGCTCCCCTCTTTAATACGGGCAATGATCTCGCCTGCCAGAGCATTATCGTCCAGCATGCGGATATAAACATCGAACAACTCCCGCTCTTCCGAACGCAACCGTTTCGCCAGACTGCGGCCGACCCGCTTTATATCCCGGCGCACCTGCGCCAGTGCACTCCTGAACTTAGCGACCTCCCCCTTAATATCCTCGATCCGGCGATCGGGTACACCATCCAGGTCGGCCAGCGGCGTCATCACCACCGCCGGACCAATAGCAACCCCGATACAGCCCGACACCCCTTCAAACTTGCGATCCGCCTCGGTTTTGGTCTGATCTGATATTTGAAGAATTGAGCCAGTGGCTTCCGCATGGGCGATGACACCCGCCAGCTGAGCCGACATGGTCACCATGAAGGCTTCTTCCGACTCATCAAATTTGCGAATCAGCTTTTGCTGAACAACCAGAACTCCCATCAGGGTTCGATGGTGAATAATGGGCACCCCGAGAAACGCATGAAACTTCTTCTCTCCGGTGCCTTTCAGGTAGGTAAATGCGCTGTGAACAGCCGCATCTTCGAGGTTGATCGGCTCAGCACGCTGCCCCACCATACCGACAACACCTTCATCAATACCGAGAGAAACCTGCCCGACCGATTTTTGATTCAACCCCTGGGTCGCCATCAGCAAATAACGTTCACGCTGCTGATCAATCAGATAGATTGAACATACATCGGTACGCATCGCCCGCTGCACCCGCCGCACAATAACATCCAGCACCGACTCAAGATCAGGTGCGGCGTTTACCTCCTGGACAATTTTGCGCAGCGTTTCCAGCATCAAGTGTTTACTCCTTTAAATACCAACCACCCAGTGCCAGTCGCGTTAACTTAGGTGACAGTTCGCGCATCGCTTTGCGGTATACATCCCGCTTAAATGCGACCACCTGTCCCAGAGGATACCAGTAACTGACCCAGCGCCAGCCATCAAACTCTGGAGAGTTGGTTGAATCTATCTCGACTGCACTGTCATCACTCAACATGCGCAGTAGAAACCATTTTTGTTTTTGTCCTACACAAACCGGATGGGAATGGTGCCTGATCATTCGTTTGGGCAGCCGGTAACGCAGCCAGCCTCGGGTAACAGCGATCACCTCAACATCCTCAGGTGAAAGCCCGATCTCCTCTTTTAGTTCCCGATACATCGCCTGTTCCGGCGATTCTGACGCGTTAATCCCCCCCTGGGGGAACTGCCATGCATTTTGCCCTATACGTCTTGCCCAAAGCACCTGACCCATCGAGTTCGCCAGAATGATACCGACATTCGGCCTGAACCCATCTGAATCTATCACGGTGAATACCTTACAAACTCTTTTACGCTATTGTTCCACAATTTCATGCAGTTCCACAACTTCATGTCGTTTCAGAGACGAAGGCATTAACAATTGCCTCCTCACCGGCTAGCCTCTATTCTTAGCGCTTATTCGCAACCATCGATTTTTAGTGCAGGAGAGTTTACCTTGAGTCTGGCCATTTTTGATCTGGATAATACTTTGCTCAACGGCGACAGCGACCATGCCTGGGGCGAGTTCCTGTGTGACAAAGGCATTGTAAATGCTGAACATTACCGTCAGGCAAATGACTATTTCTACCAGCAGTACAAGGCTGGCAGCATGGATATCTATGAGTTTCTGGAGTTTGCCTTAAAGCCACTAGCGGAGCATGAACCCGCTGAGCTGGAACAGTTACATCAGGAGTTTATGCAGACCACCGTGGCCCCGATGATGCTGGATAAAGCCGCTACACTGTTACAAAAGCACCGGGATCAGGGGGATTTTCTGCTGATTATTACCGCCACCAACCGTTTCGTTACCGGCCCTATCGCCACGGCGCTGGGAGTTGACGACACCCTGGCCACCGATCCGGAGCAAATTGATGGGCGTTATACCGGTAAGGTTTCTGGCACCCCCTGTTTTCAGTCAGGCAAAGTTGCGCGGCTGAATGCCTGGCTGGCGCAGACCGGTCACTCCATGGAGAACAGCTATTTCTACAGCGACTCTATCAACGACAAACCGTTGCTCGACCTGGTATCCAACCCGGTTGCTGTCGACCCGGATGAACGGCTAAAGCAGGTAGCGGAAGAGAACGGCTGGCCGATTATCAGCCTGCGCTAGCCTCCTCCCCGCCTCTGGTGTGGGGCAGAAGCTTTCAGCCCTGCCCCATTCCTACCATTAGTTTCAAGCTTCGTTTAATTTTCTCTATCCACTAAATAGTCAATTCTGATTGGTTAAATCGGCGTTTTACTGCAAGACTGTGTTAATAGCATTTGCGCAAAAAGACCACAGGTTCAGTTAACAACAGGAGAGAAAGACGATGATTCTGGTTAGAGAGATCATGTCTGAGCACATGACTCCATTAAATGAAGAGATGTCGTTACCACAAGCCGTAGACCACCTGCTTGCCAGCAACATGCTCGGACTGCCGGTGACGGATGGTAAAAAGCATGTTACCGGGTTCCTCTCAGAGCAAGACTGTATTCCCTATCTGCTGGGTGACAGCTACCACTGCGATAGTCATGTTCTGGTGAAAGATATGATGCAACGTGATCCACTCACCGTGAAGCCAACCAATACGGCCCTTGAACTGGCCCAGATGATGGCGATTAATAAACCCAAAATATACCCCGTGGTAGAGAATGGAGTCCTGGTGGGTGTGGTTAAGCGGGCTCAGGTGATGGCAGCACTGAATCAGCAACTGAAGCGTTGTCGGGTAGCCTGACAAAAAATGCGCTCTGCTAACCGATACAGCAGAGCGCACGCGGGTGCTGCGGAAATATCAGGGGCAAGGATTTGAGTACTGAACGCCAATCAGGTCGATCTGTTCAAGCACCTCTGCGGACAGCGTCAGATTGATAGAGTCCACATTACTCTTAAGCTGCTCCATAGTGGTCGCCCCGATAATATTGCTGCCAACAAATGGACGGCTATTCACAAACGCCAGCGCCATCTGTGCCGGATCAAGACCATGATCGCGAGCCAGCTTTACATACGCCGCCGTGGCTTTAAGCCCTTGTTCAGTGTAGTAACGGGAGAAGCGCGGAAACTGGTTAATGCGGGCATCGGGGCCGGCACTGCCATCGAGATATTTACCACTCAGGGTGCCAAAAGCCAGCGGTGAATAGGGCAGCAGGTCTACCGCTTCGCGGTGCAACACCTCAGTCAGCCCCACTTCATCTTTACGGTTCAGCAGATTGTAAGGATTTTGTACCGACACCACCCGTGGTAGCCCAAGAGACTCAGCATAGCTGAGAAACTTCATTACCCCCCAGGGCACCTCATTGGACAAGCCGATGTAGCGTATCAGCCCCTCATCCACCAGTTGTTTTAACGCTTCCAGCGTCTCCAGCAACGGCGTACCATCCTGCTCTGGCTGATGACGGTAATTCAGCTCGCCAAAGAAGTTGGTTGCCCGATCAGGCCAGTGCAACTGATAGAGATCGATATAATCGGTTTGCAAGCGCTGCAGGCTGCTGGTCACTGCGGCGCGGATATTAGCACCGTCCAGGCACAAACCGGGACGAATATGCTGGACCATATCAGCAGGACCAGCCACTTTAGTAGCGATAACCACCTGATCCCGGTTACCCCGGGCCTTTAACCAGCTACCGATATACTGTTCCGTACGCCCCTGAGTTTCAGCCATAGGAGGCACCGGGTACATCTCGGCTGTATCAATAAAATTGATTCCCTGTGCAACAGCATAATCCAGCTGCTGATGCGCTTCTGCTTCGGTGTTCTGCTGTCCAAACGTCATGGTCCCCAAACAGATACGGCTGACATTCAGATCGCTGCTACCCAGTAACTTATACTCCATGCCCTTTCCCTCTATTCTCTGCCAGTTCAGGTGACTGGCAACAATCGTACAAAATATGATTTAAGATAATCCGTTTCAGGGATCGCCGGATGCACCGGATGGTCACCGCCCTGATGCCCCTGATCAAAAATCTGCGCCTGACGGTCAAGCGTCCGGCTTTCGGAACGGATAATATCCACCAGCCGCTCACGCTCCAGATGCATCGAACAGGATGCGGATACCAGAATACCGTTCTTAGCGACCAGTCGCATCGCCAGCTGATTGATCCGCTTATAGGCTTGCTCACCATTACGGATATCTTTGCGCTTCTGAATAAAGGCTGGCGGATCAACGATCACCACATCAAATTTCTCTTGCTCTTCCAGCAGCATTTTACAACCATCAAAGGCATCCCCCTGAATCGTGGTAAAACGCTCCTCACCGCCATTCAGCACCGCGTTTTCCTGGGCGATATCCAAAGCAAACTCCGAGGCGTCCAGACAGGTAACATGTTCCGCACCTGCAGCCAGCGCCTGTACCCCCCAGCCACCAATGTAGCTAAACAGATCCAGCACCCGCTTACCCTCGACATGCTGTTGCATCCGTGCCCGATTCAAACGGTGATCATAGAACCAGCCGGTCTTCTGACCTTTGTGCACCGGTGCCAGGAAAGACACGCCGTTCTCTTCAAACGGCACCAGTTCCGGCACCTCACCAAAGGCAACCTCGGTATAACTTTCCAGCCCCTCGGTCTGACGCATCTTGCCATCATTACGGAACAGAATACCCTGCGGTTTAAACACTTTTTCAATGGCCGCAACGATATCCTCTTTGAACAGCTCCATCCCTGCGGTAGAGATCTGTACCACAAAGATATCGAAGAAACGATCGATCACCAGGCCCGGCAAACCATCACTGTCACCAAACACCAGCCGGTAACAGGGTTTGTCAAAGCAGGCTTCGCGCAGGGATAAGGCGATATTCAGGCGGTGCACAATCAGCGACCGGTCCAGAGGGATCTTCACACTGCGGCTCACCAGCCGGCCACAGATCAGCGAATTGGGGTTCACATAAGCTAACCCCAGCGGCTTGCCTGAAGAACTCTCCACCACTACCTGCTCCCCCGGCGTAAACTGTTTCAACGGGGATAGTTTGGTATTCACTTCGTTGCTGTAGATCCAGACATGGCCACCGCGAAGACGCTTATCAGCGCCGGGATTCAAACGTAGTTGTTGCAAGGAGAGTTACCTTCAGAATTGCAGTTATTGTGTCGGGCAACCACAGCAATATCCTGTGTCCCCAGAAAACAGAAAGCCCCGCAGTGGCAGGGCTTAAATTATATTGATCAAAGATCGAATCAGCTTTCAGCTTCGCACAGCTCGGCGTAGCCATCTGCATCCAGCAGGTCATCAACCTCACTGGTGTCAGAGAGACGGATCTGCACAAACCAGCCATCACCGTACGGGTCACTGTTAACCAGTTCAGGCGCATCTTCCAGTTCTTCATTGATGGCAATCACTTCACCACTCAACGGCGCGTAGACATCTGAAGCAGCCTTAACTGACTCAACCACCCCCAGATCATCACCTGCAGTAAATTCCGAGCCCACCTCAGGAAGCTCAACAAACACTACATCACCCAGCAGATCCTGGGCATGATCAGTAATACCTATAGTAACCACACCGTCACCTTCGTCACGGATCCATTCATGGCTGGCAACATACTTCAGATCACTTGGGATATCGCTCATTTTCTCTTTCCTACAGTGAGAGTTTATGAAAACACTTTCTCGCCATTGCGCACAAATGGCGGTTTAACCACTTTTACTTCTACCAGTTTGCCACGCATATCAACATGACATGTATCAGCAATCTCAGCTGACACCCGGGCCATTGCGATCGAACAACCCAATGTAGGCGAGAAAGAACCGCTGGTAATTTCACCCGCCTCCTCACCGTTGATCATCACTTGCTGATGGCTGCGCAGAACACCACGGCTCTCAAGCACCAGCCCCACCAGTTTCTGTTTTACACCAGCACTGCGCTGAGTTTCAAGCGCTTTACGGCCCACAAACTCACGCTCTGCTGGTTCCCAGGCAACAGTCCAACCCATATTAGCCGACAACGGAGAGACTTTCTCGTCCATGTCAGAGCCATACAGATTCATACCCGCTTCCAGGCGCAATGTGTCACGCGCACCCAGACCACAGGGGGCAACACCGGCATCGGCTAACGCCTGCCAGAAGTCTGCAACATACTCCTCTGGCACCATGACCTCAAGCCCATCTTCACCAGTATAGCCAGTTCTGGCAAAAAACCAGCCCTCGGATTCAAGTCCCTGAAACGGCTTCAGATGCTCAATCAGTTTAGCCCGGGACTCGCTCACAATAGCACTCACTTTAGCCAGTGCGTCCGGTCCCTGAATAGCAACCATCGCCAATTCAGGCCGCTCGGTCAGTGCAACGTTATCAAAACGGGCGGTATGATCAGCCATCCAGCGCAGATCTTTTTCACGGGTGCCACAGTTAACCACCACCCGGAACCACTCGCCGGTCACATCGGGGTCGGTCATCAGATAGACGATCAGGTCATCAACAACACCGCCAGTTTCATTAAGCATACCGCTGTAGAGCGCTTTACCCTGCTCCTGCAAACGAATGACATCATTCGCCAGCAGATAACGCAGATACTCTTTGGCATCAGCACCGGTCACATCAACCACGGTCATATGCGAAACATCAAACATACCGGCTGCGTTGCGGACTTTATGATGCTCTTCAACCTGAGAACCATAGTTAATAGGCATATCCCAGCCGCCAAAATCGACAAGCTTGGCATTCATCTGCAAGTGCTTTTCGTAAAGTGCGGTTTTCTGTCCCATATTCTTAACTCTTTTATCCTGAGCGACTATTTCATCACTCTGTAACTGACTCTATTAATTGTTATTCAGCGATAAAGCTAAGGGCAATATCTGAAAAGGGCAGACAATGTATATAGAATTATCTGCCAGTGCAAATTTTGCCCCCGAATTGGGGCTGATCTATTGGTCTATGGGTTTCTGATGGTAGCGTGCGGCATTAATCCCTGACAGGTCGACGCGCCAGGCGGGGCAAACTACCACTCAATCCCATCGCCTGCTGAACAATATGATTTTTCACCGGCGACAGACTGTTCATCAGGCTCATACCGGTATTACGTAATAGCATCGGCAACGGATTACGGGTGTTAAATAAACGCTTAAAGCCCTCCATCATCGCCGCCATCTGCAAATTTTCACTCTGCCGGGAACGCTGAAAGCGCCGCAGATGATATTCAGCGTTCCAGTTCACCCCCTCAGCCAGACCATCAAGAATCGTTTCTGCCAGCGCCGCAGCATCCATCAGCCCCAGATTTACCCCCTGCCCGGCCAGAGGGTGAATGGTATGGGCCGCATCACCGATTGCGGCAAAGCCTGCTTTAACATACTGCTTTGCATGCCGCTGACGCAGGGGAAAGACAAACCGCTGATCGGTATGTGTCACTGCGCCTAAACGCCCCTCAAAAGCCCGCTCCAATGCCTGACAAAATGTTTCATCATCCAATTCCATCAGCGTTTTGGCGTGATCCGGCGAGGTTGACCAGACAATCGAACTTAGATGCGCATCCGACAGCGGTAAAAAGGCCAGCGGACCATCCTCAGTAAAACGCTGCCAGCAGGTCGCCCGGTTCGGTTGCTCTGTGGTCACCGTGGTGACGATGGCGTGGTGACCATAATCCCACTCCCACATGCCGATACAGGCCATCCTGCGGGTATTCGACAAAGCACCATCAGCGGCGACTACGCAGCGGGCCTGCAACACTTCACCGTTATTCAGTGTCAGAGTACGAACAGCAGCACTATCGGGCTCGGAGAGCTCCGTCAGCTGCACACCGACAGAGAGCTGGCAATTACTCTGGCTGAGAATCTGCTGCAGTAGTGCGCTCTGTGTTACCCGGTTTTCAACAATATGTCCCAGACAGGGCTCATGCAGTTCAGCACAGTCGAAGCGAATCTTGCCGCTGCCTTCACCATCCCAGACATCCATCGCCCGATAGGGCATTGCCCGCATCGCCGTTATCTGTGACCAGACGCCAGCAACCGTTAACACCTGCTGCGAAGCAACCGTTAGCGCACTGACCCTGGGGTCATAGCCACTCTCTCGCTGGGACCGTTCCCATTCCAGAGCATTCGCCGCATCAATCTCCCGACTTTCAAGCACGCGGATTCGCAGCCCGCTGTCTGCCAGCAAAGCGGCCAGCGTCAGGCCCACCATACCGGCGCCGACAATAACCAGATCTGTTTCGTTATGTTGTGTCATTCGAGTCCTCTCAGACTGCTGATGAAAAACGAGGGGTAGAAAGCCCGCTCAGTGCAGATCCGGGGTTGGCTGGTCGAGCCCCATGGCACTGCGGGTAAATACCGTTTTCGCCAGCGGACAGATATCCAGCAACTGCAAACCCGCGCTGCGCCCCAGCGCCAATAACGGATTACTATTAGAAAACAGCTTCATGGTCTTATCGCTGAAGCCGATGGTCCTGCGCTGATCCTGACGCACCTGTTCGGCAAAACGGGTCAGATGGTTGATATCCCCCAGATTGATACCGGCTTCCCGGGCGCGAATCAGCTCAGCAGCCAGCGTCACCACCCCGCGCAACGCCAGATTGTACCCCTGCCCGGCAATAGGGTGCAGTGCATGAGCCGCATTACCAAGCATGATAAGCCCCTGGCGCACCTGTTCATCGGCAACACTGAGTTTCAATGGATAGCTATAGCGCTCCCCAACCCGGACAAACACCCCAGCGCGATAGCCGAAACGTTCATGCACCCGCTCAATAAACTCCCGGTCACTCAGCGCCAGTATCTCGTCAATCTGATCATCGGGCACCGTCCACACCAACCCCATCCTGTGTCGCACCTCCTGCAGGGAGGAAGACTCTGCGGCAGACAGTTCAGCCGGAGCCAGCGCATCAAGAGACAGGTCTTCCAGCGGCAAAAGAGCCATCGGGCCGGTATCGGTAAAACGTTCATAGGCGATATTGTGATGGGGCGACTCAGGGCTGATATTGGTCACCAGCGCGTGCTGCTGATAACCCTGTTGCTGATAAACAATTCCCAGCTGTTCGCGCAGCTCGGAGCGACCGCCATCGGCCATCACCACCAGCTCTGCGGTCAGCTGCTGTTCCCGGCCCTCGGTCATCAGCGTCACCTCCATCTGCTCCGCCAGGGTATGCACCGCCGTCACTTCAGCAGGACAAAGCAGATCGATATGCTCGGCATCTGGCTGAGCTAAGCGGTTCATCAACACCCGGCCAAGCCAGTGGTTTTCCACCACATATCCCAGCGCGGCGACGTTCTCATCACGGGCATTCAGCCGGGAAACGCCAAACCGCCCTTTATCAGACACATGGATATCGGTAATCGGACAGAGATGCTCACGCAGCTGCTCCCAGATACCGATCTGCTCATAGATCAACCGGCTGCCATAGGCCAGCGCAGTCGCCCGGGCATCATAGCTGGGCTGATATTCAACACTACTGGCATCAGGCATAGGGAACGCTTCAACCACGGCGATGGACAACCCCAGCCGTTGACCAGCCGGGATCAGCGATGCAGCTAAACTGGCTCCCACCATACCGCCACCAATGATTAAAATATCGTAATGCTGTTTCATAATCGCCCGGGTTATTAAGACTGTGTATTGCCTTCAGAAGGCCTGAATAAATGTTTCTAAAACGCTTAACCCGCCATTAACTGCTCGATCTCTGCGACACTTTTTGGCGCACCGGCACTGAGAATCTCATAACCGTTTTCAGTCACCAGCACATCATCCTCAATCCGGATGCCGATACCCCGCCACTTTTCATCCACATGCTCATTCTGTGGTGAAATATAGATACCCGGCTCTACGGTCATCACCATACCCGGCTCCAGTGGTCGCCAGTCGCCATTAATTTTATAGTCACCCACATCATGCACATCCATACCCAGCCAATGGCCGATACGGTGCATATAAAACACTTTGTAAGCACCGCTCTCAATCAGCCCCTCAAGATCCCCCTTGAGCAAGCCAAGGTCGATCAGCCCCTGGGTTAAAATCTTTACCGACAGGTCATGAATACTGATCCAGGGAGCGCCGGGGCGAATCGCTTCGATACAGGCCAGCTGTGACTTAAGCACCAACTCATAGATCGCTTGCTGTTCCGGGCTGAATTTTCCGGAGACCGGAAAGGTGCGGGTAATATCACCGGCATAGTAGTCCAGCTCACAACCGGCATCGATCAGCACCAGATCACCACTTTTCAGCTCATCCCGGTTCTCGGTATAGTGCAGTACGCAGGCATTATCACCACCACCCACAATCGAGGAGTAAGCTGGCAGACGACAGCCGTTCATAGCAAAGTGATGACTGATCTCCGCCTCCAGCTGATACTCTATCAACCCGGGCTTACAAACCTGCATCGCCCGCACATGCGCTTCGGCAGAGATGCGCCCCGCGGCGCGCATCAACTCAATCTCTTCATCTGACTTAAACAGACGCATCTCATGCAACAGATGATCCAGCATCACCATCTCACCGGGCGCAACCGCCCCCAGGCGAGCCTTCTTACGGATGCTGTTCAGCCAGTGACGCACCTGACCGTCGAGGGTTTCGTTGGTCCCCATAGAGTAATAGAGACGTGCCTTGCCCTGTAACAACTCAGCCATCTGCTCATCCACCTCGGCGATGGGATAAGCCTGATCGGCGCCGTACTGCTGACAGACACCTTCAGGTCCGGCCCGATAGCCGTTCCAGATCTCCATCTCCGGGTCGCGGTCACGACAGAAAATCACCACCTGGCCTTCGCTACGGCCGGGCATCAGCAATAACAGGGCATCCGGCTCATTGAAGCCGGTCAGATAATAAAAATCGCTGTCCTGGCGAAACGGATATTCCACATCCCGGTTGCGTGGCACTTCGCTGGCGGAGGGGATAATCGCAACACTCTCCGGGCTCATTTTATCCATCAACTGTTGACGACGGGCGGCAAAACCTGACTGACTGATTCGCATCGTTGAAATGACTCCCTGTTAGTGAAGTGTTGCGCCTGGCGCAGGTGTATCTTCAGATGGTGGCACATTGAACTCACCAAAGATCATCATAGATGAGATCCGCACATATTCCTGGAGTTCCATCAGGTCAGACTCGCTCTCCTCATCGTCTTCGGGCTCCAGCTCGATCTGGGCGATCTGTTCCATATCAGAGAGCGCTTCTTTCAGCTCATCGGAGAGCGATTCATTGGTATGCCCGCCCTGCAGACCAAAACCGGTCAGATACCCCTGACACCAGCACCCCAGTGCTTCTGCCCGCTCCGGCATCGACATATCATCATCGGGTAACAGCAGCTGAAAACCAAAATCCCCCTGTTCCAGCTGTGCAACCACCCCATCATAGAGGTCAGTGAAGGCCAGTTTCGACGATTCGTGACGAAATTCGGCAATATCGGTCAGTTCAGCCGCCAGCTTCAGCCAGGCTTCATGACTAAACCGGGCACCGGCGGAAAGATAACCACAGAGCAAGCCATGCAGCTCGGCAGCACTACTGGTCATGCTGTCTTCAGCAACCAGCACATCACATATTTCATAGTATTCAGGGAGAAATTCTTCAGGGGACTGCGTTTCGGGCATGGCGGAGCTACTCTGTATTACTTAACATTTCAGGACTCATATCCTAGCACTTCAACTACGAGGGCACCACGAAACAGCTCTCGATTACCAACCATTTTCCGCTTATTATACGGTCTCTGATAATTGAGTCTTTAACTATGTCTGCCCAAGCGTTCGATAAACTGGAACAACAGATTAATGCACTGATCCGGCACTGCCAGCAACTTGAGCGGTCTAACCGGGATCTGCACCTGCAAATTGCGGCACTGAAAGAGGAGCGGAATCAACGCCTTCAGGTTGCCGGTCAGACCGAGCAGAAAATCGAAGCGATGATCAGCCGCCTTAAAACACTGGAGCAGCAGGCATGAGCAGTTCTCCCCGAAACATCTCCGTCACCCTGTTGGGGAAAGAGTATGTGGTCGCCTGCCCGCCAGAAGCGGAAGGCGAACTACTTAAAGCGGCGGCCTATCTGGACAAAAAGATGCAGGAGATCCGCGCCGGTGGTCGTATTTTCGGCGCAGAAAAAGTCGCCGTGATGGCGGCCCTGAATATCACCTACGAACTGCAATCCAAGCAGACCGAGGAACGCCAGGCGACCAATATCCGACTGGATCAGCTGAGTCAGCTGATTGAGCAGACCCTGCCAGCCAATGATCACCCCTGAGAACAGTATCCAGGGGTGAATATTTTTCATGTGAAATAAATACACTTATTTTTCATACGATTATAAACCCCACTGTTTTTTGCAAATAGCACAGTTAAGTTTTATTTCAAGGCTGACTTTCCGTTTCGGACAGGTATAATGAGATCAGCTCCCTGAGGTTATTGGTAGTCTGATTTAGTCCCTTGAGCCGATAATCACACTTTTGGAAGCTTCCTGGTTAACTGATGTGCATGTCCGCCAGACGGAAAGCCTAATTTTTTCCGGAAGCTGCCACCTTGAACCTTCGGGTTCAGGGCCGATTTCAGCGCCGCAACCTTGGGGAGTCTTTTCTTTTTCTTCTGCACCCTCACTATGAACAACGCTCCGGACTTCAAACAGAATCTGCGTCGGCAGATGCGCAAATCACGCCGCAGCTTAAGCCCTGCCCAGCAGCGCCAGCACGCTCACGGATTGCTGGCCACCCTGCGCCGCCTGACTCTGTTCCGTCGCAGCCGGAGCATCGCGTTATACCTTGCCAGCGATGGCGAAATCAGTGCCGAGCAGGTTATCCACTACTGTCGCAAACTCGGTAAGCAATGCTTTCTGCCGGTACTTCACCCAGTCCGCCATAATCGCCTTTGGTTTATTCCGTACAATAAAGACACCCGTCTGAGCGACAATATCTATGGCATCAAAGAACCCGCACTGGTACAGGCACCACGACGTCCTGCCTGGGCGCTTGATCTGGTACTTCTACCGTTGGTGGCATTTGATGATGAAGGTGGGCGACTGGGGATGGGCGGTGGATACTATGATCGCACCTTTGCCTTTAAACAGGGGTGGCGCAAGGACAGGGGAACCCGGCTGATCGGGCTGGCCCATGATCTGCAGAAAGTCGATCAGCTGAAAACAGAAAGCTGGGACATACCTCTTGAGGGCGTGGCCACCGAGCAACGCTTTTACCGCGCTGCCCGATAACAGAATTTAGTTGTTAAACACCTGACCAACCAACGAGACAAACTCGATATCGGCATGACTGACACCCGTAAAAACGGTGCCCAGTACAAACACGGCGATCAACACGGCAACTAGATCTGGTCCTTTTTTCATTTTTTACTGCTCGGAAAGTTTAATTCACTAAGTCAAAAGCGCGCACATTCTTCCATAAAAGCTGAAAAACACAAGCATTTTTACCATGTATTTTTAAGAAGTTACACGCACTTTATCGACAGATGCTTTAAAAGCTAAAGAAAAGACACCATTTTCATGACATAAGTTCCATTTTTTTTCAGAAAATCAGAGAAAAAACGAAAAAATCGACAAAATAACCGGCATCATCAGCATAGAGAGCAGAGTTTGGCCGGTGATGATCGCGGACATCAGCACCGCATCTCCACCCAACTGTCGTGCAAGAATATAGGCCGAGGGCGCCGTTGGCAGTGCGCTGAACAGCACCAGCACCTGAGTTACCTCTGGAGAGATTGCCAGCAGATGACAGATCAGCACCATCAGGCAGGGGAACAGCAGCAATTTGATGCCGCTGCTATAGATTACCGCACCACCCGCCTGACGTAATGCCGTAAGATTCAGACCGGCCCCCACCGCCAGCAGCGCCAGGGGTAGCGCGATACCACTCAGTAGTCCGGCCACCGAGGCCACCATCCACGGCAATCCCAGACCGCTAAGGTTGAGGAATATGCCCACAAAACAGGCAATAATCAGCGGATTTTTAGCCACTGCCAGCAACGCACTCATATAACCCGCATCTTTACGGGTATAGAGACTGAAAATCAGCACGCACAGCAGATTCAACAACGGCACCATCACTGCAATAATCACCGCCGCCACGGCTACCCCGGTATCACCAAATAAGGCGGCGCTGGACGCCAGACCGACATAGGTATTAAAGCGCATACCGCCCTGATAAACAGAGGTAAAACGACTGTTGGCCAGCGGCCTGAGCCGTTGCACAGTCAACAGCACTACCGTGCCGATAAACATTAACAACACAATCGCCAGAGCTACCTCAGTTACCGGAACGGCACCAACATCCGCCAGACTCAGCTTATAGACCAACAGCGTCGGAAATAGCAGAAAGTAGATCAGTTTTTCGGCAGGCTCCCAGAAGCCATCACCGGGAAATCCGGCCCGACGAACAAGATGTCCGACACATAACAGTGCAAAAACAGGCCATAGAGCAGTGAGAATCTCGTTCATCTGTGTATATAATCCCTAAGCACTCAGGATAAGTCCCGTGACTGGTTTACCCGCTATGCACTCTGCGACGACAGTCGCCTTTGCATAAAAAGCGGGATTATGGGGTGATCCAGACTCATTGTCAGCACTTTTTGCCGCCACTGATGACTCAGGACTCATCTCCATGAACAAATAACAGGAAATGATCGCAGAGATCAACGGGGACAGCGATCCCGGTCTGGATATACTTTACAGGAGCAAACCATCATGACATCCCTCGTATTGACAATAATAGCCCACGACAAACCCGGCCTGGTTGAGCAGCTGTCCCTGACCATCGCTAATAACGGTGGCAACTGGCTGGAGAGCAGCATGTCCCGCCTGGCGGGCAAGTTTGCCGGCATTCTGATTGTGACCGTTGCCGATGAGCAGGCCGACAGCCTGCTTGATGCCCTGCAGCAGCTGGAATCTCAGGGACTGAAAGTGGTTGCCGAACGCAGCCAGGAGAATGCCACCTTAACCGACAGCAACAATATCACGCTGGAACTGATCGGCCACGACAAACCCGGCATCGTGCGGGAGATCTCTCAGGCACTGAGCCGTTACAATATCAACGTTGAACGTCTCTCAACTGAGCTGGTCAGCGGCTCAATGTCGGCTGAAGAGCTATTTAAAGCGGAGGCGGAGCTTACCGTGCCAGCAGGGGTTGATCTGGATGACCTGCAGCAATCCCTGGAAGCAATTGCCAACGATCTGATGGTGGATATCACCCTCAACTAAGTCTGCCATGCAGATACAAAAAAGCCCGCAACCTGCGGGCTTTTTTTATATCTCGGCAGATCAACTGATGGAAAAGCGTGCCAACAACGCTTGCTGCTGACGAGCGACATCCAGCAGTGTCTGACTGCTATCTGCGGCACCCTCTGCGCCTTTTGATGTTTCCGCAGCCGCATTACTGATGGAAACCAGGGTCTGACTAACTTCGGCCACAGCATCCCGCT
>NZ_JBNKYN010000099.1:0-15119 GCF_050300915.1 Amphritea sp.
GTAAGAGCCTTTCTTAGCGGGGGCGAGTGTCATCTTCAGGGACAGATGCTTCGTAAGCGGGTACCTCGTCGCGATACCTTCACAATCCAGTCTCTCTGGCTCCCGGCTTTTTCTAGCAGGAGCCGAAGGCTCCGTTCTAACAAGTGGCGCAGCCACGTCTAGCCGCTGCTCTTTTATTGCACCCGAAGGTGCTTTTAGATAAAAGAGACTAACGTAGAAAACCCCAACGGATGGTTATTCGTTAGTGCTGCTGGGAGAATTGTTGCAGCAGTTGTATCAGGCTATTGCCTGTATGGTCGATCTGGCGGGCGTGGTCTCTGTTGTTTTCTGCTTCGATTGCAGAGTTCTGCGAGTGCTCGAGAGTCATGTTGATTACTTCAGATATCTGGGACGTGACTACGGATTGTTCTTCGGTTGCTGATGCGATCATGCTACTCATGCTGTCTATCTCATCAATAGAGAGACGGATCTGTTCGACACTTTTTCTGGCGTTCTCGGCCAGTGTTACTGTGTTACGCACATGTCCTGCCTGACGTTCAATTTTTTCTGACATCTGCTCAATCGCGCCATTGAGCTTCTTGATGATAACGCCAATTTTATCTGCCGCTGTTGCGGTATTGCCTGCGAGGGAGCGCACTTCATCGGCAACTACCGCAAAACCTCGTCCGCTTGCGCCAGCGCGGGCGGCTTCGATGGCCGCATTCAGCGCGAGCAGATTGGTTTGTTCGGCAAAGTTGTGGATAACGTGTAGCGCGGATCCAATTGCCTTGCCGTCATCTTTGAGCTGATCCAGTGACGTATTGGTGGCCTCGGCCTCCTGTTCCAGTTGGCGGATGCTTTCGCTGGTTGTCTGCATTTCGCTAACGCCGTGGATCGCGACCTCTGTTGCTTTGCGAGTAGCTGCTGATGTTCTGACGGCGTTTCTGGCTACTTCCTGATATGAGCTGCTCAGTTGTTGTATCTGCACAGACGCCTGTTCGGTTGAACGTTGCTGCCTGGTAACGATCTGGGTCAGGGTATCGGAGCTGGTATTCAGATCTCTAGCCAGAAGGTTGAGTGTCGAACTTTCTGTGTGAATTTTATCAATCAGTGTCGCGAAGTAGCAGCGAAGACTGGCGATTGAGCTGTTCAGTATCTCGATCTCGATAATTCTGCTTGGTTTGGGTGTTTCATAATCAAGATGGCCTTTTGCCAGCGCGTTGAGTTGTTCGCAGGTGTTGCTGATTATCCGGCTAAGGCGCGTATTCAGAATACTCATAATCAGTCCGGTGGTAATGATGAGTGTAATGCTGATGCTTAGCAGCAGATATACGGATTGTTCAGTCGTGTCATAGTGTTTTTGTAAACGGTTCTGATTAGCCCGCAACTGAGTGTTTAGCTGGTCAATTAGTGATGTTGTTTCCCGTATCGATGCGGATCTGTTGGCATAGATCTTTTCGATATTCTGCAGCTCTTTTCTGTATCTCAGGCTGAGGCTGTTGAGCTCCTGAATGAAGATATCGCCCTTTTCACTTCGCTGTGTCTCTGCTGTATCTGAACTGCGCCCAAGAAGTAATCCGAGAGCATCATTACTTTCCGCTTCGGTATAAATACCAAAGCGTGGCAGTTCAGCCAGCGTCTTGCTCATCCGGGTTAGGCTACTTAAGCGCTGGTCGATATCAGTCCGGTTGGGCTGATCTGATGAGAAAAAACGCTGGCGACTATGGGCCAGTTCTGCAATGGTCATGGCCAGTTGATTGAGGGCTGTGGCGTATTTGTGTTTTAAGTCAGGTTGATCATTACCACCTTCAGTACTGTATTCTGATAGCTGGCTCAGTGTGCCAAGAATTTCCCGCTCATTATTGATAAGAAGTTCCTGTGGTTGCCTTAATTTTCCAGCAGCCCGAAGTTTGAATAGAGCAACAGAGTTGAGCTCTGTTAAGGTGTTCTGTACTTCAGGCATGCCGCTGGTCGTCAGGCTGGATACGCGAGTGTCACTTTCGATCAAACGGGTGAGGGTATTATCAATCGCTGTTATTAGTGTGGCATTGCCCGTGCTCAGATAGATAAGCGTGGGTCGGTTGACTTCAGTGTTGATCTCTTCCTGCAGTTGCTGGTAGTCGCGGGTTTTATTAAAGCTATCGTTCAGCCGCTCAAGTGACCAGAACATTGCCGCAGCCATGAGGGAAACAACAAGTAATAAGATAGCGCCAGCTACCAGGCTAATTCGGGATATTTTCATCTACTTCTGCTCAGATTTTTCAGATGCGGTATTTATATTTCTTTTCTGTTGCAGCGATGTTTCGCAGTTTTTTGCAGATACTCAGAATGGGGAGTGTGGTCGCGTAGACAAGGCAAGCCAGATGGACTAAAATACCGCCGATTTGCATGCTGAAAATGCACTAGAAGAATTCTCTACAGAAAAGCGAGGCGGGCATTTTGTTCTACCTCGCTTTTTTGCAACTTACAGTTTATTTATTCTGTTTAGATTTTCGCACTAAGCGGGGAGGTTAATTTTGACAAGACCAGCCATTCTGGCCCTTGAGGACGGTAGTATCTTCCGGGGAGTAGCGATTGGCGCGGATGGCCAGTCCAGCGGAGAAGTTGTGTTCAATACTTCCATGACTGGTTATCAGGAGATTCTGACGGATCCATCATATTGCCGTCAGATAGTGACCCTGACCTATCCACACATCGGTAACGTGGGAACAAATGCAGAGGATGAAGAGTCCTCTCAGACATGGGTTGCAGGTCTTGTGATCCGCGATCTGCCACTGATGGCGAGTAGCTGGCGCAGTGAGCAGAGCCTGGATGATTATCTGAAAGCGAAAAATATTGTCGGTATTGCGGATATTGATACCCGCCGCCTTACCCGGATTCTGCGTGAGAAGGGGTCTTTGAACGGTTGCGTCATGGCTGGCGAAATCGACGAAGATTCTGCTCTGACTGCCGCTAAAGCCTTTCCTGGTCTTAAGGGTATGGATCTGGCGAAAGAGGTTACCACCGCTCAGCAATATCAGTGGAATTCAACGACATGGGATCGTGTTGAAGGGCATCAGGAGGTTGCTGATACGGATCTGCCGCACCATGTGGTTGCTTATGATTATGGTGTGAAGCGTAATATTCTGCGAATGCTGGTAGAGCGTGGTTGTCGTCTGACGGTCGTTCCGGCGAAAACAACTGCCGCTGAAGTCCTGGCGCTGAACCCTGATGGTGTCTTTCTCTCCAATGGCCCGGGTGACCCAGAGCCCTGTGATTATGCGATTGAAGCGATTCAGGAAATCTGTAAAACCGATCTGCCTGTGTTTGGCATCTGTCTTGGGCATCAGTTGTTGGCGCTGGCTTCCGGTGCGAAGACTATGAAGATGAAGTTTGGTCATCATGGGGCTAACCATCCGGTTCAGGACCTGAATAATAAACAGGTGATGATTACCAGCCAGAACCACGGTTTCGCGGTAGATGAAACGACATTGCCTGAGACTCTGCGTGCGACACACAAGTCTTTGTTTGATGGTTCTCTGCAGGGGATTGAGCGCACAGATCGCGCTGCCTTCAGCTTTCAGGGTCACCCTGAGGCGAGCCCGGGCCCACGCGATGTTGCGCCACTGTTTGATCGCTTTATCCGTGATATTGAAGCACGTAAGGCTTAATAAGCCTGTTTTAAGTTCAATACGTACTGCCTGTGAGATAACTCCGGGCAGCTTTTAAAGAATTAAAATTTTCGATCGGTTGTTTACACATGCCAAAACGTACGGACATACAAAGTATTCTAATCCTCGGTGCGGGCCCTATCGTTATCGGTCAGGCTTGCGAGTTTGATTACTCCGGTGCTCAGGCCTGTAAAGCTCTGCGTGAAGAGGGCTATCGCGTCATTCTGGTTAACTCTAACCCTGCAACGATTATGACTGACCCGTCGATGGCTGATGCCACCTACATCGAGCCGATTCAGTGGAAAACGGTAGCGAAAATCATTGAGCAGGAGCGTCCGGATGCCTTGCTGCCAACGATGGGCGGACAGACTGCGTTAAACTGTGCGCTGGATCTTGAGCGCGAGGGTGTGCTGGAAAAGTTTGGCGTAGAGATGATCGGTGCCAACGCAGATACTATTGATAAAGCGGAAGACCGCCAGCGCTTTGATAAAGCGATGAAGTCTATCGGTCTGGAATGTCCGCGTGCTGCGATTGCTCATAGTATGGAAGAGGCGCTGCAGGTGCAGTCGCAACTGGGTTTTCCCTGTATTATCCGACCATCGTTCACCATGGGTGGTACCGGCGGTGGTATCGCCTATAACAAAGAAGAGTTCATCGAGATCTGTGAGCGCGGTCTGGATCTGTCTCCGACTAATGAGTTGTTGATTGACGAATCCCTGATCGGCTGGAAAGAGTATGAGATGGAGGTGGTTCGTGACAAGAACGATAACTGCATCATCGTCTGCTCGATCGAAAACTTTGACGCCATGGGTGTACACACCGGTGACTCTATAACGGTTGCGCCTGCACAGACGCTGACCGATAAAGAGTATCAGTGGATGCGTGATGCTTCCCTGGCGGTGCTGCGTGAAATTGGTGTTGAGACTGGGGGGTCTAACGTCCAGTTCGGGATGAATCCTGAAGATGGCCGAGTGGTTGTTATCGAGATGAACCCACGGGTATCCCGTTCATCTGCGCTGGCATCAAAAGCGACCGGTTTCCCGATTGCGAAGGTAGCGGCTAAGCTGGCCATTGGCTACACTCTGGATGAGCTGCAAAATGATATTACCGGAGGTGCAACGCCTGCGTCATTTGAGCCGGCTATTGATTATGTAGTAACCAAGATTCCTCGCTTTACCTTTGAAAAGTTTCCTCAGGCAAATGACCGTCTGACTACGCAGATGAAATCTGTGGGTGAAGTGATGGCGATTGGCCGTACTCAGCAGGAGTCTCTGCAGAAAGCTCTTCGCGGTCTGGAGGTCGGGGCGACCGGTTTTGATCCGGTTGTTGATCTGAGTAGCGAAGATGCGCGGGCTGAGATTGTACGGGAGATGAAGCAGCCTGGTGCAGAACGGATCTGGTATCTGGGGGATGCGTTCCGTCTGGGCATGTCTGTTGACGAGTTGTATGAGCTGTCCGGTATCGACCCTTGGTTCCTGGTTCAGGTTGAAGACCTTATTAAGGATGAGCTGCGGGTTTCAACCATGACCCTGTCTGAGCTGGATAAGCCTGAACTGTATCGCCTCAAGCGTAAGGGGTTCTCCGATGCGCGTCTGGCAACTTTGTTGGGTGTGTCTGAGAAGCAGGTACGTAAACAGCGTCATAAGTTAGATATCCGCCCGGTATACAAGCGGGTTGATACCTGTGCCGCTGAATTTTCGACTGATACCGCTTATATGTACTCTACCTATGAGGAAGAGTGCGAAGCTAACGTTACCGATCGTGAAAAAATCATGGTTATCGGTGGTGGCCCGAACCGTATCGGTCAAGGTATTGAGTTTGACTACTGCTGTGTACACGCGGCGCTGGCAGCGCGTGAAGATGGTTTTGAAACAATCATGGTCAACTGTAACCCGGAAACCGTATCTACCGACTACGATACTTCGGATCGCCTCTACTTCGAGCCGATTACTCTGGAAGACGTGTTGGAGATTGTCCATGTCGAAAAGCCTAAAGGCGTTATTGTGCAGTACGGCGGTCAGACACCGCTGAAACTGGCACTGGCTCTGGAACATGCAGGTGTGCCGATTATCGGAACCTCACCGGAAGCGATCGACCGTGCTGAAGATCGTGAACAGTTTCAACAGATGCTCAAGCGTTTGGGGTTGAAGCAGCCTGAGAATGCCACTGTGCGTTCATTGGAAGAAGCGGTTATTGAAGCTGAAAAGCTGGGGTATCCGCTGGTTGTTCGTCCATCATACGTGCTGGGTGGCCGGGCGATGGAGATCGTCTATAAAGAGTCGGAACTGCGTCAGTATATGACATCCGCCGTTAAGGTCTCCCATGATGCACCGGTGTTGCTGGATCACTTCCTCAATGCTGCCGTTGAGGTGGATATTGATGCCGTGTGTGATGGCGAAACCGTGGTGATTGGTGCGATCATGCAACATATTGAGCAGGCGGGTGTGCACTCCGGTGACTCAGCCTGTTCTTTGCCGCCGTACAGTCTGCCGCAAGTGCTGCAGGATGAGATGCGCGAAATGGTGCGTAAGATGGCGCTGGAGCTGGGCGTGGTTGGTTTGATGAATACTCAGCTGGCCTATCAGGATGGTGAAGTCTACGTGATTGAAGTGAATCCACGTGCATCCCGTACTGTACCTTTTGTGTCTAAATGTATTGGTGTCTCTCTGGCGAAGATCGGTGCTCAGGTGATGACCGGTAAAACGCTGAAAGAGATTGGCTTTACTGAAGAGATCGTGCCAACACTGTTTAACGTTAAAGAAGCGGTATTCCCCTTCAACAAGTTCCAGGGTGTTGATCCGATCCTGTCACCGGAGATGAAGTCTACCGGCGAAGTAATGGGCGTGGGTGAAACCTTTGGCGAGGCCTTTATGAAGGCGCAGATGGGGGCCGGCGAGAAGATGCCTGCTACCGGCAAAGCGTTTATCTCTGTACGTGAAGTAGATAAGCACAATGTCTTGCAGGTCGCCCGTGATCTGGTTGGGTTAGGATTTACTCTGGTTGCTACCCGTGGAACCGCAGCATTGCTGAAGCAAAACGGTCTTGATGTAGAGATTGTTAATAAGGTGATGGAAGGGCGGCCGAATATCGTTGATATGTTGAAGAACGATGAAATTGTGTATGTGATCAATACCACTGAAGGGCGTAAAGCGATTGCGGATTCTGCAGAGATTCGTCGCTCAGCCCTGCAGCATAAAGTACCCTACAGTACAACACTGGCTGGTGCTGAAGCGATGATCATGGCGATGCAGTATGGTGAAGAAAAAGTTGTACGTCGTCTGCAAGACCTGCATTGAGGAACTGATACTATGCAAAAATTTCCTATGACTGTAAAAGGTGAGAAAGCTCTGCGCGAGGAGCTGGATGACCTGAAAACTGTACAGCGTCCGACAGTGATTGCAGCAATTGCTGAAGCCCGTGAACATGGTGACCTGAAGGAAAATGCTGAATACCATGCTGCCCGCGAGCAGCAGGGTTTTATTGAAGGGCGTATTCAGGAGCTGGAAGGTAAGCTGGGTTCTGCTCAGGTGATTGATGTTATGCAGATTCCGCATAGCGGAAAAGTCATCTTTGGTACCACGGTTGATCTGATCAATCTGGATACTGATGAGACGGTGCGATATCAGATTGTCGGTGATGATGAGGCTAATATCAAAAGTGGCAAGATCTCTATCAGCTCTCCGATTGCCCGTGCTTTGATTGGCAAGGAAGAGGGGGATATAGCGGTCGTGCAGACTCCTGGTGGTGGCGTTGAGTATGAGATTGATCAGGTGCACCATATCTGACCGACTAAGATAAAAAAACCGCCCAGAGGCGGTTTTTTTTGTATCTGAAGCTGTGGTAACCGCTGATCTTTATTCTGCGCTGAATATCTACAGGGAGTCTACGCAGCGAGGATAAAGAGACTGAAAGCCCTCAGCATGGGAGCATGGCTTTCCTCCAGCCTGGCCGCCGGAGTTTCTGCGGAAGTGATTTGCTCTGTTTTCAGCCAGGTTTTCATAGAACGTCCAGAGATGCTCCTGCCCCTGCATGTACTCTATCGCTCTCTTTTTCGCTTCCCATACTTCAGAGATATCCAGGAAAAGGTCTGGTTTCCATTCCATCTGTTCACTTTGGTGAGGCTCAAAAAGATATAACTGGGGTGCAGCTAAAACCTTTTCTCCAGGGTTATGCCCCCAGGCCTGAGCGATCATGCGGCACTGAATGGCGATCTCGGTAGCGTACATATGGTCAGTGTTATAAGGGTCCCATTTAGAATGGCTTATCATAAAATCTGGCTGTACCGCACGAATAAGATCGACAATCTGATATTTACCATCCGTATCAATCTCCAGTGGATAATCACCAAAGTCGAAAAATTGGATATCATGGGCATTTAACGCATGAGCTGCTGCTTCTGCTTCTTTGCGTCTCTCTAGTTTAACTTTCTCAAGAGTCATACCCTCTTGTTTCCATAGTTTGGCAGACTCTCCCCGTTCACCATAAGAAAGGCATGCAATGGTAACCTCGTAGCCAAGTTTCTGATGCAGAGCGATTGCTCCGCCGCAGCGCCATACGAAATCTGCTGAGTGGGCGCTGATAATCAGGGCTGATTTTTTATTGCTCATCGTTCAATCCAAAAAGTTAGTAAAATGATATAACATAACTATTCATTATTTTTCTTAGTTAGGCTATTTCCATTTATTGGTCTGCATATCAGATTTTTAGATAGCGCTCTTTAAACCTTCATTCATAGGAATGGAGGGAATGCTGATCAGGCAGCTGATCTGATTTCGTTAGTAGGGGGTGGTTTCGGATCGTTATCTATATAAAGTATAAAAAAAACTGCCGATAAGGCAGTTTTCTGTTGTTGATCTGTTCTGGTCAGATTAACGTAGAAGGTTAGACAGTTTGGGATCCGGGTGTTTGGCTGCCCGATACAGCAGTGCAACATTACCGATCTCCTGAACGATGGTTGCCTCGACGATCTGGGCCATCTCACTGATCAGCTGTTTTTTAGCTTCGCGGTCACCCACGGCAAATTTTACTTTGATCAGTTCATGGTCTTCGAGGGCGCGGTCAGCTTCCAGAAGAATGTTTTCACTCAGGCCGTTTCCGGCAACAGTGATGATAGGGTTGAGGCCGTGGCCGATAGTTCGGAACTGCTTCTTTTGCGTAGGGGTTAAGCTCATACTAGAATATGTGACCTTTGAATTTTGGAGCGGAAGACCCGCTCAGAATCATAATTAACCGATTTTACCTGAGTTAGTCTCTAGAAAGTAGACATTGACTCAAATTCCGAGCGAGGATATTGGTGACAAGATCAAAAAGCAGCGGTCGTTGGCTGCAGGAACACTTTGACGACCACTATGTTAAAAAATCCAGAGAACTGGGGTATCGCTCCCGGGCAAGTTTTAAGCTGCTGGAGCTGAATGAAAAGGATAAGCTGATCCGTCCCGGGATGACGCTGATGGATCTTGGAGCGGCCCCGGGCGGTTGGTCGCAGGTCGCAGCAGAGCTGGTTGGTGATCATGGTCGGGTGGTGTCATCTGACATTCTGCCAATGGATCCTTTGCCAGGTGTACAGTTCGTTCAGGGTGATTTTACTGAGGAAACTGTACTGAATGAAATTCTGCAAACCCTGGGAGATGATCTCGCAGACCTTGTAATTTCTGATATGGCCCCCAATATGAGTGGTATGAATGCTGTTGATCAGCCGGCGGCGATGTATCTGGTAGAATTGGCGTTGGATATGGCTCGTCAGGTGCTTAAACCCGGTGGTGATTTTGTTGCCAAGGTATTTCAGGGTGAGGGTTTTGATGAGTATATGAACGATATGCGCAGCAGCTTTACTAAGGTTTACAGCCGAAAGCCGGACTCATCAAGGGCCCGTTCGCGTGAAGTCTATCTGATTGGACGAAACTTCCGTCCCTGATATAGTCAAAGCAGTGTAACTACTGTAGTTTTGTTTGTTTTAGGACGGACACTAATTTTGAGAAGACAGAGGGTTTTCCTTTGAACGATATGGCAAAGAATTTAGTACTGTGGCTGGTTATCGCAGCAGTGCTATTAACCGTTTTCAATAATTTTAATAGCGAAGGAACCTCGCAAAACCTCAATTACTCTGAGTTTATCAGTGCGGTGAAAAACGATCAGGTTCGCCGGGTAGTGATTGATGGTTTTACCATTGAGGGTGAACGGATTAATGGCGAGCACTTTAAGACGGTGCGTCCGGCGTTGCAGGACCCTAAACTGGTTGATGATCTGTACAACCACAAAGTGGTAATTGAAGGTAAGCAGCCTGAGAAACAGAGTGTCTGGACCCAGCTGCTGGTCGCCAGCTTCCCGATTCTGATTATTCTTGCCATCTTTATGTTCTTTATGCGCCAGATGCAGGGCGGCGGGGGCGGTAAAGGCGGGCCGATGTCTTTCGGTAAGTCGAAAGCGCGGATGATGGGGCAGGACCAGATTAAAACGACCTTTGATGATGTAGCCGGTGTTGAAGAGGCTAAAGAAGAGGTGAAAGAGCTGGTTGATTATCTCCGTGATCCCGGCAAGTTTCAGCGTTTAGGTGGCCATATTCCTCGCGGCGTGCTGATGTCGGGTAATCCTGGTACCGGTAAAACCCTGCTGGCTAAAGCGATTGCTGGTGAGGCGAAGGTACCATTTTTCACTATTTCCGGTTCTGACTTCGTTGAGATGTTTGTCGGTGTCGGTGCGTCCCGGGTACGGGATATGTTTGAGCAGGCGAAGAAAAATGCTCCCTGCATCATCTTTATCGATGAGATCGATGCGGTTGGCCGTCACCGTGGTGTCGGAATGGGTGGTGGTAATGATGAGCGGGAGCAGACACTGAACCAGTTGCTGGTTGAGATGGATGGTTTTGAGGGTACCGAAGGTATTATCGTTATTGCAGCGACTAACCGTCCTGACGTGCTTGACCCGGCGCTACTGCGTCCCGGTCGTTTTGACCGTCAGGTACATGTCGGCCTGCCCGATATCCGCGGTCGTGAACAAATACTCAAAGTACATATGCGCAAAGTGCCTCTGGGGGATGACGTAAAACCTGATCTGATTGCCCGCGGTACGCCTGGTTTCTCTGGTGCTGATCTGGCCAATCTGGTGAATGAGGCGGCGCTGTTCGCCGCACGCTCCAGCAAGCGGACTGTGGGTATGGAGCAGTTTGAGCGGGCCAAAGATAAGATCATGATGGGCGCTGAGCGCAAGTCGATGGTTATGTCTTATGAAGAGCGTCTTAACACTGCTTACCATGAATCCGGTCACGCCATTGTTGGTCGTCTGATGCCGGAGCATGACCCGGTGTATAAGGTGTCGATTATTCCCCGTGGGCGGGCGTTGGGTGTCACCATGTTCCTGCCTGAGGAAGATCGTTACAGTCACAGCCGTAAACTGCTTATCTCTAATATCTGCAGTCTCTACGGAGGCCGGATTGCTGAAGAGATGACCCTGGGTAAAGATGGTGTGACCACAGGCGCCTCTAACGACATCCAGAGGGCAACCAGCTTAGCGCGGAATATGGTCTCACGCTGGGGTCTGACTGATGAATTGGGCCCTATTCTTTATGACGACGAGGAGTCAGACCCGTTTAACCGTGGCTATGGTCAGCCGGGCAAGGCAATGTCTGAAGAGGTACAGCGTAAAATCGATGCTGAAACCCGTAAAATTATCGATGAGTGTTATGCCAAAGCCTATAAGATGCTGGAAGATAACCGCGATATTCTTGAGTCAATGACCCAGGCGTTAATGAAGTATGAAACCATTGACAGCAAGCAGCTCGATGAACTGATGGATCGAAAGCCTGTCAGTCCGCCTGAAGGATGGCAGGAGTCTGATTCAAAAGCAGCGGCTGATGAAGCGGAAGCGGCTGCGGTGAAGAAGGAAGAGTTTGATCTGCATGACGATGAGCTGAATGATGATCTTAGTGATGCTAAGCAGGATGGTAAGAAAGGTGGACCGTCTTCTGATTCAGATGCATCAGATTCGAATCTTCACTAAAGGTTAATTTGAAATGCTAAGGCCGGTCCCAGACCGGCCTTTTTTAATAGAAAAGTAGCTGATGGGAATTGCAGTGAACGATTTTTCCGCCTACCGTTTTGGTACCCGTACCCTTGATCTTAGCCGCCCCCAGGTGATGGGGATTGTTAATGTCACGCCTGACTCTTTCTCTGATGGTGGTACGCTCTATGAATCCCGGAAGCTGTGTGTCGATCAGGCCGTCGAGCGCGCCCGGCAGATGGTGCTGGACGGCGCCACAATTATCGATGTTGGTGGTGAGTCTACCCGTCCGGGTGCAGCGGTGGTTTCTCTTCAGGAGGAGCTGGATCGGGTTTTACCCGTGGTTGAGCGGATCAGTGCTGAGCTGGATGTAATTATCTCTGTGGATACCAGTACGCCGGAGGTGATTACTCAGGTTGCCCGGCTGGGGGCTGGGCTGATCAATGATGTCCGGGCGCTGGGTCGGGAGGGTGCGCTTGAAGCGGCTGCGGCCACTGATTTGCCGGTGTGTGTAATGCATATGCAGGGGAGTCCGGCAACAATGCAGCATGCTCCGCAATATGAGGATGTGCTGGATGATGTGAATAACTTTCTTCAGCAGCGGATATGCGCCTGCAATGCGGCAGGGATTGGTGATGAGCGGATCATCCTGGATCCAGGGTTTGGCTTTGGTAAAACGGTAGAGCACAATCTGCGACTGCTGAACAATCTGCGGCAGTTGCATCAGTTTGGTATGCCTTTGCTGGTCGGGACCTCCCGTAAAAGTATGATTGATCATGTACTTCATCGTTCTGTGGATCAACGCCTGGCCGGTAGCCTGGCTACTGTTGCTATCGGTGTGCAGCACGGCGGACAGATTTTCAGAGTGCATGATGTCAGGGAAACGGTTGATGTGGTACGGATGGTTGAAGCTATCGTGAAAGAGGGAAGGTTGTAATAATGACTAAACGATATTTTGGCACTGACGGTATTCGCGGTAAGGTCGGCACCGCTCCGATTACGCCTGACTTCATGTTGAAGCTGGGTTGGGCCGCAGGCAAGGTGTTCGCCCGCGACGGGCGCAGTAAGATCATTATCGGTAAAGATACCCGGATCTCTGGCTACATGTTTGAGTCGGCCCTTGAAGCGGGGCTTTCTGCTGCGGGTGTTGATGTGCTGCTGTTAGGACCGATGCCTACGCCTGCAATCGCCTATCTGACACGCACGTTTCGTTGTAACGCTGGGATTGTTATCAGCGCATCGCATAACCCCTATGACGATAACGGCATCAAGTTTTTCTCCGAGCAGGGCACTAAGTTGCCCGATGCGATTGAGCATGCTATCGAAGCACAGATGGATATGGCGATGACCACTGTTGATGCGGCAGAGCTGGGTAAAGCACGGCGGGTAGATGATGCGGCGGGACGTTATATCGAGTTTTGTAAGGGTACAGTGTCCGGTGATCTGAATCTGAAAGGGATGAGGATTGTCGTCGATTGTGCTAATGGCGCAACCTATCATATTGCACCAAAAGTGTTTCGTGAGCTGGGCGCTACCGTGATTGAAATTGGTTCGTCGCCAGATGGTCTCAATATCAATGAGGGTTGTGGTGCAACCTCAACAACGCTGCTACAACAGACCGTTATCGAAAAAAAGGCGGATCTGGGGGTTGCCCTGGATGGTGACGGTGATCGGCTGATCATGGTTGATCATAAGGGGGAGCAGGTTGATGGCGATGAGTTGCTTTATATTATCGCTATGGCACTGCATGCCAAAGGGCAGCTCAAAGGGGGGGTGGTTGGCACGTTAATGAGCAACTTCGGGCTGGAGCAAGGGTTAAAGCAAGCGGAGATTCCGTTTATCCGTGCCCAGGTGGGAGACCGCTATGTGCTGGAACAGCTGGTCGCCAATGACTGGTTGCTGGGTGGGGAGTCCTCAGGACATCTGGTTTGCCGTCAGTTGACCTCAACCGGTGATGGTATCGTTGCCGCGCTGCAGGTTCTGAAAGCGATGACGGATGATAAAGCGTCTTTGCATGAGCTTAAATCGGCGATGCGGAAGATGCCGCAAACAATGATCAATGTGCGCCTGGGCTCGAAAACTGATGTGCTCGCATTGCCCGCCGTGCAGGCCGCGGTGGTTGATATAGAGTCTCGCCTGGGAGATCGTGGACGGGTGTTGCTGCGAGCCTCGGGAACAGAGCCGGTCGTCAGAGTGATGGTTGAAGGCGATGATGAGGTCTGGGTGGAGGCGTTATGTCAGGAGTTGGCAGAGGCGGTTCAGCAAGCGCTTTGATAATTTTTCAGGCTGACGAAATTTTTATGAGTTAGTGGGTTGTCGCTGCTTGTAACTTGTCAGGAAACTGGGTACTATGTGCGCCGCTTTGCACAGAGGGAAACTCATGCGTAAGACGATAGTCGCCGGAAATTGGAAGATGAACGGAACCAGTGAATCTATCAGGATTCTGCTGGATGGCCTGAAAGCGGGTGTTTACAGCGTTGATGGTCTGGTGACACTGGTCTGCCCGCCTGCTGTATATCTGTCTCAGGTAAAGGCGCAGATAGGCGATGCTCCCATTGCCGTTGGTGCGCAGAATGTTTCATCCCAGCCAAAGGGGGCATTTACCGGTGAATGGTCATTGGAAATGCTGCAGGACCTGGGTTGCGAATATGTCATTCTGGGGCATTCTGAGCGGCGGAGTTTATTTGGCGAGAGTGACGCTGATATCGCGGATAAAGTCGCTGCTACCCTGGCTGCTGGTTTAACGCCGATACTCTGTGTCGGAGAAACGCTGGAACAGCGCGAAGCGGGTGAAACCCTTACTTTGATTGCTGCTCAGGTTGATTATGTATTGCAGCGGATCGGTATTGAGTGCTTTGCCTCTGTTGTGGTTGCTTATGAGCCTGTCTGGGCGATTGGTACTGGTTTGACAGCAACCCCTGAGCAGGCTCAGGAAGTGCATGCCGCAATTCGTGCTCAGCTGGCTGGCAGTGATGCTGCTATAGCTGATAAGCTATCGATTCTGTACGGCGGTAGTATGAATGCCGGTAATGCGGCAGAGCTCCTGGCTCAACAGGATATTGATGGCGGCCTGATAGGTGGTGCGTCTCTGAAAGCTGACGAATTCCTGACGATCTGCGCTGCGGCTGCAGAAAGTCGTAAGTAAGTGGAAAAATAGATGGAAACTCTGGTTCTTGCTGTACATGTTCTTTTGGCTATTGCCATTATTGCTCTGGTGCTGTTGCAGCAGGGTAAAGGCGCTGAGGCCGGTGCATCTTTTGGTGCAGGAGCATCTCAGACCGTATTTGGTAGCCAGGGCTCAGGCTCATTTCTGAGTCGGATGACTGCAATCATCGCAACAGGCTTGTTTATTACCAGTTTTGTACTGGCTGTGTATGCGAAAGATAAAGCTGCATTTGTCTCTGAGGCCGGTGTGCCGGCTGCTGAGCTGATTCAAAGCGCTGCCGACAATGCTGATCAGGTGCCGGTGCTGGAAGAGAAAAAATTACCTGCAGG
>NZ_JBNKYN010000100.1:0-14279 GCF_050300915.1 Amphritea sp.
GGAGAACCTGAGGGGTCATGACAAATCCGATAAGTCACAGTATAGTCAGCCAAATGACAAATAAAATACGAATTTACTATGAAAATAGTAAGATTTATTCGAGCTATATTCTTTTCTATCCGGTATCTCTATGAATTTCAAACACCTGCGATATTTTCTGGTAGTGGCTCAGGAAGGCAGTATCAACAGAGCCAGCGAGAAACTTCATCTGACACCGCAGACCATTAGCGGCCAGCTGAAACTACTTGAACATGAACTGGGCACCCCGCTGTTCAGAAAACGTGGCCGTAACCTCAAGCTCACCAAAGCGGGACAGCACGCGCTTAACTATGCAGAGGATATTTTTCTTTTAGGTGATGAGCTTAAACAGAGCATCCATAATCCACTGAGTCACAAACAGCAACGCTTCAATATCGGTATCGCCGATGTGCTACCGAAGCTGATCACCTACCACCTGTTGGAACCTGCGCTCAAACTAAACGATGCCAGCCGGTTAATCTGCGAAGAGGGACCACTGCCAAACCTGCTGGCAGATCTGGCAACCCAGAAGCTGGACCTGGTATTAGCAGACCGGCCACTGGATGCCAGCTTCCATATCCGCGGATATAACCATCTGTTAGGCGAATGCGGACTCAGTTTTTTTGCCACGAAAGCGGTTGCCGCCAGCTATCGGGCGAATTTCCCCGCATCACTGGAGGGCGCGCCGATGCTGATGCCCGCAGCTGAAACAGAACGGGGGATGGGGCTAAAACGCTGGTTTGAACGTTATAAAATCAAACCGGATATTAAGGTTGAGTGTGCCGACACCGCACTGATTGAAGCCTTTGGCCTGTCCGGCGCAGGTATATTTTGTGCACCAACCGTTATTGAACAACAGATGACCCGGCAATACGGCGTCGAAGTAATCGGCCGAATGGACGATATCCGCGAACGTTTTTATGCCATCTCACTGGAGCGTCGGGTGAGTCATCCTGGGGTATTAGCGGTATGTAATGCTGCAAGAACAGCGCTATTTGACGAAATAGCGCCTCTCTGAAGCCACCAACGACGTTCACCAGCACTGCCAACAGCGGTTATCAGCGAATCAGTTCAATCAGGTTATCAATGATAATATCGGGCTGATAGCTATCAACCGGCTCGCCATGATTGTATCCATAAGTGACCGCTGCCACTTTACAGCCGGCAGCCTGCGCCGCACGAATATCGCTGCGAGAATCGCCCACCATCAGCGTGTGCTCGGGCGCAATGCTCAGCTTTTCCATCGCATGTAACAGCGGCATGGGGTGAGGCTTTTTCTCAGCCAGCGTATCCCCTCCCAGTACGAGGGTAAAAAAACGGCGCAGATTATACTCGTCCAGCAACTGTTCGGTGAAACCTATGGGTTTATTGGTCACCAGCCCCAATAAAACCTGCTTCGCCTGCAGAAAGGATAATAACGCCTCTGCCCCTGGATAAAGCGTACTTTGCTCCGCACAACAAAGACCATAATGGTGCAGAAAAAGAGCAAAGGCACGGTCAAACTGATCCGTATCAGTTCCATCCACAGCGGCCGGACTGTGAGCCAGCGCACGTTTCACCAACGCCTGAGCACCATTGCCGACCCAGTTACGCACCTGCGACTGACCCGCTGGCGGCAACTCAAGTGCAGCCAGCATGCGATCAATCGCCAGCGCCAGGTCTGGCACACTGTCAAGCAGAGTGCCATCAAGATCAAACAGCACCAACCGGGGCAACCCGGCACTATATAATTCGGTCAGCTGCATCAGAACGATTCCACCCCTGCCCGCTTTTCAGCGAATTAACTCAGTGCAGCTAGCTCCGCACGCATCTTATCGATTGTTGCCTTATAGTCATCGGTATTGAAGATCGCAGAACCGGCCACAAAAGTATCGGCACCCGCTGCCGCAATCTCTGCAATATTCCCAATTCCCACACCGCCATCCACTTCAAGACGAATATCCTGACCACTCTGGTCGATGATTGAGCGCGCCTGCTTCAGTTTATCCAGCGTCGCAGGAATAAATTTCTGCCCACCAAACCCTGGATTAACTGACATCAACAGAATCATATCGACTTTATCCATAACATAGTCGAGATAGCTCAGCGGTGTCGCCGGATTAAATACCAGACCTGACTTACAACCACCATCACGGATCATCTGCAGTGAGCGGTCAATATGCTCTGAGCCTTCCGGGTGAAAGGTGATGATGCTGGCACCAGCGTCAATGAAATCACCGATCAGGCGATCAACCGGCTTAACCATCAGATGCACATCGATCGGTGCCTGAATACCGTGGTTGCGCAGCGCCTTACACACCATAGGACCAATCGTCAGGTTGGGCACATAGTGATTATCCATGACATCGAAATGAACGTAATCAGCACCCGCAGCAAGAACATTGTCAACCTCTTCACCCAGGCGGGCGAAGTCTGCAGACAGAATAGATGGAGCAATCTTATAGTCAGCCATTAACGTAACTCAGAAAGTAATAGGAAGAGGAATCCGGCTATTGTACTTTGCACGCTTTGAAACTCAACCGACTTTCGCCCTTGCTAATATTCTCACGCTCTTGAATAATCGCAGCATGAAACTGATTAAACCGCTGATTTTCACACTGTTTTTAAGCTCTGCTGCAACCCTGTCTGCGGCAGTGGAAAGTAGTGCAGAAAAATCAGACTCACCAGCCACTGAGAGTCCTGCAGCCAGCCCTGTTGACCGGGTGATGCCCGACTTTTCCCAGCAACAGCAGGCAGACCTGGCACTGGCGCAAAACACTGAAACACAAGTAATCTGGCTGGACCTGAATGGGCAAAAACAACTGGCGCTGTTACAACACGCCGTCGCTTCTGCGCCAGTAGGTACGGTGATAATTTTCACTGACCGGTCCACCAGCGCAGACTGGCCCGCGATGGTGCACCCACTGCGAACTCAACTACCCGAGTTTGGCTGGAACACCCTGAGTATTACTCTGCCGGATCTGCCATCACCACTCATTCCGCAACGCACACTACCGACACTACAGGACAGAAAACAGATTCAAACAGCGCCTGACACCAGCAATTCGTCAGCTAACGATCAGGCGGCTGACACTGCACCTGCACCAGTGACTGATACAGTCAAAAAAGAGGACAACACGCCGGACAGAAAATCTGCAGCAGAAAGAATGTCAGACTACCAAAAAAAGATCTCCGAGCTTGGACAGCAAGTCGATGGGCAACTGGCTGATATCCAAGGAGGTCTTAAAATCATTCTGGGGGTTGGCGAAAGCGCTACCTGGGCGATGCACTACTTTATGCAGGATGAAACACAAACCGGGCGTTTTCTGGTGCTGCTGGACCCCACACCGGTGATGGATGAAAACGCCCCGGATCTGCTGCAAATGATTACAGACATTAAGGCACCAGTGCTGGACCTCTGGTTTGATAATACCACTTACAAACGGCAACGTGCTGCGCTGCGTAAACGCACCGCCAGCAGAAGTGCTAACAACGAGTACCGGCAGTTTCGTTTGAATCAGCGCAGCAACGACCCCCGCAGGGAGCCTCTGTGGCTCACCCGCCAGCTGAGGGGCATTTTAAAAACCTATGTCCTCGACGCCCAGCAACCTGAAGCCACACCCGTTCAGGCGATGGAGCTGACTCCAGGTAGCTAAACACCGAAACCGAAAGGATATCGGGCTATTTTTTGCGCGCCGTCCTGATGCGATCGTAAGCGGCCTGAATCTCCTGAGTCTTTTCCTTCGCCAGCTGCATCATATCTTCCGGCAACCCTTTGGCGACCAGTTTATCTGGATGATGCTGACTCATTAAGCGACGATACGCCTTTTTAAGCTCCGCATCCGACACAGACTCTGCCACGCCCAGCACCCCATAGGACTCTTTCAGTAACTCCTGCTCTGAAACATAGCCGCCCTGATGGGACTGATAACTGTGTTGCTGATAGGAGAACTGTGATTGCATCCGTGCCATCAATGCCGCCATCTCCTCCTGCGACATCTGCAACAAATGGCAAACTTCACGAATAATAATGGTTTCCGCTTCGCTGACCTGGCCATCCGCCATCGCTGCCTGCAGCTGAATCTCAACAAACATCAGCTTCAGCGGAATACGGAAACGGATCAACGCGCTTAGAGGTTGCATCACCTCAGCGATATCGAAATCACTCTCTTTACCCTGGGCAAACAGCGCCATCGCTTCACGCCGACGCTCATCGCTCAGGCCCATACGGTTCATCACTTCACGGGCGTACTGAATCTCCTCTTCACTGACACGACCATCCGCTTTTGCCAGCTTGCCCATCACGGTAAAGGTTGCCCGGAAAAAAGCGTCCTGTGGATTAAGTGCATTACCCAGCGCATTCTTCAGCGCCGCAGACAGCGCCACACCGATACCTGCGCCAAACAACAAGCCAAACAGGCCGCCGCTCATCAGACCTAACACACCTCCCACAATTAATGCGGTGCGGTTTCTTCTGATCAGCTGACCCAGACTGAAACCTGCGTTTTCACTACTAAATGCCATCGACCCAACCTTTTGCTATATCTTCACTGACGTCCTGAAGCCGCTCAGGCGTCCCTATATCCCGCCAATACCCTGTAAAATGCTCTCCACTGACCCGCCCGGACTGCATCGCTTTTCGCAGCAATGGCGCCAGCGGAAACTTACCCGCTAAACAACCATCAAATAGCTGAGGCAAGATCAGGCTAAGACCACTAAAAGTCAGTTTGGTATCACCCTGTTCTGTAACACGCCCCTGCTGCAGCTGAAAATCACCGGCCAGATTATGCTCAGGATTAGCCACCATCACCAGATGAGCCAGGTACTGCGGCTCAAGGCGGTGGTTGACCAACTGCACCAGAGGATAATTCGTAAACAGATCCCCATTGACCAGCAGGAAAGGCTCACCACTTTCACTTAGCAGAGGCAACGCTTTAAAAATTCCACCACCGGTTTCCAACGGCTCTGTTTCAGCAGACCAGTGCACCACCGCCCCAAAACGCCGACCATCACCGATATAAGCTTCCAGTTGCTCCCCCAGCCAGGCATGGTTAATCACTATCTCAGTGACACCTGCCGCCACCAGTCGTTCAATGTGGTATTCAATCAAGGGCTTACCCGCCACCGGCAGGAGTGGCTTGGGGGTTGTCAGCGTCAGCGGTCGCATCCGGGTGCCGAGCCCGGCCGCCAATATCATCGCCCGCATCAGCTAAACCACTTATCCAGGTGCGCGTTATCAAACTGTTCACTGGCATACATCGCTGGTACAACCACGTCCTGCAGCCAGGCAGCAAAGGTCAGCAGACTATCATAGCGACCGGCGACCCGGATAATATAATTAAGGGTTCGGGGGATATCAGTGAGATAACCCGATTTTCCATCCCGTAACCAGAGACGAGCAAAAATGCCTGCTGCTTTAAGGTGACGCTGGGCGCCCATCAGATCAAACCAGCGATAGAAGGTTTCCCGGTCATACTCTGCTAACAAACCATCAGCCACCAGCAACTCGCCAAACTGGTCGACCCAGCCGTAGACCCGCATATCTGGCCATTCGATATAGCAGTCCCGCAGCAGTGACACCAGGTCATAGGTTATCGGGCCGATTACAGCATCCTGAAAGTCAATAACACCGGGGGTATTATCGCCATCTACCAGCAAATTTCGTGAATGATAATCCCGGTGGACACACACCCTAGGCTGCTCCAGCGCCGCGTCAGCCAGATATTCCGACACCTCGCTAAACAGATGTCTGACACCTGGCCCCAGCTCTATTGCTAACAGATCAGCCACCAGCCAGTCACGGAACAGATCCATCTCCCGCTGCAGTAGTTCCCGATCATATGCTGGCAATGGATGGCCACTGATATCCTGACACTGTTGCAACCGGGTCAGTGCCGCAAACGCCCGGCTGTACAACTCATCAGCCGTGTCCTCATTTAACTGTCCCAGATAAAGATCATCGCCAAGATCTGACAGCAACATATAACCCTGTGCAAAGTCTACGGCGTGAACGACCGGTGCATGAATTTCCAGCGGCTCCCAGGCTTTAGCAATAGACACAAAGGGATGACTATTCTCTTTTTCCGGTGGGGCATCCATCAGAATCCAGCTCATACCGTGGCTTTTAAGACGAAAGTAACGCCGAAAACTCGCATCGCCGGAGACCGGAATACATTGCCAGTCTGCAGCCAGATCTATGTTCAGCTCGGCAAATATCAGCTCTACCCACTGCTTTAGTCCGGCCAGCCTTTGTCCCATATCTATCAATCCCCTAGCGTTGTTATAGCTGAATGTTTTATCATGCCATGCTCTATAGGGTATGTTACTCGAATCAAGGTTTAGCGATAAGGGAAATAGACGCTTTTTCTGCGCTTCCTAATGGACAATCTGAATGCCGTTCTTAAGACGTTCTTCTTACACACTTACATTGGCGGTCATCGCTGCAATGCCCGCAGCCCTGTTTGCCGCCGAAATGGATTCCGATATCCACGATGCGCTCTGGACCTGCACCATGGAAAATGGTCAGAGTTGGCAATGTGACCAACATGATCAGACCACCCCGCAGAATAAAGATGGGCAGCAAGAGCAGAACCCTGCCGCCCCTCTACAGGTATCCGATGGCTCCCCAAAGGTGGCAGCAGTCACTTCAGACAGCACTAAAGAAATCGGACCAAAGCAACAGATCAGCGGTGCCTGGCTGTGTGAAGCGAATGGAAGCGGGGGCTGGTCGTGCCTGGAAAATCAACCTGCAGCGGTTATAACAACGCAAGCTCCACCGGCGAACGCCCCGGCGGTAGCCTCTGCCAGCCATTTAAACAGTGATCAGCCGGTCATCAAAGCCCCTGCTATCAAAGCCGATATCAACGATACCCGCTATGCTGCTCAGGACTGGTATCCGATAACCGGGGCGGAAAAAGCCTGCTACGGCGTTTATATAGAACCTGACTCTCAGCTTCCTCCGGAGGGTGATGAACACCTTACTGTCGATGCCGACAGTTCTGAAACTCAGTTGGGAGGGCTGACCCGACTGGAGGGCAATGTCGAACTCCGTCAAAGTGGCCACTTTCTGCGCAGCGACTCTGCCGAGGTTGATCAGGTTTCTAACCAGATCACCATGACCGGTAACATCCAATACCGGGAGCCCGGATTATTACTCCGGGGCTCTCAGGCTCAGACCCATGCGATCACCGGCGAAACTATTGTCAGCAATGCCGATTATGTGGTTCATGATCGAGCCCTGCGGGGCGAAGCCAAGCGAATTATCCGTATGAAAGATAACCGGATACGGATGGAGCACAGCAGTTACACAACGTGTCCGCCCAATGATGAGAGCTGGAAAATTGCTTCCAGCTCTCTGGTTCTCGATCCGAACAGAGGCTTTGGCACCGCCCGTAATGCGACCCTGAGAGTCGCTGACACCCCGGTCTTCTATTTTCCCTATCTGGAGTTCCCGATTGACGATCTGCGTCACTCCGGCTTTTTATTCCCCTCACTGGGATATTCCAACGGCGATGGCGTCGAGATAGCAGCCCCCTACTATTTCAACCTGGCCCCAAACTACGATGACACCCTGACACCCAAAATATTCACCAAGCGTGGTTTACTGCTGGAGAATGAGTTCCGTCACATGGACAGCTATGGCCAGCAGACCTTTAGCAGCGGGCTCCTCGTTGATGATGCTCAGGACAAACGTGATCGCTGGCTGGTGGGAGTAGACCACTCTGGCAGCAAAGGCGCCTGGAGCAGCCTGGTAGATTACACTGCGGTCAGTGATGATAAGTATTTTGATGATCTGGGCTCCAGTCTGGATGTTGACCGTTCCAGCCATCTCGACCAACTGGCAGAAGCCACCTATAGCCGTAGCCACTGGTCTGCTACCCTGCGAGCCCATAATTATCAAACAATAAATGACAGCAAATCCCCCTATCAGCGGATGCCCCAACTACAGGTAAACGGTAACTATGGTTATGACCTGGGACAGGAAGTGGTTTTCAGCTACCTCACCGATGCCACCCAGTTTGACCGAAAAACAGACAACCTGAGCGGTATTGACAGAGTTACCGGCAGCCGTTTGCATCTGCAACCGGCCATCAGCGTCCCAATGCTCTGGTCCTGGGGGTATTTGACACCGAAAATGAGCTACTGGTTAAGCCACTATGACCTGCAGGATCAGGTTGCCGGGCAGGACGACAGTATTGACCGGGCAGTCGGTGTATACAGTATTGACTCAGGTTTAATCTTTGAACGCCAGCTGGATAGCTATACGCAAACGATCGAACCACGCCTGTTCACCCTTTATAGCCAGGAAGCCGATCAACAGGGTATCCCTGATTTTGATACCGCTGAAGCCGACTTCAGTTACCAGGGGCTGTTCCGGGAAAACCGTTTTACCGGTCTGGATAAAATCGGCGATAGTCAGCAGGTATCTCTGGGGCTGAGTTCCGGTTTCTACCGTAATGATGGCAGCGAAATGGCCCGTTTCGGACTGGCACAGGCCTACTATTTCGCTGACCGTACAGTGCAACTTAACGGCGATACCAGTGTCGATACAGAGAAGCAGTCCAACTTCGCCGCTGAAGCCTACTGGAACCCCTATTCCGGGCTACAACTGTCGGTCGATACCGAACTGGATAAAGGCACGTTAAATCCGCTGGAGAGTAACTTCAAAATTCGCTACACCCCTGCAATCAACAAAACGATCGGCTTCAGCTATCGTTACCGGGAAAACCTCAGAAGCCAGGCAGAGATATCCTTTATCTGGCCGCTGGCACCGGAATGGACTCTGATGGGGCGCTGGCAGGAGGATATGGAGAACTCGCAGACGCCAGAAGCGCTGTTGGGGCTGGAATATGCCAGTTGCTGTTGGAAAGTTCGGGTTGCTGCCCGCCAGTGGATAGAGGATGATAGCGGTGGAAGGGAAGACAGTGCCCTGTTTCTGCAATTTATCCTGAAAGGTCTCGGTACTGTAGGCGGTGGCAGTTCTGCTCTGCAGGATATTATTGGCTTTAAAGAACGTGAAGAGAATGATGACTACTAATCTCATAAAAAAACTAAAGCCAGGTATGGCTGCCCTTCTTTTGGGCCTCAGTGTCTCGGCCAGCGCCGCGAATACGCCCCTTGACCGGATCATAGCGATTGTAAACGATGATATCGTACTACAAAGCGAGCTGAGCGACCGGGAGGCGATGATAAAATCCCGCCTCCGCGCTCAGGGACGGGCCCTGCCGGATGAACAAACCCTGCAAAGTCAGGTGCTCGACCGGTTGATTCTGGATAATATCCAGCTACAGATTGGTGAAGAGCGGGGTATCCGCATCAGTGACAGCGAACTTAATGCCTCTATGGAACGGATCGCAGCCAGCTCCAATCTGACGCTGGAACAGTTCCGCGAAGCGCTGATTGCCGAAGGACAGGACTATGTCCAGGCACGCCAGCAGATTCGTAACGAGATGCTAATTCAGCGGATTCAGCAGCGGATCGTTAACAGTCGCATCAACGTTTCCCAGCAAGAGATCGATAACTACCTCAGCTCACAACAGGGTAAGCAACTGAGCGCTGAAAGCTACAACCTTTCGCAAATATTGATTACCGTGCCATTACAGGCAACTGCGCAGATGATTCAGAGTGCCCAGCAGCAAGCGGAAAAAATCGCCACAGAGCTGAACAACGGTGCTGATTTCGCCGAGACCGCCATCGCTCAGTCTAAAGGCCCTAACGCTCTTAAAGGTGGTGAGATCGGCTGGCGCAAGCTGAATGAAATACCAGAAGAGTTTGCCGCCGTGGTAAAAAAGCTCAACCCCGGTGAATTCAGTGCCCCCCTGCGCAGCCCCAGCGGTTTTCACCTCCTGAAGGTGAATGACAAACAGGGTGGTTCGGTACAGCTGGTCGATCAGGTAAAAGTAAAACACATCCTGCTCTCACCAAACGAGATTCGCTCACCTGCGCAAACCCGTCGGGAGATCGAATCAATCTACCAAAAGCTGCAACAGGGCGAGCCCTTTGAAGAGCTCGCTAAGCAATACAGTGATGACCCGGGCAGCGGTTCACTGGGCGGCGACCTGGGCTGGGCACAAGCCGGGCAGATGGTGCCCGAGTTCGAAGATGTGATGTTTAATACCGAACCGGGTAAGATAAGCGCCCCGTTCGAATCGCGCTTCGGTTGGCACATTCTTAAAGTTGAAGATCGCCGCCAGCAGGATATGGGCGAAGAGATGAAAACCAACCAGGCCAGAGCCTCCATTCGTCAGCGCAAGTTTAACGAAGAACTACAAAACTGGCTGCGCGAGATCCGCTCTCAGGCATATATCGAGATAAAGTAATTCAGATGCACTCCTATAGACTGGCCCTGACCCCGGGCGAACCGGCCGGGATCGGGCCGGATCTTTGTATTCAGATCGCGCAACAGGGGCATCCCCATCAACTGGTTGTCATTGCTGACCCCCTGATGATGCAGGCCCGCGCACGACAGCTCAACCTGCCGATCACCCTGATTCCCTACAATGCTGATGAGCCGGTCTGTCCGACGGCGCCAGGCAGCTTATGGATCGAACCGGTCTGTCTGGTAAAAACGGCTCAGCCCGGGCAACTCAATCCAGCCAACGCCCGCTATATACTCGACACCCTGACCCGTGCCACCCAGGGCTGCCTGAATGGTGAATTCGCAGCACTGGTGACCGCGCCGGTACATAAAGGGGTGATCAACGATGGCGGTATCCCATTTAGCGGCCATACCGAGTTTCTTGAGCAACTGACCCACAGCAGCAAAGTGGTCATGATGCTGGCAACCGAGGGTTTACGGGTTGCACTGGCCACCACCCACCTGCCCCTGGCAGCAGTGCCAGCAGCGATCACCCAACCGCTGTTAGAGGAAGTGCTGACCGTCTTGCAACAGGATTTGCAACAGAGTTTTGCTCTGCAAAATCCCAGGATTCTGATTGCCGGGCTCAATCCCCATGCCGGGGAAGGCGGTCATATGGGGCGGGAAGAGATTGAGGTGATTCAGCCAGTCATCGACCGCTTAAGAGCTCAGGGTTATAATCTAAGCGACCCGCTACCTGCGGATACACTGTTTACCGATAAACTACTAAACACTGCAGATGCGGTGCTGGCGATGTATCATGATCAGGGGCTACCGGTGCTGAAATACAAAGGCTTCGGCCGGGCCGTTAATATTACGCTGGGGATGCCGATTATCCGTACCTCAGTAGATCACGGCACCGCGCTGGACCTGGCCGGAACCGGCAAAGCCGACTGTGGCAGCCTGCTGACCGCTATTAACTATGCTGCCGAGATGTCAGTTAACCGTCATACCACCGGAACGATGAATGAGCAATAAACCCGCAGGTCATAAAGCACGTAAGCGTTTTGGCCAGAACTTTCTTCAGGATCAGGGCATCATCCGCCGGATCATCAGAGCCATCGCCCCCGGTGACACCGAGCACCTGGTCGAAATAGGCCCGGGGCTCGGTGCCATCACTGAAGAGTTACTGGAGCTGTGCCAGCGCCTGGATGTGGTGGAGCTCGACCGTGACCTGGTGCCAATTCTGCGCACCAAATTCTTCAGTTATGCTGATAAATTCACCATCCATGAAGGGGATGCCCTGAAGTTTGATTTCAGCAGTCTGCAACAACAGGATGAACAGCTGCGAGTGGTCGGCAACCTGCCCTATAACATCTCCACGCCACTGATCTTTCATCTGCTCACCTTTGCTGATCAGATTGAAGATATGCACTTTATGCTACAGAAAGAGGTGGTCGACCGGCTGGCCGCCCAGCCCGGCGACAGCGCCTATGGCCGGCTCGGCATCATGGCACAATATTACTGCCAGATAGAACCGCTGTTTCTGGTGCCGCCCCATGCGTTCGATCCAGCCCCAAAGGTTGATTCGGCCATCGTTCGCCTGATACCGTACAAAAAACTGCCCCATACGGCACAGGATATCAGCAAACTGGAAGCCGTTGTGCGCACCGCTTTTGGCCAGCGTAGAAAAACTCTGCGTAACAACCTCAAGCCGCTGCTGGATGCCGAGGAGATTGAATCGCTGGGTATCGATCCTGGGCTGCGGCCGGAGCGTCTCGCGCTGACTGACTTTATCCGGATAAGTGATTATCTGAGTAGTAAATAACAACTTATAACGAAACTATATGATCCTCTCAGAGATACCCCATAATATCGCGATCAATGTGGAAACCGCCTATCTTCCGGAGCAGTCTGATCCGGAAAAAAAGCGCTATGTATTCTCCTATCACATTACGATCACCAACCATGCCCCTCAGCCGGTTCAATTGATCCGCCGCCGCTGGCTGATTGTTGATGGTGATGAACTGGTGCAGGAGGTTGAAGGCGAAGGTGTTATCGGTGAACAGCCGGTAATCGAACCACAGCAAAGTTATAGCTACACCAGTGGCACAGTATTAGCTACCCGCGTCGGCAGCATGCAGGGGCATTATCAGATGAAAACCAGTGATGGCCAGACATTCAATGCTGATATAAAACCCTTCACCCTGGCTCTGCCGAACGCGCTGCACTGAGGAATCTCATGGCCACCTATGCGATCGGCGATATTCAGGGTTGTTATGATGAGCTTCAGTGTCTGCTGGAAACCATAGATTTCAGTGAGGACGACCAACTTTGGCTGGCTGGAGACCTGGTTAACCGGGGGCCAAAATCACTTGAAACCATCCGCTTTCTGTACAGTATTCGTGACCGGGCGACAGTCACCCTTGGCAACCATGATCTGCATATGCTGGCAGTTTACAGCGGCGCAATCAGACCCAAGCGATCTGACACCTTTCATGATCTGTTAAAAGCCCCCGAAGCCAAACAACTGATGAAGTGGTTACGCAGTCAACCGCTGTTGATAACCGATACGCAACTGGGCTTTACCATGGTGCATGCAGGCATCCCGCCCCTATGGTCACTGGAAAAAGCCCATAAACGGGCAAAAGAGGTTGAAACTGTGCTGCAAAGCACTCTCGCCTCTGAGTTTTTTAAGCGGATGTATGGCAATCAACCCGCCTGTTGGTCAGGAAAGCTGCAAGGCTTTGACCGGCTCAGAACCATCACCAACTATTTTACCCGCATGCGTTTTTGCGATAGTAAAGGCCGAATGGAGTTTTCCGCCAAAGGCACTCTGGCAAGCCAGCCAACCGGTTTTCTTCCCTGGTTTGCCCATGAGGGAAAAGTATTGCAGGAAAGCCGGGTTATCTTCGGTCACTGGGCCGCTTTAGAGGGCAGAGCAGACAGACACAACGTCTATGCCATCGACACCGGCTGTGTCTGGGGGAATAAACTGACGGCACTGCGGCTTGAAGATCAACAACTGTTTACAGTCAATAGCAAAATGAGGTACGGCAACTGATGGATAACTTTGAATGTATCGACATCGCCAGAGCTGAAAAACTGATCGCTGCAGGCGCGGTAGTAGCCGATATCCGTGACCCACAAAGCTATCAGCAAAACCATATTAAAAATGCCGTTCACCTGAGCAATGACACACTGCATGATTTTATTCAGTCTGCGGATATGGATACCCCGCTGATTGTGTGTTGTTATCACGGCTTCAGCAGCCAGTCAGCCGCCGGCTTTCTGATCCAGCAGGGCTTTGACCAGGTATACAGCCTGGATGGTGGTTTTGAACTGTGGCAGGCAAGCCGTCCAGAACTCTGCTCCAACAGCTAAACCATGCAGACCTATCTGGTAGGCGGTGCAGTCCGGGATAAACTGTTGGACTACCCGGTCTACGACAGGGATTGGGTGGTGGTTGGCGCAACACCCGAGCAGATGCTAAAACAAGGCTTTCGCCCTGTCGGCAAAGATTTTCCGGTGTTTATCCATCCCGACAGTGGTGAAGAGTACGCCCTGGCGCGGACCGAGCGGAAATCTGGCAAAGGCTACACCGGCTTCCTCTACCATGCCAGTCCCGATGTTACTCTCGAAGAAGATCTGATTCGCAGGGATCTGACCATTAACGCCATGGCAATGGCTGATGATGGCACGATTATAGACCCCTATCATGGCCAGCAGGATCTGCAGTTAAAACTACTTCGGCATGTTTCTCCCGCCTTTTCTGAAGACCCGCTCAGAGTACTCAGGGTTGCCCGTTTTCTGGCCCGCTATGCTTCTCTGGGTTTCCGTATCGCCCCCGAAACCCTGACGCTGATGCAGACCGGACGCAACCCGCCGATCCCGGTAGTACTACTGGAAGCACCGGGTGACGACTACTGGGGCCCGCTGATCAACTCATGGGTGCGCCGCCTGGTGAATGACGGGCTGGTGAATC
>NZ_JBNKYN010000101.1:0-14109 GCF_050300915.1 Amphritea sp.
CAGGGCGAATCCCTTGATGCGATTCTTCCGGAAGCGTTTGCCGTTGTGCGTGAAGCGTCCCGGCGGGTGATGGGGATGCGTCACTTCGATGTGCAGATGATCGGTGGTATCACCCTGCATGAAGGTAAAGTGGCAGAGATGCGTACCGGTGAGGGTAAAACCCTGGTGGCGACACTGCCGGTCTATCTTAATGCGCTGGCTGGACGGGGGGTGCATGTTGTCACCGTCAACGACTATCTGGCAAGCCGTGATGCGGAGTGGATGCGTCCGCTGTATGAGTTTCTGGGGCTGAGCGTGGGTGTGGTGTTGTCGGGTCAGGACCCGCAGACTAAGCGCGACGCTTACCATGCTGATATTACTTACGGTACTAACAACGAGTTTGGTTTTGATTATCTGCGCGACAATATGGCGTTCAGCGTAGAGGATAAAGTGCAGCGTGACTTCTACTTCTCCGTTGTGGATGAGGTTGACTCCATCCTTATTGATGAAGCGCGTACACCACTGATTATATCGGGTGCCGCAGAGGACAGCTCAGAGATGTATCGGCGCATGAATACGCTGATCCCTGCGCTGGAAAAATATGAAGGTGAAATCGATCCCAAGAGCTCGGAAGAGATCGATGGTGACTTTGCCGTTGATGAAAAAAACCGTACCGTTGAACTGACTGAACGTGGACATCAGCGTATTGAAGATATGCTGGCCAAAGAGGGAATTCTGGGTGAGGGTGAAAGTCTCTACGCGCCGCAGAATCTGAGCCTGCTTCATCATGTGCTGGCCGCATTGCGGGCGCATAACTTGTTTCAGCGGGATGTGGATTACATCATTCAGGATGATCAGGTGGTTATCGTCGATGAGCATACCGGGCGTATTATGCCGGGTCGTCGCTGGTCTGAAGGCTTACATCAGGCGGTGGAGGCGAAAGAGGGCGTCCATATCAATCAGGAAAGCCAGACTCTCGCGTCGACAACTTTCCAGAACTATTTCCGTCTGTATGAAAAACTCTCCGGTATGACCGGTACCGCAGATACTGAGGCGTTCGAGCTTAACCAGATCTACGGTCTGGATGTTGTGGTTATCCCAACCAACGTGCCGGTTGCCCGTATCGACTACAACGATCTGGTATTTCTCACCATTGAGGAGAAATACGAGGCGATCCTGAAAGAGATAGAACACTGTGTTGAGGAAAAACGTCCGGTGCTGGTAGGTACTGCCTCGGTTGAGTCCTCAGAACTGATCTCTGCTTTTCTGAAAAAGAAAAAGCTGCCTCATAATGTATTGAACGCCAAGAATCACGGTAAAGAAGCCGGTATTATCGCTGATGCGGGCCGTGCCGGAGCGGTGACAATTGCGACCAATATGGCCGGTCGTGGTACCGATATCGTGCTCGGCGGTAAGTTCGAGTCGGTTCTTGAAGGGCTGGAAAATCCGACTGAGGAGCAAATTGCTGCCGCTAAAGCAGAGTGGCAGGCGCGCCATGATGCAGTGCTTGAAGCGGGTGGTCTGCATATTATCGGTACGGAACGTCATGAGTCACGCCGTATTGATAATCAGTTGCGGGGTCGTGCCGGTCGCCAGGGTGATAACGGCTCGTCCCGTTTCTTCCTGTCACTGGAAGATGATCTGATGCGCATCTTTGCGTCCGACCGGGTGCGTCAGTTTATGAAAGCCCTGGGGATGGAGAAGGGGGAGGCAATCGAGCATAAGATGGTCTCCAATGCGATTGAGAAAGCCCAGCGTAAAGTTGAAGGCCGCAACTACGATATCCGTAAGCAGCTGCTGGAATATGATGATGTCGCCAACGATCAGCGTCGTGCGGTCTATGATCAGCGTAACGAATTGATGGCCACCAATGATATTTCCGAAACCATTGAGGCGGTGCGTGCTGAGGTGGTGGATAATGCGATTAGTGATTATATCAAGCCACAGAGCCTGGAAGAGCAGTGGGATATCCCCGGTCTGGAAAAACATCTGCAGTCTGAGTTTGGTCTGGAAATGCCGATACAAGAATGGCTGGATAAAGATGATACGCTCCATGAAGAGTCCCTGCGTGAACGCATTTTGCGGGATATTGTTGAAGACTATCAGGCCAAAGCCGCTATCGTTGGCGTAGAAAATATGCGCCTGTTCGAGAAACAGGTGATGCTGCAGGTGCTGGATACGCTGTGGAAAGAGCATCTGCAATCGATGGATATGCTGCGTCAGGGTATTCACCTGCGTGGCTATGCGCAAAAAAACCCCAAGCAGGAGTATAAGCGTGAATCCTTTATCCTGTTTGAGCAGCTGCTGGAGAATATTAAGACCGATGTGATTAAGATTCTCAGTCACGTTCAGGTGCGCCAGCCAGAAGAGATAGAAGAGATGGAGCGTCTCCGACGTGAACAGGCAGCTCAGCAGCAGATGAATTTTCAGCATGCTGAATCCTCTGCACTGGGGGCAGAAGAATCTGGCGCTGATAATGACGAGGTTGCTGGCGTGGAACCTTTTGTGCGGGAAGGAAAGAAAGTGGGCCGTAATGATCCCTGCCCCTGCGGTTCTGGTAAAAAGTATAAGCAGTGTCACGGTAAGCTGAGCTGAAGTCAGCAGCGGAATACTGAAAGCATGCCTTTTCTAAGGTGAAATTTTTATTGTTTTACCCTGATTTGGCTATTGATTAACACAGAGAAAGCAGCGAAGCTGCTTTCTTTTTTTCTATCGATTGAAGATAAGATTAAGGAGTCTGTAATGGCGGTAGGTCCCGGCACGCTTCCAACGCTGCACCCGGTTGCAGGTTTTCGAATAGGCACCACTTCTGCCGGCGTTAAAAAGCCTGGCCGGAAAGACCTGGTTCTCATGGAGCTGGCCGCAGGTGCCAGCGCCGCAGGCGTTTTCACCCTGAATCAGTTTTGCGCTGCTCCTGTCAGAATTTGTAAAACGCACCTGCAACAGGGGATGCCATCCTATCTGATCATCAATACCGGTAATGCCAATGCCGGCACCGGTAAAGAGGGTTATCAGGACGCGCTGGATGTCTGTCAGGCGGTAGCTGATCAGGCTGGTGTAACGGTTGCTCAGATTTTGCCATTCTCGACCGGTGTTATCGGTGAAAAACTGCCTAAAGAGCGCATTATCGCTGCAGTTCCCGCGGCTTTTGATGCTCTTGCGGATAATGGCTGGCTGGAAGCGGCGAGCGGTATTATGACCACCGATACCCGGCCAAAAGCCTATTCGATGCAGCTGGAGTATCAGGGGCAGGTTATTACCCTCACCGGTATCTCTAAAGGCGCGGGTATGATTAAGCCCAATATGGCAACCATGCTGGCCTATATTGCAACGGATGCTAAGGTTGAGCCTGTGCTGCTGCAATCGCTGTTAAGCCGTGCGGCAGACCAGTCATTCAACCGGATTACTATTGATGGTGATACCTCTACCAATGATTCCTGCATTCTGGTGGCGACCGGCGCCAGTGGTGTTGAGGTTACTGAGGACAATGCCGAGCTTCTGGCTCAGTTCAGTGAAGCTGTGGATAAAACATTGCTTGAGTTGGCTCAGGCGATCATCCGTGATGGTGAAGGTGCTACCAAGTTCGTTACTATCAGTGTTGAACAGGCCGCCAGTTCTGCAGAAGCACTGAAAACGGCCTACGCAGTCGCTCATTCGCCACTGGTTAAAACCGCGCTGTTTGCCAGTGACCCTAACTGGGGCCGGATACTGGCTGCTGTCGGTTATGCGGGTATCGATAATCTGGATGTTGATACGCTGCAGATCTGGCTGGGCGAGGCCTGCATCGTTGAAAACGGTGGCCGTGCTGCCAGTTATACTGAAGCGGCAGGTCAGGCAGTGATGAGTCGTGAGGAGATTACCATCCGTATTATCCTTAATCGTGGCGATAAGCAGGAAACGGTCTGGACCACTGATCTTAGTAAGGATTATGTTGCGATCAATGCTGACTATCGTTCCTGATCAGATTATAGCCAACCGATAGTGTTGGCTGGGAATAGGTTTTGTCCAGACTAATCCATGTCGCGGCAGCGGCTATCTTCAATGAATCCGGTGAGTTGCTTCTGGCGCTGCGCGATAAAGCGCAGCATCAGGGTGGCTTGTGGGAGTTTCCCGGTGGCAAGGTTGAACCTGGCGAAGATGTACGTAGCGCGCTAGCCAGAGAACTTCTGGAGGAGCTGGGGATTACCATTGACCAGTCTGCCACTTCACCACTTATCCAGGTTCCCTATCATTATCCCGATAAATCGGTATTGCTGGATGTGTTTCGGGTAAACCGCTTCAGTGGCGAGGCGTATGGGCGGGAAGGGCAGCCGCTTAACTGGGTTAAGCTTAACGAACTGAGCGCTTATCAGTTTCCGGCAGCGAACAAACCGATTGTCAGCGCACTGTTGTTACCGAATGCGTTAGCGATCACTCCCCGGTTACAGCCTGAGCAGTACAGCGGATTTATCACTAAAGCGCTTCAACAGGGCGCTCAGGCGCTGATGTTGCGGGCTAAGCATCTGAGTGAGATTGAGCAGTTAAGCCTCTATCAGCAATTGTCTGAGACCTTTCCTGAGTTGTTGATACTATGGAATGGTGCGATTGAGGCTGCCAATCGCGCTGCAGTGTCAGGTCTTCACTTGAGTTCAGACAGGCTGATGCAACTGGACAGTCGCGAACAGTTCAGGGGGCACTGGCTGGGTGCTTCCTGTCACAATGTAGAACAGATTCGCCATGCCGAGCAGGTTGGCGTGGATTATATTACCCTCTCGCCGGTGCAAAAAACTTCAAGTCATCCCGAGGTTGTCCCGATGGGCTGGGATGAGTATGAACGTTTGGCGAATGAATCCTCTCTGCCTGTTTATGCGCTGGGCGGAGTTTTAATGGATGATCTTGAACGAGCAATCTTGGCAGGTGGACAGGGGATAGCGGCGATAAGCTGTTTTTGTTGAGCTTATTCACCCTGGAAGTGTCACCAGAGCGGGTACTGCTTTGAGTGGTCTTCTGGGTAGTGGGCCTTAAAGAGGCATTTTACCGCAGAGGACATAGAGGGCGCGGAGAAGAGCTGTTATCAGAAATTCTCGATGCCTTCGTAACAGGCCTTTTAGTATGCGGCTGAATAAATCTTTAGCGGCACGACCAAAGGGCATCCTAATGTTTCTTCTGCGAAGATATTTTCCCTGTTAAGAGCCCCTTGTCGGGTCGATGAAACAATTTTACCAGAAAGGGTAATCAAGCGGCTTTTCCCGGTGAACTCTGTGGTGAAACCGCTCATAAATAAAACAATTAACCTCCGGGCCCCCGCAGCGCTCATGTAATCAGTGTAGCGGCCGGTCCAGGTAATCTGCGCTTTCACTGTCCTCAAAGCTACTGCTGTAGTCATCCATGCTGGGCTCCGCAGGGATCTGATACTCTTCGGATGCCCAGGCACCCAGATCAATCATCTTGCAGCGCTCACTGCAAAATGGTCTGAACAGGTTATCGCTGCTCCATTCCTGCTCTTTACCGCAGGTGGGGCATGCAACCAGGGGCTTTTTCTTCTGAGGATTGTTAGCCAAGATCGGACTCCCGTTCCTGTTTTGCTTTATCCAGGAACTTCTTATGTAACTGTTCTACCAGCGGTGTGAGTGCGTCTACTGAACCACTGTTATCGATCAGATCATCTGCTTTAATGATGCGTTGATCACGGCTTATCTGTGCTGCAATAATCGCTTTGACCTGTTCGGTATCGGTACTGTCTCGTGCTACGGTGCGACTGATCTGCGTTGCTTCATCTACATCAACCACCACAATATGGTTAACCAGCAGGTGCTGATCTGTTTCCAGTAGCAGTGGAGAGGCCAGAATAGCATATTCTGAGTCTGACTGATCCAGTTTCAGCAGAATACGGTCTCTGATCAGCGGGTGAAGCAGCTGCTCCAGCCAGTCCCGTTGGGCAGGTGTTTCAAAAACGATTTTCCGCAAAGCTTTACGATCCAACTGGCCATCGGCGAGTAAAATCTCACTGCCAAACCTTAGGGTAATTTTATCCAGCGCCGGTTCCCCTGGCTCAACCACCTCACGGGCAACCTGATCTGCATCAATCACGGTTATCGCCATTTGCTCAAAGAGTTTGGATACGGCTGATTTGCCACTGCCAATGCCGCCAGTCAGTCCTACTACAAACATAAAATTATCTCATTTTAATCGCTTATGAAACTGGCCGTTTATCAGATGTTGAGTAACTGCAGATACCAGCCGGTAAGATCATCACCCCACAACAGGGCGACCCAGCCTGCACCTGCCAGATAGGGGCCGAATGGGATTGGCGTTTGTGACTCGTGCCGATTAAATATAATCATCAAACCACCGACTATTGCGCCAATCAGCGATGAGGTCAGAATAATCAGAGGCAGCATATCCGCTCCCGTCCATGCTCCCAAGGCGGCCAGTAGTTTAAAGTCACCATAGCCCATCCCCTCTTTGCCGGTGACTAGTTTAAACAGCCAGAATACAGACCAGAGCGAGAGGTAGCCAAAAACTGCTCCCCATAGAGCGGAGGGAAGGGTAGTGAAATAGCCGAAACTATTCAGTATCAGGCCGATCCAGAGCAGCGGCAGGGTGATTTTATCCGGCAACAGCTGATGATCGATATCGATAGCGGTGAGTGTGATCAGGCACCAGCTAAAGAAAACAATGCCAAAAGCGATCGGGTTAAAACCGAACTGCCAGACGATAAAACCTGATATCACTGCAGTAATCAGCTCAATCAGCGGATAGCGCAACGAGATGCTGGTTTTACAGCTGCTGCACTTTCCGCCCAGAATCAGACAATAGCTGATGAGCGGAATATTTTCATACCAGCGGATCAGGTGGCCACAGTTGGGGCAGGTTGAGGCGGGTTGGGCAAGGTTGAAGGGGGTGGAAGGCTCTGCGGGTGTTTCCTGTGCCTCCGGAACTCTTACTTCAGCCGCTTCAGCTGCCATCAACTGCCATTCCCGCTCCATCATCAGCGGTAGCCTGTGAATAACCACATTGAGAAAACTGCCTACCATCAGTGCGAAAACAAAGGTCAGTGAGAGCGATAACCAGATATTGGCTTCAATCAATTCGAACATCATAGTATCTAGGTTTTCTCAGTCAGTGCTTACAGCTTTGTGCATCAGACTACATTCCCCAGCTGGAAGATCGGCAGGTACATGGCGATAACCAGACCACCCACCAGAATACCCAGAATCGCCATGATCATCGGCTCGATCAGGGTTGAGAGATTGTCAACGGCGTTATCCACCTCCTCCTCATAGTAGCTGGCAACTTTATCGAGCATCATCTCAAGGGAGCCCGCCTCTTCACCGATGGCGATCATCTGAGTAGCCATCGCCGGAAACAGTCCAGTCATGATGACGGCGTTTTGCAGTGATTGCCCGGTAGAAACGCCGTTCTTGATCTGCATAATCGCCTTTTCGTAGACCACATTACCGGAAGCGCCCGCTGCAGAGTCCAGAGCATCGACCAGAGGGACACCAGCGGCAAAGGTGGTGGCCAGGGTTCGGGCAAATCGGGCAATAGCGGAATTATGTAGAACCTGTCCGATAATAGGAAGTTTCAGCACGGTACGATCGAGCCATTCCCTGAAATTCTGTGATTTTTCATGGGCCTTAGTAAAGGCAAAACCAGCGACCACAATCGCAATCAATGCTATAAACCACCAGTCCTGTGCTATTTTCGACAGGCCAACAACAAACAGGGTGAAGGCGGGCAGATCGGCGCCGAAGCTGGAGAATACACTTTCAAACTGGGGGACTACCTTGATCAAAAGAATGGCGGACACTACCAGACCGATGACAATTACCGCAATAGGATAGGTAAGGGCTTTCTTGATCTTCTTTTTAAGGGTCTCCATTTTTTCTTTATAGGTAGCGATCCGGTCCAACATGGTTTCCAGTGAGCCGGAGCTTTCACCTGCATGGACCAGGTTGCAGTACAAATTATCAAAATACTTAGGATGGCGCTCCAGGGCTTTGGCAAAGTTGGTACCGCCACTGACATCGTTTTTCAGATCGTATATGACCTGTTTCATCTTCTGCTTTTCGATACCGTTAGCAACAATATCAAAGCCCTGTAGCAGCGGCACCCCTGATTTTAGCATGGTGGCTGTCTGGCGGGTAAACAGGGCAATATCCAGTGGTTTGATTGGCTTATTATGGTTGCTAAACATGCTGTAGCTCTGTTTACGAACCTTTTTGGGCATAATCCCCTGCTTGCGCAGCATCGCTTTGGCTTCGGCGAGATTTTCAGCGTTAATCGCCCCTTTGCTGGCATTACCGCTCTTATCTTTACCTTCCCAGTTAAAGGTGAGGGGCGTTTTGTTTGCTGCTTTCTTAGCCATCCGGTTGTTTCCGTATTACAGGTTTAGAATCTTTTAATAATCAGTCTGACAAGCCGCGGTTTACAATTTTATAACCCGGTTCATCTCTTCCAGGCTGGTAACGCCCTGGATTACTTTACGCAGGCCTGACTGTCTGAGAGAGCGGAACCCCTGCTGCTTTGCGGTTGCCAGAATATCCAGGGATGATCCATTGTCCATGATCACCTGTGCTATTTCCGGGGTCATCGCCATGGTTTCATAGACACCGACCCGACCTTTATAACCCTTATTGCATTTATTGCATCCTTCAGGGTTATGCTCAAACAGATTTAACCCGGCGCTAATCTGTGCTGGGGTAAAGCCCTCTTCCAGTAGTGTAGCTTCAGGAATGGTGGCAGGTTTTTTACATGCGCTGCACAGTCTTCTTCCCAGCCGCTGGGCAATAATCATAGACACAGAGGTGGCAATATTAAAGGCCGGAACTCCCATATTGCGTAGTCGGGTGAGTGTTTCGGCGGCACTGTTGGTATGCAGGGTAGACAGCACCATATGGCCGGTCTGGGCTGCTTTGATAGCGATCTCGGCGGTTTCCAGGTCACGGATCTCACCCACCATCACCACATCAGGGTCCTGACGCAGGAACGAACGCAGCGCCTCAGCGAAAGTGAGTCCCACTTTATTGTTTACATGGACCTGGTTAATTCCCTCCAGGTTGATCTCTACCGGATCTTCTGCGGTGGAGATATTACGTTCAACAGTGTTAAGAATATTCAGACCGGTATAGAGCGAAACGGTTTTACCACTACCGGTAGGACCGGTCACCAGAATCATCCCCTGAGGTTTATGCAGTGTTTGCATAAACAGCTCTTTCTGATCTTCGTCATACCCCAGTGCTTCGATCCCCATCTGCGCACTGGTCGGGTCAAGAATACGCAGTACTACTTTCTCCCCCCAGAGAGTGGGCAGGGTGTTAACCCGGAAGTCGATGGCGCGGTTCTTTGAGATCTTCATCTTGATCCGACCATCCTGGGGTATTCGCCGTTCAGAGATATCCATTTGCGACATTACTTTCAGGCGGGCACAGAGCCTGGAGGCAAGGTTAGAAGGGGGTTTGGCAACTTCCTGCAATATCCCGTCGATACGACAGCGAATACGGTAGGATTTTTCATACGGCTCAAAATGGATATCTGAAGCGCCATTTTTGATCGCATCCAATAGTATCTTGTTGACGAAGCGTACAATGGGCGCATCGTTTGCTGCCTCCTCGCCATTGTCTTCCTGTTGCTCGTTGATGCCTTCATCGATCTCAAGGTTGTCCAGGTCGGCATCTTCAAGACCATCAAGGGCGGAGTTCTGTTCATCAAGGAAGGTGTCGATCAGATGGGAGAGCTTGTCTTCTTCAACGATCACCCCTTCTGTGGTGGTTCCGGTATGAAACTTAAACTCATCCAGTGCCTGAATATTGGTAGGGTCAGAAATCGCCACATAGAGGCGGTTCTCCCGCTTGATCAGCGGCAGGGCATGGTGCTTGGTGATCAGCTTCTCATCTACCAGGCCCTGAGGCAGTGCTTCAATATCGATGACATCGAGATCAAACAGGGGCATGCCGAACTCGTCGGCCGCGGCTGCGGCCGCCCGATAGGCACTCACCAGGCGGTTTTCAATAATATGTGCGATAAAGGGCTTATTGTCCTTGCGGGCTGTTTTCAGGGCGTCCATGGCAACATCGGATGAAAACACACCGTCATTAACCAGTCGTCGTGCCAGACCACTTAGCGGCTGAAAGGGTTGTACGCTCATTATTCAGAGAATCCATTTTTATCTGTTGATATCGGCGACAGAAATGATAGCTTAAGTTGGCGGCCTGAATTTGTATAGCTAAAGCTGTTATCCTTCATCTCTTCTTAGTACAGGCGGCTCTTTTACTCAGGAGTCTAGTGAAAAGTTGTAAAGAATAAGATCTTACCTTTAACCTAAACTGCCTTGTATTATTATCTATTTGTAAAGTAACATCTATCGGTCGGTTTGAGAATCAACAGACGCTTGCTTCAGGTCACTGGACTGCCATAAAAAATAGGTTACTATCTGTATCTGGCTCGTATGGAGCATGGAAGATGGGCCCTAAGGCAAGGGAAAGAGTCGTTCGGAGCAGGGATTGATGATGAATACTTTACTCGCTGGAGAGATAACTAATGAAAAACACTATTAAAAAACAGCAGGGTTTTACCCTGATCGAATTGATGATCGTTGTGGCGATTATCGGTATTCTGGCCGCGATCGCGCTGCCTGCTTATCAAGACTACACAATGAAAGCAAAAATGGCAGAGGTGACCTTGGCGGCAAGTTCTTGTCGAACTACAATTACTGAGAAGTATCAAACCTCTTTGACTGCGCCTGCAGCAGGTAACTGGGGATGTGAATCTAGTACAGCAACCACACAGTATGTCGATAGTATTTCTACCACAGCTAACGGTGCAGTTAGGGTATCAACTAATCTAGTAACCGGTGGTTTTGTATATCTTGAGCCAATGGCTACTTCTACAGCTGTATTAACTGCAGCATCTCTTGGATCAACTGTATTCCAGTGGCGTTGTGGTGGTTCTAGCGCTACTATGCTGAAGTATTTGCCAGGATCTTGTAGTACTGATTACTCTACAGCTCCAACTGGTACTTTTTCTCCTTAATATAGGCTGAAACTTATTAAGGGAGCTTCGAGCTCCCTTTTTGTTATTCAATTATGAACAAGAAAACAATCTTCCTTATCCTGATCGCTATCACCGCAGCAGTCACCTACTATCTCTATGAACAGCCGTTGCCTATTGAAAAGCGAGCTGTGGTTGAAGCGGATCTGGCGGCTCAGCCGGATAAATACCCTGCGACCCCGGTATGGTGGTCAGATGGCGGTATTCTGGCGATCGGTATGCTGCCCCGTGAAGGGGGTGAAAAGCGCAATGACAGTGCCAAAGAGATCTGTCAGATTCTCTGGAAGCATAACGTTAATAAAACCGTAGTTGAGGTGTACGATATCCTGCAGATTCAGAAAAGTGATGAGTGGGAACTGATTGGCGCAGCGGATTGCCGGCGCAAAGCACCATAATTGAAAGCACGGCAATTCAAAGCTCTGTAATTAAAAGCACCGAGAGCAAAAGCTCCGTCATTAAAAGCCGGGTAATTATTCAAATTCAGGCTTTTTTGAGTAAATCAACAGATAGTTTGCAGGGTTGTTACTCAAAGTGAGTACGAGAGTTTTATTGTTATTCTTTCTATATTGGAATCAATAGACCGTTCTGAACATAAAAAATCCGCACAGACAGGCGGATTATTTCTTTCTCTGATAATGATCTGTTGCAGTGCTCAGATAAACCGCATTGACAGATCAACCGCTTTACAATCTTTGGTCAGCAGGCCTATAGAGATGTAGTCCACACCGGTTTCGGCAATGCTTCTCAGGGTGCTTTCATCAATACCACCGGAGGCTTCCAGTTTAGCTGGTGTCGGGTGTTCTTTGTTCTTCTGCACCGCCAGGCGCAGGCCTGCATGATCGAAGTTATCCAGCATGACGATGTCGGCGTTGGCATCCAGCGCCTGTTGCAGCTCTTCAAAGGATTCCACTTCCACTTCTACCGGTTTGCCCGGCTCGTTGCGCTTGGCGGTGGTGATCGCGTTTGCAATTGATCCACAGGCCATTATATGGTTTTCCTTGATCAGAAATGCATCATAGAGGCCGATTCGGTGGTTATAACAGCCGCCGCAGGTGACTGCGTATTTCTGTGCATTGCGTAGCCCAGGAATTGTTTTACGGGTATCCAGCAGCTTCACTCCGGTGCCTTCAACCAGCGACGCATAGTAGGCGCTTATCGTGGCGGTGGCCGACAGCGTTTGCAAAAAGTTAAGCGCGCTGCGCTCGCCTGTGAGCAGTGAACGGGCGGGCCCCTCTAATTCAAACAGAGCCTGATTGGCGGCAACATTGTCACCATCGCTGACCAGCCAGTTGACCCGGACGTTATCATCCACCTGACGGAATACCTCATTGACCCATTCAACACCGCAGATAACCGCATCTTCACGGCTGATTACCCGGGCCTTGGCCTGTTGTTCTGCCGGAATCAGTCGGGCGGTGATATCACCGTCACCGATATCTTCCGCCAGGGCGGTTCGGACGGTAGCGGGGATATCTCTGAGCAGTTGGGTGTTGGCCATAGGGGCTCCGTGTAAAAGTCTTTCGCTATCATTTGTGGTGAATGTGCTGATAGCTTGTCTGCAATGAATGGCGTGGTACTATCAAGGACTGTTTTAATGGCCACACCAAGCCCGGTATTTTAACGGAAAGCCGCTGGGTAAAGTAGTCACTGTTAGAGGAAAAATGACGCAACTTAACGAGATCTTCGGGATAGATGAGGGCTGGCTTTGTGGTGCAGAGCACTGCCCATCGCCGAATTTTAATCAGCGACCTCAGGCGTGTGAGCCGAGCCTGTTGGTGATACACAATATAAGTCTGCCACCGGCCAGGTTTGGTGGTGGCTATATCAAAGACTTTTTTCTTAATCGACTGGATATCAATGCTCATCCCTATTTTGCAACGATTGCAGAATTACAGGTGTCGGCACATCTGTTAATTGAGCGTAGCGGCCATATAGTGCAGTTTGTCGCCTTTGATCAGCGCGCCTGGCACGCAGGACAATCAGTCTATTGTGGTATCGATAACTGTAATGACTTCTCAATCGGTATTGAACTGGAAGGTACTGATACCACGCCATATACCGAACAACAGTATCTGCAACTGGCGAGGGTGGCGGCTGCATTGATTGGTCACTATCCTCAGATGAGGACAGAGCAGATCACTGGCCATTCTGATATTGCGCCGCAACGTAAAACAGACCCCGGTCCGGCATTTAACCGGGACTATTTTTATCGCCTTTTGACGCAGGAGATGCAAGGATGAAGTTTCTGGCAGTGATGCTGTTAATGATGTTGGGCCGTTTTAAGCGACGCCCTCAGCGATTGGTCCGGCTGGCTCAGGCTGCTATTCCCCAGAGTTCACTGCACTGGATGATGCTGATCCTCTATATGGTGGTTCTCGAAATCCTGCTGTTGCAGTTTTTCCGTTGGGAATTTGGCATCATTATTCTGGCGATTGAACTGGTGGCTCTTTACCTCTACCTGGAAAACTGGTCCCCCAGTGATGACCTTACCGGGAAGTATTATAACGACTGGTGCCGGGGGGATTTCCAGGCATCCTGGTTACGGTTGGCCGGCTTGCTTGGTCTTAGCCGCACCGATAATGTCACCGATTGCCAGTCGGCACACTATGCCATTTGTCAGCAATATCTCTATCTCTCGCTCAGCGGTTTTTTTGCTGTATTGTTCTGGTTTGTCCTGTTGGGGATACCTGGCTTATTTCTCGCTTTGTGGGCAGTTTGGCAACTTCAGCATAGGCGCACAAAAAAATTGCTAAGTGTTGCGAAATGGGTTCTCTGGGTGCCCGCCCGGTTGCTGGGGTTTAGTTTTTTCGTCGTCGGCAATGGTGTCAGTGCCTACAGTCAGTTGAATGATGCTCAAATTAAAGATTCAGATATCAGCGACTGGCTCTTCCGGATCGCCCTCGCCGCAATTGGGGAGGAGAGTTATAAGCAATATCACTCGGGCGGGGATTGTAGTACTGACGAGTTCCGTCATCATGGTGCGGAGGAGATTATCAGTCTCAACCGATTGATCCGTCGAGCAGCGATTCTTTGGCTAATTGTCTTTGGCGTGCTAACGATGCTGGGGGTTGAGACGCCGCTTTATTAATCTTGATAGCT
>NZ_JBNKYN010000102.1:0-13984 GCF_050300915.1 Amphritea sp.
AGCTTATTCTGATGGGGTATGGGCGCTTGTTGAAGTTGATATAACTCCATTTCTTGGCAAAACAGAAAAAGTAACAATTACATTACCCTCTATTCTTATACGTAAAATTGACGAAGAAGTGCAACGAGGTCATGGTAAAAATCGCTCGGCTTTCATTGCAGATTTAGCGATGAAAGAAGTGTCTCATGCCTGAAAAACTAAGCTTAAAACTAACGTTTTATACAGACTGTAAATAATTACAGTATCGTGTTATTTACTGATACAAATATATGATGATATTTCTAAGTCGGGATAGTTGCCCAGAAGAGTAGAACCTCGCCAGTCGGTGGGGGGCTGATATAGTTAAAGGGCTTTGACCCTGTGGTATCTCGTCGAGTTTTATGTATATTAGGGCGGACAAAAGGGATGATTTTGTTCAATATAGTGGTCGCGTTCATAGCTCTGGCGGTAATTTGTTTTTGGCGAAATAATTGATCACCAAGGGCTATGAACGTTCCCTTCTTAAACTAACTATTTGTTATTTATTGAAAATCGTGGGATACCACAGGCTTTGACCCCTTTAGTCCCTAGCGTATATTCTTGCGCATATTTTACAGTTAAAAAACATTCCATTAATAGATGGAGGCAACTCAATTGCTAACTTTTTATTCGTAAAGCACGTAGTGCAAAAGCGATTGTTATTTATAACGAATACGTTTGTTCCTGCTATAGGTATGGATTCATCCTCAATTGTTCTAAGTATCCGAGAATAATTCATCTTTAGCTTGTACGAGAATGAAGATATTTCTTGTTTAAGTGTAGAAATTGGAATGAAACCGTGGAATTTTGAAGACTGATTGTTTTGGTCTGTTCCTAAAGACGCCACACCAATTACTTCTAGCTTTTCATTTAATACAGGCCCTCCACTATTTCCGTGAATAACAGGGATGTCAATTAGCCAAAACTTCTGTTCAAACCTTGTTGCAAGTTGAACAATTTTCCCTTTATTTATATATGCGGTTTCGCCATCATTGTACGAAGGATATCCCACGACAAGGATACTATCTCCTATTCGTAATTTAGAATCATCCCCCATCTTTAAAGAAGGGACTTTAGAAAAATCATTTCCAGGATGGAAAACAGCAAGGTCTCTTTTTTTACTTGAGTAGACAAAACTTGCAGTTAATTTATTCGTTACTTCGGATTCTAAAAAAAACTTGCAAAAAATAGCATCATCATGTGTTGCTGAGGCAGCAATTACATGCTCATTCGTAACCAATCCGACACCACTTAGTAAAAAAGCTGAGCCCTGTCTCTGAGCGATATGCTCTTCAATAATAAAAACTGACTTTGAAATGATTTCTTCCGCACTTTTATTAAAATCTTCATTTGGTACCCCTAAGGCCTTTGTTAATCTGTAAGCTAATTTCCGATAAACATCATCGCTTGCGCCACGAACCATTTGTATGTAGTTTACCCTGCCTTTTACTACATCAATGAAAAACTCTCCATCATTTTTAGCGGTTGAAATTAACTGTCTTTCAAGAAGTTCTTTTTTAAGATATATTTCGATATAGTGATGCTCGGATGCTACTGCGCCGAATTTTTCTAAAGAATATATCATTGATTGTGTTTGGCGAATATATGATCTTTTTACATTAGGAAACTCATTAACAGTTATTCCTGTAACCTCTTGTCGCTGACTTCTTGGTTTTAAACGAACCTTTTCGTAATTAATAATAAAGCCATTCTCACTAATAATCCTACTTAGAGCATCGCCAACAACTGAAACACCAGTTGAATCGAAAGATATGATAGACTTGGGAAGATGGCTTTTATTGCAACTGAACGAAAAAGTAATGTCATCTGCATACCTTGTATAATGGCAGTTATTTTTAGACGCAAGGCTTTGTAGTTGAGCATCCATTTTCCAACATATCATATTTGATATTATTGGAGAGGTCGGCGCACCTTGTGGAAGCTTTCCTTCATGACAGCAAATTTGTGCAAGAATCGTAGCTTCTATATGGGAGTAGTTGAATGGTTTCTTTAAAAAAATATTCTTTACTCTGCCAAAATGTATCGTTCCAAAAAAATCATTCAAATCAATATTGAAGACAAACCTTTTCTTGATATGCCGTTGGGCATTTGTAACTATACTCCGGTTTTTCATAAAGCCGTGGCAGGCAAGTTTTGGTTTATATATTAAGGTGAGTTCATCTGCTAATACTTTTTGTACTCGTTTTAACTCTTTTTTGGGGGCTGAAATTACTCGATCAGAGCCGTTTTTTTTCTTAATTGTAAAGTTTCTATAGCTTTTAGAGGTGTCTGGATATATTAATGAAGACAATTGAGAGTAGGTTAAACCAAATTTTTTAGATATTCTTTCGGCAGGGGGAGTGAGGATGTCAGAAAATGCTATTGTTGTCATAGTAACTTAGGTGCAAACAACGAGATGAGAGGTGTTTTCTCTTATACCTTGGAGCAGCCGTCCACCATTTACACAGTAGCCGGACAAAAGAAGCATGGAGGTTACTACCGCAGATAGACAGTAGAAAGTTAAACTGTACCTCTCATCCCTTTGTTTACGCACACATATTTCCTTATTAGTATATATGATGTCAAGAACTAAGTCTGTGGATCGTATTTAGTAGAACTATAAAGCATTTGGGGCCAGTGTAAAAACTATAAGTGCTTTTTCCTCCTTATGGCTACGTCGTTGAAGGGTCAAAACCCTTTAGCTGCCTGTCTTGATGCTTCACTCGCCCATTACCTTCTCTGTACTCTCTGTGTTCTCTGTGTTCTCTGTGTTCTCTGTGGTAAAACGCTCTTATGTTGGATATTGAGCATTGAGGGCGCAACGTTAAAAACCTCTCCCTGGACATAAACATCACCCCATTCGCATTCAGAAATAGTTTATTGTCAATCCGGTTTCTATTTGCAGTGTTTTACCCGTAAAATACTCCCGCGCTGGGCACCGGCGCTATACAGGGAGCCACATGAAAAGGACTTTTTCAAAGTGTTTTTAACTCAGTCAGTTAGCCAGTTTTTTACTCAGATGCTCTGTTTGTGTGCTTCTGCGCACCGGCACTGTGTTTCAGAGTACAAGCTGGATAGTCGTTAAGCTGCTCCAGACGAGATAATGTTTACCCATTTCATACAACACTGTCGGTCTTACACTGCTTGTTTATATGGATGTTTACGAAAGCTTATTTATAACCGGGATGAAAAATGAAGAAACCTATTATTATTGGTCTGGTTGCCGTTGCTGCGGTAGCCGGTGGATTGCCGTATGCATCTGGCTATCTGGCAGAGTCACAAACCAGACAGTCTCTGGTTGATCTGAATTCACGATCTCCCTACGGAAAGCTGGAGATTGTGAAATATGAGCGGGGGTATAAGGCAACCTATGCGGAATATAAGTGGGTGACCAATCCCGAGCTGGAACAGGACCTGCCAATCGGTGAGGTAGTGATCGGCTGTGACGGTGTGCACCAAATGCTCAGTTTCGACTATTCATGCACCCTGAAAAATATGGGGCTTCAGGATGAGCAGATCCGGGCTGTTTTTAAAGGGAAAGAACCGCTGACGGTTACAGGTAGCATCGGCCTGACCGGTGATGAAACTTCGCAGATGACCATTAATCCATTTGAGATAATCACACCGACGAATGTCCGGATCACCTCGGACGGTGGCCGTATAAGTTCATCGGCGAATGCATCCATCTCCGAGCTTAAGGTTGAAGGCACGTTTTCACCTGTGACCGTGGTGGATGCTGCGGGTGGTGAGGTGCGTATCAGCGAGTCTACCCTGGCGATGGATGGCGGTATGCTGGAGAGGAAGTATTTCCTCGGTGATAGCGTGGTTAAGGTCAATGATATAACGGTGATAGCGCCAATGCTGGGTGCTCCCGTTGTTGTTAACGATGTTTCTGTGGTGTCCAGTGGTCAGGTTGAGAATGGCATGTACAGTGGCTCTGGCAGCCTTAATATGGGTGAACTTACCCTGCCAGCGGCATTGAACCGACGGAGCAACACTGATGTATTGGTAAAAGATGTGAGCATCGGCCTTAGCTTTGCAGACACGCCGTTTGCCCCGTTGGCAGAACTCTCTGATTACTCTTCGAAGCTGGCAGAGCAGGTGTCAGCATCAGGCTCGGTTGATCCGGCCATGGATGAAGAGTATCTCAAAGCGCAGGTGTTAGCTCTGTTGAAAAAAGACCTGGCGATCAAACTCTGGGTGGATTCTAACGTCAATGAGGGCGCACTGAAATCACACGTTAACACCGTGTTAACCAAAGATCTCACCGAAGAATTTATCTCTGAACTGGAGACCGGTGGCGCATTAGCCGGGTTGAAACTGTTGCAGATGGTTGATATGGATATCCTGGTGGCTATCCCCAATAGCGTGTCTGAGCTTTCGCCAGAAGTCGCGATGATGGCAGCGATGAGCAATAAATTTGTAGCGGATGACTCTGGATTAACCGCAAAACTGGTGCTTCAGGACGGCGCTATTACTCTTAATGGACAGCCGACATCTATTGAAGCGCTGATGCGTAACTAAGACGATTAGCCATGGTTAGCCCAGAGGTGTTGCAGACCCTGAAAGGGTTGTTATCGCTGCTGTTTATCCAGCAAAGCAATGTTTGAAAGGCATAAAAAGGCTGCTCATCAGAGCGGCCTTTTCTGTTTTTAAGCTTCTGCTTAAAAGTTCTGTTTTAACTTGTTGCTCTATCCTGACCTGGCAGAAAACCTGACTGTTCAGAATCGCTATTTGTTTCCTCTCTCAGGGTAAAGGTCGCCAAACGCAGTGACCATATAATCGACAAAAGCCCGAATCTGATTTGGGATGAAGCGGGATTGAGCATACTGCAGAATCACCTGGCCCTGATAGTTTCCTGAGATATGCCAGTCGGGTAAAACCTGAATTAATGCGCCTGATTGTATCTCCTGTTGCGCGGCAAAGTCTGGAAAAATGGTGATGCCCATATTACGAAGCGCTGCGTCTTTTCGAATTTCGCTGTGATTGGAAGCAAACCTCTGATGGATTTTGATGGTGATTTTCTGCTGAGCTTTGCTGAGCGTCCAGTGATCGTCAGCGGCTTCTTCGCCTAATGTAATGCACTGATGATGAATTAACTCATGCGGGTGGGTGGGGATTCCCGCACCTTCCAGATAGGCAGGGCTGGCGCACATGACTAATGCTGAATGGGTTAAGGTTTTCGCTATGAGTCCTTCTAATGGCTGGTGAGTCAGTCGGAAAATCACATCGACATCTTCACTGACCGGATGAATAAACCGGTCTGTTGCGTTCAGATTTACCCTGATTCCGGGATACCGCTGGCAAAAATCGAATACCAGCGGGGACAAAATCTGCTTTGCGAAGGCTTTGGGGGCCGCGACCGACAGGGTGCCGGTGGTGACATCCTGTGTGCTTTGTGCGGCCTGAATGGCCGCTTTGGCCGATTCCAGCATGTGTTTACATTGTTGATAAACCTCTTCTCCTGCGACGCTCAGGCGAACTTGTCGGGTGGTTCGTTCGAGCAGTTTTATGTTCAGACTTTGTTCCAGTCTGTTAACTGAGCGGCTGACGGAAGAGGTCGCCATGGCCAGTTTTTTCGCTGCTTTAGTAAAGTTTTGCTCCTCTGCTACGGCAACAAAAACAGCCATTTCTGTGAGTAGAGGAATCAGTTCATTGTTGTTCACAGCGCAATTATCCTTTGCTTTTCAGCTCTATTGTTCCAGAAATATAAGTAGCTATCATGCCTGGTGTCAACGTAATGCGCCGTTATTTGCATTTTATCGGGCCATATTTTTAAGGAAAACATCATGCAGAACGCCTCAGCTTTTCGCGCTATAGCCAGCCTCAGCGATTTTGTACACCTGGGGGTAATCGGTGGAATGAACACAGAGACAGGCGGTGTCCGGGATGTCGTGGTTATCGCTTTCACTGAAAGGGCTGGCGAATGATGACTTTAGCTTGCCGATCAGCTGCCTGGTGCAGAGGAAAGCTGCGCTTGCCGCTCACCGAGATGCTGTTGTTATTGGTAGCCATTTTCTGGGGCTCCAGCTATGGGGTCACTAAAAGTGCACTGCTGTTTTCCAGTGTCTTTATGTTTATGGCAATCCGCTTTCTGCTGACCTTTGCTCTGTTAATTGTGCCTCTGGTGAGGGATTTTCGTGCTAACCGCAACGCTGACTGGCACGTTGCCATTCCGTCAGGGGGTATTCTGTTTGCCATCTTTTGTTGTGAGATCGTCGGTATCTCTGAAACGACGGCGACCAATGCTGCTTTCTTAATTAGTTTGTCGGTTATTCTCACCGCGTTTATGGAGGTCGTGGTTAATCGAAAGCCGCTGGACAGCTACTATCTGCTGCTCTCTGTTTTCAGTGTGACGGGGGTTTATCTACTCACCTATAGTGGTCAGCTTACCCTGACCCTGAATCACGGGGACTGGCTGATTCTGGCAGCGGCGTTGCTGCGAGCCCTGATGGTGACCATGACGAAACAGCTGACGCTCGGTAAGCAGATTACGACCCTGAGTCTGACGGCGATTCAGTCAATGATTGTCGGCCTGGGGGCATTTGTACTGCTGATTATGCAGACAGAATTTAACCTGTCAGATATACCTGCAGACCTCTCTTTCTGGTGGATGACTCTTTATCTGGTGGCATGCTGTACACTGTTTGCTTTCTTTGTACAAAACTATGCTGTGCGTAAAATTTCGCCAACGAAAGTGTCATTGCTGATGGGAAGTGAGCCGGTATTTGGGGCATTGTTCGCATATCTGTGGCTTGATGAAGCGATGACTCTGCTGCAATTCACCGGGGCTGTGGCGATATTGTGTAGTGTTTACCTGGCTTCTGTACGCTCTGCCTGAGCGCTTGTCTGCGTTAACCTTAACCAAGATAAAACTGATGCGCTGGGTCTGGATGACTGACAGACCTGGATAAGCGGTTGCTGTGGTATGACCGGCAACTGAGAGAGGCGGGGGCGCCCGTCGGCGGCTGTGTGGCTCTGTTTGGTGGCGTGGTACAGATAGGCGGCGGCTATCAGAAAAAGCCCTCTAATGGATCGCCGCCCTCATATTGTTCAAACCGCATCAACGCCCCCATGAACAGATTATGCAGGTCAACCTGAGAGCCAATATCAAGCTTTCGGTAGCTGTTGCGCAAGTGAACCCGCACCGTTCCCGGTGAGATAAACAACTTGTCGGCAATGGAGGCAGGGGAGTATCCCTGTAATACCAAACGGATAACGGCACACTCCCGCTCCGTGAGTTTTGAAGAGCCGAAATTAGCCAGCGCCTGATCTAACTGACGATTGAGCGGTTTCGACAGCTGGTCACCCCAGTGTTGCTGGCACAGCATATCGATAAGGGGCGTGAGTGTTTCAAGCAGTTGCCGTTCTGAGCGGCTTAAGCGGGCTGTACTGCTGACGCCGTGCCCAATACTCAGGTGCAGAAACTGCCCCCCTGGGAAGATAATCAGGTATCCACACTCATCTTCGAGGCCGATTTTAACCAGATACTGTTTGTAAAACTCGCTTTGACGAAACCCGTCGGGGACCAGTTCACCATAGGTGAAGAACTGGCTTTGTTTCAGTTCGACACTCGCGCGGTAAAATGGGTCCAGTAAGTAGGCACCCGCAAGATACATATCAATTGACTGATTACCTATCTTCTCGGTCTTTTCCGATACCAGAAATTCCGGCTTATCCTCGAATAGAATCAGTGTTATCTCATCGGCAGGCACAAATTGCTTGATCACCTCGATCAGCAAGTGAGGGAAATCATCACTACCGATCTGTGGCACGAGCTGGGTCAAGCGTTTGGACAAACGGGCGATCATCGCCAGGGCTGTCGGGTGTATTGTTCTGCTCATCAGTACCTCATTTGTATGTGCCTGCAACTATTCGTTGCAGGACATACAAGCTTCCCCAGCAACGAATAACGAATTATAACTGCATGATCACCGTTTTTACCTGTAGGAAGTGTTCCAGTTGTTCTGGTCCCAGATCACGGCCGATACCCGACTGCTTGTAACCACCAAATGGCAGAGAAGAATCCATCGCATCATGGGTGTTAACAAAGACCGTACCGGCCTCCATTTTCCTGACAATCCGATGTGCCCGGCTGACATCCTGAGTAAAGACCGAAGCCGTCAGACCATAATCAGAATCGTTGGCTAAGCGTACGGCTTCCTCTTCTGTATCAAAAGGAATGACTGCCAGCACCGGGCCAAAAATCTCTTCGCGGACGATTTTCATCGAGTTATTACAATCGGCAAAGACGGTCGCTTGCATGTAGTAGCCCGGGCGGTCTGCCTGCTCACCGCCACACACGAGTCGGGCGCCTTCGGCTTTACCCGATTCGATATAGTTAAGTATCTTAACCAATTGGCCACGGCTAATCTGCGGCCCCTGGGTAATGCTGGTATCAAGTGGGTCGCCAATCACCATCCCGTTGGCCGCTTTTGCCACCGCCGCAACGGCCTGGTCATACAGACCGCGCTGAACGTAAAGCCGTGATCCTGCGGAACAGGTCTGACCCGAGTTGAAGAAGACCGATTGCAGTGTCCCGGTGACGATATCCTCCAGTTTGGCATCATCAAAGGCGATCATTGCAGATTTACCTCCCAGCTCCAGTGTTGCTGGGTTCATATTTTCCAAAGCCGCTTTACCTACCAGTTTACCCACTGGCGTTGAGCCGGTGAAGGAGACTTTATTGATCCCCGGATGACTGGCCAGTGGGCTGCCAATGCCGACACCCGTGCCGATAACGATATTAATCACACCATCCGGTAATCCGGCTTCCTGCCAGATTTTCATCAGATAGATAATGCTCATCGGTGTGATCTCTGCGGGTTTTAGTACGATAGTGCAACCTACCGTCAGCGGGGCACACATTTTCCAGATCGCCATATTCAGCGGCCAGTTCCATGGAACAATGGCACCGACAACGCCAATCGGTTCTTTCAGGGTAAAACCAAACGCTTCACCCGGACAGGAAACATTACGGGTATGGCCTTCGATCTTAGTCGCCCATCCGGCCATGTAACGCAGAAAGTCTATCGACCCGGCGATATCCACTTCTTTACAACCACTGATCGCTTTGCCTGCGTCAATCGCTTCCAGCTCTGCCAGCGTTTGCGCATGAGCCTCCATCGCATCAGCCATGCGGAACAACAGCGCCTGACGTTCATTCGGTTTCATCTCCGCCCATGGGCCGCTACGGAATGCACGATTAGCGGCGGCGACGGCCCGGTCCAGATCGCCCAGGGTCGCTCTGGGTACTGTCAGCAAGTGTGCACCACTGGAAGGGTCCTCAACATTCAGCGTAGTGTCATCCTCGCTATCGACGAACTGACCGTCAATAAACATCTTCTGGTGGCCTGCTGCAATAAAGGCACGGGTCTGTGGCGTTACATTGTATTTTTCCAGCATCGCTTCAATCGTCGCATTCATAACGGATCTCGTATTGTTTTTGTGGAAACCAAACAAAGGGGGTTGTCAGGCTAGCGGCCGGGCTCTCTGCTCACCGCGAAACACAACCTTCCATACACTACTGAAAGTCTGTCTCTCTCTGAGCCAAAGAGGTATACCCTTTGCAGGGTATTTTTCCACATTCGCCCTCTGCAAATTACGTCACAAAGGTTATGTTCTTCCTTTCTTTCTCATCTCAGAATAGTCTCAATGGCCTGAGACGGCCCAGGCAAACAGCTACTACCTCTTCTTGAAAGGAAAATAACATGACGAAACATTCATCTCTGGCTAACCGCAATCCGCCTCAGTTTGAACTGTCCCAGATTCAATCTCTGGTACGGGATCTGTATGGTCTGGAAGGGCACTTCACGGCGCTGAACAGCGAACGGGATCTGGCCTGGTTGGTTCGTAATGAAGAGGGGCCGCAGGGGGTTATCAAAATTGCCAATGCTCAGGAGCCTGAAGGCATCGTTGACCTGCAGATTAAGGCGGTCGAGCATATCCTTGAGCAAGACCCTGCACTGGTCGTTCCTCCGGTTATACCTACCCGCCAGAACAAAGCATATGAGTGGATCACCTCTGATCTGAGCGGCGAGCGCCATATGATCCGCCTGATGGCGTTTATGGATGGGCGTGTTGTGGAAGATACACCGGAAGCCTATTGCGATGAGTATTACTACAACATCGGTGCGACAATGGGCCGGATGAACGCGGCGCTGCAAAGCTTTTACCACCCCTATGCGGGCAGTAACCAGCACTTGTGGGATCTTGGGCATTGTCTGCAATTACGTGACATGCTTCCTGGTCTGCCAGAGGGGGAGTTGCTCGATCTGCTGACTGCAATCCTTGATAAAGCTGAACAGCATACGCTGCCGGCGCTGAAGAGAACCCGCTGCCAACTGGTCCATCAGGACGCCAACGACGCCAATGTTATGGTGAGTCATGACGACCCAACCCAGATCGCTGCGATTCTGGATTTTGGGGACGTCGCCTTTAACAGCATTCTGGCAGAGATCGTCACCATCGCGGAGACCTATGCGGACGATGAGCAAGACCCTGTCCGCCCCTTACTGCAGGTTGCCCAGGGGTACGACAGCGCCTATCCACTCATCGGGCAGGAGGTTGATCTGCTGTTTGATGTGATGTGTCTGCGACTGGCGATGGCATCAATCATCGTCAACTACCGGAAACTCAACGATCCGGAGGCAGGTACACATCTGGAAGATCGTTTCTATACCAAGATGCTGTTAAAACTGGTCGACATGGGCCAGGAAACCGTTACTCGCCGGTTACGTGAAGCACTGCGTTTCCCGGTTTACAGCCCGATCGACAATAATGGGCAGCCGTTTTCGAACAATCAGGAAGCGTTGATTCAACACCGCGAGCAGCATCTGGGCAAAATCTGGCACTTTTATGATCAGCCGCTGAACATCACCCGGGCTCAGGGCGGCTGGATGTACAGCGCGGATGGCACCGCTTACTTGGATGCTTACAATAACGTCCCACAGATGGGCCATTGTCATCCCCATATCACCAAAGCGATCGCCCGTCAGGCGGAGGCGTTGAACACCAATACACGCTATATGTGTGATATTGTCGCCGACTATGCGGCACGACTGACCAAAGATCTGCCCGACCATCTGAACACCTGTATTTTTGTGAATTCCGGCAGTGAAGCCAACGACCTTGCCGTACAGATCGCACAGTCACTCAGCGGTCACAAGGGTGGATTAGTGCTCGATAACGCCTATCACGGCTGTACTGAACTGACGACAAAATATTCGCCGGAATCCTGGCAGCACCTGCCCGACGCTCTGCATCCGCAACAGATCGAGCGCCTGATCGAGCCGGATATGTATAACGGCCCATACGCTGACCACCCTGAGGCTGCAGCCCTTTACTCAGCTGATGCGGACCGGGCCATAGAGGCGCTGGACCAGCGTGGCTTCAAGCCCGCCGTGCTGATGGTCGATACTGCAATGTGCGCCCACGGCGTGATTACACCGCCCGATAGCTACTTTAACCGGATTGCTGATAAAACCCACGCTGCCGGTGGCTATGTGGTCGCCGATGAGGTGCAGGCAGGTCTCGGACGGCTGGGCACATTCTGGGGATTCATCGGCGCCGGGCTCAACCCGGAAAAGGTGGACTTCATTACCATGGGAAAACCGGTTGCTAATGGCCACCCGTTGGGCGTGGTGATTCTCTCCAGTGAGATGATGAAACAGTTTATTGGTGGTACTCACCCATTGCTGTTCAGTACCTTCGGTGGCAATACCGTTGCCTGTGCAGCAGGGATGGCCGTGCTGGATGTTATCGAACGTGAAAAGCTGGTGCAGAAATCCAACGACATTGGGGATCAGCTACGTGCAGGGCTCCGCCAGTTGGCTGACAAGCACCCACTTATCGGCGATGTCCGTGGTCGCGGTATGTTGGTCGGTCTGGAGCTGGTGACCTGCCGTGAGCAGCGCATTCCGGCGGCAGAAGAGACTGAGCAGTTGATTAACGAGATGATCAAACGTCGGGTCATGATCGGCAAATCACTCCCGGGCACCCTCAAAATTCGCCCTTCACTGGTCTGGGGTAAAGAGGAAGTTGATTTCTTTATCAACGCGATGGACGAGAGTCTGACGATAATCGGCTGAATTGGTGACAAGGCCTTTTAGGCAAGTAATGAAATAACCGATAATGAAATAGCCCGGCCAGATTCGCCGGGCTTTTTTTCGTCTGTTGGCAATGATGATGGGGGCATTACCTTAACTGACATTCACGTCTAAAGAAAAAAGACGTCCACCTGCTCTGATGGCGTGGTGTTTGCCCAGCAGTTGCAGCGCATGCCACGCCATGGCCTGGTTACTTGTGATAACAGGAATGCCCAGTTTTTCTTCAAGCTCTTCAATCACCTCGATCGAGCGTAGTGCCGTACAGGAAAGGAACAGTGCTTCAGTATCTGGATGAACATACTCGAGTGCCGCTTTCTTTATCGCTGCCGGATCTATCCGAGTGATGTCAGCATCGGCCATGACGTTGAAGCCTGTAATATTCAGGATATCCAGACCTTTATCAGTAAAGAACTGAGCAACCGCTTTATTTACTTCTGAAATGTAAGGAGTAATTATGGTTAACTTTTTTACTCCCAGCGCGGAAAACGCTGAGGTTGCAGCAGTGACAGGATTGGTTACTCTGGCTGTCGGTTTGATCTTCCGGATCTTTTCCGTTAGCGTCTTTTCGCCAATGGCGACAGTACCGGACGAGCAGCCAAAAGCAACAACATCGATTTGTTTACCTGGCAGCATATCGGTAACGGCACGTTCCAGGTCCAGCTCCATCGCTTGAAGGTTTTCCTTGTTTATAGGGTCATTGAAGGTGATTCGGTTAGTGATAATTGAAACACCAGAATCGCAGAGTAATGATCGCATCGCATCCTCAACCAAATGATCTGTTCTGAGTGCGATAAGACCTATTTTGCAATCTGGGTAATACTCACTTTTTGCATGCGCGAATTCGATTTCCTGAATGTTAGTAACAGTCATTTCTATGATCTCTCCCCACTTATCGAATAGTAATACAGGTACATTTCGCCAGTGAATTTACTTTGTGAGAGACGCTGCCAAGTAACAGACCCTCTATCTCTCCCATTCCACGACTACCAATCACAATTGCATCAACCTCATTTTTTTTCGCGGTGGCCAGAATAGTACGGGTAACCCCGCCTCGTTTAACAAGTCCGCTTACCTGCTGTATACCCGCGTCGTTTAAATAATCTATTGCCGATCGAACCGTATCATGAGCCTGTTGCCGCATGGTGATGTCGTATGGCTCCTGTCTTTTCTGCTGAGAGTTTGTCGAAGGGATAATCGCACTATCTACATTAGAGCAGTGCCGGTATACGCTAAGGACTATAATTCTTGAGTCCGGCTCAGTTGCTAGTTGAACCACTGCATTCAGAACCTTCTCTGACTGGCGCGAACCATCCAGTGCAACCAGGAAAGTACGCATTTTTTTAACCGTTGTACGATTCATTGTGGGTTTCCTTACTCAGAAATACTTAAATCACGCAGGAAGAGAGAGACTTCTGGAAAGATCACCAGCACAATCGAGGCAACAAGCAGCATGAAAACAAAGGGCGGGGTTCCTTTAATAACCTCTATATATGGGCGCCGATAAATTGCGATTGCAGTGAAGATGTCGCAACCAAAAGGGGGCGTTGCAGAGCCTATTGCAACCTGCAGGGTTATCATGATGCCAACCAAAACCGGATCCAGACCACTTGATTTAACCAATGGCATCAGAATTGGGATAAGAATCAGCATGACCACGATCGGATCGACGAACATGCACCCTACAAAGAAAATGATCGCGATGGTGATCAGCAGCATGGCAGGGCTTGCCTCATCCAGAGACAGGTGACTGATAAGCTCCTGAGGAATTTGGGCATACGAAATAACCCATGAGAAAGCAGCCCCAGCGGCAATCAGAATGAACACTACCGCAGTCACGATGCCGGTAGACAAAGCGATAT
>NZ_JBNKYN010000103.1:0-13731 GCF_050300915.1 Amphritea sp.
AGCCAGATAACCGCGCCCTTTACCGGCCGTATCGCAGACATTGGGGTAGCCGCCGGTGAGCGGGTGCGCAGCGGTGATACACTACTAACGCTGTATGACACCAGCACCCTTGAGGTACGTTCACAGATCCCCAACCGCTACCTGCCGCAACTGCAGCAGCAACTGCAGCGCGGTGAAACCATTGTCGCCACAGCAACACTGGATGGTCAGCCGCTTGCCCTGACCCTTGAACGCTTTGCTGCCGCTGTCGATAACGGCAGTGCCGGTGTCGACGCACTATTTCGCATCAACTCCGATAACTATCGCGGCGAACCGGGTCGCTCACTGTCACTGGAACTGACCATGCCGGAGCAGGACAATCTGCTGGCCCTGCCGCCACAGGCGATCTTCGGCACCGACCGCATCTACACCGTCAAAGATAACCGTCTGCAAGGGGCCACCATCGAGCGGGTTGGCGACATCCGCGACTCTCAGGGCGAATCGAAAGTACTGGTGCGCAGTGCGACCCTCCAGCCCGGCGAGCAGATACTGGCGACCCAGCTGCCGAATGCCATGACCGGATTGCTGGTTGAGATCGCAGGCAAAAAGACTGATGCCAAGGCGGGTTCCAAACCTGACGTAAAACCAGCTTCGGCTCCGAGCGGGGCGAAGTAAGTTATGTCGACCACTCAAGGGCCGCTGAAAAACCTGATCACCCTGTTTACCGAGCACCGGGTGGCCGCCAACCTGCTGATGATGCTGATGATACTGGCGGGCATCTGGGGATTGAAAAAACTTAACACCCAATTTTTTCCCACCTTTGAACTGGATATTATCACTATCGCGGTACCCTGGAGTGGTGCGGCAGCGGAAGATGTGGAAAGCTCGATCATTCTGCCCATAGAGCGGGAACTGAAGTCCGTCAACGGTATCGATGCACTCTACTCAACCGCTACCCAGGGGTCTGCTTCGATCCGCCTCGAACTGGAGGAGAACAGTGATGTTGCTTACATCCTCGACGAAGTAAAACAGAAAGTCGATGGCATCACCAACCTGCCAGCGGATGCGGAAAAGCCGATTGTACAGCGGGTGATCCGCTACGATGATATCGCCAGAATACTGATTACCAGTGACAAAGCCACCACACAGGAGCTGCGGGTTCTGGCGCGCCAGTATGAGCGCGAGCTGCTACAACGCGGCATCCGTAAAATAGACTTTGTCGGCATGCCGGAGGAGGAGATCGCTATTCAGATCCCCTCCAGCCGTTTGCATGAACTCGGCCTGAGCCTTAGTGATGTCGCCCAGATTATCAATCAGCGCAGCGTTGACCTGCCAGCGGGCACCGCTGCCCAGGGGGATGGTTCACGGCAGATTCGCAGCCTCAGCCAGCAACGGGATGTGGAAGGCTTTAGTCAGTTGCCGTTGATTACCGCCAAAGATGGCCGTTTGTTGCGCCTCGGCGATGTTGCCACCATTGACTGGCGTAATCAGGACAATCAAACCTATATCTCCTATCGGGGACAACCGGCAATCCAGTTACTGCTTCGCCGTACAGAGCACGAAGACACCCTCAAAGCCGCAAAAATAATGCGCAACTGGCTCAGCGAACGGCAACCGACCCTGCCACCGGATATTCAACTGATCGCCTTTGATGAGGGCTACGAGGCGATCCAGGAGCGGATTAATCTGCTCATTAAGAATGGTGTGGGCGGACTGATTCTGGTGATCGCCACCCTGTTCCTGTTCCTCAATGCCCGGGTCGCCTTCTGGGTGACCGTTGGGATTCCCGTGTCCTTTATGGCCACGCTGGCAGTGCTGTATGGCATTGGCGGCAGCATCAATATGATCAGTCTGTTCGGCATGATTATGGCGCTGGGTATTATTGTCGATGACGCCATCGTCGTCGGCGAGGACACCCTCACCCATCTGCAGATGGGCGAACCCGGCCTGAAAGCGGCTATCGGTGGTGCACAGCGGATGCTGGCACCGGTGATGGCCTCCTCCCTCACCACCATTGCGGCGTTTCTGCCGTTACTGCTGATTGGCGGCATTATCGGCAATATTCTGATCGATATCCCCACCGTGGTGATCTGCGTCATCATAGCCTCGTTGGTGGAGTGTTTCCTGATTCTCCCCGGTCATCTGCATCATAGTCTGCATAAAGCCGCCGACCTGCATCCGTCAAAAACCCGGATTAAACTGGATAGCCTGTTCAATAATTTCAAGAACGGCCGGTTCCGTGGCTGGGTGGAAAATGCGATTAAGTTTCGCTGGATAACCGTCACGACCGCCTTTGCTGCATTTATTATTGCCGTCGGCCTGGTAAGCAGTGGTCAGATCAAATTCACCTTCTTCCCCGCGGTGGAGATGGAAACCCTGAATGCCAACATCCAGTTTACCTCCGGCAGTAGCCCAGATCAGGTGGATAAGTTCCTGCAACAGCTGGATCAGACATTGCGCCAAACCGAAGCGGAACTGGGCGGCAATCTGGTGAAAATGGCGCTGCAAATTCATCGTAAAACCAATAGTAGTCGCACCAGCCAGGGTTCCAGCCAGGGCGATGAGTTCGGGGCTTTGTATGTACAGCTAACCCCCATCGACAGTCGCACTATCACCAACGGCGAGATCATTAAAAAATGGCGCAGTAAGATTATCCTGCCTGCGGGCATTGAAAAATTCACAATTGATCTGAACCGTTCCGGCCCTCCCGGCAAATCACTCGAAGTGAAACTGGTCGGTTCCGATGTCGATAAGCTGAAATCAGCCTCACTGGCGGTGCAGGATGTGCTTAGTCAGTACAACGGTGTCAGCAACGTTGATGATGATCTGCCCTATGGTAAATCTCAGCTGATCTACGAACTGACTCCCGCAGGCAAAACCGCCGGCCTGACCCTTAACTCGGTCGGTCGGCAGCTGAGAGCCTCCTTTGATGGTCAGCGGGTGCAGATCTTCAACAAAGGTGAAGATGAGGTTGAGGTCCGAGTGGTGCTGCCGGACAGTGAGCGGGACCGTTTCAGCGCTCTGGAGAATCTGCCAATTCTGCTACCCAATGGCGGCAGCGCTCCGCTGGCGAATGTGGTGACATTTTCGGATAAACAGGGGCTGGACCGCTTACAACGGGTCGATGGCCAGCTGGCGATTAAGATCACCACCGATCTCGATGAAGCAATCGCCAATGCTAACGAGATAATCGCCGACCTGAACGCTGGAAAACTACAGCAGATCACCTCAGAGTACGGCGTTCAGGCGAGTTTTGAAGGGCGAAACAAAAACCAGCGGGAGACCCTCGCGGATATGAAGATGGGGCTGTTAATTGCCCTGTTGCTGATCTTTATTATTCTTAGCTGGGTGTTCTCATCCTACAGCTGGCCGCTGGCGGTGATGCTGGCGATCCCTCTGGGGCTGACTGGCGCAATTGCCGGACACCTGCTGACGGGACAGAATCTGACAATTCTGTCGCTCTTTGGCTGTTTTGGTCTCTCGGGCATCGTCATCAACGATTCCATCGTTCTGATTACCTTCTATCAGAAGCTGCGTAAAGAGGGAATGAGTGTTCACGACGCAATCGTCGAAGCAGCCTGTCGGCGTCTGCGAGCGGTACTGCTGACCTCACTGACCACTATTGCCGGTCTGACGCCGATTCTGTTCGAAACCTCGCTACAGGCACAGTTCCTGATTCCGATGGCGACCTCACTGGTGTTTGGTCTGGCGTTCGGCACGATGCTGATTCTGTTGGTTGTACCAGCATTGCTGGTGATGCTGGAGAATGGCAAAGCCCTGTTTCACTCGCTCCTCAACCGCACTAAGACGCCTGTGCAACCCTGAACCGCCCGGTTCGCCGGGCAGTGCTGCCAGTTCAGACTAAATGGCGTTCGATATAGGTTGAGATGATCTGCATATCCTGAGGGTGCAGAGCAACAAACTTCATGCCAAACTCAAACCGATTCTGAGACAGCCGCCGCACATGAACCAGGCGACAGACTTCACTCAACTCACCCTCGGGCATACTAAAGCTGACAACATGGTCATTCACGCCTTTGGCGTTGCCATTAACGGTTTTTAACACCCGCTCCAGAGCCCGATCCCCGCAAATAGCGAGACCGTCGACACTGATATTGATAACCCGGGCACCGGTAATATCCCCCGGTATGCCCACTTTAACCTCAAAATCTGTTTCTACCCTAGGGTGGAATCGACTCTCTGTAAGCACGCTTACCAACTCCCCGCTACTACTCTGTTACTGAGTTAGATTATGTCGTAAATCGCCAGATGTCACTTATGTAATCGGCCATCGCAGATAAACTTCAATAGATGGTTGCTTTCATTGGCCTGCCGCGTTCCATCCGGTATAATTTCTGCTCTTTTGTCAGCGGCAATTACAAGGCATTTCAATGAACTCAGATCTGCAGAAGCTTCAGCCATACCCATTTGAAAAACTGGCTAAGCTGAAAGCCGGGGTAACCCCACCAACCGAGCTTGAACATATCGCGCTGTCTATCGGCGAACCAAAGCACCCGTCTCCCGCTTTTGTGATCGATGAACTGAGCCAGAATCTGGACAAACTGGCCAACTATCCAACCACCGCCGGTACCCTTGAGCTGCGTCAGACCATCGCTGACTGGGCAACCCGTCGATTTAAATTACAGCCGGGCAGCCTCACCGGAGCCGATCATGTATTACCGGTACTGGGTACCCGGGAAGCGATCTTTGCATTTACCCAGTGCGCTATCGACAGAGCGCCGGCCACCGAGGCAACACCGCTGCTGTTATCGCCCAACCCGTTTTACCAGATTTATGAGGGCGCAGCCTATCTGTCCGGTGCAGAACCCTATTATCTGAGCTGCACCGCCGATAACAATTTTGTGCCTGATTTTGATGCGGTGCCCGAGACCGTCTGGCAGCGCTGCCAGTTGCTGTTCCTCTGCTCCCCAAGTAACCCCACCGGGGCAGTTACAGACGCCGAAACGCTGACTAAACTGATCGCGTTGTCCGACCAGTATGACTTTATTATCGCCTCCGATGAGTGCTACTCAGAGATCTACTTTGATGAAGCGAAACCACCGGTGGGACTACTGGAAGTCTGTGCGCAACTGGGTCGTCATGACTACAAAAACTGTATCGTTTTCCACAGCCTGTCAAAACGCTCTAACCTGCCGGGCCTGAGATCGGGATTTGTTGCCGGTGATGCTGCTCTTATTGGTCCATTCACCAGCTATCGCACCTATCATGGCAGCGCCATGTCAATTCCGGTTCAGCTGGCGAGTATCGCCGCCTGGAACGATGAGGCCCATGTACTGGATAACCGCGATAAATATCGGGAAAAATTTGCCGCAGTGCTCGATATTCTTGAGCCGGTGATGGATGTCAGGATGCCCGATGCCGGTTTCTATCTCTGGGCCGCCACGCCGATTCCTGATGACCAGTTCACTCAGGGACTGTTTGCTCAGCAAAACCTGACCGTTCTGCCGGGCAGCTACGTGTCCAGGGAGGACCAGAATGGCGATCTGCCGGGCGCAGGCTTTGTGCGCATGGCGTTGGTGGCGACACTGGAAGAATGCGTCGAAGGCGCGCAGCGAATTCGCCGCTACGTTGAGTCACTGAACGCCTGAAGGAGCAGAGAATGACAACGCTATATGGTATTTCAAACTGCGATACGGTGAAAAAAGCGCAGCGCTGGCTGACAACCAACGGTGTCGAGTTCCGTTTTCATGATTTCCGTAAAGACGGACTGAGCGAAGCGCAACTGCGTGAATGGGTCGCAGCACTGGGCTGGGAAGCTTTGTTAAACAAACGCAGTACCAGCTGGCGCGCTCTGAGTGACGAGATAAAGAATAGTATTGATGAAGCCTCTGCGGTGCGCGAGATGCTGGCAACACCGACGCTGATCAAGCGTCCGGTGCTGAGCCATAACAACCACGTTCAGGTGGGCTTCAAAGAGAGCGATTACAGCGCTCTGTTGACATAAATTTTAACCAGTTCTATGGAGTTACAAACAATGAGTACATTTGCATTCGGTCTGGGCATCGGCACTAAGTCTTCAGACGGTGAGTTACTGGAAGTATATTTTAACAGCCCCCTGCTTAACCCTTCCGAGGCACTGATCAATACCGCTGTTGAGAAAGCAGGCTACACCGGTGGCAACCAGGCAATTGAGCTGACAGCGGAACAACTGCGCGATCTGGAAGCGGCGTTTCTGGCAATTGATGCCGAAGACCAGGCCGAGATCGTCGAGATCTGCAAAGGTACTCATCAGCCAATGATTCTGACCATTCTGGAAACCGATAGCGACCCGGTCTCAACCGCAGAGGTTTACCTGAAGCTAAGCCTGCTGTCGCACCGCCTGGTTAAGCCCCACGGCCTGAACCTGAACGGCATGTTCGGCAAGCTGCCTAATGTAGCCTGGACCAATGAAGGCGCTATCTCTCTGGCCGACCTGCCAAAGCGTCAGCTGGCCGCCCGCGCGCAGGGCCGTATCATTGATGTGCATTCGGTGGATAAATTCCCGAAAATGGCGAACTACGTTGTTCCTGCCGGCACCCGTATTGCCGCGACTTCCCGTGTCCGTCTGGGCGCACATGTTGGCGAAGGCACCACAGTGATGCATGAAGGCTTTATCAACTTTAACGCCGGCACACTGGGCGTAAGCATGGTCGAGGGTCGTATCTCTGCGGGTGTTGTGGTTGGTAACGGCTCCGATCTGGGCGGCGGTTGCTCCACCATGGGAACTCTGTCCGGTGGCAACAACGTCGTTATCTCAGTGGGCGAAAACTGCCTGCTGGGAGCCAATGCGGGTCTGGGTCTGCCACTGGGCGACCGCTGCACCATTGAAGCGGGTCTGTACATTACTGCCAGCTCTAAAGTCACGGTACTGGATGACCAGAACAACGAAGTCAGCACGGTAAAAGCCGCTGAACTGGCGGGCAAACCTGACCTGCTGTTCCGCCGTAATTCACAGACCGGTCGCATCGAAGTGAAGACCAACAAGTCGGCGATTGAGCTTAACGCAGAGCTACACGCACACAACTAAGCCTGTTGTTACTGCTTTAATCTCTGGGTGCTGCCGATCGCAGCACCCCATTATCCTCCTCTCCAACTGCCACCCGGCGCTAAGGTAAAGCCAATGTCCCAACTCTCTGCCACTCTCGAACTGGCCAAACAGATGATCTCCCGGCGCTCAGTCACTCCGGAAGATGATGGCTGCCAGGAACTGATGATCGAACGTCTGGAAGCGTTAGGCTTTCACATTGAACGCCTGCAGTTTGAAGAGGTCAGCAACTTCTGGGCGCGCCGGGGAACGCAAGGTCCGCTGTTCTGTTTTGCCGGACACACCGATGTCGTGCCCACCGGGCCGGAAGCTAACTGGGACCACCCACCCTTTGAGCCGGTGATTGAGGATGGATTTCTCTGTGGCCGTGGTGCTGCCGATATGAAAGGCAGCCTGGCAGCCTTTATCACCGCCCTGGAGCGCTTTATTGAGCACCACCCTGATCATGATGGCTCAATCGCCCTGCTGATCACCAGTGACGAGGAGGGGCCGTTCGTCAATGGCACCACCCGGGTGATTGACCACCTCGAAGCCCGCAACGAAAAGATTACCTGGTGCATCGTTGGCGAACCTTCCAGCACCGTTAAGGTCGGTGATGTTATCAAAAACGGTCGCCGGGGTTCAATCAGTGGTGATCTGACCATCCGTGGGGTCCAGGGTCATGTCGCCTATCCCCATCTGGTTGAAAATCCGATTCATATGGCAGCGCCCGCGCTGCACGATCTGGCGTCTGAACTCTGGGATGAGGGCAACGAGTTCTTTCCGCCGACCAGCCTGCAGATCTCCAATATTCACGCCGGTACCGGGGCGACCAACGTGGTACCGGGGCATATCGATGTGCAGTTTAACCTGCGTTTTTCTACCGAGGTTACTGCCGATGAGATCAAAGAGCGAACCTACGCTATCCTTAACCGCTACGGCCTGAACTTTGACATCAACTGGACCCTTAGCGGCAACCCGTTTATTACTGATCATGGTGACCTGGTAGATGCCTGCGTTGATTCGATTAAATCGGTCACCGGTCTGGATACCGAGCTGTCCACCTCCGGCGGTACTTCCGATGGCCGTTTTATCGCACCAACTGGCGCACAGGTGGTCGAACTGGGGCCAATTAACGCCACCATCCATAAAGTGAATGAACGGGTCAAAGCCGATGATCTGGACACTCTCTCATCACTCTATGAAAACATCATGGCCAGATTGCTGGTACGGTAACCGGGATGCCCTTTGCACTGAACTGTCCGGTCTGCCTGCAACCCTTGCAGGGAGATAGCAAACATCTGGAATGCCCGGAACGCCATAGTTTCGATGCCGCAAAACAGGGTTACTGGAACCTGCTACTGGCCAATCAAAAGCGCTCGAAAGACCCCGGCGACAATGCGGAGATGGTGCTGGCACGACGTAATTTTCTTTCGTTGGGTCACTATCAGCCGCTGGCAGACCGCATCGCCACCCGGCTGGCAGCGCTGGCCGCTGAGCATTCAGCCCCCCGCATCCTCGATATGGGCTGTGGCGAAGGTTATTACACCTGCCGTATGCAGCAACAGCTGGAAAAGAGCGCCACTGATTATCAGCTGGCCGGACTGGATATCTCCAAGCATGCGGTAAAATCCGCCTGCAGTCAGAGTAAAACCATCACCTGGATGGTGGCGTCCGGCGCACGTATGCCGGTTGCTGACGCCTCACTGGATCTGATCACAGTGCTGTTCAGCCGACTGATGCCAGACGAGTTCTGCCGCACGCTGAAACCAGACGCAGAGCTGCTGATCGCCTATCCGGGGGAAGGCCATCTGCTTGAACTGCGCGAACTGATCTACGCAGAGGTGCGCCACTCCGGCTTCAACCCGGCGACAGTTCTGGGAGAACAATTTGAGCATCTGGACACCGAACAGGTCAGATACCGTTTCACCCTCCCCGACCAGACCCAGATCAGCCAGTTACTGGCGATGACACCCCACGGCTGGCGGATCAATCAGACCTCCCGTGAACGCCTGGCAGAACTGCATCAGCTGGAGCTGACCCTCGATGTCTGTCTGGCCCGTTTCAAGCGACGCTGAAACATGCTTAGTCGCAATGCCAGACAACGTCTGCGCTTACGTCTTATCCGCCGCGCTGACAAGGTAAAGCAGAATCTGACTATTCTGCTAAGCGGCATCGGCATCTTTATGCTCGGCTTTATCATACTGGTTGTCGCGCAATTTCTGCTGCAGGAAAGCCTTACGCGAGAGATTATCGCTCTGATCGGCCTTATTATTGCAATTTGCGGCGCAATCGTGGCGGCATTCGGCTATATTTGCCTGAGCATTCTGCGAATTTTCCGGTTCCTGTTAACCGATATAAAGTCTGATCCTGACCCCGACCAACGCCATGACTGAAGAGCACCGCCATGACCGAAGAGCAACGTCACCCCGATATTGAGATCTACATTAAAGACCGCTCACTGGACCGGATTAGCCGCTGGCTGGAGAGCCTCTGTGATTCGCTCCAACGGGATTTTGAACAGGGCCAGGTGCATCATTTTCTGGCGGTCATTAATGGCTGCGAGATCCCGGTGATGATCCATGAGAAGGTCTCGGGCAAAGCCTGGACCAGCATCTGGTTTAACTCCGACCAGACCCCCTGGATCAAAGATCTTGATTGCGCTCAACAGGCCGCACAGGAACTGGACACCGAGATACGCTGTATCGCCAGTGGCTGGACATCCGGGGATGATCCCGATGAGTGGTGGCGGATCGAGCAGGAGACGGTGGAAAAGATTCACTGGCGAACGTAGATATTTACCTCCCTGGCATTTTAATTAAGCGTTTAACGGCCGTCTGTTGAAAAACAACCGGCCCGATAACGTCATCCGCTTAAGCCTGGGCGCTGAATTGCTGACCCGAGCGGTCTATCTCATTCAGCATTAACCGGCCTGCAGAGGCCAGACCGATACGGGCAAAATCATCCGCCGCAGAGACACTTTTCAGCGGCGTATTTTCCTGCACCGACAGATGACTCAGCACATATGCAAAATCACCCACATTGCTTTTATTCACTGCACTGTTGAGGCGGCTAACTACCTCATCGGTATACAGCGAATCAAGATCGGGATATTCCAGCGACCGGGGTTCAGGCAGACTAAACCCGTCGCTCGCGGTTCTGCTTTTCTGTGCCTGATACTCAGTGGCATTGATCAGACTTAACAACATAGAGAACTGCGCACCACGCCCCTCATTGACCGCATGGGTCAACGACGAGGTATAGTTCTCGATCCGTTGTTCTAACTGTTCAAGCCGCTCGATCTGCATCAGATAACCACAACACCGGGATTTAAATAGGGTCAGTTATGCTTCGGCCTGCAAAGGGATTTCTTGAGTATTTTCTGAGACTTATTATTTACTCGCTCCGGTTTTACACGGCCAGGAAGTCGATAAACGCCTGCACCAGCTGACTGGCACAGAGTTCCGGCTGCACCACCACCGACAACTGCCGGGAAAGCTCTAATGGCGTCTGCAGCACCATCAGCTCGCCTCTGCGCAACTCCTCAGCAATCGCTAACTGCGACAGACAGCCAAGACCCAGCCCCGCTTTAACTGACTGCTTAATCGCCTCCTGACGATTGAGAGCCATCACCGTGACCACTCGCCCATCCACTTTCTGCAGCGCCCGGTCAAATACCTCCCGGGTGCCGGACCCCTGCTCACGCAGAATCCAGCGCTGCCCGGCCATCTGTTCCACATTGACTCTGCCACTCTGAGCCAGAGGATGGGCTGGGTTGCAAAACACCTGTAGCTGATCACCTTTCCAGGGGATGATCTGCAATTGCGCGTGCGATGCAGGGCCTTCGATCAGACCGATATGTGCCTGACCTTTCTCCAGCCGCTCAATAACACCCCGGGTGTTAGCAATCTGCAGATCCGGTTCAACCTGGGGAAAGCGCTCAACAAACTCCGCCATCAGCCAGGGAAACAGATAACTGGCGATAGTGACACTGGCAGCCACCCGGAACGGACCACTGACACCACTACTATAAGGGGTTTTAAGGCTATCGACATTGATGAGAATATCCCGCACCCGCGGCAGAATATCCCGGCCAATATCCGTTATCACCAACTCCCGACTGTTACGACTAAACAGCCGGTAACCCAGTGCCGACTCCAGCTCCTTAAGCGCCTGACTGGCGGCCGACTGGCTCAATGCCTGCTCATCCGCCGCTGCCGTCAGTCTGCCCAGGCGAGCGGTTGCTTCAAATATCCTCAACTGTCTCAGAGATAGATTCATTGTTCGATTTTACTTATATCTTGTTTCAGAAACATCCATTTTACTTAATATATAAAAGATTGGAAGATAGCCCTATTCATCAAGCCGCCATTAAACAACGAACAGCGCCACCCACCAGGGGTTTTACAACCTTAATCGGAGCGCACATAAGTAGAGTCCTGACCATGCCAAGACCTGTCCTGCTTCCCATTATCGCCGCACTGGCCCTCGGACTCGCCAGCCTGGAGCCAATTGCCAGAATGGGTCTCAGCGCTCTGCCCCTGGCTATTCTGCTGGGCATGATCTGGGGACATTTCGATCAGCGCACACCCACCTCTGGCGACAGTCGCTTCACCCTGTTTTGCCAGCAACGGTTATTACGCAGCGGCATCATTCTGTTTGGTTTTGGCCTGAGTCTGGAACAGATCTTCGCGGTTGGCTGGCAGGCTCTGCTGCTGGATGCATTAACCATCTTCACCATTTTCACAGCAGGCACCTGGATCGGCATTAAGGTTTTCAAACTACACCGCGATGTTGCCATCCTCACCTCCGTTGGCAGCGCCATCTGCGGTGCGGCGGCGGTGCTGGCGACAGAGTCAGTCCTCAAGCCGAAACAGCAGCATGTCACCGTTGCGGTCGCCACCGTTGTATTGTTCGGTACCCTGGCGATGTTCAGCTATCCGCTGGTCTACCAGTTTGCCGGCATGAGCGAACAGGCGTTTGGCGTCTATATCGGCAGCACCGTACATGAAGTGGCGCAGGCGGTGGCAGCTGGTGAATCCATCAGTACAGACACACTGCAAACCGCCGTGGTGGTTAAGCTGATCCGGGTGATGATGCTGGCCCCTTTCATCCTCCTGCTGAGTTCCCGTCTGCGCCGCACAGACAGCGAGCAGACCGGTAGCGGTAAAATCATCATCCCCTGGTTTGTATTCGGCTTTATCGCCGCCACCGCTGTGAACAGCCTGATAGCGATACCTGCTCCACTGCTTAACATCATCAAACTGACCAGCCAGTTCAGTCTGGCGCTGGCAATGGCAGCACTGGGTTTACAAACCCGCTGGGTAACTATTAAACAAGCTGGAGCTAAGCCGTTGTTACTGGCATTAATACTGTTTCTGCTGCTGATCTTTGGCGGCTATCTGCTAAACAAGTGGCTGATTACGGTGTAAACGCTAGCAAGAACGCCCCGGCAGATGAGTGTCCCTCCCGGGGCGGTAGTTTTTACTTCCCTTGACGGAATAAGCGCCCAAACGCTTTACTCCTGAACTTTCTATTCACGAGCTCTCCGATACGGATTAAAGTAGAATTGTCTGTCAGTCGGTTCAACCGCCTTTTTCAATAATGTCTGAGAGTTAATAATCAAAGATGGGACGCTATCGGCCACCGGGTCAGCCACAATCACGCTATATCACTGCGGCAGGCGCAAAACGTCTGGATGAAGAATTAAAATATCTGTGGAAAGTAAAACGTCCGGCCATAACCCAATCGGTTAAAGAAGCCGCCGCTCAGGGAGATCGCTCGGAGAATGCCGAATATATCTACGGCAAGAAACAGCTTCGGGAAATAGACCGCAGAGTTCGTTACCTCTCTAAACGGCTGGATGTATTAACCGTTGTTGACCGCCTGCCTGACGACCACAACACGGTGTTTTTTGGTGCCTGGGTAACCGTACTGGACGAGAACGATAAAGAAGCGTGCTACCGCATCGTCGGCCCTGACGAAATTGGCGATTCTGCAGGCTATATCAGCATGGACTCGCCCATGGCCCGTCAACTACTGAAAAAGCACCTGGGTGATGAGTTTTACATACTCCGCCCCGATGGCAACGAAACCTGGTATGAGATTACCGGGATAGAGTATCGGGAAGACACTTAGAAGCAAGTAGCTAGACGCGACTGCGTCGCTTGCTAGAACGGCGCTTTGCGCCTGAAGTTGCTAGAAAAAGACTTAAGAGTGCGCGCTTGCCCTGCCAGGCGCTGTCTCGCTACGCTCGGCTCGAACCTCATTTTTGTAATGAACGGGTTCTCATCCTGTACGTTTAGCATTCGATTACTTTTCTACAGACGTAAAAAAACCACCCTGCGGTGGCTATTTAGTAGAAGTGGTGGGTCGTATAGGATTACTACGCGCTACGCGCTTGCCCTGCGGGCCGCCGTCGCGGGCTCCGGCGTTGTCTCGCTGCGCTCGGCTCGAACCTTAGGTTCTCATCCTGTATGTGCCATAAATTACAGACATAAAAAAACCGCAATTAAGCGGCTTAATTTAGAAGTGGTGGGTCGTATAGGATTCGAACCTATGACCAATTGGTTAAAAGCCAACTGCTCTACCAACTGAGCTAACGACCCACACCAAACTTCTTTTTCCCCATTCCACTGTTCTCCTGAGAGAAAGTGGTGGGTCGTATAGGATTCGAACCTATGACCAATTGGTTAAAAGCCAACTGCTCTACCAACTGAGCTAACGAC
>NZ_JBNKYN010000104.1:0-13320 GCF_050300915.1 Amphritea sp.
CTTTTGATCCGTGAGCCAATAAGTTTTGTAAAACATAAAAGCTAACTGAAGTTCAAAGAGTGCAAGCGAAATCCGTTCTCTCCATCTCCTTAGGTGGTCATTAACGACCGGCCCGTGATCGGTAGTGAACGACACACAAGCGGTAGCGCCTGCCAGCACAGAGGTTACCTGAGCCAGATTTAGCCTGGGCAGAACCTCAACCGCCTTGTTATCCCCGGCAAGCCTCTCTGCCCGTGCCTTTTCATCAGAATTACCCCAGGGTAGCTTGATCTTCCATCCCGCCGTAGTCGCTTTTTCGATCAGTTCCAGCCAGTAATCTTCCGGCCAGTGCTTATCGAAGCGGGTAGTACTGTGAAGAAAAACCAGATAGTCCGCTTTAGCGGCCTGATCAGGAATAAAATGTCTGCGAATAGCGAAATCGCCGCGCCCTTCCAGCTCATAGCCCAGCGCTTGAGCAAACAGCTGGCGAGTGCGCTCTACCGCATGCTGATCTTTGCTGACGTTAAATCTGCGCTGATAAAAACGCGCCGCCAACGGCTCGCGGGCAGAGGTTTTATCATAGCCACAACGGATGCCACGACTATAACGGGTAACCAACAACGCACTTTTCAACAACCCCTGCGCATCAATCACCAGATCATATTCGGTCTCCGCCAGCGCCGCACGATACCGCTGCCACTCTCCTCCGGTAAACGTCTTCCAGAGACTTTTTCGCCAGCGGCGAATCGCCACCGGTATTATCTTATCAACCGCAAAGTGCCAACGGGGAATCTCAGCAAACGCCTCTTCCACAACCCAGTCAAAACGGATTCCCGGAATAGCATTAGTCGCATCGGTCAGCGCCGGTAGCGTGTGGATAACATCCCCCATGGATGAGGTTTTCACAATCAGAACTTTCAAGGGGATTCCTGTCGGTTGCAGAGGCGGTTAAATAAGGTCGAAGTATACCATTTATCATTCACACTTCACCCATCTGGGAATTGGCTTAGGGATTCCGGGCGTCACCTGCAAACAGCGACATGCTTTCCAGGGTACATTTTCTTATCTTTATCCCTCATTTATTATGAGGTAGCCGATTCCCTTTTTAATCGTAGCTGATTACAATCATTGGCCTGAAAAACTCTCTGAATCACGCTGCGTGCAACAGATCAATCAACTTATTATCTTTTCGAGGTAACCAATGGCAGCTTTTGGAACTGTGTTTATGCCGGAAATGGCAATCTCCTGGTTTGATGGCAACAGCTGGAGCCCAGCTGAAGTCGTCAGCAGCGATAGCCTGCAGCTGCATCCGGGAGCACATGTATTGCACTATTCCAGTACCTGTTTTGAGGGCCTCAAGGCGTTCCGCCATCAGGATGGCTCGATTAATATCTTCCGTATGGATCGCAATATCGACCGTTTTACCCAGAGCAGCGAATTACTGGCACTGCCCGCAATTGAAAAAACGGCAACGGCAAACATGATTATTGATATTGTCCGCCGCTTTAAAGATGAAGTACCTGAGCCACCAGGGTCAATGTATATCCGTCCGACACACATCGGTACTGAACCCGCTATTGGTAAAGCAGCGACCCCTTCAGTAACCTCTTGCCAGTATATTCTGCTATCCCCGGTCGGTGATTACTTTGCCGGAGGTGATACCACGCTGCGCCTGTTGCTTGAAGAGAACGGTGCCCGCTGTGCCGCGCACATGGGGATGATCAAGAGTGGTGGTAACTACGCCAGCGCCCTGCGCCCAATTATGAAAGCCAAACAGGAACAGAATGCCGATCAGGTATTGTTCTGCCCCGGCGGCGATGTTCAGGAAACTGGCGCAGCCAACTTCCTGTTGATTGATGGTAATGAAGTCATTACCAAAGCGCTGGATGAAAGCTTTCTCCACGGCGTAACCCGCGATTCAATTCTGACCATCGCCCGCGATCTGGGCATGGAAGTACAGGAGCGTCAGCTCACCATTGATGAGTTGCTGGAACGGGCAGCAAAACCAGGCTGTGAAGCTGCATTGTCAGGGACAGCAGCGGTACTAACCCCTGTAGGCACACTGATTCATAACGGCCAGGAATACCCTGTGGGTAATGGCGGCATCGGTGCAACTACACTGAAACTGCGGCAGGCTCTCAACGATATTCAATGGGGCAAAGCAGAAGACAAACACGGCTGGCTCACCCGTATCTGACCATAAATCTTGATATAAAAAAGCGCTGCAGCGCTTTTTTTTTGCTACGGGAATAAATAGTTTACACTAAGCCGATGATATGGATTTCATAACCTGATCACGGACACTACGACGCTGATGCAACGAAGCTATTTTCCTTTTATTACCGCAGGCTGGCTGATACTTACCCTGATCATGGTAGGCTTCAGTCTGTATGCCGATTACAGCCGGTTAAAAAAAAATCTCAATAACGATGCTCATTTCGTTTACTCCTCCGTTTATGAAAAAGCCTACATCAATGAGGTTTTATTACAGAGCTTCACCGTACTGGTATCCTCTACTCCAAACGATCAGGAGTCGATTCGCAGTTTTGCCAACGAGATGCGAAAACGCTACCCGCATATTGAAAGGCTGCAGATACAGCAGCAACATCACCCCCTGAGCCCGAATTTTGGTAGCGCTGAAAACTACAGCGTTGACCCAACTAAAGATAACCTCAAGGCAAGCTTCCCGGTTATCTTTATTGAACCGTTGAATCCGGATACTCGCTATCTGCTTAACAAAGATCTGCTGGCTGACCCGCTATTTACCGACACTATCCGTTTCGCCCGAAAATACCACCAACCGGTCACCTCTCCCCCCTTCCCTCTGGGTAATAACAAAACCGGTTACGGTCTGTTTCTGGCATTTTTCGAACGCAATACGGCGCCCTCCGGCAACAATCTGCTGATCGCATCACTGGTCATTAACACCGCAGGCATGCTGCCCAATACCAGTTTTCTTTCAGAACATACCAGCATCAGCCTGATGGATGAGAAGGGTAAAATTCTTGATCAGCATCACTCCGATGAGGTTACCAGGCCCCCTATCTGGCTGCCACAACTGGTGGAGACACGCACCGTTAACCGTTTTGGTCAGACGTTCAAGATCGAGATTGTGCATAACTTTGGCGCAAAAAATATCAATCTGGGGATGCTGCTGATACTGCTATCCGCATCACTGGCGGTCTATTTCATGCTGATCGCCTATCTGCAACAGAAAGTGAAGACTGCCGTAGAACAGTCATCGATCTATGCCACACTGAAAAATGAACGCCAGCAACTTGAGACCCGCATACACACCCGCACCCGGGAACTTCGTGACCAGTTGATAGAAAACCGGCGTCTGACTCACCAGGTGCTGGCAGTGCAGGAGCGGGAGCGACGTAACCTTTCCCGCGAACTTCATGATGAACTCGGGCAATCGCTGACAGCGATCAGAACCGACGCAAAAATTCTCAAACGCATACACCCGGAGGAGAATAGCCTGGTAAACCAGACCGCCGAGTCTATCGATGCGATAGCGCAGAATATCTATGATGTAACCTACGGCATGATGCGAACCTTGCGCCCCTCGGCTCTGGATGACCTGGGGCTGGTTGATGCGATTCAGGAGTGTATTGTCTCTAACCGCTTTGCGGAGCACGGCATCACCCTGCATAGCGATTATCGCGGCGCATTGAATGAGATGTCAGAGGATTACAACATCACCCTGTTCCGCCTGGCACAGGAAGCATTTAGCAACATCATTAAATATGCACACGCCCGTAATATCTGGCTGGATATTCACCGAACCTCACAGGGGCAGCGCAAAGAGATTAGCGGTGACCGGCTGGAGTTGATGATCAGCGATGATGGCTGTGGCTTCGATATTGAAAAAGATGCGTTCAAGAAGGGGTTTGGCCTGATCGGTATGCGTGAACGTGTAAGAGCCCTGGGCGGCGTCTTTCAGATCAGTAAAAATCATGACCGGGGCACCCGGATAATCGCCGTTATCCCCCTTGGCCCTGAAGCGGCATCAGGTGACTCAGAAATGGCCATACCTGCTCAAGAAGAGCCGACTGAGCCTGCGCATTAGGGTGTAGCCCATCAGCCTGCATCAGCTCTGGCTGCAACACCACCGACGCCATAAAAAATGGCACCATCGACACCTTTTGCTGCTCAGCAACCTTAGAAAACAGCGCGGCAAACCCCTCGCTATAGCGAGGGCCATAGTTTGGAGGAATGCGCATCTCCAGCAATAGCACCTGCGCGCCCGCCGCTAACGACTGGCTGACCAACTGGTTAAGATTGGCCTCAATCACTGGCAGCGGCGCCCCTCGCAAGCCGTCGTTGGCCCCCAGCTCAAGTAATACCAGCTGCGGTTTATACTGATCCAGAATTGCAGGCAGACGCGTAATACCACCATGGGTCGTTTCACCGCTGATACTGGCATTAACCACCGTATAGTCGAGGTTATTGTCATCCAGACGCTGTTCAAGCAGCGCAACCCAGCCCTGCTCTTTAGGTATGCCGTAAGCGGCAGACAGGCTGTCACCCATCACCACAATTGAACCGCCCCATGCTAAGCTGGTCAACAGTAATAATCCGATACCCAATAGAGATGCCATGACGACTCCCGAACCCCCTGCTGTATTGATTGCAACCGCACTGGCAAAATCATTTCCGAACCAGAGCGGCGGATTAAACATTTTCAATGATATCAGCATCCGCGCCGAGGCGGGTGAAAGTATTGCGATCATCGGTCCATCCGGTGCAGGTAAATCAACCCTGTTAAGCATTCTGGCCGGGTTGGACGAACCCAGTAAAGGCGCTGTTGAGCTGCTTGGCAAACCCCTTTCAGGACTGGATGAACAATCCCGTGCCGAACTACGCGCCCGGCATATCAGCTTTGTCTTTCAGTCATTTCAACTGTTGCCGGAACTCAGCGCACTGGATAATGTGCAGTTAGCGCTAGAGATACAGGGGCATCCCAATCCTGAAGAACAAGCGCGTTACTGGCTGGACCGTGTCGGTCTGCAGCAGCGCCATCATCATACCCCGGCCAGACTCTCCGGTGGTGAACAGCAACGGGTAGCCATTGCGCGGGCATTTGCCACTGAGCCCAGCCTGCTATTTGCCGATGAGCCCACCGGCAACCTGGACGAAAAGACCGGCAGAGAGATCGTCGATCAGCTATTTGAACTGAACCGGCAGCTGCACACCACGCTGATTCTGATCACCCATGATGCAGAGCTGGCGCAGCGTTGTCAGCGACGCCTCTACCTGCATGACGGAAAGCTGCAGGAGCAATAAGATGAAATCGAAACAGCTTATCCGTCTGGCGCTGAAACAGAGCCGCTCCGACCTGCTGACTTTCGAATGGCGCTCATTACTGCTGGCGCTGTTTCTCGCCACCACCCTGGCTGGTTTTCTGACGCTACTAGGCAATCAGCTGGAAAAGGGCCTCAGCCGACAGAGCGCATCCATGCTGGGGGCCGATCTGAGTCTCAGTGACAGTCGGCCCACCGCACCAGCACGCCTCGAAGAGGCCACTAAGCTTGGCTTGCAGTATAGTAATGTCACCCAGTTCTCAACCATGGTCAGCACCGACGAGCAGATGTTACTTAGCTCCGTCAGAGCCGTTGAAGCACCTTATCCGCTACGCGGGGAGCTGGTAACAGAACCAGCGCAGAGCACTGCGATACCCGCGCCCGGAACAGCCTGGGCAGAGCAACAATTGCTAGAGCGGCTGGGGATTACCGTAGGGGAAACCATCAGCCTCGGGTATTCGCAGTTTAAAATTACCGCAGTGCTAATCAGCTCACCTGACCGGGGCACCGGGTTTCGCAGCTTCAGCCCGCAGTTATTGATCAACCGGCAAGACCTGGCGGCAACCCGGGTGATTCAGCCCGGCAGCCGTATCGGTTATCGCACCCTGTTCAGCGGTTCAGAGCCGCAGATCAGGCGCTTCCATGCTCAATTGCAGCAAAGTCTGACGCCCCAGCAGCGTCTCTGGTCGGTCTACGCGGATCAGCCTATGGCATCCGGAGCGATGGAAAATGCGTCCGGTTTTTTACGTATGACCTCCCTGTTCGGTATCTTACTTTGTGGCCTGCTGATCACCCTGAGTCTGAGACGTTACAGCAGCGCCCAGTATCGGCGTAGCGCGCTGCTGCAATCCCTGGGAATGAGATCCCGGCAAATACTCCATCTCTATCTGTTCAAGCTGCTGCTCGGCTGGGTATTCGCCGCACTGACCGGCACCCTCGCGGGTTTATTATTGCTGCAACTGACCGGGTCACTGTTACACACCCTGCTGCCAGCAGGCCTGCCCACACCGGATTACCGTTTAATCGCGACCGGTCCGCTGCTGAGCCTGACACTGCTGCTGATCATTGGCTTCTCGCCACTGCTGCAGATCAGCCGCATTCCGGTGATGGGACTGCTGCGCCGGGATCAGCTCAGCCATCAGGGCCTAAGCTGGCCGGCGCGACTGATTATCCTGCTACTGAGCGGAACAGTGATCGCCCTCTACCTCGGATCGGCCATCAATGCGCTGGCGGCAATCCTGCTGAGTATTGCCACCATACTGCTTGCAGGTCTCTGTGCCAGCCTGTTGCTACCCCCGGCTGGACGCCTGCTAGCCCGGCGTTTTCGCCTGGGACGGCTACTCGCTTACCGCATTCGTCAGCAACGCCAGTGGCACCGGGTGCAACTGGGGATTATGTGTCTGTTGCTGACCCTGCTCAGCAGTCTGCTGCTGAGCCAGACAGAACTGGTGAACCGCTGGCGGGCACAACTACCGGCAAATACACCAAACCAGTTTGTTATCAATATCCAGCCATGGGAGTTACAACCTCTGAGCCAGTTTCTCAGTGATTCCGGCATTGAAACCACGCTTTATCCAATGATACGCGGCCGGATTACCCTGATTAACGGTCAACCCCCAGAGCGGGTTCTGGATCAGAATCAACTGGAGAATAACGCTCTGAAGCGAGAGCTGAACCTGAGCTGGTTAGCTAATGCACCGGAGCATAATGAGCTGGTTGCCGGGGCCTGGTGGCCTGCTGACACCACAGACAATCTGCTTTCGATTGAACAGCAGCTGGCCGAAAATCTCGGTTTAACGCTGGGTGATAAGATCAGTTTTGAGGTAGGCAGCGCGACCTTTAATGCCACTATCAGCAACATCCGCAAGGTAGAGTGGCGTTCATTCCGGCCCAATTTCTATATGATTTTCAGCCCCGGAGTGTTACAAAACTATCCCCAGACCTATATCACCAGTTTCCGTTTAACCGAGCAGCAAAACGGTCTCAGCCGCACACTACTGAAACAGTTCCCCTCGCTGACACTGATCGATGTTAGTCAGTGGATTGATCAGGCCAGTTTGCTGATAGAGCGCCTGATTCAGGCTTCGACCCTGATTCTCGGGTTAACCCTGTGCGCCGGATTAGTCCTGGTGCAACTGCTGGTCTATCAGGAGCTGGAACAGAGACGCCGTGAAAATGCGCTGCTACAGATTCTTGGCAGCACACCGGCGCAAACACGCCAGCTGGATATTCTCGAGTTTGCGCTGCTGGGGTTTGCCAGTGGCGTACTGGCTGCATTGCTGACAGAGGTCATCACCGGTCTGGTCAGTTATCGGCTACTGGATCTGCCACTGATACTACACCCCTGGATCTGGCTGATTCTGCCCTTCACCGGGGTGTTGCTGTTCACGCTCGCCGCGCTGATCAGTCACCGCCCCAGTGGCTACCGGCAACTGCAGCAGAACTAATATAAGATCGACTATCATGTCTGCACGGATCTAAAGATTCTGCGCGTGTTACGGGGAAGAACTGATATCCTCCCGATTTAAGTCTGGTTGGTGCGCTTTGCAGATATATACAAGCTCTGCAAAGCGATCTTTTGTCGGCGGAAAAAGCCCTGGCTCCTGACGTTGCAGTGCCGCTAAGAAGTGTAAGGAGATGCTTACCACAGAGGACACGGAGAAACGCTATTTATAAGGTTTTCTCTGTACTCTCAGTCCTCTGGGGTGAGTCGCTTTTAAGCTGTCGTATCGCTCCACATCAAATATGCTGACACCCTTTCCCGATAAAGCGCTGCGCCATAAAAAAGCCGCACGCACCCTCCAGACGCACCTTGCAGACGCACTCTCCTGCCTTACAATCCAAGCGTGGCTGAAGGCTTTGCCTGAGGGTCATTCAGCGAGGGAACCGGGAAGCAGCTGAACAACCGCTCACCCGCTATCTTGTCCGTCAACTGCTGCTTAATCCGATCAGCACGCTGCTGCGCCAGTCCGACCAGCTGTTGCCGTTCCTGGGCTGCGAGCTCTTCCGGTGTGAACGGTTTTTCACGTTTCTTATTCGCCGCGTCCAGCTCCGCCCTGATCAGCGCCTGATCCTGCTGCACCGCCTGACCACAGATATTCAGCCGCATCCCTTTGCGTTCCACCATCATCGCCTCTATTTTAGCCAGATAGCCCTGCGCATAATCATCCAGCGCGGTGCGGCCAGGCGCAAAGACCACCGGATCAAGGCTGATGAAGCTCCCATCTTTTGCCGCACTGGCCGCCAGGCTGATCAGCGTGCCATAGGGTTGCAGCGATTTCAGCAGGACACTGAAGGCGGCCTGCTTCAGCCCTTTGCCAGCCAGCAAGGTCACAACACTCTGCAATCCAAAATCAGGGTCTTCCAGCGAGCCACTGATCGGCACATCCAGGTCGATATTGTCATCACTGTCCTTCAATACCGAAATCGCGGTACCCAGCGGCATCGACAGTTTCTTACTGAATGCCGCCATCTGTTCCTGGTCCGCAGGCTCCACCTCAAGACGGTTAATCTTAATCTGGTTCTTACCACTGATTTTTCCAGCACTCAGCTTACCGCTGCTATTCAGCTGTAGCTGGCCATTCTGCAGGTAATAACCGGTATATTCGATGCTATAGGGACTCAGACGGGGCAGCTCAAGCTGTTTCAGGGAGCCTTTCCAGCTGGCATTCTCGCCACCGCCCGCAAGATCAGTATCACCGCTCAGCGTGAAGGTAGTAAAGCTGTTCAGCTTTAGCCCCAGATCAAACGTCGCTGGTTTCTGACTCCCGGTATCCAGCCCCTGCACCAGCAATTTATCTATCAGCATTTCAGAGCTGAAAGGAGGAGAGGTGCTGTTATCGGTAAACATCACCTTACTGTCTCCGGTAACCCGCAGCTCATTCACCCGCACCCGCAACGCCGGCTCGGTGCCTGCAGCAGAGGCACTGCTGGCGGAAGTATTACCGCTGGCTTCTGCTGGCGGTAGCAGACTGTCAATCCCCCGCTGTAAACGTGACACACTGACCGGTTGTTTGTCGGCGCTGAGTTGCTCTTTTAGCTGTAAATGCTGTAGCTCAACCCGATTGATCGTCACCGCTTTACCCAGATTAAAGTCTACATCGCTGAGTTTCAGATTCAGCGTTGCCAGAGTCGCCCCTGCCTGCGGCGACAACGCCAGTCCGGTAGCATCGAGCCCGCCCAGGCCCAGAGTCTCTGGCAGCGCCAAACCGATATCGCTGAAGCGGGCCTTGCTTAACGTTACCAGTTGCTGATCAGCTTGCAGCGCTTTCGCTTCCACCCCCGCCAGTGTCAGCTGCCCCTTTTCACCGCGGATTGTCAGCGGTTGCTGTTGCAACGCCAGGGCAAGTCCACCCTGCCAGTCAACCGTATCCACGTTAGCCTGCAAACGGTCAGCCATCTGATACAACAACTGACGGGTTTTCAACTGCCCTTTCACATCAACCTGATCAACCCCGGTCTGATTAAAATTCAGCCCCGTTATTCCCTGCCAGCCAAGGGTGTTCAGTTGTACCTTCAAACCAGTATCGACAAGATTGAGTGCGGACATATTCAGCTGCCCGTCCACCCCGACCTTATCAATACCGGTTTCACCGAAACTCAGATCTGTGCGGCCCTGCCAGCGGCTCTCGCCAAGCTGCAGTTTCATCGTCTCGGCGCTCAGTCCCAGCGCAGCCATATTCAGCTCACCATCAACCATCACTGACTCAGGTTTACCGGCACTCATCTTAAACTCGGTCTGGCCATTCCAGCTAAGCTGCTGCTGACTCAGATCCAGCCCAGTCTGCTGCCAGTTAAAATCATCGACCTGAACCGTGCCGCGCTGTGTGATACTGATCTGATCTCCTGCAACAATGGCCAGTTGCAGATCAGTGGTCAGGGTTGCCTGTAACTCCGGAACAAAGGGCGCGGTGAAAGAGTGCAGCGGCAGATGGTCCAGTTTCAGATGCAACTCCGAACGCTTGATTTGTGGCAGCGGCTGTGCCTCAGTACTCAGAGTAAAGCCGGCACCATTGATCGCCCCCTGAATTGACAGATGGGTGATGGCCTGCTCCTGCCAGGTATAAAAGGTGTCCAGTTCCGCGCTATCAATACGCAACTGGTGATCTCCCTCTTGCAGTTGTGAGCGCCAGCTAAAATCAGAAATATTCAGCCGTGCCAGTCCAAACTGCCAGGCTGAGGGTTCAGCCGGATCAGCAGGGTTGTCCGGGGATGGTCCGGGCAGCGCCACTGGCCCGAGATAAAACTGGCGCGGTTTGGCACCTGCCTGTTCATGCAGATAGAGCGCAACCCCTTCCAGGGTCAGATCAGTAATCAGAATACGCTGCTCTGCCAATGCGCTGTAATCCAGATCGACCAGCAGCTTTTCGAGGCGCAGCTCCGGCTGTTCAGGAGTGATAACCGACACGCCCTGTAACGTTATCCGGCCGGTGAACCAGTTAATGGATACGGCGTAAATTTGTGCCCTGCTCGCGCCCTGGTCCAGCAACCACTGAACCGCCGCATCCCGCCCCAGCTGGAGAGCGGTATGCAGCAGCAAAAAAACCACCAGCACCGTAATACAGATGCCGCGAAAAAAACCCTTTAAACTCATATATCAGTCCGTCTGCTGTTCTGGTCCGGTTCTATGATATTAGCAGGTTGTCTGACGGCCAGGGAGATCATCAGTGCGCTCATGGGGAGGTAAAAAGGATTAAGACCAATATATGACTACCCAGCAATGCCCCTTACTGGTAGAATCGCGCCCCGAATCGCTTAAAAAGATGCCCTAAGGCACACAGATGTTCGGTTCATAACAGTTCTATCAATGACTACGGGTGAATAATCATGGCAAACCATGACGAAAACTTCCGTGACAGCTCAGGTCCAGTCTGGCTCCTGATCAACACTGCTGCCCTGGCATGGATCTGCATGCCGGCTATTATTGGCTGGAGCCATGTAGTACAGGCACTGTAATACAGTTGTAAGCCGTTACGGTTAAATATAAAAAAGGCCTTCACTATGAAGGCCTTTTTTATTGTCTGATATTACAGGTGATAACTACCGGGTAATTGTTACCACGCCATCCGGCGTCCCCATCAGCACCACATTCGCACCCCGCCGGGCAAACAGGCCATTGGTAACCACACCCACAATATTGTTGATCTCAGCTTCCAGAGCCTCTGGCTGTTCGATCTCTAAGCCGTGCAGGTCAAGAATAATATTTCCATTATCGGTGATAAAACCATCACGATAAACGGGCATACACTCCAGTTGTACCAGCCGACGAGCAACCTGCGAACGCGCCATCGGAATCACCTCTACCGGTAGCGGAAAGCCCCCCAGCAGATCAACCTTTTTACTCTGATCAACGATACAGACGAACTCTTTCGCCACTTCAGCGACAATCTTTTCCCGGGTCAGCGCACCACCGCCCCCTTTGATCAGATTCAGGCGACCATCAAACTCATCAGCACCGTCAACATACACGTCCATCTGATCAACGGAGTTCATATCGTAAACAGCGATACCGTGCCCTCTGAGACGTTCCGCTGTTGCTTCTGAACTGGCAACGGCGGCTTCAAACAGATGCTTAATCTTCGCCAGCTCATCGATAAAGAAGTTCGCGGTAGAACCGGTGCCAACACCGACAATGGAATCGCGGCGCAGTTTCGGCTGGATATAGGTCACTGCAGCCTGAGCGACTGCCAGTTTCATCTCATCCTGTGTCATATTATGGGAAACCCCGTATAAATGTCGTTAACTGGCGAGATTATACGCTGATTGATCTATATCTTATAGACGAAAACGCTCTCAGAGATTACCATTTAACGCTTTATTCACACTGCCTCCTAAGCCGGACCGCAGCAAGACACTGAAAGCATCCAATGGCTCACCGATATATAAAGAAAATTCTTGATGCCCGCGTCTATGACGCCGCAATCGAAACTCCTCTGGACGAAGCAACCAGCCTCAGCAGCCGACTGGGCAACCGGGTATTGCTGAAACGGGAAGACCTGCAACCGGTATTCTCCTTCAAGCTGCGCGGCGCCTACAACAAGATGGCTCAGCTGACCGAAGAGGAACGTAAGCGCGGCGTGATTGCCGCCTCTGCTGGCAACCACGCGCAGGGACTGGCGATGTCCGCCAAGATCCTGGGGGTTAAAGCCACCATTGTGATGCCAAAAACCACCCCGGATATTAAGGTCAACAGCGTCCGGGCACGGGGCGGCAAGGTTATTCTTCACGGGGAAACCTTTGATGAAGCCTCTAAACACTCCTTCAAACTGGTTGAAGAACAGGGACTGACCTACATCCATCCCTACGATGATATCGATGTAATCGCCGGTCAGGGCACCATTGCAATGGAACTGCTGCGTCAGGAAAGTGGCCCGATTGATGCTGTGTTTGTTCCGGTCGGTGGTGGCGGCCTGATCTCCGGCATCGCCGTTTATATCAAATATCTGCGCCCGGAAACCAAAGTGATCGGTGTTGAGTCGGAAGATTCCGCCTGCCTTAAAGCCGCTCTTGAAGCAGGCGAGCGGGTCATCCTGCCGCAGGTCGGCATCTTTGCCGATGGCGTCGCGGTAGCCCAGATCGGCGAGAACACCTTTGACCTGTGCCAGCAGTTTGTCGATGAAGTGATCACCGTTAATACCGATGAGATCTGTGCTGCGATCAAGGATATTTTTGAAGATACCCGCTCAATCACCGAGCCTGCCGGCGCCCTCGCCGTTGCGGGTCTGAAGAAATATGTAGCCCGCGAGTCCGCCAAAAATCAGACCCTGATTGCCATCGACAGCGGCGCCAATGTTAACTTCGATCGCCTGCGTCATATCGCCGAACGCTCCGAACTGGGTGAAAACCGGGAAGCGATTATCGCCGTTAAGATTCCGGAGAGACCGGGGAGTTTTAAAGAGTTTTGTAACGCCCTGGGCAAACGCAACATCACCGAGTTTAACTACCGCTACGCCAATGATAACGATGCCCAGATCTTTGTCGGGGTGCAGTTGCGCTCCGGTATTGATGCCCGCGCAGAACTGCTGTCAGAGCTGAA
>NZ_JBNKYN010000105.1:0-12816 GCF_050300915.1 Amphritea sp.
CTTTGTCGCGCACTTTCTGCGCTTATAACGCTTTAAGCTTATATAGTAGAGCTTAATAGCAGAGCTTAACGATAGCGCTAAGGTGGCTGTGTAAATACTGATTTTCAGTGCACTTCCAGCTTTAATATTTCGAATATAGAGTAGAGCAGCTGACCTGTTCGGCTGCTTACGTTAGAATTTATAGCCGCAACCCGGCTTAATTTTTTATAAAGGTGAAGATATGGCTCTTATCAGTATGCGTCAGCTGCTGGATCATGCCGCAGAGAATAACTACGGTATCCCAGCGTTTAACGTGAACAACCTGGAACAGATGCGCGCCATCATGGAAGCGGCTGACAAGACCAACTCGCCGGTAATTGTTCAGGCGTCTGCCGGTGCCCGTAAATATGCGGGTTCTAACTTCCTGCGGCATATGATTCTGGCGGCGATTGCTGAGTTTCCGCATATTCCTGTCTGTATGCACCAAGATCACGGCACCTCGCCGGCGATCTGTCAGCGTTCCATCGCGATGGGCTTCTCGTCCGTCATGATGGATGGCTCTCTGAAAGAGGATGGCAAAACTCCCTCTGATTATGAGTACAACGTTGATGTTACCCGTCGTACGGTAGAGATGGCGCATGCCTGCGGCGTTTCTGTTGAGGGTGAGCTGGGTTGTCTGGGGTCTCTGGAAACCGGACAAGCCGGTGAAGAAGATGGTGTGGGCGCAGAGGGCACGCTGTCCCACGACCAGATGCTGACTGATCCGGAAGAAGCAGCTGACTTTGTGGCTAAAACCGGTGTTGATGCGCTGGCGATCGCTTGTGGTACCTCTCATGGTGCTTACAAATTTACCCGTCCACCCACCGGCGATATTCTGGCGATTGACCGCATTAAAGCGATCCATGACCGCATTCCGAACACTCACCTGGTGATGCACGGTTCTTCCTCTGTTCCACAGGAGTGGCTGGCGATCATCAACGAGTTCGGTGGTGAGATTCCTGAGACCTACGGTGTGCCGGTTGAGCAGATCTGTGAGGGTATTAAGCACGGTGTGCGTAAGGTCAACATCGACACTGACCTGCGTCTGGCATCTACCGGTGCGGTACGTCGCTTCATGGCACAGAATCCGTCAGAGTTTGATCCGCGTAAATTCCTTAAAGTGACCATGGATGCGATGAGCGAGATCTGTGTCGCCCGTTACGAAGCCTTCGGTACTGCAGGTCATGCAGATAAGATCGTACCGATCTCTCTGGAAGGCATGGCAGATAGATACGGACTATAAACCGCTGATAGCGTTTTATAGTCGAGTCGCTAGCGGCCAGACGTCGCTTCGCGACTTGCCAGAAAAATATAAAACCGCCAATTGGCGGTTTTTTTATTTAGCGGCTAGCAAGCGCGCAGTGCGTCTAACAACTAGCTGTAGATACGTTGTTCAAACCTCTTCCTCCTCAATGACCTCACTCTCCTCCTGTGCCAGCTTCAGCCACTCCTGACAGGCGGGCAGTGCCAGTACCCGGTCGCAGTAGGCTTGTAGTTGCTCAGGCAGGCTGACGCCGTACCCGGTCAGACGGAAGACCACCGGGGCATAGAAGGCATCGGCGATGGAGAACTTTCCATAGAGGAATTGTTCTGAGGCACTCAGGTTGAGTGCGCCGCTCCACAGCTGCAGGATGCGGTTGATATCCTGTTGTACTTCGGCAGAGATAACAACGTTTTCCACCGTACGGCGGCAGTTCATCGGCATCGCATGGCGCAGCGCCATAAAGCCGGTGTGCATCTCGGCACAACTGCTGCGGGCGTGGGCGCGCAATGCAGGATCGGCGGGCCAGCCTTTACCATCAAGGTGCTGCTCGCTGATATATTCGCAGATCGACAGCGAGTCCCAGATGGTCAGGCCGTTATCCAGCAGCACCGGGACCTTTCCTGCCGGGTTATAGCTTTTTATCTGTTCCGCTGAGCCGGGGGTAAACAGGGCGATACGTACCGTTTCAAAGTCCAGCTCGAACTGACGCAGCAGCAGCCAGGCCCGTAGAGACCAGCTGGAATAGTTGTGATTACCGATAACCAGTTGCATAGGAAAATCCTTTTACTGTGTTGTTTAATAAGTTTGTTAAGTCAATTGATTTAGACCTGAGTCTGGCGCTTAATTGGTTGTTCGACAAACGAATAAATCTGATAACAGGTATGAATACTGCTGATGCTTGATCATGAATTGCTCCGTACTTTTATTGCGGCCGTGGATACCGGAAGCTTCACCCGGGCGGCGGCACAGGTATTTCGTACCCAGTCGGCGGTGAGTATGCAGATGAAACGGCTGGAGGAGCAGCTCAATAAACGGCTGTTCCTGAAAGAGGGGCGAGAGCTGCAACTGACCGATGAAGGACTGAAGCTGGTGAGCTATGCCCGTCGGATAATGAAGCTGCATGATGAAGCGCTGGGGGTGCTGGGTGCCGATGGTGAATCCCGGCCGTTGTTGCTGGGCTGTCCGGATGACTATGTCACCGGGGTGTTGCCGCAACTGCTGTCGGAGATTCAGGATCAGTTGCCGGGAATGCAGGTGCAGGTGCGAACCGGGACATCGGCACAACTGCGGGAGCTGATCGATAAGGGCGAACTGGATCTGACTATTCTCACCCGCCGCCCGGATCGGGAAGAGGGCTATCTGTTACTGCAGGACAAAGGCGTCTGGGTTGCCCCGACAGCCGATTTTGTTGCGCCAGACCGGACCATCCGGCTGGCGCTGGTTGAGCCTGATTGTAAGTTTCACAGTACCGCGGTGGATGGTCTGATCAAACAGGGGCGTTCTTTTGAGGTGAGTTGTATCAGTGGTAACTGTGCGCTGCTGATTGAGCTGGTGCGGCGGGGCGAGGCGGTTACCACACTGTCATCCTGTTGCGTACCTGCGGATCTGTACCGGGTTCCGGCCAGCTTTGGTCTGCCTGATCTGCCTACGGTTGAGATCGTGCTGCAGTCCGCTGCCCGGCATCACCCGGATATAGGTTCAGACCGGATTGCACGGCTGGCACAATGCACCGCAGAACAACTACAAGCTGCCGGGTAATGGCTATCGAAAGATAAAAAATCTGGCCCCCGGAAGGGCCAGCGAAAGTGATGAAGCAACAGCAGGCGTTGCTTCATGGGCTGAACGGTATAACGGGTGCGTTTGCCCGTTAGTCAAAAATCTCCGGGGTGATGGGTTCCAGCTCAATAATCCGCTGGCGATAGAGCGGGGGAACCTCAGCTTTACTATTTTTACGGTAGTTAACGCAAACGATAGTGCCTTCCCCCTCTGCGGCCACTGCGTTATGTTCCGGACTCCAGATCAGATGTTCCATGGTAAAGCGGTCATGCTCCAGCCGGGTGACCCGACAGGCCGAGATGACGCTACCGGGAAATGTCAGGGGAATCCGGTAACGGATGCGACTGTCACGCAGAATCGGGCCGACATTGGTTTCCTGCATCACGGCGGTAAAGTCACAGCTGCGAAAATAGTCGATCCGGGCACTTTCAAACCAGCGCAGATAAACCAGATTATTGACATGTTGGAAGGCATCCATATCGCCCCAGGCGATCGGGATCTCCATGGTTGTTGGAAAACGTTCCAGAATCTCACTGCTCATCTTAGGGTATACCTGTCTGTCCATCCGGCGAAATGCCGGTGTTATGCTTAATTATGTTGTGCTGATACTAGTGCTACAGGTCTATTTAGGTTTAATCTGGTAAATAAGTAAAATCTTTAATTATTATTCGATCTATAAATTAGAGTTATAGGTGCTGGTGAGACGTTAGTCGGTCTCAGCGGCGATCAGCCTGGTCAGGCAGGGGCGGTGGAGTGATTACCAGAGGAGCAACCGGTTAATGGAGATTAGGCAGATTCGTTATTTTCTCGCGGTTCAGGAAACCGGCAGCTTTACCAAAGCGGCAGAGAAGATGTTTGTGACCCAGCCAGCCCTGTCCGCCGCGATCAAGACGCTGGAGGAGGAACTGGGGGCTGAACTGCTACACCGCAGGCATAAACAGGTTACTCTGACCCCCGCCGGGTCACGCTTCAGAGATCGGGCCTTCTCGATTCTGGCAGAGTGCAGTGCCGCCAAGAGTGAGCTGATGAATGCGCCCCGGCCACGGCAGTTAAGAATCGGTATGCTGGATACCCTGAACACCCCGCCGATCAATAACCTGCTGCATGAGTTTCATACCACCTACCCGGAAATGGAACTGCATCTGCAGACCGGGAGTAAAGTAGAACTGGCAAATAAGCTGGGGCAGGGCAGGGTCGATATGTTGCTGACCTCGATGGGCGGCGATGACTTTTCCCGAACCCAGTTGCCGCTTTATCAGGAGCGCTTTCAACTGATGGTGTCCCGGCAGCATGATCTGGCTAATCGTGCCAGCGTCCGTCTCTCTGACCTGCATGGTTTGCCGATGGTGCTGCGCAAAAACTGTGAAGTGCTGCACGAAGGCAAACGGGTTTTTCTCGCCGAACAGGCTCAACCGCGGATTACCTGCCGCACCGACAATGACTCATGGGCGCTGACTATGGTGCGCAACAACCTGGCCGCAGCGATTCTGGCGGAAACCGTGACCGAGCCGGGAACCGTGAGTATACCGATCTCTGATTTTGGGCTGACACGCACGGTGGCCTGTGTCTGGCGGGAACATTCGGATCAGGAGATGGTGCAGCTGTTTACGGTGTTTGCTGCCCGGGACAGTTGGCGCGGTGCGCTTAAAGCCGGTTAGCTACCCGGTGGTATGGATTGAATCATATCCAGGCGGATGCGCAGCTGTGTGCCGTTCTCATCGGCGGCCAGCAGAAACTCTTCACCGTTACAGGTGTTGATGGTCAGATAGCGCAGCTTTTGCCGCAGGATATGGCCGTCACTGTTCTGCCAGATCACCAGATCAACAAGATTACGCATGCAGGCCAGTTCATAACTATCATGCAGGGCGCATAGTATGGGGGTATAGTCACTCATTCACTGAGCATAACACATTGATCCGCTATTGATCACATTTGCTGTTTAGCTCATCAATCAGTGCCTGCACTGTTTCATAACAGAGCCCGCAGGCGGTGTTGATAGCGGTCGCTTGTCGCACCGCTTCGATAGTGGTGAGTTGCTGCTGCTTCAGGATATCAATAAATGCTTGTCGGCGGATATTTCGACAGGCGCAGACCCAGGTGTCGGTGGTGTCAAAAGTGGGCCGGAGTGTAGGAGTACCCATTATGATTATCCTTTTCGTTTCTGTCATAGCTACAATATTGATAGCTGGACGTAAACAGTTAAGCCGCAGACGCAACCGGTGTTGCTATAACGCGTCGGCGTTAAGCTATGTGTTACCAGCGCCTTTAGCGGCGCTTCTGGAAAACTGAGGATAGCAGATGGATATGGATGTGACAGTTATTCTGTTTATCGCTTTGGATAGCGACGATGTAAAACAACTGAAAAGTGTGCTCGATAATGTTCTGGACAGTGTTCCGACCGCCCTGCTGGTTGCGGGGGGAATGGATCAGGCAATCTCTCTGATTGAGTCTCAGACGGTTCATATTGTGGTGCTGGATCAGCGTACGGATGAACAGCTGGCCCATAGTCGGTTACAGCAGCTAATGGAGCTGAACCCTCAGCTGGAAGGCTTTCTGTTGACCGTTGATTGCCAGTATGAGCCAGCGGGGCAGGTGGCTGCAGATGGTCTGGTACATCACTATATTCAGTTTCCATCAGATGCGCAGATCCTCGGTTATCGGATGCGCCAGGCGTTGCGGGTTGCCCGGCTAAAGCAGGAGCTGCAGGATCTTCGCCGGGATCTGCACCGGGATTTTGATACGCAGCGGCAGCAGTTTATTTTGCGGCAAAAGAAACTGGTTGAGCGGGTACAAGCGGATGGAGAAAAAATTAGTCAGTCGCGCAAGCAGCTAGATGAAGCGAATCAGCAGCTGGCCGATGGTTACCGTCAGATGGTGCGGATGTTTTCCAACCTGACATTACGGCGGATGGGGCAGAAAGTGAGTGGCCTGAACCAGCGGCTGAACCAGATGGTGAGTCTGTTGGCAGAAAAGTGTGACCTGGATGAAGCCGATCGTAAACACCTGGTAATGGCCTGGATGCTGCGAAATGTGGGTAAACTGAGTTTTAGTGACCACCTGCTTGCAACGCCTTACCTGAACTTGCATCCAGAGGAGCAGCGTCAGTTTCAGCGACATCCTGATAATGCCTACACCGCCATGACCATCGTCAGGCCCCTCGACCGGGCGGCGACGCTGGTGCGGCAGCATAAAGAGTATCTTGATGGCAGTGGTTACCCTCTGGGGCTTAAAGGTGCGCAGATTGAGCCTGCCGCGCAGATACTAACCGTATTGAATGACTATACCGAACTAACCTCCGGGCGCTACGATCATCGCCAGCTGAGCGCTACAGAAACGCTGGCGTTTATGCGGGATCGAGCACCTGAGCGGTATAACCAGGATGTCGTGAATGCGCTGGAAACGGTGATGAATGATCTTAAACCGATCACCGACCTCTATAACGATAAGCGGGTTTCGAGTATGGATCTGAAACCGGGCATGACGCTGACCCGGGATCTGATCAGCCACGACGGCGTTTTATTATTGGGGCATGGCGAGGTGCTTGATCAGCGCACCATTGATCGGATCAGAGATCTGGAATACAACTTTTCCGAATACTTTCATCTGTTTATCGAGTAGTTATAAACCGCTGATTATGTGCGGGCCAGTTCACCCGAGAGCCGTAACGGTGGGGATGGTTCGGTAACCACCTTCCTGGTTGGCCATTCCAGAAGCTGCAGTTTGCCACTCTCGGTTTCAACCAGAGCGGTACAGTGCTCGACCCAGTCACCATCATTGCAGTAGAGTGCGCCTTTCAGGTGGGTAAACCCCGCCTGATGAATGTGGCCGCCGATATAGCCGTTCAGTGACTGCCTGCTGGCTTCGGTACAGGCGGCTTGCTGAAAGTGTTCGATATAGCGTTGCGCAGTACTGAAACGCTGCTTGATCATACCCGCCAGCGAACGATAGGGCATATTCAGCCACTGGCGCAGTTTGTTGTAACTCCGGTTCAGCCAGAGCAGCAGCTGATGGCCGCGGTCGCCCAGTAACAGCATCAGTGGATGGATGCGCACATGGCCATCGAACTCATCCCCGTGGGACACCAGAAAGCGGCGACCATCGCGGGTTTTGTGGATCGCCTTACGCCGAATCTGCAGTTTGCCCAGCTTCAGTCCACAGACCTTGCGCATCGGTGCATCATGATTGCCGGGGATATAGATAATTTCACAGCCATCTTTTGCCATCTGCCAGAACTGGCCGATCAGCAACTGCTGATCCTGCGGCAGCACCGCCTTTTTGCGCATCGCCGCCAGATCGATAATATCCCCCACCAGATAGAGCTTTTTCGGCGCGAGTTGGGTCAGGGCTTCGCTCAGGAGTTTTGCCTGACAATCCGGGGTTCCCAGATGCACGTCTGAGATAAACATGGTGCGGATATTCTGCATATCACCGTCCATCAATCAGTTTGTGGGCAGTATGGCGGTTGAAAATGACAGTGACCTTTAAAAAAGATGAACAGATCGTTACAGAAGGCTGTGGATAAATCAGCTCAAAGCGCTATGTCGGAACACAGCTGAAGATTAGAATAGCGCCATGACAACATCATCCACATACTGGCACTCGCGATTGCAGCAGCTTGATCAACAGCTTGTTGCCACGGCACACCTGTGGCGGCCGCAGCCGTTCAAGCTGCACCGGCCTGAGTGGTGTAATCACTATCCTGAGCTGACAGAAGCGCTGCTGGCACTGGATGAGCGGCAGCTGGCCAGTTTTAATCATGATCCGGCTGTGCTGCTGGACTGGATCGGCCGTTACCTGGCACAGGTCTCATCTCTGAACCTCTTATGTCGCTTACCCGAGCGCCCCCCCGCTGAATACCTGTCGCCGGATAACCGCTTTTTTGATGGCATGCCAGGACGCAAACGGACGCAGATCGAAGCCTTTGCCCGGGGCATCGGACGGGTGCAGTCGCCACTGTTAGAGTGGTGCGGTGGCAAGGGGCATCTGGGCCGTCTTCTGGGACACAGCTGGCAGCAACCGGTGACCACCTTAGAGTGGAACAGCGATCTGTGCCATATGGGCGCACAGCAGGCGCGGCGCTTTGGTATTTATCAGTCATTTACAGTGGTAGACCTGTTACAACCGGGGCTGCAACTTGATGCGAGCGGACAACATGCCATCGCCCTGCATGCCTGTGGCGAACTGCACCGCACCTTACATCGGGTTGCGATTGAGCAGAATCTGGATGCGTTGGATATCGTTCCCTGTTGTTATGCGTTTGGCGTTGAACATGGATACCGACCCAGGACGAAAGGGCTATCACTGCAGCTGAGCCGGGACGACCTGCGTCTGGCGGTGACTGAGACGGTTACCGCCGGGCAGCGAGAGGTGATCAGCCGTGATCGGGAGATGGCCTGGAAGCTGGGCTTTGTAGAACTGCGTAAACAGGTGTCGGGCGACGACCAGTATCGCAGCATGAAACCGGTGCCAAAAGCGTGGCTACAACGTAGTTATAGTGAGTTTTGTCACACACTGGCTGAGCGCGAGCAGCTGCAACTACCAGTGCAAACCCAGTGGGCTGAAGCAGAGGCGCTGGGCTGGCAACGCTATGGTGAAGTGATGCGCTTATCACTGCTGCGTAACTGTTTTCGCCGGGCGATTGAGCTCTGGCTGGTGTTGGATCTGGCCTGCGACCTTGAGTCCCATGGCTATCATGTTGAGCTGGGCACTTTCTGTGATCGCTCTGTCACCCCGCGCAATATTATGCTTTCAGCCCGAAAAAAGGAGGCCAGAAGTGAAATCAGAAACACTGACTGATGCGCAGCTGATTGCCCGTATCAAAGCCTGCGATCTCTGTCTGCCCCATCTGCCAGATGGCGTCCGTCCGGTGTTCCAGTTTGACCCCTGCGCAAGAATTTTAGTCGCAGCACAGGCCCCCGGCCGACGGGTGCATGAAACCGGCATCCCCTTTAACGACCCCAGCGGTGAGCGTTTACGGGAGTGGATGGGGATCGGTGCTGAAATCTTCTACGACCCGAAACAGCTGGCGATCCTGCCGATGGGGTTCTGTTTTCCCGGCACGGGGAAGTCAGGAGACCTGCCGCCACGCAAAGAGTGCGCCCCCCAGTGGCGCCAGCAACTGCTGGATCGCCTGCCAAACTTGCAACTGATACTGGTGATTGGCCAGTATGCCCAGGCTTGGCATCTGCAAGAGAAGGGATCAGTCACAGAGATCGTTTCCCGCTGGCGGGATTATTGTAGTCAGGGCCAGTCCCCGGCAGTGTTCCCCATGCCCCATCCCAGTCCACGTAATAACATCTGGCTGAAACGCAACCCATGGTTTGAGGCGGAACTGGTGCCAGAGCTGCAGAAGCGGGTGAGGGAAATAGTTGCTAGTGGTTAGACCGCAACGAAGAGCGCGTTGCTTGCTAGAACGTCGCTACGCGACTCGCTAGACGGGCTGCGCCCTTGCTAGATAGAAAATCATCAAGCAAACAGGTCCATTGGTTTTATCTTTGCTATTGAGGGCGGCTCGCTAGCATGCCCTCTGGGTATCTCGCGGCGATTAGTGCTATGACCAGCGTTGGTAGAAGGCGGTAGCGCCCGTGGTACACAAATAAAAAGAGAGCCCACGGCTCTCTTCTCTTTACGCTTTTTTCTTTCCGCTTTTTCTAGCTACGAGCAAGTCGCGAAGCGACGTCTAGCAAGCAACGCGTTCTTCGTTGCGTTCTAGCTACGGCTCTTAAACCGCTGTCAGCTTCGTCCCTTTCTGCGGTAGCGGCAGGGCTGGTAGTCCGCCGCCGATAACCCCCAGATGCTTATCCATTAGCTGGCGCATTTTGTCGGTTTCGCCAAGGTTTTTCAGCAGCCTTGCCAGTTCGCTCAGGGTTTCGGCTCTGGGGCTTTGTTCCAGGCTTTGCTCGAAGTAGGTGACCGCTTTACCCCAGTGCTGATTGCGCTGGGATAGTCGTCCCAGTGTCAGTAGCAGGTCAGGATTCAGCGGATCATCCTTGAGCCAGCCGCGGGCGGTATCCAGCTGTTTCTTCGGGTTTTCCCCTTCGATGCGGCCATAAAGGTTGACCAGCTCGTTGTCCCAGTTGCGCTTGATCAGATCACGGATTACCGGTTCCGCTTTGGCTTCTGCACCGATGCTCACCAGCAGACGGGTGTAGTGGCGGGCCAGATGATCATCCTGAGTCAGCTGACCGGGCATGTTGTGCCAGGTTTCTGCCAGGGCTTTGCGCTTCTCATCGGGGGAGGCACTGTCTGGCAGGATAATACTCAGCTCCAGCAGCTTCTGATAGCACAGCTGCTCGGTTTGTAACAGTTTCTCAGGTTTCAGTGCTTTGTTTTTGCGCAGTTCAGGAATCAACTGCTGTAGTGCCTGCCAGTCATGCAGTTGAATATAGACTTTGCGTAGCAGCTTCATCACGTAGGTGTTTTTCGGTGCTTTCTTGCGCAGGCTGAGCAGGGTGGCCAGACTGGGCTCCAGTTGTCCCCGGGCTAACTGGGTTTGCGCCTGATTGATGCCAACGGTGATCTCCGCTTCCGGTGTGGAGGCTCGGGCTTTTTGCAAGAGTTCGTCACAGGCTTTTTCATCGCCCTGTTCCTGAGCTGCATGGGCAGCCGCCAGATAGTTGATCAGTGGCAGGTCGGCGTTATCAGCAGAGATGGATAACAGACGCTGGGCTTTCCACCAGTTGCCTTCAGAGAGGGCGATCAGGCCTTTGAGGGTTTTGTCATGAGCGATGCGGCTTTTACGGCTGCCGCTCCAGAGGCGCAGATGTGTGCCTGATCTGAGGGAGCGCTTGAACAGGTTAATGCCCCAGTGCAGGGCGAAAAACAGCGCAACAATCAGTACCAGAAAGACCCACAGGCTCATCTCAACGGTGGTCTGGCCGTAGGCGAACAGGGTGTAGCCGGAATCCTGGATCATCTTCTGACCGATCCAGGTACCGGCAAACATAAATGCCAGCAGCAGGATAAATATGCGTTTCATCAGGCAGCCCCCTCTTTCAGCTTGCGCATCTCTTTGAGGTAGCTCTTCAGGGCTTTCAGAGATCCGGAGATATCGGGCATCTCAGGGGCCACTTCAACCTGTTCCAGATCTTTCAGGGCTTTCAGCAGAGCCTGGGTATTACTGTGGTTCTGTTCAAAGTAAGTCCCCACCCACTGTTGTGCCTTAGTCAGGCTGTTGAGGTAGCTTTTCGGCTTGCGTTGCAGCAGCGACAGTTGTGCCTGCTCCAGCATCAGGTGCAGGTTTTGTTGCAGATAGTAACTCTGCTGCGGGGACAGCAGCGGTTCGACCGGCTCGCTGCGATCCTGAATAACGATCAGTTTACTGGCTTTATCGGACAGTGTTGCCCAGGCTTGCTTGATATCGGCGCTCCAGCTGGCGGCAAACTCCTCGCTGTTCACCTGATCCAGCAGCTCGGGCAGTTTGTGTTGCTCGGTCAGTGGAATCACCTGCAGCTGATCTACCTGTGCGCTGAGCGCGCCCAGCCGCAGGAACACGCCTTCGGTATCCAGTTGAGGCACCGCTTCCAGTGCCGCGATGTCGGCGGCAACCGCTTTACGGATCTCATAGATGGTGACATCGTCGGTTTCGCTGAGAATCTTATCGGCAGAGCGCAGCAGTTGCAGTGCACCGTTCGGTGTTTGCTCCATCAGTACCCGCTGGTTGGCCAGTCGCAGCAGATACTCTACTTCCGCCAGCAGCCAGTCAGCCCGGTCATTTTTCTGTGCCGCAGTGACTTGCTGAATACTGCGGGTCAGACGATCCTGCAGTTCGTTGATGTTGGACTGATCCTGGGTAGACTTATTCTGCAGGGCTGACAGTTTCTGGTTGAGAGCAGCCATTTGCTGATTAAGCTGTTGCTGGTTTTTTTCCAGAGTGCCATTGAGTTCGGCAGCCGAATTTTGCTGACTTTGCTGTATCAGGCTTCCTGTCTGGAGTTGCAGCCAGTAAAGGTAACCGACACCAGTCAGGGCGATCAGCGCCAGCAGTAGCGCGATCCGGCCTGCCCAACTGGCTTTCGGTTTCGGCTGATCTTTTACCGGCGTAGTGGTCGCTTTGGCTTTGGGTGGTTCTGATTGTGTTTTATCTGCGGCTTTTTCTACCGGCGTTGCAGAGGGCTTCTGATCTGCAGGCGTTTCTGCATCACTCTTTTTGGTCTCTTGCTCATCGGCGGGGCCGCTCTCCTTTTCGATCAGCTCTCCCTCAATCACTTCTTCTGGCTTGTCGGAAGTGGCTGGATTGTTATTCCCGCTTTTTTTCATGTTCTGTCATCCATATCGATAGTCGATAAAACTGTTTCTGCCATGGCCTGATTATCTGGCCCACTGGCGGTAATTACCCGAGTATAGCCTAACTCGCTGGCAATTCGGGCAACTCGCTCACTGGGTACCACCAATGTTGTATGTTGTAGTGCTCTGAGATGATGATCTGTGATCAGCTGAGTCAGGTTGCTGACCGCCTCTCCGCTGGTGACCAGCACCGCAGCAAGAGGTGTGTCACCGATAGTACTGCTGATCTGTCCGGAGGTATAGTGGGGCAGGCTGCGGCGGTAGAGATCGGCATAGTTAACCCGGGCGCCGCGTTGACTCAGTTGCTCGGCGAGTGTTTCTCCCCCCCCTGCGCCACGCATAATCAGTACCTTTTTGTCATCCATCTGCTGCAACCGGGGTAGTGAGAGCAGTGCTTCCGAATCATAACCAGCAGGCGATCTGGTGGCGCTGATACCAAACTCCAGGAGTTTGCTGGCGGTTTGCTCACCAAT
>NZ_JBNKYN010000106.1:0-12798 GCF_050300915.1 Amphritea sp.
CACTGGTTGTTATTATCGGCTCTTCAGGTCTGGCAATGCCTGATCTGGTGGTCGGTGCGATTACTGACTCGCTCGATGTTAACGACAAACCGGTTCTGGCATACGTCAGCCCCTATGCTCCAGACACCCTGAAACGACTGAACCGCGCAAAAATACCAGGATTCAGTTCACCAGAAAGCTGTAGCGCTGTGCTTGAAGCATTGCACTTTACCGGACAGCCGCTGCTGTCAGCCGGTGCTGCGGGCGCAACCATTAACATTGCAAATCTGGATAAGATACCTGGCGGATCAATAGATGAAGCTGCGGCAAAAGCACTGTTCCGCGAAGCGGGTATTCAGGTGCCTGAAAGCCGTATCGTCACCTCCCGCGAAGAAGCAGTACAGGCAGCCCGCGAACTGGGTGAACCGGTGGTTCTGAAGATTCTTGACGCCAGTCTGCTGCACAAGAGTGATATTGGCGGTGTGGCCCTGTTCCTGAATGCTGAGAATATCGGTGATCGGTTTGAGCAGATGATCAGTGAGGTTCAGTCTCACATCGGTCGCTGCCCGGATCAGTTCCTGGTTGAAGCGATGGTTTCCGGTGGCCATGAGCTGATTCTCGGTGCCAACCGTGATGCGCTTGGCACCGCCATTCTGCTGGGTGCCGGCGGTGTAACCGCAGAACTGTATAAAGACACCACTCTGTGCATGCTGCCCGAACAGGGGGGACTGAATCTGGATCAGGCCAAAGCGATGATGCAGAAATTAACCATCTGGCCATTGCTGGAAGGTTACCGTGGATCAAAACCACGGGATACCGACGCCCTGGCACAGGTCATCGTTAACTTTTCAGCGCTGATCTCCGCATTAGGTGACAAGGTAGTGACCTCAGAAATTAACCCACTGTTTGTATTGCCTGAGGGTCAGGGAACGGTTGCCGCTGATGCTGTGCTGGTACTCGATGATGAGACCGAAGGAGCACAGTAATGAGCACACCCAACACAGGTGGCCAGGTTCACCTGAAACAGGAAGGTGATATCGCGGTTATCACTCTTGATAATCCTCCGGTTAACAGCAGCACTGATGCGGTGAGAAGAGGTATTCTCGCCGCGCTGGGGGCGATTGATATAAACCAGACAAAAGCGGTAGTGCTGACCGGCGCGGGTAACAATCTGATGGCAGGCGCGGATCTGCGTGAGCTCGAAAACGAGCCCACCGAGCCCACCCTGCCGCAGGTCACCAGCGCACTTGAAAGCTGTCCGGTGCCCGTTATTGCTGTGGTAAAAGGCCACACCCTCGGTGGTGGTCTGGAGCTGGCGCTGGCATGTGATGCTCGCCTGGCTGATGCCGCTGCCACCCTTGGGCTGCCCGAAGTATCAGTGGGTGTTATTCCCGGCGCAGGTGGTACTCAACGCCTGCCCCGGGCAATAGGTCTGCCTGCTGCGCTGGATATGATTGTCTCTGGTAAACCGGTTAAAGCGGCTAAAGCACTTGAGCTGGGACTGGTAGATCAGTTACTCAGTGAAACTGAAGCCGAGGCCCAGTACACAGAGATTCTGACCTACGCGCAGAGCTACAACGGTGGCAAGCAGCCACTGAGTCAGCGTGAGGTGGCTCCTGCCAATGAAGCAGTGCTTCAGGCGCAGGCGAAAAAGCTGATCTCCCGTTCCCGCGGGCTGCCTGCTGCAGCCGCTGCCGCAGAAGTAGTGCTCACCGCTGGAAAACTCAGTTTTGCTGAAGCGGTTGCGGCAGAGCGCAGCCAGTTTCTCGCCCTGCGCGGCAGTCAGGCGGCACAGGCTCTGCGCTACCTGTTCTTTGCTGAACGTGCCGAACCCTATACTCCCAGCCAGGCCATTGAGCCACGCCCACTGAAACGGGTATCCATAATTGGTGCCGGAACCATGGGAAGCGGCATCGCCCTCTGTGTGCTCAATTGCGGCTATAGCGTTGACCTGCTGGAGCTTAATCCTGATGCTCTCGAAGCCGGTGTTAAACGTATTGAAGCCGAGCTGGAGGGTGACATTAAGCGCCAGCGGCTGACCGCCGAAAAGCGTGATGCCTTGCTGGCACGGTTGAATCCAACCCAGGATATCAATAGCGTTGCAGGCACCGATCTGGTGATCGAAGCGATCATTGAAGATCTGGACGTAAAACGTTCACTGTTTAAAAATCTGGCCGAACGGGTGGATGAAAATACCCTGTTGGCAACCAATACCTCCTATCTGGATATCGACCAGATCGCCGCTGATATCCCTAACCCGGAACGGGTTCTGGGGCTTCACTTCTTCAGCCCGGCTCACCGTATGCCGTTACTGGAAGTGGTTAAAAGTGCCGCCACTAGCGAGCAGACCCTGACCACCGCAAGTGCTTTTGCCAAACGGCTGAAAAAGAAAGCGATAGTGGTGACCAATTCATGGGGGTTTGTAGGCAACCGTCTCTACGCAGCGTATCGCCGTCAGTGCGAATTCCTGCTGGAAGAAGGCGCCAGCCCTGAACAGATCGATGCCGCTCTGGAAGCTTACGGCTTTGCGATGGGTCCATTTAAGGTCGGCGATATGTCGGGCCTGGATATCGCCTGGAGAATGCGCCAGCAGACAGCCGACACCCGGCATCTGCGCCGCTATGTTGGCATCCCGGATCTGCTTTGTGAAGCCAACCGTCTGGGCCGTAAAACCGGCAAGGGTTACTACCTGTATGGCGACGATAATCGTCCTCAGCCTGATCCTGAAGTGGCGCGCATTATTGCCAACTACCGGGCGGAAAACGGTATCGAAGCGAAACCTTTCAGTGATGAAGAGATTCAGCAACGTGCAGTGATTGCCCTGATCAACGAAGCGTTGATGCTTCTTAGTGAAGGCGTTTGCCAACGTGCTGCAGATATCGATATTGCACTGGCACACGGCTACGGCTTCCCTCGCTGGAGAGGCGGCCCGATCTTTATTGCACAACAGATGGGCCGTGACGCCCTGAATAGCGCCCTTGATCAACTGGCTGCCGTTAGCGGTAAAGGCCATGAACGCGGCGACGCAAACTTGCTAACCCCTAACGCTGACGCAGCTGAGGAGTGATACCAATGTCAGAAGCTCTGATATGTGATGCAATCCGTACCCCATTTGGCCGCTTTACCGGTGGTCTGTCCTCAATCCGTACCGATGATCTGGCAGCACTGCCGATTCAGGAACTGATGAAACGTAATCCGGATCTCGACTGGGGTCTGATTGACGATGTTATTTACGGCTGTGCCAACCAGGCCGGTGAAGACAACCGTAACGTTGCCCGTATGGCGGCATTGCTGGCAGGTCTGCCCGTCACGGTGCCGGGTTCTACCATCAACCGCCTGTGCGGTTCTGGTCTTGATGCTGTCGGCAGTGCCGCCCGCGCCCTGCGTTGTGGCGAAGCTCAGCTGATGGTTGCCGGTGGTGTAGAAAGTATGAGCCGCTCTCCCTATGTGATGGCCAAGTCCGATAAACCGTTCGGCCGTAGTCAGCAACTGGAAGACACCACCATTGGCTGGCGCTTAGTCAACCCGAAGATGAAGACTCTGCATGGCGTCGATGCCCTGACTCTGACAGCCGAAAACGTCGCCGACGAAGAGGGCGTTTCGCGGGAAGACCAGGACAGCTTTGCCCTGCGCAGTCAACAGAACTGGAAAAAAGCCCAGGATGCCGGCTTCTTTGCGAAAGAAACCATGAGCGTCACTGTCACACAGCCACGTAAGCCGGAACAGATCATCTCGGTTGATGAGCACGCCCGTCCGGACACCACACCTGAAATCCTGGCTAAATTGAAAGGGGTTGTCAGGGAGGGGGGATCTGTCACCGCTGGAAACTCATCCGGTATCAACGATGGTGCCTGTGCCCTGCTGATGGCGACACCTGAAGCCGCCAAACAGCACGGTCTGACACCCCGTGCGCGCATCGTGGGCATGGCAACCGCCGGTGTCCCCCCCCGTATCATGGGGATGGGGCCGGTACCGGCAGTCGAAAAAGTGATGCAACTGACTGGTTTATCACTGGCGCAGATGGATGTCATTGAGTTCAATGAAGCCTTTGCGGCCCAGGCACTGGCTGTTTGCCGACGACTGGGGCTGGGGGATAATGATCCCAGGGTTAACCCTAATGGTGGTGCAATCGCTATCGGCCATCCACTGGGGGCTTCAGGTTCACGCCTGGTAACAACCGCCCTGAACCAGCTGGAACATATTCAAGGACGCTATGCGCTTTGTAGTATGTGTGTCGGCGTGGGTCAGGGTATTGCCCTGATCATTGAACGCATATAAAGGTCACCCTTTGGATAGGTTAGCATTCCTCAGGTGCTGACCTGTCTTTTTTAAAAAGAACAGACCGATCTCTTCGGGGGAGCTCATCAGAGACTCCCCTATTCCTGCTGCTCTCAAAAAACATACCATCAAAAATATAATCTATTATTTTTCATATAGATAGATGCGTTTTTAGCATAAATATATCGACTCAATACATTATTTATTTCCCCCTCTGTCTGTTAATTTTTCCACCTATAAATAAAACAAAAGAAAGAAGGTAATGACTTAATGAAACTAAAATCCTATGCAACCTGCGCACTCCTCTCTCTATTTCCACTAGCCTCTCAGGCCGTTGAGCTTGGTACTTATCAAGGCGTAAAACTTGATTTAGGCCTGCAGATCAACCGCGCCCTGATGTATGCCGACGATGGCAGCACAAATGAGACGTTCTTTGTCGATAACGACAACAGCAGCACCCGTTTCAGTCTGAAAGCTCAGTCTGAGCTTGACGACAAGATCAGTGTGGGCGCTCTGTTTGAGGTGGAATACCAGTCCAACCCATCCAACCTTGTTGATATGAATACCAAAACAACGGCATCACCAACACTGGACGAGCGGAAGATGGAAGCCTGGATCTCATCGAAAGAGTATGGTCGTCTGACCATTGGCCAGGGATCCGGTGCTGCCGATGGTAATATGGAGCGTGAACTTTCAGGTACCAATATTATCAACTGGCCAAACCCAAGCCTGATCGGTGGGGCACTGAAGTTTGGCGGTACCGGACCTAAAATTTCCTCAACTATGTCTAACCTGGACTTTGAAGGCCGCTACGACCGACTGCGCTATGATTCGCCTAAATTTGGTCCAATATCACTGGCGGTAAGCCAGGGCGCGAATAAAGGTAATGATGTCTCTGAAATCGGTGCCCGCCTGAAAACCAAGCTTGACTCGGGTATTCAACTGGATGGGGCTCTGGGTTATTCCTATAACTCCGGTGCAACCTATGACACCAAGACAGTTGGCGGTTCTTTCGCTATCGCAATGGAAAATGGCCTCAATGCAGCCGTTGCAGCAGCAAAATCCAGCGATGACAATGCGGCAAACCCAGACTCTAAGTTCCAGTCTGTCAGCGTAGGTTATAAGAGCGGTAAGCATGCGGTTAACGTCCTGTACGCAGTGGCCAAAGACCGGGATCTGAAAGATGATAAAAGCACCGCTGTTGGCGTAGGATACGTGTATCACCCACAAAAATGGATGGATCTTTACGCCGGTTATAAGGTTCACAGCCTAGATCGTAGCGGAACAAACTATGACGATATCTCAGTTTTAACCACAGGTATCCGTCTGAAGTTTTAATCCCTGACCCGGGACAGCCTGACGCCCCCTTCCGTCGGGCTGCTCCCCCCTCCAAAGCCGTGCCAAACTGGCAGCGCGTCCCTCCTCAACCCCTCCCCTTCAGCCGCCATAACCCAGGCCGTAGCCATTACAATAAGTAATGGACTGTCAAATATTTCATCTGCGTAATCCCTTTCAACATCCGTTATGATTACCTGAGACGTAACACCGCAGAAAAATATAAACAATGTAAGGTGCACACTCCCCCTGCGAGCAGTCTGGCTAGTTAACCTGTTAAAACCGATTTACCCGCACCTTCCTGAAGCCATACCAACTCAACCATTCTAATAAAAACAGAGGTATGACATGGACATAAAGAAACTGAGAGGTTTCAGAGCTGTTGTTAACAGTGGATCCATAGCCACCGCGGCGGAATGGATGCATCTGAGCCAGTCCGCCATGAGCCGGCTGATCTCCAGTCTTGAGGATGAGCTTCATCTACAACTGTTTGAACGCCGTAACCGACGGGTTGAGCTGACGGTGGAAGGCAGCGCCTTCTATTCAGAAACAGAAAGACTGCTGGCAGGGCTGGATGATATCCCGCGTATTGTCAGTGATATTAAGAGCGCCAAATCCCGGCGTTTACGAATTGTGGCTCTGCAACGGGTGGCCGCCAGCCTGGTCGCCCCGGCGCTGGCAAGATTTTCATCAACCCACCCCCAGCAACGCTTTTCAGTGGATATTCGCCACCGGGCAGATATGGAACGCTGGATCGGCAGCGAATATTACGATATTGGTCTGTGTGTCTCTCTGCCCTGTGAACACCCACAGATCCGCAGCGAAAAACTCTATAGCAGCCGCATCATGGCCGCTCTGCCACTTAACCATCCTCTGGCCAGAGAAAACCAGGTGACCGCAGCGCAGTTAGCCGACTATCCACTGATCGGTCTCGAACAGGGGCAACCCCCGCGACGGCACTCAGATGAAATCTTCAGCAATGCCGGTATCGATATCGAATATACCCTGGAAACGACGTCCAGCGTCTTCGCCATTCAGATGGTGGCGAAGGGGATGGGAGTCTTTATAACAGATGCTCCGGGCGCTGCTAACGCCCTGGATGGCAGTTATGTTCTGGTGCCAATCACACCGGCCTACGAACTGACCTTTGCGGCAATCTATCCCAGAAGCAGTACCCCCTCCCCCATGGTTGGCGAGATTATTCTCGAGTTTAAGAATTACATTCAGCAGCATTTCCCGCCTGATCAGGTGTGGATTCCAGACAATTAAACCGACGTTGTTTAAGCAGCAACAGGCCCGGTTACTTACCGGAATCAACCGCAGCAAGCCGCTTGCTGCGCCGATGAATCAGGGCCAGCATCCAGGGTACATTGGGCAGTATCATAAAAATTCTTACCAGGTGGAAGGCGGTAATCAACGCCACATCCTCATGTAAAAACTGCGCGGTCAGAGCCATCTCAGTCACGCTTCCCGGTGCGGCACCCAGCACCAGCGCTCGCCAGCTCATCTCGCTAAACTGCGCCACCACCAACGCTACTGCGGCACCGGAAAGAATCAATAGTGAAGCGGTAACACAGATACCGGTAACCAGGCGACCAGCCCGCTGAAACAGCTCACGCCTGAATGTTGAACCCAGCCAGGTGCCAAGCAACACCTGCCCCAGCGCCAGCACCTCATAAGGATAGGGTGATACCGGAATAATTCCCGACGCTGAAGCGGTACAGGAAAACGCCAGCGCCCCCAAAAAGAAGGGACTATTTATCTTTAATACATAAAACAGAGCGCAGGTGGCCGCAGCTCCCAGACTGACACAAAGCATACCGAAATAGTTCAGCTCCACACCTACTGGCTTCTGTCCTACCGGCACCGTATCAGAAAGATAGTAGAGCGCCATCGGGATAATAATCACAATGGTCGAAATCCGTAATGTCTGGGCAAAGATAACCGGGCCGGGGTCACCACCATATACTTTGGCCAGATTACCCATCTCTACCGGACCACCCGGCAGACAGGAGAGGAACGCTGTGACCGGGTCTGCGCCAGTCATTTTTTGCAACAGACGCGACAGCAGGAACCCTAGGAAAATAGTCGCCAGAGCGACCCCCAGAATAGCGATACCGTGCCCCAGCACCGCATTCACGGACTCTCCGGTGAAATGCAGTCCAACCTGAACGGCAATAATCATCTGTCCCAGAGGACGGGTGCGTACAGGGATATCGACCGGACGGATAAACATATTCACCAGAGCGGTACTGACCAGTGGGCCAATCATCCAGGGCAGAGGCAGATGTAAACGGGCCGCAGTGTAACCCGTTAAAACAGCCAAAATGTAGCAACCGAATAATTGTATAAACCGTTTATAAGTCATGGAACTGATACCTGATAGCACGCCACTGCAGATAGAACCGGATTAAGAGTCGCCTGCGCCCCTGCGGCTAATGAAGCGTTATATAGAAACCGAACCGCTATCCACCTCAGAAAAACCAAGGCCAGAAAAGGATGGGAGAATAATGGCCAATTATATCGCTTAAAAACGGACTAAATATTGCGTCCACTGCATCTATATATGCATATTTATCATGCGGTTATCCTGTGTAAATAAACATGCCAATAGTATAAAAAATACGATCGGCCTCTTTATCTCCCAACCCACACCACTCTTAAGCTTGCTTTCCTGTTCGAGACAGCGGAGAAACATCCGGCACACCAGTGATCGCATGCAGACCGGAGTTCACCATAGTGCCCTGCGCCCAAAGAAAGTTTCGATGTCTGCCAGCAAACTCCGAAAGCAGTTTCCTTCAATTGGACGCAGGATAAGATCGTTCAGAATTCCGTCTTCAGCATGGGTGATCAACAACTACTGATACGCTCTATTGCACACGTAGACCGTTCGCGGGGTGTCAGTAGCGGGATAAATTGTGCGGCGTCGGCCCGGTAATCTCGACCTGACATTCAGCTTCAACATCACACAGAATGGCATCGCTGGCCAGATTCCAGCAGTTCAGCTCCGGAGGTTTTAGAACTGGCAGAGTGGTGATGTTACGATCCCACCGCGATGAGAGTTGATGCGAAGCTCTGACAAAGCGGTGTGGCGGAATGAGCATAACGGCAGTCACCAGCACTCATCCCGGGTAGTTCAGCCCCCCTCACCCAGCTGAGACTGATGCGTCCTCTGATAGGCAGAGCCTGTTGTGATGGAGTATGTATGATCAGACTGTCAGTCCATGGGGCTCAGGCAGAGAGCTGGCACGACAGCACGCGGTAACCGTATTGGCCAGTAAACAGGCAATCGTCATCGGGCCAACGCCCCCGGGAACCGGAGTAATTGCACCTGCGATCTCTTTGGCCGCGTCGAAATCTACATCCCCGACAAGCCGTGTGGTACCGTCGCTTTTCTCTATACGATTGATACCCACATCGATCACGGTCGCACCCGGTTTGATCCATGCCCCCTCGATGATCAGAGGCCGTCCCACTGCAGCAACAACGATATCGGCATTGGCCACCAGTTCAGGCAGATTTCGTGTGCGCGAATGCGCCACGGTTACCGTGCAACTCTCTCTCAACAGCAGTTGCGCCATCGGTTTGCCGACAATATTGGAGCGCCCGATCACCAGAGCATTCTGGCCCGACAGACTGCCACAATACTCTCGCAGCATCATCAGACAGCCCAAAGGGGTACAGGGCACCATCGCCTGCTGTCCTGTCGCCAGCAGACCCGCATTAGAGATATGAAAGCCATCCACATCTTTGGCAGGATCGATCGCATTAATCACTAAGGCTTCATCGATATGCTCAGGCAGTGGTAACTGAACCAGAATCCCGTGAACAGCCGGATCGGCATTAAGCTGATCAATCAGTGCCAGCAGTTCCGCTTCGGTTGTATCAACAGCCAGCTTATGCTCATAAGAGTTCATACCCGCCTCAACGGTTTGCTTACCCTTCGAGCGGACATAAACCTGAGATGCAGGATCCTCACCCACCAGCACCACTGCCAGGCCTGGAGTAATGTTGTGTTGTTGTTTCAAATAGGCTGTATGCTCAGCGACTCTTTCGCGTAATGCAACGGCGAAATTCTTACCGTCGATGATCTGTGCAGTCATGTTGTTCTTCTCATTTAGCGCTCGGCAAAGTGGGCTGAAAACCTGTGAGGCGGCGCCCTGATTCCGGGCAATCCATTCAGCGAGCTCATTATACCCTGTAATCAGGCACGCAGGAAAATGCGGCATACCCCCAAAAACCTATCCAGCCAGACGATCCAGCCCCTGATGATACGGATAGCTATTGTAGCCATTTCCCATCTATAAAAAGTGTCTGATCCCGCCGTGCATGACCCAATTGCGCAGCATTTACTTCGTGTAATCAGCATAAATAAAATGGGACTGCAAAGAAGGGCCTAAGCCTCAGCGGAAACTCTGCATAAAAAACTTGTATTTCTACAGCACCACTAGTGGGTGATTTTCTGTTTAAGGAGGCTATATTTATGGCTCTGCAGATCCGCTGCAGCACAAATACTCAACAGGTCATCAATAAAATGATGCAGTGCCCGCTGCTCAATCTGTCTGATCTTTTCCTGCTGTGTCTCTGTTAGCATGTGATACATACTGGCCGCACCAAAGTCGCCAAAAATAATGTTCGCATCTTCGTCATACAGGGTGTTATGGGCATACAGATCACCATGGCAGACTTGCTGGTCATGCAGATGGGTAAAGACACTCGCCATCTGCTGCACAATTTTATCGATCTGTTCGATGGATAGCGAAACACCCTCAGGGAAGTTGTCACGGGTACAACTCTGAAAACATGGCGGCAATCCCAGGTTGCGATAGTGCGGTGGAATCAGATTCATGATCAGCGCCAGATAGCCATTTTCATCCACCTGCGCCAATGGCTGAACCAGATTGGGATGCTCTCCAGCCTTTAAACAGGCGTGCAGTTCATCTTCCGGATAGCCATCAGAGGTCACCTCACCTTTAAACACTTTCACCGCTATCTCATCAGGAAAGTGGGTTTGATCCTCATTCCACACCGCTTTTGAAATCACACCTGATGCCCCCTGCCCCAACACTTCCTGCAGGGTAAAGCTTGATGGCCGTATTAGCGGAACAGAGTCAATTCTCAGGTCTGAGCGACTGAATGGATTACCGGAAAACGCAATCCAGGCGAGTTTCGGCAGATCAAGCAGCTGTTCAGGGCATTCACTCAACTGGTTAGCAGAGATACGCACTAGCTCAAGGTTGGTTAACTTAGCCATACTCTGTGGCAGATGGGTTAAGCGATTACCCGCTAAGGCTAACTTTTGTAACCGGGGCCGCTCGCCCAGCGTCTCAGGCAGAGTTTCAATCCGGTTATCCGTTAAGATCAGCCAGCGTAACCGGGACGATAGAGAGCTTTCCGGCACCCGGTTTATTTTATTCGCTTTGAAACCGACCATTTCTAAGTTCGCGCACTGACCCAGCACCTCTGGCAGCGTCTCAAAGCGGTTGTTTGAAGCAAACAAAATTTTAAGCTTGTACAGCTGTCTCAGCTCATCCGGCAATGAATCCAAGCGGTTGTGGGACAGGTCAAGAATTTCCAGAGTATCCGCCAGCGACAGAATCTCCATGGGGAAGGTGGTCAAATTTTCTGACAATTTCAGATGCTGAATACCCGCTAATTCGCCGGATTTTAACTGTGACAGAGTATGCAAAATAAAGAGTCCATGATGAGTCTGAGACAAAATTGCCGCTAGTATACAAGCGTTATCAGGGGGGCTCTAGGAGAATAGGGATATTGTTCGGGGCTTAGCTGTTTCGCTAAAACGACGAAGCCCAGAAACGAAGTATAAAAATCAGCGGGGCTCGACGCTTTTTCTGAAATTAAAATATATTTTAATTCACTTAAATTATCATTTATAGTAAAGAAAAAAGTAGCAAAAAAACTGTTACAGGAGCCAATATAATGGAAAAAATCAGCAGTTTCTTATTGTTCCTTACGTTGTCATTTCATGTTCAAGCAGACTTCACCGATAGCGATAAAAAAAACATACAGAGTCTCTGTTCAAGTCAGAAGTTTTCCCTTGAAATAGCAGAAAACATCTCTGGCTCTATACTTCTTTCGCCTTTCGACCCTAATGGTTTTCCACAAATTTATTATGCGAATCAATTAGCTAATCTCAAAGGGCTTAACTTTTTATGCCCAGAACTAAAAAAAGAATCAGTCACAAAGGCAATCGCTGCTTACAATAAACATGTTGAAGCGGCGTTAGCAGATAAAGATCAGGGTATATGTAGCTCTTACATAGAGAGTGTGTCCGGCAGTGTTGATCAGGCGTTTAAAAGCATTCCCCGGGAACCCTATTTAGTCGGTGCCAAAGCACATGGAAAGCTAGAGGTGTTAGATAAACTATTAAAGTCATGTAATAAACCCGACATCAAACAGTCAATATCGAACCAGTTAAAAATTACTGACTTCTTAAAAAAATCTGCTTTTACATATAACACCTGCCAACCATTAGTAAAAGATTTTCAATCTAACGTTGTATTATTCAACAGAGCATACAATGAGGATAAAGATGTAAAAGTAACGGCTGAAAATGCTATAAAAACCGTCTTTGAGAAGGGACAAAAAATGGTGAGCGCTGGTTGTGTCCAATACATACAAGATGCGCAAAACGTGTTAAACCAACTTAATGCAGCATTAAACGATCCAAACAGGGCTTCAAAAGTTGCCTGTAATAAGAGTATCAATCTTTATCAACAGAAAGTCAGTACATTAGACCACAGTCAGGATACAGATAGAATCGAGGAGTTCAATACAAAAGCGTTACCTGCTTTTGAGTCAGTAAAAAAGCATTGTGCACCATTTCCCGACACTGTAAAACAGCTCAAAACAGCCAAACAACGCTGGATATATAGAGAATAAAATTAGTTAATCGACTTTCATAGCACCAAAAAATTACAACGGATTAATTGAAGATAAGGACAAATTGATGAAACCTGAATTATATTCGATCTATATAGCCACGATGTTGCTGACCAGCACGGTGGCTACTCCGTCTTTTGCCAGCCCTACTACGGAAGATATTCCCGCTGGTGTTTCCCAGACAGAAGGACTATATGCGGGAACTTTTTTTTGCTCTTCGGGTGAAATGGGCATAACAATGTCCCTCAAAGACCAGGGAGTAGCCAATCCGGATAAATCAGATATTCATAAACGCTTGATTGG
>NZ_JBNKYN010000107.1:0-12659 GCF_050300915.1 Amphritea sp.
CCGGGCAGTTAAAAGTCAGGGGCGAACGCTGGCAAAGAAAACCCCGGTTGCGCCGATCATTGAGCGGATGGTTGCTGCACTGAATAAGGTTTATCGCGAGAAACATATTGAGGTGAAACTTTCGCTGGAGGGTGAGTACCAGCTGCCGGCAGATGAACGAGATCTGATGGAGCTGTTGGGGAATATTCTCGAGAACGCCTTTAAATATGGTCATAGCCAGGTGGCCGTTTGTTTCAGTAATGGCGGGGGGATGCTGCAGATCGATATCTCAGATGATGGTGATGGCATCTCACCGGAGTTGCGGCAAACCATACTTAAACGCGGTGCGCGGGCGGATACTTCGGCCCCGGGACAGGGCATCGGTTTATCTGTCGCGGTTGATATTCTCAGTAGTTATGACGGTGAGCTGGAGATCGGTGAGGCGGCCCTGGGGGGCGCACTGTTCTCTATCCGGATGCCGCTGAATTAGACGCGTCGCTGTATTGCCGGGCGGATAAATGCTGCTGTACGACTAGTCCAGCAGCTTGGCAAACGCCTTGGAGTTGCGCTGATAGTTATACATCTCGCGTTTTTTGTTCGGCAGGCTACTGATCTCAGTTGGCTCGAATCCCCGCTCAATAAACCAGTGCGCGGTGCGGGTGGTCAAAACGAACAGCCGGTTCAGTTGCTGCTCCCGTGCCGCATCCTCAATGGCATCCAGTAGTTTTTCCCCCCGCTCACCACCTCGGTACTCCGGTGAGATAGCGACACAAGCCAGTTCTCCTACCCGCTCTTCCTGAAATGGATAGAGGGCAGCACAACCGACGATCGCACCATCAAGGGCCACCACGGTAAACTGATCGATCTCCGCTTCCAGCAGTTCCCGGGAGCGGCGCACCAATATTCCCGCTTCCTCCAACGGCCTGATCAGCTCCAGAATGCCACCGACATCTTCAATGGTGGCAGGTCTTACCTGTTCGTAGGAGTGCTCGATCACCATGGTACCGATGCCGTTACGGCTAAACAGTTCCGACAACAATGCGCCGTCTTCCCGATAGCTGATCAGATGGCTGCGGGCAACACCATGCCGGGATGCCTTTACGGCGGCCTGCAGGTGACGGCACAGCTCGGAGGGAACCTGATCCGGCGCACTATGCTTTGCCATATACTGATTTACCAGCCGCTCAGCGGTATCAGCCAACAGTTCGGAACGCAGCGCCTCGGTACTGTCACGCACCCCGCCATCCTCTCCAAACATGATCAGCTTATCGGCATCAAGACTGATAGCGACCTGAGTGGCGACATCCTCGACGGCGAGATTGAATACTTCGCCGGTGGGGGAATAACCCAGGTGTGACAGCAACACAATATTGTTGATATTGAGCTGTTGTCGAATCGCCTCCCGGTCTATTCTGCGCACCTCGCCGGTATGGCAAAGATCCACGCCGTTGTATACGCCAAAGGGTCTGGCCGTGACGAAGTTACCACTACATACGCGGATTTTCGCACCGTGCATTGGTGAGTTAGCCAGCCCCATGGAGAGCTTTGCCTCGATCTCGATGCGCAGGCTTGCCGCAGACTCGATGACGCAGCGCAGAGTGTCTGCGTCCGTCACCCGCAGGTGGTGGTGAACCCGGTCTTCGATATTCTGTTGTTCGAGTTTAGCTTCAATCTGCGGACGTGAGCCGTGCACCAGTACCAGTTTCACCCCAAGACTGTTGAGCAGGGCGATATCATGAATAATGTTGGCAAAATTGGTGTCGGCCAGCGCCTCACCTCCCAGCATCAGGACGAAGGTTTTCCCCCGATGTGCATTGATATAGGGAGAGCTGTGGCGAAACCAGTTTACGTATTGGCTGCTATCAGTATTCACGATTAAAAACAGTACCTTGCAATCAGTTGTTCCAATACCGCTACTGTAGGCTTTATCTGATCAAAAGCCAAATATTCATCGGGCTGGTGGGCCTGATCAATGGAGCCTGGTCCCATGACAATGGTATCCATTCCCAAGTTCTGTAAAAACGGCGCTTCGGTACCAAAAGCAACCACTTCCGCCTGATAGCCGGTGAGTTTTTCCGCCATGCTCACCAGCTCAGAGTGCTTGTCGTTGTGAAATGCGGGCAGACCGGGAAACAGTGACTCCGTTATAATCTCGACACCAAACATTGATTCCAGCGGTTGTAAGCGCTTGCTAACCGCTTCGCGCAGGTTTTCTGGTGACATCCCCGGCAGAGGCCGCAGATCGTATTCCAGCTCACAGGAACCGCAGATGCGGTTGGGGTTATCGCCACCATGGATGCAGCCGAGGTTCAGGGTGGGTACCGACACCGCGAAATCACTGTTCTGATAATCTCGCTGCAACTCTTTGCGAAAATTGATCAGCTCGCCCAGTACCGAGTGCATGGCGTCCAGTGCACTGGCTCCCAGGCTGGGGTCGGAGGAGTGACCTGCGCGGCCTTTAATTCTCACCTGCTCCATCATCACCCCCTTATGCATATAGATGGGGCGCAGACTGGTAGGCTCACCGATCACCGCATAGCGTGCTTTTGGACGGCCTGCGTCAGCGAGTGCCCGGGCACCGCTCATCGAGCTTTCCTCATCGGCGGTTGCGAGAATGATCAGGGGCTGTTGCAGGGCTTTGTCGGTAAACTTGCGGGCCGCCTCAATCGCAATAGGAAAGAAACCTTTCATATCACAGCTGCCCAGACCATAGAAACGACCATTTTTTTCGGTCAGTTTAAACGGATCACTGTTCCACAACTCCGCATTAAATGGCACGGTATCAGTATGGCCAGATAACACCAGCCCGCCGGGGCCACTGCCCAGTGTGGCGATCAGGTTGGCTTTTTGCGGATGTCCCGGTATCGCCATCACCTCAGTTTTAAACCCTAAAGCGGACAACCATGCTTCAAGTTTTTCGATCACGCCCAGATTGCTCTGATCCCAATGGGCCGCAGTGCAGCTTACTGAGGGCGTCGCAATCAGTTCTGTGAGCATGGTCAGCAGGTCAGGCGTGGAGGGTTGCATAGAAATATCCGCTTATTATTTAACTTTCTTCACATTGTGCCGCTTTCGGCAGAAATAAAAAAGGCGGCCTGTGCAGGGCCGCCTTTTTGCTCGTTATCCGGTTTATCCGAAGATCCCTTTCAGGGTGAAGAAAATAATGATCGACAGCAGGGCACCGGCGGGCAGTGTAACCAGCCAGGAGACAAAGATTGTGCCGACCACCTGCAGGTTAAGCGCTGAGAGGCCCCGTGCCATACCGACACCCAGAACGGCACCCACCAGGGTGTGAGTGGTAGAGATCGGTAGGCCAGTACCTGAAGCAAAAACCACGGTTGAGGCGGCGGCCAGGGTCGCGGCGAAGCCCCGGCTGGGGGTCAGCTCGGTAATGTTATTGCCGACAGTGGCGATTACTTTATGGCCATACATCACCAGACCGGCAACAATGCCGCTGCCGCCCAATAACAGAATCCACACGGGCATCGCGGATTTTTGCGCTACTTCACCCCCTGAACCTACAACACCAACGACTGCGGCCAGTGGCCCTACGGCGTTAGCGACATCGTTTGATCCATGAGCGAATGCCATTGCACAGGCGGTGAACATCATCAGCACGCCAAATACTTTTTCGACACTGGCAAAGTGGTAATCGACATTATCCTCTGCCCGTGCATGTATTTTGCGCAGCATCAGGATGCCTAAGATCATGGTGGCAAGGGCTACTGCGATAGAGATCATTGCACTGTCGCCAAATCCAGGATTCAGACCCACATGCTTGAGACCTTTGGTAAAGGTCACCATGGAGACCATAAAGCCGACCACGAAAATATACATCGGGACATATTTCTTGGCGTTTTTGAATGGGTGTTTTGTATCGAGAATCAGAACCTGCACACTGCGGTAGAGGAAGAAGGATATAATGCCTGCGGTGACCGGTGAGACTACCCAACTGGCAACAATTTTGCCCACCTTGTCCCAATGCACCGCATCTACTGAAACCCCCACCGCTGCAAAACCAACAATGGCGCCAACAATCGAGTGAGTGGTTGATACGGGCCAGCCCATTACGGTGGCTATCAGCAACCAGATGCCGGCGGCCAGCAGTGCCGAGAGCATACCGTAGACTAACAGTTCCGGTGATCCGGAGAGTACCGCAGGGTCAATGATCCCTTTGCGGATAGTTGCTGTTACCGCGCCACCGGCAAGATAGGCACCAGCAAATTCAAACACGATAGCGATCAGAATCGCTTGTTTTAGCGTTAACGCCTTGGAACCGACAGAGGTTCCCATCGCATTGGCGACATCGTTTGCGCCCACACCCCAGGCCATAAAAAATCCAAACACACACGCCATGATGACCAGGATAGAGCCATAGTCTGCAATGATGCTCATGTTAACTACCTAATTTCTAAGATTCGGAGAAAGTTTGATCGCCAGATTTACTTAGCCAGCAACAACTGCAGGCGGCTGCCTACCTGTTGTGCTTTGTCGGCGAGGTCGCCAATCCAGCTAATAATCTGATAGAGGAACATGGCGTCGATTGGGTGCAGCTCTTTCTCAACATCGAACAGGGATGAGCGCACTTCGCGTTCCATTTCGTCGGCATCATGTTCGAGATCATCGAGATCATGCAGCATATTCTCGACAACATTAACTTCATGCCCGCGGAAACCCGCCGTTATCAGCTCATCCAGTTCATTCAGTGCCATCAGTGCCTGGCCTGAGGTTTTCAGTGAGGCGCGAATATACTCGGCAATGGAGGGTTGAATCGCTTGAGGAATCAACATCTTGCGCCCGAGCATCAGCCCGGCAATATCTTTTGAACGGTTGGCTATCTTATCTTGCATCCGCAGCAGTTCAAGCAGGTCTGTGCGGGGAACAGGCAGAAACAGACTGTTGGGGAGATTCATCCGAATCTCTTTCTTCATCGTGTCTGCTTCTCCTTCCAGTACGGCGATGCTGTGCTGAATCTCAGCTGCCTTCTCCCAGTCTTCAGCCATGACAGCATCAAAAAAGGGTATTAATTGGATAGCGCAGGAGTGAGCCTTAGCAATATGTTCCTGCATGGGCTGGAATGGAGATCGTGCAAACATCTGCAAAATCGGGTTATTTGTAACCATAAAATCACCGGTATTCGTGCAAATTTTGCGCGAGTATACGTTGGCTGCTGATCTATTTGTAGTGAAAATGAAACATAAATGTAACCAAACTGACTCTGGCGCAATGAGTATGGCGGATGAGTTATGGCTTGCAGCCATCTAACACGCTGATTTTTGGGTTTTTATTTTTCGCTTATTTGATAATGTTAATTTTTTATGACGTCCGGGTTGATGATAAACCGGTCGTGCAGAAAACGGCTTTTTGATAAGCTGGAAGAACACACTGGCCATCGACAGAGTACCTTTCCATATGCTCAGCCAAAGAATAAAAAGTTTACCGCCACTGATTCAGCCCGGCGCAGCGTTAAATCTGGAGAAGGCGTCAGCGTCGCTTAAAAACCTGTCTGTTTCGGTTGATGGTTTTGACGCAGATCTGCTGCGTGTTCTGACAGGCAGTGACTATGTCGCCGAGCAGCTGAATCGAAAACCTCAGCTACTTGAGGAGCTGCTAAGCAGTAATGATCTGTACCGTGCCTATGCTGTTAATGAATATAGCCAGCGGTTGGCGCAAAGCCTGTTGCAGGTGGAAACTGAAGCGCAACTGCATACTCTGCTGAGAAAATTCCGTCAGCGAGAGATGGTGCGGATTATCTGGCGTGATCTGACCCGCAGCACGGATATGCGTGGCACCACGGCAGACCTGTCAGCCCTTGCCGATGCCTGTATTGGCCAGGCGCTTGAGTGGCTTTACAACGATTGTTGCAGTCACTGGGGAACGCCCCACTCTCAGGCCTCTGCGGGGCGTGCGGCACAGCCACAGCAACTGGTGGTGTTGGGGATGGGTAAGCTGGGCGCCTATGAGCTGAATCTGTCATCCGATATCGATCTGATCTTCGCTTATCCGGAAAAAGGGATGACCGAAGGTGGTCGGCGGGTGCTGGCTAATCAGGATTTTTTCAGTCGTCTGGGACAGAAGTTAATCCAGGCGCTGGATAGTATTACCGCCGATGGCTTTGTGTTTCGTACCGATATGCGTTTGCGTCCCTACGGTGCCAGCGGCCCGCTGGTATGCAGTTTTCCCGCGATGGAAGAGTATTACCAGAATCAGGGCCGTGACTGGGAGCGCTATGCGATGATCAAAGCGCGGGTGGTGGGCGGCGATCAGCACGCTGGAGCTGAGCTGCTGGAGATGCTGCGCCCCTTTGTTTATCGCAAGTATATCGACTTCAGTGCGTTTGATTCGTTACGCTCGATGAAGGATATGATCAATAAAGAGGTGCGGCGTAAAGGTTTGCAGGGGAATGTAAAACTGGGTTCTGGCGGTATCCGTGAGGTGGAGTTTATTGCCCAGGCATTTCAGTTGATCCGCGGTGGCCGTGACCCTCGTCTGCAGCAGCGGGAGCTGCTGAATATCTTGCCGCTGCTGCCGGAAACGGTAGGCGTACCTGAGCAGGCGGTCATTGAGCTTGCTGCAGCCTATACCTTTCTGCGTAATGCCGAACATGTGATTCAGGCTGTTGCTGACCGGCAAACCCAGGAGCTGCCCTCCGATGCGGTGGGACAGGCGCGGATGGCTTACAGTATGGGGTTTGAAAACTGGGATAGCTTTATGGCTGAGCTGGATCGCCAGCGTGGGCGGGTCAGCGAGCACTTTGCCGATGTTATTGCACCGGCAGACTCCGCGCCGGTCAGCACCGATCAGAGCAGTGAATGGCTGCAACTATGGACCAGTGATGTTGATGCTGCGGAGGGGGAGGCGTTCTTTGCCCGTCATGGACTGGATAATCCGCAACAGGCCTGGAAGGCGTTCAGCAACCTTAAGTCCAACCGGTCAGTGCAGGTAATGCAGGCGGTTGGACATGAACGTTTGCAACTGGTATTGCCGAAGCTGATGACCGAGGTCGCAGCGGTGGATAACTCCGCGGAAACCCTGGAACGGGTGTTACTGCTGATCCAGGCGGTTATCCGGCGTTCCTCCTATCTGGTTCTCCTGGCGGAAAACCCCGGGGCAATGAAACAGCTGATGCGGCTTTGTTCTGCCAGTGCCTGGTTTAGTGAAACTCTGGCAAAACAGCCGGTGCTGCTGGATGAGCTGATTGATCAGCGGACGCTGTACTCTCCTCCCTCGAAAGCGACATTGCAGTCTGATCTGCGCCAGCAGTTGCTGCGCATTCCTGAGGAGGATGAAGAGCAACTGATGGACACGCTGCGCTACTTTAAGAGTGCCCATGTATTGATCGTCGCCGCGTCAGACATCACCGGTGCGTTGCCATTGATGAAAGTAAGTGACTATCTTACCTGGCTGGCGGAGGTGATTCTGGAGGAGGTGCTGGATATCGCCTGGCGCCAACTATCGGAAAAACATGGCGTTCCCCTGAAAGCACCGGGAGTGCCCTGTGATCCGGACTTTATCATTGTCGGTTACGGCAAGATGGGGGGGATTGAACTGTCCTATGGCTCAGATCTGGATCTGGTGTTTGTCCATGATGCTGACGCCAGCCTCTATACGGAGGGGAAAAAGCCGATTGCTAATTCGGTGTTCTTTACCCGTCTGGGTCAGAAGATTATTCATATCCTCAACACCTTTACCACGGGTGGTCACCTCTATGAGGTGGACATGCGGTTACGGCCTTCAGGTAATTCTGGTTTGCTGGTGAGCTCTCTCAAAGCGTTTTCTGAGTATCAGGAAAAAGAGGCCTGGACCTGGGAGCATCAGGCACTGGTGCGGGCGCGGGTGATTGCCGGCTCTGAGTCGTTGCGGCATAAGTTCGAACAGGTACGGGCCGCTATACTGACCCAACACCGGCAGCCGCAAGTGTTGGCTGAAGAGGTGGTGAAGATGCGGGAAAAAATGCGCGAGCACCTGGGCACCTCAGAAAAAGAAGCGGGCGAGCTGTTTAATCTGAAACAGGATCGTGGCGGTATCGTCGATATTGAGTTTATCGTGCAATACAGTGCCCTGGCGAATGCGCACCAGTATCCTCAATTGATTGAATACACCGATAATATCCGCATCCTGGATGCGATGGAGCAAACCGGGGTGATCCCCGCGGCAGACGCTGAGACCCTCCGGGAGGTGTATAAAAATTACCGCTCAGTGGGGCATCGGCAGGTACTGCAGAACCGCTCCAGCGTCGTCAGCCCGAATGAGTTAGAGGCGTGTCGTGAGGCGATTATGCAGATCTGGAATGCCCAGCTGACCAGCTAAGCGGTATTTAAAAAGCAAAAAAAAAGCTCTGACAACATTGTCAGAGCTTTTTCTGTATCAGACGCTCTGAAAGAGCGTCGTCAATTATGCCGCCAGGTTCTGGTTAGCGAAGTCCCAGTTTACCAGCGCCCAGAAACCTTTCAGGTAGTCAGGACGTACGTTGCGGTAATCGATGTAGTAAGCATGCTCCCACAGGTCAACGGTCAGCAGTGCAGTCTGACCATTGGTCATTGGCGTGCCGGCGTTGCTGGTGTTAACGATTTCCAGAGAGCCGTCAGCGTTTTTAACCAGCCAGGTCCAGCTTGAACCGAAGTTGTTAACCGCTTTGTCGTTCAGTTCTTCCTGGAATGCGGCAAAAGAGCCCCATTTAGCGTTGATAGCGTCGGCAATTGCACCGGTTGGCTCGCCGCCACCGTTTGGTGACAGGCAGTTCCAGTAGAAAGTGTGGTTCCAGATCTGAGCTGCGTTGTTGAATACGCCGCCAGCAGGTGCCGACATGATGATCTCTTCCAGAGATTTTCCTTCGTATTCAGTTCCTGGTAGCAGACCGTTCAGCTTAACAACATAGGTGTTGTGGTGTTTGCCGTGGTGGAAGTCCAGAGTTTCCGCAGAGATGTGGGGTTCCAGTGCATCTTTGGCGAATGGCAGTGCTGGTAGTTCAAAGCTCATAATTAATTACCTTTTAGTGTCAGGTTCAGCATAGATAGTGAAACTGTTAAATAAACCAGGATATTTATATAGGGCCTTTAGTATAAGAATTCAAGCGTTGTAGCCCTTTGACCGTGAATCATAGCACCCTTGTTAGTGCTTTTCATTGCTTGTAAAACCCTTTTGAAAACAGGGGAATGCCCAATGACCTTGCGTATAGACTAAAGTTAGCTGACAGATGTTACGGAACTGTTAGAATCTGATCTCGTTGAAATTATAACAACTCAATATGACGACTACTTATTACAATAAAGGCGATAACGGGTTATGGGTAAAGTGTTTCTCTGGATAGCAGCAGTACTGCTGGTGGTTTTTTTTGTGAAAACTCAGTATCTGACATCGAAAACCTGGGAGCCTTTTAAACAGGGTTGTATCGCTGGAGGCACCGCAACTGAAGAACAGTGCAGCTGCCTGGCAAACTATGTTCATAAGCACTTCAGCGATAATGACGTTGAGAAGATTATGCAGGGGACTATCACCGATCCAGCGCTGAAACAGAAGGTGGAAGGTATTGTCCGGGTTGGCTCGCGGGAGTGTAAAAACCCCTAAATAAACGCCGCGACTGGCGCGGGAAGGGCTGCTTATTGACGCAGCCTGAAGTTCGCCTTGGGGTCGGTGCCGGGTTTTTCTCAGGCCGTTCAGCGCTGTTGTAGCTGTTCGCGTATCATATAGAGTGCTGCGATAGCGCGGCCTTCGGAGAAATCCTCCCGGCTGATCAGCTCATCCAGTTGTGCCAGCGGCCAGCGAATGACCTCCATCTCTTCCGGTTCATCCCCTTGCAGGCGGCACGGGAATAAGCCTTCCGCCAGTACCACGGTGATTTTGTGGCCCATATAGTTAGGTGCTGATGTCATCTGTTTAATCACCCGTAACTGTTCAGCCCCAAATCCGGCTTCCTCTTTGAGTTCGCGGTTCGCCGCCAGCAGCGCATCCTCACCGGGATCGATCAGCCCTTTCGGCAGTGTCAGCAGGTAATCTTCCAGTCCTACGGCATATTCTTTAATCAGCAGAACGTTCTGTTGCTCATCCAGTGCTGCAATCATCACTGCGCCCCGCCCACGGTTGGCCAGTCGCTCGTAAGTACGTTGAACACCATTAGAAAACCGCAGCTCTATCTCCTCCACTTGAAACAGGCGGCTCTTAGCGGTGGCGGTTACCTTCAAAATATCCGGTTTTACAGGCATACTGGATCGTTCCTCGTCATTCAGTGACCAAATACAAAACTAATATAACCCGCAGCTCTGACTTTTTATATGGATTGGACGAATATTGATACGGTGCTTCTTGATATGGATGGCACCCTGCTTGACCTGCATTTTGATACCTATTTCTGGCTGGAGCATCTTCCGCTTCGCTATGCCGAGCTGCACCGGGTTGATTTTCATGCAGCGCAACAGTGGCTGCATCAACGGATTATGCAGGAACAGGGCACCCTGAACTGGTACTGTCTTGATTACTGGTCAAAGGAGCTGAATGTTGATATCAAAGCGCTTAAGCGGGAGATCCGTGAGCGAATTGCGTTTCGCCCCCATGTGCATGACTTTCTTGAACACCTTCAGGCAGAGGGGGTGCGTCGGGTGATTGTCACCAATGCTCATCAGGACAGCTTAGCGCTCAAGCTTGAGGAAACCGGGCTGGATCAGCTGGTAGACCGGATTATCTGCTCCCATGACTATCAGATTCCAAAAGAGCAGCAGGGGTTCTGGCAGCAGTTGCAGCAGGACGAGCCCTTCGACCCTGCGCGGACGCTGCTGGTGGATGATAGTCTGGCGGTGCTGGCGTCTGCCCGGGAGTATGGTATTGGTTATCTGCTGAGTATTTTTCAGCCCGATAGTCAGCAGCCTGGACGTGAGATTGCGGATTTCAGTGCCATTGATCATTTTAATGAGTTAATAACGCGTAGATGACTAAACAGATGAGTAATCAGACGGGCTCCGCCAAAGGCGCTCAGCAACAGAAAGTCAGACTGGATAAATGGCTCTGGGCGGCGCGGTTTTTTAAGACACGGGCGGCAGCAAAAGAGGCGGTAGAGGGCGGCAAAGTCCATTATCAGGGACAGCGGGGTAAATGCAGCCGCACGGTTGAGATTGGCGCAAAGTTAGTTATTCGCCAGGGGTTAGATGAAAAAACCGTTATTATTGTTGCGATATCTGACCAGCGCCGGGGCGCACCTGAAGCACAGCTTCTCTATCAGGAAACGGAAGAGAGCATCAAAAGCCGGGAAGAGAGTGCCGCGGTACGTAAAATTATGCGCGGCAATGGTGCGCCGGATCACCGGCCAAACAAAAAAGAGCGGCGCAAGATTATCCAGTTTAAAGATCGCTAGATTTGCTGCGCTTATGCTAATATCAGACTTTTTTACCGGGACATTATTTCAGCCGGGCCTGGGTAAACTATAGCTAAAGAGATGGGTTCCAAAATTTAAAATGAGCAGTTCTGATCAGCTTCAACGGGTTATCTTTGAACAGGCGGACATCCGCAGCGTATTGGTTGGCCTTGAACAGAGTTATCAACAGGCATTGGCAAAGCACCATTATCCTGCGCTGATCAACATCTTACTGGGTGAGATGATGGCTGCGGTGAGTCTGCTCAGTGCTACGCTTAAATTTGATGGTCGTTTAATCCTGCAGGCACAGAGTAACAATCAGCTAAAAGTCCTGATGGCAGAGTGTAACCATCAACGGGATCTGCGCGCCATCGCCCGGTTTGATGGCGAACTGCCGGAGCAGGCAGAGTTCTGTGATCTGCTGGAAGGTGGTCAGTTAGTGATCACTATCGAGCCTGAGCAGGGCAAACGCTATCAGGGGGTTGTACCGCTTGAAGGTAAACGACTGAGTAACTGTCTGGAAGCCTATTTTGCCTTCTCCGAGCAGTTGCCGACCCAGATCCATCTGGCGGCAGATGAGCAGCGGGCTGCTGGTTTTCTGCTGCAGGTGATGCCAGCCAAGGGCGATTCTGCCGCCGACTGGGAGCATTTCAGCTGCCTGGGCGCAACCCTGTCCGATGATGAGTTACTGACTCTGAATAACGAAACTATCTTGCGCCGACTGTTTCACGAAGAGGATTGCCGTCTCTTTGATGCAGATGCCCTGCAGTTTAAATGTGACTGCTCCCGCAAGCGTACCGGTGATGCCCTGCGTTATATGACTCAGGAAGAGTTGGAGCAGATTGTGCGTGATGAGGGTAGCATCGATGTCAGCTGCCAATTCTGTAACGAACTTTACCAGTTTGATCTGGCAGATATCGCCATGTTGTTCTCTGATAGTGCCAATATTGAAGGGTCTGATCAGTTGCACTGATTCGGCTGTGTGAATAAGTTACTGTTTTAGCGATTGTTTTTTTGTGTGTCCCGGACGTTTTTTTTTGCCGCCAGGAAATGTCCGGGCTGATGGTGTTTTGTACGCTTTTTTGACATAATACGCCTCCTTAATAATAACGGCTCCGTTGGGTTTCCGGCAGGAAATATCAAGAACAGGGGTCAGGCAGCTTTATCAGGTAAATTACTTTTTTTGGCTAGAAGCCAAGGGAATCAAGCAATGAGCAAAGAAACCGTGAACACTGTACACGTAAATTTGAGCCCGGCTCAGCTAGTTGAAAAAGCCATTCAGCGTGGCGAAGGTGTCCTCGCTGACACAGGTGCGCTGGTGGTGAAAACTGGCAAT
>NZ_JBNKYN010000108.1:0-12081 GCF_050300915.1 Amphritea sp.
GATCGCACCAATATAGACGGGGTTTAGTCCGCCCACCAGTGAGCGGATATGAGTGGCTTTTTTACCGTTGTATAACAGCTCGCCATTCATTGCCCATTGAGAGGTTGCAACATTCGAGATCGCTATCTGGGCTTTGCCCTGTTCGACAACCATCGGGTTAGCGACACCGCCCCCTCTGGCGAGAATATCAATATCGATACCGCTACCGGTTTCTTCCATCATTTTTTTGATGGCGGCGGCACCAACATACCATCCTGAGCCAACTTTCATGGCACCAATTCGGACAGAGTCTGCACTTGCGTTCATGGAGATAACAGCACTGAGTAGCAGTGCGGTCGAGGTTCGGATAAACGTATTTATTATTTTCATTTTATACACCGATTTATGAGCCTGGCAGAGGGAACATGTCTGCCAGGCGGGTATTAAATACTTATTTTGTCACTCTAGCATTAAATGATTCCGGCTGAACGTAAAGCATCCGCGATTTCAACTTCAGCGCCTTCTGCTAACGGTAGTAATGGAGAACGAACATTGGCGTTATCCAGAATACCTCTGGCCACCAGCGCATGTTTCAGGGCAACAGTGCCTTCCATGTGTGAACCACGATGGTAAACGCTCTTTGTAACAGGCAGCAGTTTATCGTGAATAGCACGCGCCGTCGGATAATCCTTGGCTTTGCCGGCTTTAATGAGTTCAACCAGCAGTTCAGGAGCAACGTTACCGTAACCCACCAGCAGACCATCAACATCGAACATTGTGTGAAGTAAGTACTCATCATGGCAACTCAGAATCTGTAGCTCTGGGTTTTCCTGGCGAATAACAGGGATTTCAGTGTCCCAGCGACGCATGTTACGAACGCCATTCTTCATGGCAAAAACGCCTGGCTGGGCCGCAATTTCCAGCTGAGTTTCCAGGTCATAAGTACATTTAGTGACATCAGGGTATTGGAACAGAATCAGCGGCAGACCACTTTCCTCATAGACGTTACGGTACTTATCCTGTGGCGCTCCTTTTTGATAGCCAAACCGCAACCAGCCGTGTGACGGGTATAGAAGACCGGCGGTTGCTCCTGCTGCAACCGCACGCTTTGCTTCTTCTGCAGCAACTTCAGTACCTTCCAGAGTAATACCAGCAATAATAGGGATCGCGCCATCCACTGCTTCTGCAAAGCTTTCGATGACTTTCATCTGTTCACTTTGAGACAGGAAAGTACCTTCACCCGCATGTCCAAGTACCGTCAGACTTTTAACGCCATCAATACCTGCCAGCCAGGCACCCAGTTTTTTACAAGCAGCATAGTCTACCTCTCCAGTAGCAGTGAAAGGAGTAACCGGCGCTGGATTCAAACCTCGAAGATCAATATTAGTCATGTTATTACCTAATTGTGTCTGAAATATCTTTTATTGTTAGAGCTGTCAGTTGTGTGAAGTAATGAAGCAGGCGTTGTATCAGTTGTCTTTTGGCATGCTCGATTATTTACATAACGTAGATTCAGTCTAATACTGCCCAACCTATACATGAATACCTATTATTGAATTTCAGATATACATATTGAGTATATCAAAGAGCGCAATCCGTCATCTGACAAATCACTTAGCCGGCTTTGGTTACATCATCTCTTAATGTGGTTAAACAGACGGGGGATGAATATCGGGAGGGACAGAAGTGACATATGCAGACAGTACAGAATAGGAAAGGAAAGACCTGAGCGGTACCTCTCTCTAATTAAGTATTTCGACATCATACTTATCACCAAGATTTGATGTTAACGATGTCAGATCTTTTACCAGCTCCATGACGGTTTTGCATGCCAGTGTCAGCGAGCCGTGGGGAGACATCGCCAGCGCTATATAGCGGCTAATTTCCGGCTCAATAATCTTAACTGCTTTGACATTATGGCTGTTCTCTGCCGCATAGCTTGCGTATGGTCCCAGGAGCGCATAACAGTTACCTTTTTCAACCGCTTCAGCCTGAAGCCCCAGAGAATCGGCTTCTAAAATGACATTGAGATTGATTTTATATTCAAGTGCAAGCTCATCCAGACGATCCCTCCAGGTACTGGGCCTGCAGAATGTGGTCAGCGGTATGCCATCGATAGCAGCAAATGTTAGTTCGTTATTGCGTGTTAAAGGATCATCTTTATGACCGACTAAATAGGTGGATGTATTTAGCAGATAGATATCTCCATTTTTCGGGGATGGACTTTGCCGATAGAGAATCGCCAAATCAACTTTACCCTGTTCAAGCCAGGTTTCCAGTTGTGCCCCCTGCCCCTCTCTCACCACCAGCTGAACCAATGGATACTTTTGTCTGAGAATGAAAAACAGATTGCTTATCCAGGGGTGCGATGTCGATGGCAGAATGCCGATACTCACTTTGCCGATGGGTTGGCCAGACGTTTCCCGTATATCATTCTCAAGCTGTTCTGTTGAGAGAATCCAGCCACGCACTTTAGGAGCCAGTCGTTTGCCTAAATCGGTTAACTCGACCCCCCGTCCATTGCGTTGAAATAATCGCCCACCGCACTGCTTTTCTAAATCCTGAATATGTCTGGAAACCTGTGGCTGGCTAATATTCCAGAATAACGCCACCTTGCTGAAGCTACCCAACTCAGCGGCATCAATAAAAACTTTCCAGCTGGTGTAATTCATCACAATACCCTTTCAGAGCTATTCATTTAATGCATAGCTGAAATTCCGAATCAGCCATTCTTGTATGTTAAGGATAATACTATAGTGATCAAACGCATGGTAATTAATTACTAGCTAATAATTACCGCTTAAGAATAATCCATGAAATTCAAATAGTTAATCTTCTTAGAGTGGTGATCAAGCACTCAGGTTAAAACTATAAATACAACAAAAAAATAACTTGGAGTTTTCGATGAAACAAGCTGATAAAGCCTTACTTGTCTTAGCCATCGCCAGTGTCTGCAGCGCAAATGTCTCTGCTGATACTGTCAGGGATTCACTAAAGAATGGTACTTTTTCTGCGGAAATCAGAAACGTTGTCGTGCAAAGCTCATACACAGATGCTATCGGTGAAGCAGGTGTCACCAATAACAACAACTCGGGCGGCACTGCCATCTCAATTAAATATGAAACAGCCCCCTATAGCGGCCTGAAATTTGGTATCGCTTTCCAGCATGGCCAGGACTGGGGATTACAGGATGAGTCTACAGGCCTCTCTATCACAGGTGGTGAGGATGAGCACAGGGTTAGTATTACGTCCACCAGTCTTGAACAGGCGTATATTGATTATGCTTTCAATAAAGAGACGTCGAATACCAGCATCCGCCTGGGACGGCAAAAAATTGTTAGTCCTCTGATCATGAATAGTGGTGTATTTCCGATGAAAGACACCTTTGATGCCGTTGTTATTACCAACAAAGATCTGCCGGATACTACGCTGAAACTGATGTACATCGACAGCTGGATTATGCGCTATGGTGATGCTGCCAGTGCCTCACCGACGCAGAACGATATACATTATGAGAATCCGCTTTACTCTCTCTATCTGAATAATAACAGCCTCGCAGGCCTTAATGTCGAAGGGCAGTGGCTGATCAACGATAATGACTCAAAAGCGGGAGACCCGCCAACCGCGGCGGTAACGGCTGATGGCTACCAGGCAGGTTTTCTCGGTCTGACCTATAAGATTCCTCAGACATCATGGGTTCTCGGCGCGAAAGTGCTGACGGCGGATTATGATACGTTATCTGATACCGGTTACTGGGGTGTAAAAGCGCAAACCAAACTGGGTGATTACACGGTTAAACTGGCCTATACCGCAGTCGATGATGATCGTAACTTCCCCGGTACACTAGGACATGTACCGATGTTCAGAGCGTATCACTCGACTGTCACCAGTGAGATTTTTGCTGGCATGAAAACAACATCTCTGAGTGTCAGTTCAGGCTTTGGCATTGCTGGATTCAGTTCAGAAATCAGCTATGCGATGTGGGATCAAAGTGCGACGGGTATCGCCAATAGTGGTAAAGACTTTGATGGCGGCTCTGAGCTGGCGCTGGATCTGAAATATAAGTTTCAGACGCTGGAAGGCCTGTCATCACGGATTCAACTATCCCAAATGGATTACGACCAGGCCGGTGATGATAATCAGACCTACCTGAGGGCTACACTGAACTACGCCTTCTGATATTTTGCTATTACCCCTTCGATGGTAATCAGTCTGGTCGCTCTACAAGCCGATAGTTTTTAACTGGATAAAACCAGACTTTTGAGAGGGCATGCCCTCTCTTTTTTTATTGTGCCGAGAAAGGCGTCAGATCATTCCTCAACTACTACAAACTGAGATCGCGCATGCGCCAGCATGTTTCAGCGCCGGCCCCCCTCGCAACCGCCTCACTATATCTGTCACTATGGTAACTGTGGCTGGTCAAAAAGATTTACATGTTATTGCAGATGGCAGAGACTGACAGAGTCAGGTGGACACTGTAATGCAACGGGTTGCAAGGGCTGATCACTGGGGCTAAGTCCCCAATCTGTATAAAAAACAACCGGCCTGTTGATGCAAAAGCCAGCCCAAGCGCTCTGCTCTGATCACAGTATTATGCGCAAACGCTTATACCGCGTTTGCTACAAGGATATCCCTCAACGGCTGGAGTCGACTGTCATGCTATTTGGACTATTTGGTAGAAAAAAGAAAACGGCTGACAAGCGGCCTAAACCAACGACGCGGTCCGGCGAATCAACAAGCAAACCCTCCAGGCCTTTTGGGCAACTATTGGATGAACCGGCTGTTGAGACTACTTCGGAACTATCGCAGGAGATCTACAGGTCGCTGACCGAATTCAATCTGTTTGTCTCATCACATATCGATGAACAACAGGCAACCCGGGCACGACAGCTGTGCGACAAACTGCCAGATCCAAATCCCGTTCAGGCAAAGTTAGCCGGTGGCCTGGATACCCCCCAGGAACTGGTTGCCACCCTTGCCGCTGATCCCGGACTGACCGCAGAAGTGCTGCGAACAGTGAACTCTGCGGCATTTTCATTAACCTCTCCAATTTCAAGCGTCCAGCACGCGGTTAATTATCTGGGTGTCAGTTTTGTTAAGGGGCTGGTCTCCCAGGCCGCGACGGCGGATCAAACCAAAGGCTGCTCTGACGCACAGAGAACCGCATTACAGCGGGCCTGGTTATCCACCGCTGTTGCCAGCGCGTTTGCCAACTTATTGGGACAAAATGCGGGCCACTCCCGCCCCTCGGTGCTGGCAACCAAAGCCCTGTTTTTCAACCTCGGTGACCTGGGTTTTATCCTCGGAGAGGAAAACGCACACGCCTGGTATGCTGAAGGCATGACAGTGTTTGACAGAATTAAAGCGCAGCAACAGGGTAGCGGTTTAAACGCTGCTATCGTTGGCTCCACATTAGCCCGGAGCTGGGGCTTACCGGAAGACATTGAACAGGCCATTGCCAATGCCATGCTACCGCTGGTCAAGACACCCGCACAGTTGCCACGGGTGTTGCAAGAGGATGAACTGAAAGATACCGTGTTGCTTTATCTTGCCGCACGTATCGGTGACCGTGTAGCGTATCGCGGCCTGCGTGACTTGTCCGAATTCAATCTCGACGCAACAGATGAACCCGGAATATTCTTCCTGAAAAGCCACTTAGAGACTTCTGACCAGAAACTGGTTATCAAGTTGCTGTCAGATACAGGCTTTCGCAATAAGTTTAATCGCCTTCTGTCGACATTAGCTATTTGAATAAATATGCGTGGTGAATTTAAGGATGACTCCTTTGAAGCGCTGAAAACGGTGTAAATGCCTACCACAGACCAGCAATGGCCAACGATAGGCAACATGCACAATATGAGTCAGAACGCCCCCCGGACAAGCGTCCCGACTCTTTCCGGCTTTCAGATCTCCACTACTGTCTGCTGCCCGCTATCGAAATAGATTTCATCACAGTTATTGCCTTCGCCTGCCCGGTCAATAATGATAAATTCCTGGTCAGGCTTTAACGCGAGCACGGGGTGATGCCAGACGCCCCGACTATAGTTAACGCCCTGCCGGCCATTTGTCAGAAATAACCTCAGCTGATCACTGTTCACGCCATCCCCAGGCGGGGCGACCAGAACCAGAAACGGCTCCTCCCCTCTGGGAATAAATGCCTGGCTTCCCAGCGGATGCCGCTCCATCATTTTCACCGTGAACGGCATCGGTAATGGCTGCGCCCTGAAGATGCTGATAATCGGCTCCCCCTGTGCGGCTGATACATCAACATCAGCCAGGCGATGAAAGCGCTCTGTCGAACCATTATTGATCAGAAAGTGCCGACTTCCCTCGGTTTCAATAACATCGCCAAACGGTTTAAACGCAGCCTTGGTTAAGGGTTCGGCCTTCAGAACAGATAACATCGGTTACACCTTTGTCCCGACAGCCTGCTCAATCAGGCCAAACAGACGTAGTCGGCTGATGCCGCCATCGGGGAAAATATTGATACGAACATGGGTAATCACCCCGATATCGTTTAGTTCGGCTGCGAACCCATGCTCACTGTGCATTTCGAGCTTTTGTGAGGGTAGGAGTTCCTGCCAGAACAGGCTCTGGGTTTCTATCTGCTCATCCGTTCCGCCCTTTACATACGCCCCCTGGATTGAACAACTATCGGGATAGTTACCTTTAAAGTGCAGGGTATCGACAATCACCTTCTGGATGACGCCCGGATGACCAAGGGCGACAATGACCCAGTCATTTCCGGGTGTACGACGGCGGGCGGTTTCCCAGCCGTCGCCCATGTTAATACCGCGACCCGGATTGAGGATGTTTCCCATCCGACCGAAATGCTCATCGCTACAGGCTATCGCTCGCCCACCGTTGACCGCCGCTGCCAGATCAACTGACTCCTGCGATGGGTGCGAAGACCAGTCCCGGTAAGGAACACCATATATGCGCAAACGGGCAACACCGCCATCGGGATAGATATTGAAACGCAGATGGGACCAGGGACGATTATCCACGATAGCATGCAGATGATGACTATCTCCCTGCAGTGAAACCGAGGGCAGAATCTCTTCCCAGACCGTGGCATCGGTCGGGTCTCCATCAACGCAATAGCATGCTTCGATAGAAGCGGATGGTGGGTAGTTGCCGGTGAAATAACGGGTATCAATATCCACACCTTTAATCACCCCGGGGACACCAAGTCGAATGATCGCATGATCATAGCCTTCAAATCGCTTACGACGAGACTCCCAGCCATCCATCCATTTACCGTTGTCATCAAACACACCCTCTTTCCAGACGGGCTCTTCGGGTTGCAGCATACGATTGACGTCGGCAAACCAATCGTCAGTCACTGCGATCGCTTTGGCTCCCAGACGAGCATCAGCAAGGTTAGTCCATTTCACGGAATCAAAACTATTTTGCTCAATAGGGGTATTCATATTGTCTCCTGGTACTATTTATTCGGGTAATCTGAGGCAGAGTAAGCACAGCCGCTACAATCAGCTTTCCGCTTGCGGGTATGGGTGGTGCTGGTGCCAGTGCCGGGCAATATCAACACGACGACAGAGCCATACATCATGATGCTGTTGCACATATTCAAGAAAACGCGCCAGAGCGGCAATTCGGGCCGGACGCCCCACCAGGCGGCAATGTAAACCGATTGACAGCATTTTGGGGCTGTCAGCACCTTCCTCATAGAGAGTGTCGAAAGCATCTTTCAGATAGGTAAAAAACTGATCGCCACAATTAAACCCCTGATTACTGGCAAAGCGCATATCATTGGTATCCAGGGTATAAGGAATCGTCAGTTGAGGGCGCCCTGACAACATATTCCAATAGGGCAGATCATCATCATAGGTGTCTGATTCATATAAAAAGCCACCCTCTTCAGCCACCAACCGGCGGGTATTAGGGCTGGTCCGGCCGGTATACCAGCCCAGCGGACGCTCTCCGGTTATCTCTGCCAGAATCCCAATCGCCTTCTGCATATGTTCCCGCTCCTCCTCTTCATCCATATATTGATAATCGATCCAGCGGTAACCGTGACTGCATATCTCATGTCCATCTTTTACCATTGCCCTGATCACCTCGGGATGGCGTTCTGCGGCCATCGCCACGGCAAAAATAGTCAGCGGAATATCATGCTTTTTAAACAGCTTTAACAAACGCCAGACACCTGCACGACTGCCATATTCATAGATAGATTCCATGCTCATATGACGCACCCCAGCCAGGGGTTGTGCACCGATCATTTCCGATAGAAAAGCTTCCGACTCACCATCACCGTGCAGTACGCAACGCTCTCCGCCCTCTTCATAGTTCAGTACAAAAGACACAGCAATCCGGGCCTTATGTGGCCACTTTGGGTCAGGCGCTGCTTTGCCATAACCCACCAGGTCTCGGTCATACACATTGCTCATAACAGGGTCCTCTTCAATTTTAATTGTTATTACACCAGCAGTTAGACGCTGCCTGTGCGAAACAAGAGAAGAACACAGGCAAAGATATTGTTTATATAATTACTTTTAATTGTAAACAATGTCTATGATTTTTGTATTGAGAATGAATCTACCGTATACAAATTCATTAATTATCTATTTAAAACAATAAGTAACCATTTCCAAAAAATATTCCATAGAGTGAAAAATCCGGCGTTTGACCACTCAGATTAAGACGATGAATAGCCATAAGACCTGAATTCTCTAGCGATTAAGAGCCGATCTGACAGAGATAACGCTAAAAGAGAGCACCACAATATGAAAAACAATATAAACATATATTGTTAACAAATAATTGACATATGAGTAACTAAATGAGACAAAACAGATAACAAAATTCAGTATGACCGTAAAAATCATAATAAAAATGACCATGAACATGCAGGACAACAACCATGCAGATTCGCCTGATTAACCCAAACACCACCGTGAGCATGACTGAAAAGATAGGTGAAGCCGCTTCTCGTATCGCCGCTCCCGGAACCACAATCGTGGCAACCAATCCCCGGAGTGGACCGGTCTCTATCGAGAGTCACTTCGACGAGGCCATCAGTGCCGTAGGCGTTGCAGAAGAAGTACTTACCGGTGAACGCGAAAATACCGATGCCTACATTATCGCCTGCTTTGGCGATCCGGGCCTGCTGGCGGCACGTGAGCTAACCCGCGCTCCGGTCATCGGCATAGCTGAAGCGGCCTTCCATATGGCCACCCTGATCAGCACTCGTTTCTCCATCGTCACCACACTGGGTCGCACCGGCATCATTGCTGAACATCTGTTGCAAAGTTATGGTTTTTCCCATCACTGCCGCCGTATTCGGGCTGCCGAAATTCCAGTGCTCGACCTTGAAGACGACGGTAATCAGGCATTGGAACGGATTATTGCAGAGTGTCTGCGCGCGAAAGCGGAAGATAATATCGGCGCAATCGTACTCGGCTGTGGAGGCATGGCGGATCTGAGACAGCAGATCCAGGAAGCAGTTGGCCTGCCAATTGTCGAAGGTGTTACCGCCGCAGTCAAACTGGCGGAGTCTCTGGTGAGTCTGCAACTGGGTACCAGTAAACATGGCGATCTGAACTACCCGCGCCCGAAAACGTTTACCGGCCAGTTTGAACACTGGTCACAGAGAACATATTGAAGTCTATTTGCTGCTGTACAGATTGGCTATACCGATCCAAACACAAATAGATTCAACCGCTATATCAGAACGCACTGATAAGGATTGGCCCAAACCCAGTGTAAAGGGTCATGGCAAATCAGTTTTCTTTAAAAGAAGAATAAAAAGTTAATCGGGAGCTATACTCCCGGGAGGGTCCTGAAATGCAAAATGAACAAGTATTGTCTCAGTCTGAACTTATTGATGACCCGGTCGATACCAAAGCCGCAGGAGAAGAGTCCCTTGCCCCGCAAAAAACCCGGATTATGGGACGCATATCCTATCTGCTGGCCTGGTTCGGAGGCTGTGTCTCAATCGGCACCTTCGCCATGGGCTCCAGCATCGTGGGTACACTCAACTTACTTCAGGCGACTGTCGCGATTGCCATCGGCTGTTTTATCATCGGTATCGCCCTGAGCCTGAACGGTGCCGCCGGTTATAAATATGGCATCCCCTTTATGGTGCAGGCACGCTGTGCATTCGGCTTTGCTGGCACACGCTTTCCCGGGCTGGTGCGGGCGGTTCCCGCTATTGTCTGGTACGGTTTTCAATCCTGGATCGGTGCCGGTGCTCTCAACGCGGTTTCCAGCACTATGTTTGGTTTCGATAACCTGATCTTCTTCTTTGTCACATTTCAGTTATTACAGATTGGCCTGTCGATCTTCGGCTTTCAGGGCATCAAATGGCTGGAAAACATCGGCAGCGGCTTTATTCTGCTATCGCTGGTGTATATGTTCTACAGCGTTATCAGCAAATACGGTGATGAGATCACCACTAACCTGGTGAATATCGACGGCACCTGGGGGGCACCTTTCTGGGCTGCAACAATGCTGTTTCTGGGCATTTACAGCACCATGATGCTGAATGTCAGCGACTATTCCCGGGAACTGAAGAAAGGCACCGGGACCGGATTACTGAGCACGATCTACGCTATGTCGATCCTGCCCTGCACCCTGTTTATGGGCCTGATAGGACTGATGGTTTCTGGTGCCACAGGGGTTTCCGATCCTATTCAGGTTTTCTCCAGTGCGGTGGACAATACCCCTCTGCTGGTCACTACCCTGCTATTTATCGCGTTTGCGCAGGTCACCACCAACGTGCTTAATAATGTGGTGCCCCCTACCTATATTCTGATGGACGTTTTCAAACTCAAATTTCGTACAGCCACCATTGTGGTAGGACTTGCCGCCTTCGCAACCTTCCCCTGGGAGCTGGTGAAGGAGGAATCGTCAGCAGGGTTACAACTGTTCGTACAGACCTATTCAGCATTTCTGGGCCCGATCTTCGCGGTGCTGGTTGTCGACTACTTTCTGCTGCGTAATCGCACCCTGAATCTGGAACATCTGTATAACGAAACAGGACCATACCGTGGCGTCAACTGGGCAGCCATTATCGCTTCATTGCTGGGGGCGGCGGTTGCACTCACCTTCTCCTCAATTTCATGGTATGCCAGCCTGATACCCGCCGGTCTGACTTACTACCTGCTGATGAACAACTGGTCGGCCTGCGCACGTTTTCGCAGCTGAATCAGAGCAGAGTCGCCAACAACTGAAAAACGGTTTGAGCGTTCACCGGTTGAACAATCCATACAGTGAAAGCTTTAAGAGAGAAGCAGCGCTTAGCGCGCCTGACAAAAATATAACAAAAAGGTACCCCCATGCAGCACTTAAGAAAAGATGAGACCTATCACTTATCCCGCTCCACGGCTGGCACGTCAGACCTCAACGCTACGCCCATCATATCCGGAGGTCGGCATGTCTGAAGATCTGAAGATTAAAAACATCGATCCCAGTCTCTACAATGAGGATCTGGCACCGCTATCGCCAAAAGATCGCAAGTGGGGCGCGTTTGAGATATTCAACGTCTGGGCTAATGATGTTCAGAGTCTGTTTGGTTATACCCTGGCCGCATCGCTGTTCATCGCCTACGGTCTGAACGGCTGGGCCGTTATGGCTGCGATTATTGCAGCATCTATTTTCGTCATGGTGCTGTGTAATCTGTCCGGCATTCCCAGTGTGAAATACGGCATTCCCTACCCGGTTATGGCACGCGCCAGTATGGGGGTGCGTGGGGCCAACTTTCCCGCGATGATGCGCGCTATCGTGGCTATTTTCTGGTACGGCGTACAAACCTACTTCGCCTCAACCGCCGTCACCCTGCTGATTCATGCGCTATTTCCGGGAAGCGCAGGCGGGCAAGAGTTTCTCGGTATGACCAGCATCGGCTGGACCGCGTATATCATTGTCTGGTTCTTCCAGATGTATATGTTTATGCAGGGTATCGACTGGATTACCCGCTTTCTCAACTGGGCAGGCCCGTTTGTCTATCTGGTGATGATCGCCCTGATGATCATGATCTGGATTGAAGCGGGTGACCAATTACTACCTGCGGTAGGCACCATCTTCAGAGGAACAGGCGAATATGAGGGTGGCCCGGTGATGGCATTCCTGGCAATA
>NZ_JBNKYN010000109.1:0-11921 GCF_050300915.1 Amphritea sp.
AACTGTAAAATTCTGCTCGGCCTGAGGTGACGGTGACTGAGCGGCTATCGCTGAACCCGGGGTCATCTCATTCAGGGGAACCGCGAAATTCTGCTCGGCCTGAGGTGACGGTGACTGGGCGGCTATCTCTGCACCCGGGGTCATCCCATTCTCGGCAACCACGAAGCCCTGCTCTGCCTGAGGCGACTGCGCCTGATCGGCTACCGCTAAACCCGGGATCATCTTATCCTGGGGAGGCGCGAAATTCTGCTGCTCCGGCTTGAGTGGCTGATCGGCTATCTGCGGGTAAGCTACCGATCGATCCTGGCGTTGCGCGTCCACATCTGTCGGTGACTGAATAACCAACGAAGCTTCACGGACAGCAATCTCCGTCTGCGGTAACGACTCTTGAGAATTAAGTGGCACAACAGCGGCAGAAAACGTTGTCACGCCTGTCGCAGAAGCAGACGTGTTAACGCGCTCAGAAGCAGCACTAACGTCAGCTTGCGGAGAAACACTCCCCAACTGTTTCAGTGCAGAATCCAACGCCACCGCCAGGTCAGCCCGGCGGTACTGATCAATCTGCTTTAAGGTATCATCACCCGATTCATCTTTTTTCGTCTGGGCAGCATCGGCATGATCAGCGCTGAGCTGTTTAAACCGCTGCTCTAACTGCTGCAACCGCCCCCCCTCTTCAACCCGTGCGACAGCCTCAGCCGTCTCTTCAGCAACCGTATCAACCACTACCTGCGTAGCCGCACTTTCTGCCACACTACGATTTCCTGCTGGCAATAACTGGCCACTGACCGGCAAATTCTGTCCGCTGCTTTTTTCTGCCAGATCGCTTTGCCCGACACTGACTTGCTTAGCAACAACGGGCGCCTGCTGTGCCTGTCGCAAAGAATCATCAAATGACGGCGGCGCAGAAGCTAAGCTTGAAGGCACCGTAGCGGTTACCGCACCTGCCACAGCACTTCCCGGCACCGATCCGACGTTCAATAATGACCCGACCCCATTAGAGGCCGAAAGAGTTTGGTTCATACTGCATTTCCAGGTAGATCGCTATCTATCCAAACAATGCACAATCGGTGCCATAAAACTCAGATAAAGGGTGGACGAATCAACTGTGAACGTTCATCAAGCGCTTTCTGCAGCAGTTTGTCTGCCTGCTGCGACTCCTGTCGTTTCAGTTTATCCACCAGCATATCCACCGCTTTGAAATGCTGATAGACACTTTGCCAATACTCTTTCACCTTCTCCAGCTGACCCCGATCCATCTGCAAGGCATTTTCCTGCTGCTCGACAGCCAGCCTCAATTTCTGCATAAACGCCTGATGCGTCTGAATCTGGCCCGGCGAAACACCTGACGCACCAACCTGATAAAAACTATTCGCATAGTCAGCGTAGTACTCTCGCAACTGCACCAGCGTGGCCTCACCCTGCTGCACTTTTGTCTGCGCCTGACTCAGCCACTGATCCGCCTGCTTACGCTTACGCTCCGCAAGATCAAGTACTACCTGTAACCGGGTTGACCGCTTCTTCACTGTGTCTGATTACCCATAGCAATATTTTGCCGCCCCTGTTGGCCAGCCCCCACACTAGCCGGATTCGGCGTTAACACCATTGCCAGGTCGGTAAGGCTCTTCTGAAAGCCAAAAGACTCATCCAGCCCCTGCTGCAGAAAGGCATTCATCAGTGGCATCCGCTCGACAGCAAAATCGGTTTCGGCATCACTGCCGCGCACGTAAGCGCCAATGGAGATAAGATCGCTATTCTGCTGAAATTTAGAATAGATCTGCTTAAATCCCATTGCCGCTTTAAGATGATCAGAACTAACCACCTGAGGCATCGCCCGACTGATCGACTGTTCAATATCGATCGCCGGATAGTGCCCCCGCTCGGCCAGGGTGCGGGACAAAACAATATGACCATCGAGAATCGCCCGGGCAGAATCCGCAATCGGGTCCTGCTGATCATCCCCCTCGGTCAGGACAGTATAAAACGCAGTGATTGACCCTCCGCCGCTGTCGCCATTACCGGCGCGCTCTACTAATTTCGGCAGTTTGGCAAATACCGAAGGGGGATACCCTTTCGTTGCCGGCGGCTCACCCACCGCCAGAGCGATCTCCCGCTGGGCTTGCGCATAACGGGTCAGTGAGTCCATCAGCAATAGTACGTTCTTCCCCTGCTCCCTGAAGTATTCCGCCAAACGGGTTGCCAGCTGTGCTGCTCTGAGCCGCATAAGCGGAGATTCATCGGCTGGGGATGCAACCACCACCGCACGCCGCATCCCCTCTTCACCAAGGCTGTGATCGATAAACTCTTTCACCTCCCGGCCACGCTCACCAATCAACCCAACGATAACAATATCCGCCTCGGTAAAGCGGGTCATCATCCCCAAAAGCACACTTTTACCTACACCACTTCCTGCAAACAACCCCAAACGCTGTCCACGACCAACACTCAGCAGCGAATTAATCGCCCGAATCCCTACATCCAGCGTCTGCCGGATAGGCTGACGGCTAAGCGGGTTAATATTTCGCCCCTGCAACGGTACCGTGGTTTTACAACCCAGCGGCCCAAGGCCATCTAATGGTTTACCCACACCGTTAATAACCCGCCCTAACAACTCAAAACCAACGGCAACGTCACTCCCACCCTGCATTGGGCTCACCCGGGCGCCCGGTGACAATCCTTCCAGCAGATCAACAGGCATCAGATAGATGCGATCGCCGGAGAAGCCAACAACCTCCGCTTCAACCGGATCGCCATGCTTAGGATAGATAAGACAGTACTCACCCATAGATGCCTTAATACCCACGGCTTCCAGCGTAAGACCGATCAGACGGGTTATCTGCCCATGAGCAACGGGCGCGGGAATTTGATAGTCGAGACCACGAAGCCGGGACAGGCGTTTTAGCAGCGGATCACTCATGCGTTTCCGGTGGCTGCTCTGACGATGAGACAGAGTCCTCATCGTCAGCTTGAAGTAAAGCGTTACGTAAGCAGGAGATTGCAGCATCAAAACGCCGTTCAACCGTGTTATCCAGCAAGCCATAACCGCTCACCACCTTGCAACCGCCACGGGAGAGCGTCGCTTCTTCAACCAGACTCCAGCGCTCATTCAGCGCCAGTAGCGGCTCCAGCTGCGGAACATCATCAGGATGGAGAATAATTTTAATCTCAGCGCCCGTTTGCGGTAGCTGAGCGATGGCATCCTCAACCGCCTTAATCACCGCTGCGCTATCCAGCTCAATCTGAGCACCGATAACCGCTTCAGCCATTTCGGTAATCAACTCAACGACCACCTGCTCAACCTGAGCACTCACCTGCTGTAGCGGCTGATTCAGCTGTTGCTGCAAAGCACTCAAGAGTTGCAACTGTGCATCAATCTCAGCACGCGCCGCTGCCAGTCCCTGCTGACGGCCACTGGCGCGCCCCTCTTCAAGCCCCTTTTGCAACCCTTCATCACGCCCCTGCTGCAACCCCTCCTGATAGGCGTCTTCACGAATCTTTTCAAGCTCTGACAGTTTCAGGCGGCCATCCACAACCTCTTCAACCACATCTTCCACAACCGCTTCAGGCTTACGCTGCAACCCCACCAGGTGATGACTCTGCATCACAGGCAGCGTCCAGAGAGCCGCCGCCCGGGCATCTTCTGCACGTATTCTGATAACTGACTTATCGATCGCCTTCATCCGCATTACAACATCTCTTCGCCGCCACTACCCAGTACAATCTCACCCTCATCAGCGAGACGTCGGGCCACATTGAGAATCTCTTTCTGCGCATCTTCAACCTCACTGACACGCACCGGACCTTTGGCCTCAAGATCATCACGCAACAGCTCGGCAGCTCGTTTCGACATATTTTTGAAGATTTTTTCCTGCAGCCCGGTTTCCGCACCTTTCAGTGCGACCACCAGAGTATCGGTATTAATCTCACGCAGAATAACCTGAATACCCCGGTCTTCGATATCGATGAGGTTATCAAATACAAACATCATATCAGCGATCTGATCACCCAGCGTTTCATCCATCTCACGGATTTTCTCCATCAGCTCCTGTTCAATATTAGAATCAAAGTAGTTCATAATATTCGCGGTTGTTTTCAGGCCGCCCAGACTGGCACTCTGACTGCTTGCACCGGAGAATTGCGATTCGAGGATATCATTCAGTTCCTGCAGGGCAGAGGGCTGAATCTGATCAAGCGAGGTAATTCGCATCATGATTTCCAGACGCACATTTTCATCAAAGCGCTGTAACACATGAGCCGCCTGATCAGGGTCGAGATAGGCAATCACCACCGCCTGAATCTGCGGATGCTCATAACGAATAATCTCAGCAACCTGACGGGAGTCCATCCATTTAAGACTTTCCAGGCCGGAAGTATTGGTCGTCATCAGAATCCGGTCAACCAGAGTCTGCGCCCGATCATTCCCCAGCGCCTGACTCAGCATCTCTTTGATATAGTGGTCATTATTGATACCGATGCTGGTCTGATCACTGATCGCTTCCATAAAATCAGCCATCACCGACTCAACCGTGGACTGCGGGATGTTATCCAGATTGCTCATGGTTAAACCCAGCTGTTGCACCTCTTTTTGCCCCAGATAGCGCAACACTTCTGCCGCATCACTCTCGCCCAGCGAGATCAGCAGCACCGCAGCCTTCTGAATGTTAGTCAGTTCAGCGCCTGACTCTTTTACATCACTCATTCTCAATCACCCACTGACGGATCGCCTGCGCAACTTTAGCCGGGTCTTCAGCAATCATGCTGCGGATCGCATTCATCTGGTATTCATAGGTTTCATTCGGGGTCGGTGCCAACGCATTATCAATACCACTAAAGGTAACCCGGTCTGCCGAGATGCCGCTCATATCCAGCGACTCCAGCTCGGAAGCGATATTAGTGTCGGTCTTCGCCGCTGCACTTTCGGCCGCTGCTTTATGCGCGGCACTGACAGCCAGATTTTTCATAATAGGTCGCAGCACACCAAATACCAGCAGCAGTACAAATATCCCACCCAATACCTGTTTCGCAATATCAAGCACCCACTCCTGCTTCCAGATGGGGATCTCCTCTTCCTGATAGACCTCAGGCACTGCAAACGGCGAATTGATCACGCTTACGCTATCCCCCCGAACCGCAGAATAACCAACCGCATCCTTAACCAGTATAGTCAACCGATCCAGTTCATTCTGATCCCAGGCACTACGAGTTTTCTCCCCACCATTAGGGCTGGCTGTCGGAATATCATCAACCACCACCGCCACAGACAGACGGTTAATCTGCCCCATCTGGTGTTTGGTATAACTGATCGAGCGATCCAGCTCATAATTCCGGGTAGCCTGTGAACGGGCATTTTTCGGTCCTGCCGGACGCGCCACGACTCCCTCATTCTGCAGCGGCAAGCCAGCAGCTCCCACCTGTGGAACAGAGCTTGCCCCTGGAGGCTGATTTGACAATGCCCCAGGCACACCACTGGCAGCTTCCTGCCCGGTAGTACTTTCGTCCAGCACCTGTTCACTGCGCAACGCTGGAAGATCAGGATTATAGATCTCATCGGTCTGTTCAACGGCGGTAAAGTCGATATCTGCAGACACTTCTGCCCGGTATCGCCCTAACCCCACTACCGGCTGCAAAATGCTGTTAACCCGATTAACCAGGGTCTCCTCAATTCTGCGGGTGTACTCAAGCTGCTTTGCGGCAAGAACCACATCGGTATCCATATCCCGGGTATTCAGCAAACGTCCCTTCTGATCGACCACAGTGACATCTTCACTCGACAATTCAGGGATACTGGAGGCAACCAGATTGGTAATGGCCTCAACCTGAATCGGCTCCAGCCGCTTACCAGCAACCAGATCAAGAAACACCGAGGCCGTTGGCTTACGCTGATCCCGGACAAACACCGACTGTTTTGGCAGCGCCAGATGCACCCGGGCACTTCGCACCGCCAGCATACTGGTGACAGTACGGGCTAACTCACCTTCCAGACCCCGACGATAGCGGGCATTTTCCATGAACTGACTGGTTCCCAACCCCTGATCTTTATCCAGCAGTTCGAAACCAACAGTATTATCATTTGTGAAACCCTCGGCAGCCAGACGCAACCGGGCTTTGTGCAGATACTCATCCGCGACCAGTATATTGTGGCCGGTTGAATCAAACTTATAGGGAATACCGTTAAGCTGCAGTTGCTCAACGATCTGATTAGCATCCGCATAGGAAACATTACTGTAGAGCACCCGGTAATCCGGTTCCTGCGACCAGAGCACAACGGCAAAGCCGATCGCAATAGTGGCCGCAAGCCCCACCATCAGACCCAACTGACGCACCAGCCCCAAGCGGTTAAAGCCAAAGGCTACCGATCCACCTGTTCCTGCCTGCACTGTTGCGCTCTCCATCTAACCTGACACCCTGATGCTACGACTGCATTTTATGCGTATTAGACTCATCAGATCGGCATTTTCATAACGTCTTCATAGGCGCTAACCATTTTATTACGCACCTGAGTCAACGCCTGAAATGAGACCGAAGCCTTTTCCATACTGATCATCACCTGGTGCAGATCAACACCGGCAACACCCTGCTCGTAGGCCGTTGCCAGGCTTTTCGCCTGAGCCTGGGAATTATTCACGCTATCAATAGCGCCCTTAAACAGATCAGCAAAGCTTTCACCGTTCTGCTCAGCGGCAACACTACGAACGCCATTGGGGCGCTGCATATCCGGAGAAATACCCTGCTGGGCCTGCATTTTGACTTCACGCATCTGCTGCAACACCGCGTTTATGTCTGCACGTACAACCATAGATACCTCTAAAATGGCAATATATTGACATTATAAGTTTGAACAGCCACTTATCAAGCAGCAAAACAGCTTATTCGCCAATAATATGACACAAAAACGTGTCAATTTTTAATCTCATCATTGTATAAAGCAAAAAACGAGCCATAGGCCCGTTTGTTTTTTGACATAGACTGAGATCATCCCGCCGCAGGTGGCTCACCATATTTCAGGCGCACATACATCAGCGCCACAGTGATCGCATCCCCCAATGCCGTATGCCGCTCAAGCATCGGGATATCAAGACGCTTTGAAATAGTATCAAAGCGCAGATCAACATCGCCGCCGACGTAACGCCACTTAATAATATCGTGGTAAACATGAGATAGTTCGATCGCTTTACCCGGCAATCCAAAGCCATAGCGAGGGCGCAGATACTTCTCCAGCATGCGCACATCATAATTGACGTAATAACCCAGAATCGGGCGGTTACCGACGAATTCAAGCACCTTCTCCAGCGCTTCATCCATATAAACGCCGTCAACCAGGTCGGCCGCACGGATCTTGTGAATTTTAATCGAGTCACCAGTGAGACTTTTTGGCGGTTTCAGTTTTATATCCAGCCGCTCGCTGGTCATCACCTTACGGCCCTTAATTTTCACCGCACCGATAGAAAGAATCTCACCCTCTTTAACATTAAGACTGGTCGTTTCACAATCCAGCGATACCACTTCATCACCTTCATAAGGTTCAAACAGGTGTGCGTACGGGCCATTTTTATGGTCCATACGGTCTTTCATTTTTCTTATAGTTCTGGGAATAATCATATTCCGTTCAGCCTCCCAGGTGATACCTGAGTGTCAGATGCTTTTTGAAACCCTTAACGATATGCATGCCATCACGCAGCAGATCTCGTTCCATTTTATCCAATGATGACAACTCCAGGATATTAGGCGTTAGATCAACGCCATCCACTGATCCATCGATACGCTTAACCTGCTGTCTCAGACGGGTCTGAATAAACAACGCCAGCGCTTCCGCCAGCTCGCGACCATGCTCCTCCTTCATCTGCCCCATTTCAATCAGTGCCTCAATCCGCTTAAAGGTGTTGGTTTCGAGGATTCTGAACTGCAGCGCCATGGTACGAATACCGTGCACAATCGGGAAGATACCCGCCTTCTTCACATCCAGTTCGCCTTTATCTTTCAGGTTGCCGAAAAAGGTTAACGGTGTATTAAACTCAATCGCCGCCCGGGCGAAGTGGGAAAAGAACACATCATTGTTTTTCAGGTGACGCAGAAACCAGTTGCGAGACGTTTTAAATAACGCTGAATTACCCGCAACCGGATGAGCATCCACCGCAATCGCCAGATTCATCTGCGCTTCACCTTCGCACAGATAGGACCAGTCACTCAACTGCTGCGTCCATTCGCCGATCGACTTAACCCAGGCAGGGTTTGATACCATAATATTGCCGGGACACTTGGGAAAGCCAAACGAGATCAGCGTATCACTGAAGCGCTGCATGGTCTCCTGCATCTCCGGCCAGATCAGACCGTCACGATAGATCAGAGCGTTGTCCTGGTCGGTCTTAATGATCTGCTCACCGCGCCCCTCACTGCCCATGACAACCAGGCAGACATGGGGCTGCATATCCCGGGGGATGACCAGATCAAACAGCTTCGCGATCACCCGCTCATTCATCGCCGCAATCAGCTCCATAGCAAAGCGAGCCTTAACCCCCTGCGACACCAGCGCCTTAATCAGATCATTCAGACCATGCGCCGCTTCATACAGATCCTCAACAGTCTGCGCCCGTTCAATCCGCAAACCAATCACATGTGAGTGACTGGAGAAGTAACTTAATACGTCGGTCAACTCGATAACGCCAGTGAGACGACCTTCATCCATCACCACCACCCGCTCAATACGCTGTTGAGTCATAGTAATCAGCGCATTAAACAGGTAATCATCGGAGGTCGTCGAGATCAGACGATAACTGGCAATCTCAGCAACATCTGCATCCAGACTCAGCTTATTCAGCACTACGGCATCAAGAATATCGGTACCGGTCACCATGCCATAGCGATTACCCCGCTTAACCAGCACGCAATCAGCATGCTTTTCGCGCATCATTTTCGTCGCCTCTGTAATACTGGTACCTTCCAGCACCACCAGGGGCTCTCGAATCAAACCATCTTTAATCTGCGCCAACATAAACTCCGCCATATCCTGATCCCCGCCCTCCTGGGCCTGAATCTCAGTTTTGGCAGACAAGCTCTGCTGAAAGTAGTCAGCAAAACGGCTGTTGGAAGCACACAGATCCAACAGTACCCGGGTGGGCAGGATATGACAGATGGTTTCTTCTACCGCGATAAAGTTATGAATCGCTTTACCCCGGATAGCCGACCAACCACCAAAATAATCTTCATTGGTATAGTGAACATAGAGATGCTGTTGCTCATTACCCTCTTCAGGCACATCACTCTCAGCGACACGCCCCTTGAGGATAACGTAGACCCCCTCTGGCACACTTTCAGCAGCCAGAATAGTTTCTCCAGCCTGGTAGTAGCCAATATCCAGACTTAACCGCAGTACCTCCTGCTCCTTTTCATTGAGCAGACTGAACGGCATGTTCTCCATTTTAAAAGATGATGGCATACATATTCCTCCACACCAGAAACAACCCTGAAAGCGCCTGATTAAAGAGCCACAATAACCCTTTAAGCCGGAGCTTTCGCCTCCCCCAGGAAAACCTGATAAAAAAAGGCGCGCCAACCCTCGCTGGCGCGCCTTGCATTTAGCTAGATCTGTTCAGATCTTAGTGCGCGTGAGCGGCACCAGCACCACGGGGTACACGAATATTCTCAACCATCTCCTGAATTTCAGCAGGCGGCGGTGGAGTCATCATAGACACAACGTAAGCGACGATAAAGTTCAGGATCATACCAACGAAGCCGAAGCCTCCGGTAGAGATACCCAGGAACAGATCGTCTTTTGAACCACCCATAAAGGTGAAGTAGATCATGTAAGCCATGGTTGAACCCAGACCAACGACCATACCTGCAATGGCACCCTCTTTGTTCATACGAGCGTTGAAGATACCCATCACGATAACCGGGAATACAGAGGAGGATGCCAGACCAAAGGCCAGCGCCACCACCTGCGCCACAAATCCCGGCGGGTTGATACCGAAATAACCGGCGATACAGATCGCTACGATAGCCGCAACACGGGCATACATCAGCTCCTGTTTCTCAGAGATATTCGGATTGATACAGGTCTTCATCAGGTCGTGGGCAATCGCAGTTGAGATTACCAGCAGCAGACCCGCCGCAGTAGACAGCGCTGCCGCAACCGCACCTGCCGCTACCAGGGCAATTACCCAGTTAGGCAGCTGAGCGATCTCAGGGTTAGCCAATACCATGATGTCACGGTCAACATAGACTTCGTTGACAAATGGAGCACCCTTAGCAGGAGTAGGATTAACCTTCGCGTTTGTCACTGCACGCTCACCATTCACACCCCGAGCTTCACCATCAAACGCCGGCTTACCACCTTCAAACGCCGCACCAGCAGAGTACTGAATCTTGCCGTCGCCGTTATAATCGTGCCAGCCCAGCAGACCCGCATTTTCCCAGTTTTTAAACCAGGTAGGCATCTTCGCATACTCAGTACCCACATTTGCTTCATCAGTACCATTAAGGGTCTGAATCAGGTTTACCCGGCCAAAACCAGCAACACCCGGAACCGTAGTGTACAGAATAGCGATGAAGATCAGCGCCCAGCCAGCAGAGGTACGTGCATCTTTCACACGAGGTACAGTGAAGAAACGTACGATTACGTGTGGCAGACCTGCAGTACCAGCCATCAGAGCGGCGGTCAGACAGAAGATATCAATTGTCGACTTCTGCCCTGAGGTATACTGGGCAAAACCAAGATCGACCGAAAGCTTATCCAGCGTTGCCAGAACAGACATGCCGGAATCCAGTGTTGCACCCAGACCCAGCTGAGGCAGGAAGTGGCCGGTAATCTGCATAGACATGAAGATCGCAGGCACCATGAACGCCAGGATCAACACGCAGTACTGCGCTACCTGAGTATAGGTAATACCCTTCATACCACCGAGAACGGCGTAGAAGAACACAATCGCCATACCCACGATAACACCGGTGTTGATATCAACATGCAGGTAACGGGAGAACACGATACCCACACCACGCATCTGCCCCGCCACATAGGTGAAGGAGATCACGATAGTACAGATAACGGCAATCACACGTGCAGTGGTCGAGTAATACCGATCACCGACAAAGTCAGGCACAGTAAACTTACCAAACTTACGCAGATAGGGTGCCAGCAGCATCGCCAACAGCACATAACCACCGGTCCAGCCCATCAGATAGGCAGCACCATCACGACCGATAAACGATACCAGACCGGCCAGAGAGATAAACGATGCAGCAGACATCCAGTCAGCAGCCGTCGCCATACCGTTAGCAATTGGGTGTACACCACCGCCCGCTACGTAGAATTCTTTTGTAGACCCGGCACGGGCCCAGATTGCGATACCGATATAGAGAGCGAAGGAGCCCCCTATAAAGATGTAAGTTAGTAGATCAAGACTCATATTGTCATCCTCAGCTCAGTCGTTATTGTTCTTATTCATGAACGTCGTACTTTTCGTCCAGCTTGTTCATGCTAGACACGTACATCCAGATCAGAGCGACGTATACAAAGATTGAACCCTGCTGATCGATCCAGAAACCCAGAGGGAAACCGAAGAACGGAATTGCGTTCAGTTGATCAACAAACAGGATCCCAGCTACGAAAGACACTACAAACCAGATTGACAGGTAAGTTATGATAATGCGCAGGTTTTCAGCCCAGTAGGCATCAGCATTGTCTTGTGAAGAAGTAGACATTTGCACCATCCTTATTTTTGTTATTTAGGTTAAGTAAAAGTTGTGGACTGATAGAATTTAACAAAGTGTTCTGGCAAACAAATCCCCTACTTTGGTCTGATCAAATAAGTCAAAACGATGAAAAACCGACTCCAGCCCAAGCCCTGCGGCACATTGAGCCATTCCCGAAAAACCTATATAACTCAACACATTAGACAAAGGTATAAGAGCAATAGAGATCGGAAGAG
>NZ_JBNKYN010000110.1:0-11778 GCF_050300915.1 Amphritea sp.
CTGACTAATACCTACCACGAAAAAATAGCCAGACTCCGCTCGATAAAGCCTTTCAAAACTGCTATGTTTCAACCCTAACAGTAGAGTGCAAACAGCACTGTTTTTCCATACTCATAGCCACTAAGATTTAGTAAAAGCCAAAGGTAAGTGTAGGCAACTTGGTGGGCAAACAGGTATTTTTGAACGGCTTCTTTTCGGTAAGTTATTGAGTTTTTAAGGTCTAAGCTGCTACTCAATAAGCAAATTCAACATCGAATAATGCCATCACACTTTACAGGCAGTGATTAGCAACCACCTCCCGGAGTCCGTTTTGCGGAAGAACAGAGTGGCACAGTACATGGTTTGGGTGATGGAGATTTTCACCGAAGCCAAATCATTTGAAGCCAATCCGATTCTGGGTAACCGGCTGCTAAACCGCCTGGGGCTGCATGTTATCCGGCTCATTATAGCGCGCTTAATTACCGGCTTTCGTCGTTGGATACTGGGCTGGAAAATCAGTTCAGCGCATCGCCGGGGGTTTCGTCAGAAAGGCTATCTTCGCATAGATAATGTATTACCACCTGAGCTATTTAAACGCCTGCAGGACGAAGGAGAGCACAGCTGGCCGGAAGTTCGTGAGTTTATTCAGGGGGACACCACGACCCAGTTGGCCTTTCTCACTCAGGCCAGGCTGAAGCAACTGCCTGCCACAAGCATGCTATGTGACTCAGCTTCGGTAAGAAACCTGCTGAATTACGTTGCCTCAAATGCCCTCCGCCCATGGCCCCACTTCCTGCGGGTCTGCAACCGGGGAGGCGAAATGATCAACGATCCCCAGAAGCACTTTCATTCCGACACCTTTCACCCAACCATGAAAGCCTGGCTGTTTCTTGAGGATGTCACCGCCGATAAGGGCCCGTTCCAGTATGTTCAGGGTTCTAACCGCTTGACACTAAAGCGCCTTCTCTGGGAGTACCGCCAAAGTATTCAGGGACGGAGTCTGAATGAGCGCTATGCCGCACGAGGTTCACTGCGAATCGCTGAGAATGAACTCGCTTCGCTGAACCTTTTTCATATTCAGACATTTAATGTGCCCGCCAATACTTTGATAATTGCCGATACTTCAGGTTTTCACCGCCGGGGAGAAGCCGCAGCTGACACCTCTCGTCTTTCGGTTTATTTCTCTTCTCGTCTGAATCCGTTTGTCCCCTTTCCGCTGCCGGATTTTGAGCCATTCAACCGGTTTGCAGAAAAGTTGGTAGCGGAACATGTGGAAAAAACAACCCTGCCGCAAGCTCATTACTCACAGAACAAGCAATCATTCTGATTGCACCATTGCTGACCTGCTAAGTTTCAATGCGATAAAAAAAGGCGAGTCATACACAAGTTTCGTTGCAATAGCGCTGATTATTGCACCCTTCAGCTGTGACGGCTTATTGCTTGCAGGGCAATCAAGCCTCCTTTAGTCCTTTTAAATTGCGAAAGAGCTTTTTGACTTTAAGGGGGAACATCCAATTTATGGTTAACCTGGCAGGCGCTTCTATTGTTCTGATCAGTTTGGCATCAGAGGGATGATTGAGTTGCTCTTGGCGATGATCTTCTCGGGTGCTGGTTTATTCCTGCGCATTGAAGCAAAACCAGACCCGCAACCTTAACCTACAAAAATCACGCGATGCGGTGAACAGTTTTCTATTATGCCCGGAACAGGATCTGCTAGACTGTGGCCGCCCTCAGATAGAAGCCAAACTCTACTTTGAACAGCCAACCGTCGCGATTAATGATCTTCTGGGGATGATGGGTGCTGCGTTGAAGGATTTACAGCATGTTTTCAAGTCAGTCTGACGTGCCATTTACAACATTGACCCGCAGACGGAGTCACTGTGAAAAAAACCGACAATCAGAGCACTGTATTTACCCTGACCGTTATCAGGGTCACTCGCTTGCAAGCCACTTCCAGCCGATCTACAGCGTTGCACATCGCCGCCCAATCGGTTATGAAGGCCTGATCCGTGCCCAGTCTCAGCAGGGGATATCGATCCCCCCTCTGGAGTTGCTCTCGCTACCTGAAAATGGCGCAGAGAGGCTCATGCTTGACCGGCTCTGCCGGGCGCAACATGTTCAGAACTTTACGTCTCAAAGCACCCATAATGAGTGGCTATTCGTCAACCTCAACGCACAATCGCTGATCAGCGAACACCCGAATGTCGGTTTCACTCAACGACTATTAGAATACTCTGGCTTAGCACCACACCGCCTGGTGATTGAGATTCTTGAAAACGAAGTGGACGATGTGAACCGGCTGAAGAGCTATATCGATTACTTTCATCAGCTTAACTGCCTGATCGCCATTGATGACTTCGGCGCTGGACACTCAAACTTTGACCGCATCTGGCAATTGCAGCCCGATATTGTCAAACTTGACCGCAACCTTATCCGCGAAGCCGCACAGAACCAGCGGGCAGCAGGCATTCTCTCAGGAATCATCTCGCTGCTGCATCAGACAGGTAGCCTGGTGGTTGTCGAGGGCATCGAAACTGACCAGGAAGCCACCACCGCGATCGCGGCTAATGCGGATATGCTGCAGGGGTTCTATTTTGCCAGTCCTGCGCCGCTGCTGTTAACCGAGAATACGGCCTCCGACACTATTGATCAGCTGCTATTCAAACAGCAAGATCAACGCTCGCAACACTCTAAAACAGAGGCTGAAAATATCAGCCATCTGAAAAATCTGTTTCAGCGAGCTCTGAACGACTTCATCAGACATCAAAACCTGGCGCAAAGCAGTGCCCATATTTTTACCGACCCCCGTGCGGTTCGCTGCTTTCTGCTGGATGAAAACGGCCATCAGACCAAAAGTACCCTCAATGTATTTCATCACCGACAGCAGATCGAATTGCGCTTTGCGCCGCTGCTGTGTGGCGACAAGGGGAACTGGTCACACCGCCCTTATCACTATAAGGCTGTTGACCAACCCGGCACCACGATTATCAGTGAGCCTTACCTTTCCGTCGCCGATTCCCGAATGTGTATCACGCTGTCTCAGGCCATTAAAATGGGTGACCGTTTAAATGTATTCTGCTGCGACCTTGACTGGCAACAGGCCCCCTGAACAACAACAGAAAAATGTTCAGCTTAATCTTAAGATTAATACTTTGTACCCCTCCTATGTGTTAGTTTCAAAACACTTTACAGCGCCCTGAATAACCTTATGGCCTGCATATTGCAAATCCTATGTAACAAAGTGTTTTCAACCATTTCAGACAATTTTTAGTGCTATATTGCACAGTTATATGGCATGGTTGAATTAGCCTCTATAGGGCGCACAAGAATAGTGCAAAAGAGTTCCTGGAACCGAGGGTATCTACATGAGTATCGACTGGACAGAGTATTCCACCGGCAACTTTTATGATGAGCTGATAGCTGATGACTGCTCCCCAAGAGAGCCTGCCACCCGGCTGGTCAACTATCTGGCGTCTCTGAGCACCGCAGAGATAAATAAACGCAAAGAGATGGCCGAGTCGACGATTCAGGAGATGGGGGTCAGCTTCACTGTCTACACAGAAGAGGGCAACATTGACCGCGCCTGGCCCTTTGACATCATTCCTCGCACCATTTCAGCCTCCCACTGGGAACAGACAGCCAAAGGTCTGAAACAACGACTCAAAGCGCTGAATATGTTTATCAACGACCTGTATCACGATCAGAACATCCTCAAGGATGGTGTAATTCCCGCAGAGATTGTGCTGAAGTCGAAGAACTTCCGTCCTGAGTGTGTTGGCGTGACGCCACCTCATGGGGTCTGGGCCAATATCTGTGGCACCGATCTGGTTCGCGATCTGGATGGCCAGTTCTATGTCCTGGAGGACAACCTGCGAGTACCTTCCGGTGTTTCTTACATGATTGAAAACCGGGAGATCACCAAACGGGTTCTGCCGGAACTGTTCTCCAAAGACTCTATTCTGCCAGTGAATAACTACCCGGCTCACCTGTTTGATATGCTAGCTTCGCTGTCTCCCCGGGATATTCCTCAACCAGAAATCGTGGTACTCACACCTGGGATTTTCAACTCAGCCTACTTTGAACATGCGTTTCTCGCCCAGCAGATGGGAGCCGAGCTGGTCGAAGGCAGCGACCTGGTGGTTGAGAGTGACGATTGTGTTTATATGAAAACCATCAGCGGGCTGGACCGGGTTGATGTCATCTACCGCCGTATCGACGATGAGTTCCTTGATCCGGAAGCCTTCAGAGAAGACTCGATGCTGGGCGTGCCTGGCTTGATGCGTGCCTGGAAAGCAGGCAACGTCGCTCTGGCTAATGCACCCGGTGCCGGTGTTGCAGATGATAAAGTCGTGTACGCCTATGTCCCGGATATCATCCGCTATTATCTGCAAGAGGAGCCGCTGCTGCCCAACGTGGAGACCTTCCTCTGCTCCGATCCGGAGCAGCGCAAATACGTGTTGGAAAACCTCGATAAGCTGGTGGTAAAACCCGCCAATGAATCCGGTGGTTACGGTATGCTGGTTGGTCCTCACTCAACCAAGAAAGAGCAGGAGCAGTTCGCCGCGCTGATCACCAAAAATCCGCGCAATTATATCGCCCAGCCCACACTAAGCCTGTCAACCGCACCAACCCTGTGCGGCTCTACACCCGAACCCCGCCACCTGGATCTTCGGCCTTTTATTCTGCAGGGAAAAAACCTCTATGTAACCACCGGTGGCCTGACCCGGGTGGCAATGAAGAAAGGTTCACTGGTGGTTAACTCATCTCAGGGTGGCGGCAGTAAGGACACCTGGATTGTCGAGGAGAAATACTAATGCTGTCTAAAGTTGCTGAACGTATGTACTGGTTCTCCCGCTACATTGAGCGGGCAGAAAATACCGCCCGAATGGTCGGTGTATACGATAACCTTCTGTTTGATCTGCCTCGCTCCATCAATATCAGCTGGTACAATCTGGTGGTGATTAACTCATCCGAAGATGTGTTTAATGCACGTTATACCGTCCAGGATGAAAAAAATGTTGTTAAGCTATTGTTAGCTGACAGCACCAATCCCAACTCCATGTCATCCAGTCTGCAAATGGCCCGGGAGAATGTGCGCACCAGCCGGGACGTCCTGCCGCTGCCACTGTGGGAGCTGATCAATGAGCTGTGCATGTATGTTACCGAGCATATCCGCGACGGTATCAACCGCACTAATCGTCATGGTTTTCTCGATACGGTGATTAAGAGCTGCCAGCAGATCAACGGATTACTGGCGGATAATATGAGCAAAGATGCTGCCTGGCAGTTTATCCGCCTGGGCCGTAACCTTGAACGGGCAGACATGGCCAGCCGGATACTCGATGCCGGCATTACCGCACAGTTGAGCACCACTGATATTGAGCAGGATCTTGACCCATCGCAGATTATCTGGGGGAATGTCCTGCGTTCTTGCGATGGTGCGATGAACTACCGACGCACTATGCGGGTCACGGTTGAAGGGACTAAAGTATGCGACTTCCTGCTGCACGATAAGCACTTCCCCCGCTCTATCAGCTTCTGCGCTGAACAGATAGAAGCGGCGGTCAGCCTGTTGCCTGCCTGTGAGATAGACGAGTTAGAAAAACTCAAATCATTACTGGCAGAAGAGCCCCGAAATCTGGATGAAACGTTCAGTGACTACCTGAATAATCTTCAGCTAAGCTTTGCTAATCTGCACCTCCAGTTTGGTCAGTGCTGGTTTGCGCTCGCCTGATACCACGGGTGGGGCGGCGGCCTATTATGACTCTGCCTCTGCGGATTTAAAGTGACTCTATGATACAGCCTGAGCAGCACATGCCGTTAAGCTACGTCAACGGTACAGGCCATGATGAAGTTTTTTCGGCCGCAGGCGAGATCCGCCCTCACTGGCAATATCTGCTGGACAGCATCAACCAGCTGGGCTCAGAAGAGATGGGGCTGCGCCTGCTGAAAACCCAGCGAATCCTCAGGGATGATGGTGCTGTTTATAACTCTGTCACCCAGCCGGACCAAAGCAAAATCTGGGAACTGGATCCGGTTCCGGTAATGCTGCAAAGCGACGAGTGGAGCCAGATCGAATCAGGGCTAATCGAAAGAGCAGAGCTCCTCAATCTGATCCAACAAGACCTTTACGGTGAGCGACAGCTGATCCGCCATGGCATTCTGCCACCGGAGCTACTGTTTGCCCATGACGGTTTTACCCGCGCCAGCCAGGATGTCCGTCTGCCGGGGGATCAACAGCTGATCTTCCACTCAGCCGATATGATCAGAACGGCTGAGCAGGGCATCTGCATTCTCACCGACCGCACTCAGGTACCCAGAGGTATTGGCTATTCCCTGGAAAACCGGACCGTCATGTCACGGGTATTTCCCAGCCTTTTTCGCGACAGCCAGGTTCACCGTCTGGCGGTGTTTTATCAATCCTTGCGACAGAAACTGCACAGTCTCGCACCCGCCTCAGCAGACCAGAGTAACCCCTGTATCGTGGTGCTGACTCCCGGAGCTTACAGCCCCTCCTATTTCGAACACACCTATCTGGCCAACTACCTTGGCTATCCGCTGGTACAGGGTAGAGACCTGACCGTTCGGGGCAGCAGAGTCTGGATGAAGTCAGTTGCTGGTCTGCACCCGGTTGATGTGATTTTGCGCTTTGTCGATGATCCGTTCTGTGACCCGGTTGAGCTACGCAGTGACTCTCAACTGGGGGTTGCTGGCTTGCTGGAAGCAGCACGTAGCGGAACCGTCAGCATCGTTAATCCGATTGGCAGCGGTCTGCTGGAAAATCCGGCACTGATGAAATACCTGCCAGCCATCAGCGAATTTTTTCTCGGCCGCCCACTACAACTCGCCTCCGTTAACAGTTACTGGTGTGGTGATGCAGAAGATCTCAGGTATGTCCTGGATAATTTTGCACAACTGGTATTAAAAGGCATTAACCCTCTCGAAGGCGGCAGCATCCTACTGCGTGAACTATCTGCAGAGCAGCAACAACACTGGAAAGAGGAGATTCTACACAACCCCAAACTCTATGTGGCTCAGGATTATCTGGAACCCTCATCTTGTCCGACACTGATTGATGGCAGTCTTCAGTCACGCCGTATTCTGATGCGCAGTTTTGCCGTTGCCTCCCGCCAGTCTTACAAAGTACTGCCCGGCTGTCTCGCACGCATTGCACCAAGTCAGAACGATTTCAGGGTATCTCAGGTACAGGGGTCACTAACAAAAGATACCTGGGTACTGGCCTCCGAGCCAGAAAAACAACTCACCCTGAAACCAGCATCGAATCGCACCGCCCTGCCCTTTACCGGACAAACTAATCTGCCCAGCCGGGTGGTGGAGAACCTCTTCTGGATGGGGCGCTATGCTGAACGGGCCGAAGCATCTGCACGACTGCTGCGAGCCGCGCTGCTGCAGCTGAATAGCAACCTGCAACTGCCAACTGAATGCCGGGAACTGCTGTTACGGGCGATTACCCGGGTTACCGGAACCTTACCAGGGTTTGTTGAGCCACAAAACGGAATCTCACTATCCCACCCCGATAGCGAACTGTTGTCAGTCATTCTTGACAACAACCGTAACGGCAGTCTGAGACACTCTTTGCTGGCGTTACTGAACTGCGCTGAAGAGGTTAAAGAGCAATTATCAGCAGATACCCAGCGCATTATTAATAAGCTCCGGGATGAACTAAAACGGTTGGAAGCAGACCTTTCGCAAGGGTTTGGCTCGGCCCCCGAAGAAGCGTTCGACACCATTGTCATCGACCTGCTGGCCCTCGCAGGCCAGGCCCATGAAAGTATGTTCAGAAGTACCGGATGGCGCTTCCTGGATATGGGCCGACGACTGGAGAAAGCCAGCCTCAGCGCTGAACTGATGCGCGCCATGTTGGTAGACTGTGTCGAACAGCGCACCCAGGAGCTGGCGCTTGAAACCACCCTGTTAAGTATGGAAGCACTGATCTCATACCGACGCCGCTACCTGGCAGAGCTGAATCTCGCCGATGGTCTGCATCTGATGTTGCTGGATAAAAGCAACCCTCGCTCACTGCTGTTCCTGCTGGAAGAGATAAGCCAGCATATGAATGAACTCAACCTGTCCGCTGATGGCACAGGTCTGAGCACCGAAGAGAAGCAGCTACTCTCAGCACGAACCACCCTGCAACTAATCGATATTGACGAGCTGACCATCGCTGACGAAGAGGGCTTTATTCGCCAAAATCTTGAACAGTTCCTGTCACATCTGAAAGCGCAACTTCAAGAAGCCGCAGGGCTTATCAGCCAGCGTTACTTTGACCACTCCGGTGGGCCAAAACAGATATTGCTGAGTGGCTGGGAGCGTCGGGAAGCCCCCAGCCCCAAGGAAACCAGCGGGCAACAGCAAAACCGATGAGTTCATCCCAGGAAACGCAACAAAAGTACAGAAAAAAGCACGCTTCGCGTTGAATCTCCGCCAGACAATATTCTCTCGCAGCCTAAAGCGCTATAATCTTCCCCCTAAAATTGATGCCGTATTCAACGGTGTATAACAGCCCGAAAAAGCGACCGTATTTATGACTCTGCTAGGAACCCTGTATGTTATCTCGGCGCCATCCGGTGCCGGCAAAACCAGTCTGGTAAACGCTCTGCTGGAGCAGGACACACAGGTTCGCGTATCGGTATCTCATACCACCCGCGCTATGCGCCCCGGTGAAGTCGATGGAAAACACTACAACTTCGTTTCAATGGACGCCTTCGATGCCAAGATCAAAAAGGGTCAGTTCCTGGAATATGCCAACGTTTTCACTAACAAATATGGTACTTCGCGGCTATGGGTTGAGGAGCAACTGCAACAGGGTGTGGATGTCATTCTGGAGATAGACTGGCAAGGTGCGCAACAGGTTCGCAAACAGATGCCCAACTGTGTATCCCTCTTCATCCTGCCGCCTTCTGCCGCCGAACTGCGTAAACGCCTGACAGGGCGGGGCACCGATTCTGTCGAGGTTATTAACCACCGGATGTCTGAAGCCTTGAATGAGATGAGTCATTATGGCGAATATCAGTACCTGATCATTAATGATGACTTTAACAGAGCCCTGCTAGAGCTCCAGTCAGTTTTCATCGCTCGCAGACTGGAACTCCAGCGACAACAGCAAAAGCACGCCACAATGCTGGATGAGCTCTTGTCAGAATAGATCTGCTCAGGTAGACTGGCCGGCTCTCCGAATCAGGTCTTAAAATTGATCTGAATGACTGAATCCTATATCCGAGGTCGCTAAATGGCTCGCGTAACTGTTGAAGATTGTCTGGAACACGTAGACAACCGTTTTGAACTGGTAATGATCGCTTCTAAGCGTGCTCGTCAGATCGCCACCGGTGGTAAAGACCCGAAAGTTGAGTGGGAAAATGACAAGCCGACCGTCGTTGCTCTGCGTGAAATTGCAGAACAGTTCATTGACGTTAGCATTCTGGATGAACGCGAAGAAGATTAACTCTTTTTCAATCTGCCTGAATAAGGCATCATCTCTATAGTTTCTGTTTTTTTGTAGTCAGGTAAACCTGACTACGTTAGAGGCATAGGAGTAATTGATGCCAACTGTTGATGCGCTTTCTGACCGCCTGACCGGATATCTTGATCTGCAACAGATCAAGCTGGTCAGACGTGCGTATTATTATGCCGAACAAGCCCATGACGGGCAGCGCCGCAAAAGTGGCGAGCCCTACGTTACCCACCCCCTCGCTGTAGCCTCAATTCTAGCCGGTATGCATATGGACCATCAGAGTCTTATGGCTGCCATGCTGCACGACGTTATTGAAGATACTGCGGTATCACGTGAAGGACTCGAGGGCCAGTTCGGTCAGGAAGTTGCCGATATCGTCGATGGCGTCAGTAAACTGACTCACCTGGAGTTTGAAACCCGCGCTGAAGCACAGGCAGAAAACTTTCAGAAGATGGTTCTGGCAATGGCGGTTGATATCCGGGTAATCCTGGTAAAGCTCGCAGACCGCCTGCACAACATGCGTACTCTCGGTGCCATGCCTCCGGAAAAACAGCGACGTATCGCCCGTGAAACTCTGGATATATACGCACCGGTGGCCGCCCGCTTAGGGATGCGGGATCTGCAGCTTGAACTCGAAGACCTCGCTTTCCAGTCCTACTACCCTATGCGCGCAAAATATATTCGTCGCGCGGTAGTCCTGGCCCGCGGACAGCGTAAAGATGTCATCTCCTCTATCGAGGAGGCGATACGTAACCGGCTCAAACAGGAAGGTCTTCCCGGGACCGTTTCCGGACGCGAGAAACATCTCTACAGCATCTACACTAAGATGAAGACCAAAGGAAAATCCTTTGCGGAAATCATGGATGTTTTTGCCTTCAGAATTGTCACCGAATCTGTCGATGACTGCTATCGAGCACTGGGTATTGTCCACAATCTTTATAAGCCAGTACCCGGACGTTTCAAAGATTACGTTGCGATCCCCAAAGCCAATGGTTATCAATCGCTACACACAGACCTGTTTGGTGCGAGAGATATCACCATTGAAGTGCAGATTCGCACCAAAGAGATGGACGCCGTAGCCAGCCAGGGCATCGCAGAACACAGCCATTACAAAATCTATGGCGACTCAAACTCAGCGATCGATGGTTACAACCGGGCACGTAAGTGGGTACAAGGCCTCCTGGAGATGCAAAAGCGTGCTGGCAACTCGATGGAGTTTATCGAAACCGTCAAGACCGATCTATTCCCGGATGAAGTATACGTATTCTCACCGAAGGGCCGCATCTTCGAACTGCCACAGGGGGCTACGGCCGTTGATTTTGCCTATGCGGTGCATACCGACATCGGCAACTCATGTGTATCCTGTCGTATCAATCGTCGCTTAGCGCCGCTGTCACAGCCGCTGCATAGCGGCCAGACGGTCGAGATCATTACTACACCGAGCGCACAGCCCAACATGGCGTGGCTTAACTTTGTGATCACCGGAAAAGCCCGCTCCGCCATCCGCCACTTTATCAAAGTGCAGCATCGTGGTGAATCAATCGAGCTTGGCCGGCGACTGCTAACCCAGTTCCTGTCAAACTATGGTTCCAGCATTGAAGAGGTTGATCCGGAAGCGCTTAACAACTTGCTTGAAGAGGCCGAACTAAAGTCACTTGATGAACTTCTCCAGGATATCGGCATGGGTAACCGAATGGCCTATGTGGTTGCCAGACGATTACGCCCTGCAGAGCATGAAGAAGAGCCTCTACCGCCCTCTGACAGCAATAAAGCCACCCTGGCTATCCGGGGCACCGAAGGGATGGTGCTGCACTACGCCCGCTGCTGCGGCCCGATACCGGGCGACAGCATCACCGGTCATATCAGCACCGGCCGCGGCCTGGTTATCCACCGCACCGACTGCCGTAATATCGCCTTTATGAAAGATGATGCCGAGAAGTGTGTCTATCTGGAATGGTCGAACAGTATCGATGACGAATTCATCGTTAACCTGGATCTTAAAGTCGAGCCTAAGCGTGGCCTGATTGCCACCCTGGCAACTACCGCCTCCGGCGCCAGTGCAAACGTACTGAAGATAGACATTACCGAAACCGATGATGCCCTCAACACCGTCCACATGGACCTTACCGTAAAAGACCGGATACACCTCGCCAAAGTAATGCGTAAACTCAAGGCACTGAAAGAGGTTTATAAAGTCAGCCGGGTTTAAAACCGCTTACTCAGTATTAAAGCGCACCTTCGAGTGCGCTTTTTTGTGTCTGGATAAAAAGCAGTCGCTAGACGTAAAAAACAGTCGCTAGACGTGGCTACGCCACTTGTTAGAACGG
>NZ_JBNKYN010000111.1:0-11590 GCF_050300915.1 Amphritea sp.
AAGACAACACCATGAACCAGTTCGGTTAATACCTGATCCGACTGAGTAATGAAAAAGGACGCTTCGGCGTCCTTTTTGCGTTTGTTCACAATAGCTCAGACTGACTATTCGTTGTTTATCATGCTCTTAAAATAATATCTGTTGCACGACACCGAGCCTCGGAAGAAATTACGCCAGCCAGTCTCATCACTAAGCTGTACTATCTGAACTGTCCCAATCCACAATCAACCCGCCAGAGCTGAATAATCATCTTCTCTGGCCCTTTCTCTGGCCCTTTCTCTGGCCTTCGCTAGCTGACGCTGTGACGCAACAGAGTGGTAATTTATCTTCGTGACGGGATCGCTCACAGCTATGAGCCAGATCCTGAAGAACGATAGCAAGCAGTACGTCTGACAAAAACTGATGTTATTGTGATCAGCGGCAATAACGCAAAAAAAAGCTCCGGCAATATGATTGCCAGAGCTTTTTTATTCACCGAAAGCGACGCTAACCTGCGGCGCTATTTTGCCCTGTTATTCAGCGCTACTGCCCTGTCCGAGAATATAATCCCGGTACTTCATATCCTCTTCCAGAATATGCTGGCGCAACCAGCGTTGCAGATAACCATTAACAGAGTCGCCAATAATGAAGGGACTTTGTGGAAATCGAGCATAGGTTGCGCGTATTGTTTCCAGCCACTCGACAAAATTTTCATGTTGCGCCAGGTGTTCATCAAACGCCGGAAAACCGGCGTTCTTCATATACACCTCTTCACGACCAAAATGGCCACGGGTGTAGGCTTTCAATCGATCCAGTATGGAGTTGATGTAATCATGACTCATATCCGCAGAATCAAGCTCGTCAATCAATGCAAATAAGCCTTTATGATCATCATCAATACTGTGATCGCCAACACTGAGATCACTGGTCCAGGTAATATTCATAGCCTTAAACTCCTAAAGCAGACCAAGCGACAGCACTGGAAAAGCGATAATCAAACCCAGTCGAACAATGTCTGACAAGACAAACGGGAACACACCTTTAAAGATATCCTTGATAGCAATATCTGGCGCGACCGATTTGATTACAAACACATTCATTCCCACCGGAGGCGTGATTAACCCAAGCTCAACGGTGATAACCGCGATAATACCAAACCAGACCGGATCAAAACCAGCCGCTTCTATCAGCGGGTATACAACAGGAACGGTTAGCAGCAGCATGGCGATACTGTCCATCACACAACCAAGCAGGATAAACAGCAGTAACACACAGAACAACACCATATATGGCGCCAGGTGCAGACTGTCAACAAACTCTACCAACGAGAAAGAGATGCGTGAAACAGAGAGAAAATAACCAAAAATCTCTGCACCGATAATCATAAAGAAAATCATCGCCGACATGAACAGAGTCTCTTCGACCGCTTCTTTAAACTGCTTGAAGTTCATGCCACGGAGCAGCGCGATAAGGAACGTACCAGCAGCACCAACCGACGCGGCCTCTGTCGGAGTAAAGAAACCGGTATAGATACCACCAATAATCAGCGCGAACACCCCGGTAAAAGGCACCAGACCTTTCAGGCCAATAATCTTCTCAGCAAAAGTAGTTTTGGCACCTGGCTGTGCCAGATGGGGGAATAAAATCACCACTATTGCGATAGTTACACAGTAAAGAACCAGCCCCAACAAACCCGGGATGACACCCGCAATAAACATATCACCAACGGACTGTTCTGTGATCAGCGCATACAGCAGCAGCGCTATCGACGGCGGAATCATAATACCCAGGGTACCACCGGCCGCCAGGGTACCGGATGCCAGCGACTTGGCATAACCGTTGTTCAACATTTCCGGCAGAGCAACGCGGGACATACTCGCCGCAGTCGCCATTGATGAACCAGAGATCGCAGAGAAAATACCGCATGAGGTTACCGCAGCCAGCGCCATACCACCGCGCCAGCTGCCAAACAGCGTGCGGGCACCGACGAACAGTTCCTGAGACATCTTCGCTTTAGAAGCAAACACCCCCATCAGGATAAACATAGGGATCGGGCTGAAGCTGTAATTAGACAGGGTTTCAAACGGACCACTATCGAGAATAGACAGCGCAGGCTCAAAAGCAACGATCCAGCCGAAACCAACAAAGCCGGTCACCGCCATCGCCAGGGCGATTGGCATACGCAGTGCGATCATTCCCAGCATGCTGAAAATGCAGATTAAACCAATGATTGATCCGCTCATGACAGATTCTCTCCTTTCCAAAAGAAGAACAGGCGAAAACTGATCAGCAGCGCTGCCAGTGCTAGAAAGGCCGTTGCAAATGACGTCAGGCCATACAGATAGGTCAGGGGTATTAACAGATCCTGAGTGGTCTCACCGGACATCTCAGCATTGCCAATTGCCTCATAAAAACGATAGCTCATGCCTGCTCCCAGCAAGACAAAACCCAGCATGTAAAAACCTTCAAGCAGAGCTTTGATACGGGGGTGGAAGTTATCAGTAAATAGATCAACGATAACCTGAGACCGGCCCACTGAATATGGCAGCGCAAACACAACCATTAATAGCAGACCATATTTAATCAGTTCGACCCCGCCGATAAAGGTTAAATCAACCGAGCCATCTGTTGCTTTGAACAGGGCACGGGACAGCACATCGGCAAGAGTAATAAACATCATTGAAACAAGAATTACGCCGCTGATCACATGCATTGCATGGGTTATACGATCAAACAGCCGGCTGAAAGCCATCATAAAATACTCCATTAAACGGAATAGAAAGGCTGGGCTTAACAGTTAAGCTTGCGCCTGCCAGGCTAGCCCGGCAGGCATCAAACATTATTTACAGGTTGCAGCGAGTTCATTCGCACGGGCATATACCTTACGGGCAGGCAAACCCTTAGCTTCCACTTCGGACAGGTATTCTTCAATCGCCTTATCCATAACTGGTTTCCACGCTGGGTTTTTAATACCACCCTCTACAGTGTAGATCTCATGACCCATCTCAACCGCTTGTGCACGGCCTTTAAAATCAAGATCATCGAAAACCTTCGCCGCATTCTGTGACCACTCGGTACCGGAATTATCATCCAGAACTTTCTGCAGATCAGCAGGCATGCTGTTGTAGACATCTTTATTCATGGTCATCACAAACGACAATGTATACAGACCACCCACTTCAGTGTGCTTAGTCGTCAGTTCGTTAATGCGGAATACCAGCTGACCTTCCCATGGCAAAGAAACACCATCGATAACACCACGCTGAACAGACTGATACGCCTGTGGAGCAGGCATACCAACCGGCTGAGCACCCAGACCTTCCAGCAGCTTAGCAACCACCGCGGTCGGACGACGAATACGCAGCCCTTCAAAGTCAGAAGGTTCTTTCACCAGCTTCTCGGTGGTATGGATATGACCCAGGCCGTGAGTAAAGAAGAACAGCGGATGCGTCTCTTTATACTCACTGGCAATCAATCCTTCATCATAGAGGCTCTGAAGGATACAGGAACCGTTGGCAGCATTTTTCGCAACACCTGGCAGCTCAACCACCTGAGTCAGCGGGAAACGGTTAGCGGTGTAACCCTGAACCGTCATGGTTACATCGGCAATACGGTTTTTTACCGCATCATATTGCGCGGGTGGCTTGGCCAGTGTCGAAGAGGGATAAACCTCGACTTCAATACGACCATTTGAGTCGGCTTTAACCTTATCGGCCCAGGCCTGGGCGATGTCTTTGTGCTGGCTGGCAACCGGTGCAAAAAAGTGCGCCAGACGCAGGGTGTAATCTGCCGCTTGAGCGGGTGCCTGAATCATCAGGGCAGCCGTCAGCGCCATTGCTGACGTCAGCAGGGGCTTTTTCATTTGAGACTCCTCAGTAAAATTTTATCGATGTTTTATATTTCTTATTATTGTTACGGTCATGCAGGCACAGAACCGCTTTTATGGATTAAACAAACTCTTCGGTATCAATCTCTGCCTGAGTTGCCGGGTTATAACGGTTGCCTGCGACAGTGTTCTGATTGATTAATTGATCCAGCTGCTCAAAGGCTTCCGCGCTGAGCTGCAGATCAACAGCACTGAAATTTTCTTTCAGATGATCCAGACGCGTCGTGCCTGGAATCGGGATAATATTTTCGTCACGGCCTAACAACCAGGCGAGAGACAGCTGCGCCAGCGTCATATCTTCCGCTTCAGCAACCTCCTCTACCTGGCTCAGAAGCTGCAGGTTTGCGGCGTAGTTATCCGCATAAAAACGCGGCATGCCCCGGCGGATATCCTTCTCTTCAAGGGCATTAACATCACGCAGCTTTCCAGTCAGAAAAGCTCTTGCTAAGGGACTGAAAGCAACAAAAGTGCTACCCAGTTCCCGACAGGCATCCAACACAGCAATCTCAGCGTTGCGGGTCCACAGGGAATACTCTGTCTGAACCGCCGCAATGGGATGTGTTTTGTGAGCTTTACGCAGGGTATCGGCAGACACTTCTGACAGCCCGATATCACGAATTTTACCTTCGGCAACCAGATCAGAGAGTGCACCAACACTCTCTTCAATCGGCACATTTCGATCCCAGCGGTGCAGGTAATACAGGTCGATCACATCGGTTTGCAGGCGGCGAAGGCTGTCTTCACAGGTTTTCTTAAGCATCTCCGGGCGACCATTAATCTCCCGCACTCCCGCATCGTTTTTGAACATGCCGCACTTACTTGCCAGCACAAACTCATTACGACGCCCTTTCAACACCTTGCCCAACAGAGTTTCATTATTACCGAAACCATACAGCGCAGCGGTATCCAGCATGCTGTAACCCATATCGAGCGCCTGTAGCAGAACCTGCTCTGCTTCCTTCTCAGAAGGAGGCGTGCCATAAGCGTGCGACAGACTCATACAGCCCAGACCAATCGGTGAACACTCAAAAGAGCCAAGTTTGCGGGTATTCATGAAGACAATCTCCTGCCGTCTCTGTTCTTAGGTGTTACTGCGCTGCTTCCAGACATTTTTCCAGTTGATCCAGTGTTTCCATCGCTGGGTAACACTGGCTCAGGCTGGAGTTAGGTTCACGACCTTCACGAATCGCAGCAAAAAATTCACGATCCTGCAGTTCAATACCATTAAAAGAAACCGCCACACCGGAAAGATCAACCGGGTTACCTTTGCCATCTTCCAGATCATCATAGCGGGCAATATAGGTGCCGTTATCGCAGATATAGCGGAAGAAAGTGCCGAAAGGTCCATCATTATTGAATGACAGAGAGAGAGTACAGAGCGCACCACTGGGTACTTTCATACCGATACTCATATCCAGAGCGATCCCCAGATCCGGATGAATCGGCCCTTGCATCGCCTGCACCTGAGACGCTGTCTCGCCAGTCTGGTACTGGAACAGGTCAACCGTATGGCAGGCATGATGCCACAGCAGATGATCGGTCCAGGAACGGGCTTCACCTTTGGCATTGGTATTAGTGCGACGGAAGAAGTAGGTCTGAACATCCATCTGCAGAACTTTAAGTTCACCTGCCTGAATCTTGTTATGAATCCACTGATGGCTTGGGTTAAAACGACGGGTATGACCCGCCATCGCAACCAGACCGGTCTCTTTCTGCAGGGCGACAATCTCTTTGGCATCTTCAATGTTATCTGCCATTGGGATCTCAGTTTGCACGTGCTTACCCGCTTTAAGGCACTGTTTAACCTGAGCCGCATGAACCTGAGTCGGCGTCGCCAGAATCACGCAGTCGACATCATCACGGGCGAGACTCTCTGCCAGATCAGTGGTGTAATGAGGAATATTATGTTCAGCCGCAAATGCTTTAATTTTCTCTAAATTAGAGCTGCCAACAACAGAAACCACTTCAGCCCCTTCAATTGCGCTGATCGCTTCCAGATGTTTCATACCAAAAGCGCCTGCAGCGCCGGCAATACATACTCTCATTGAACCTTCTCCAATTTTTCATTAGCGAAACACTGTTGCTAAGTCTGGCAAAAAAACAGGTTCACCAGACATTCAACAGGGTCGAAAATGCGTAACCTATTCGTTATATATAAATCTACAGATGGTGTTAAAACTAACACCGGAACACAAATCAGGATAATCCATTAACCGGAACAGCTATTCATTTTTTGAATAGAATAATGTTTATTACTGATCTTCCAGATCAATATCATGATCCGTATTACTCAACAACTTTATGAATGCAGACTGCGTAGCAGTTGGCTTCCAGCTGGTTCTTACCGTCACACCGATAGGCCGGTAAGCATGCGACACCTCATAAGGAACCGTCTTAAATACACCCATTGAAAGTTCATGTTGAATCTGATGCTCTGAGATCATAGTCAGACGATCACTGCCGGTTAACAACGACCGGACCAGAATCTGGGAACCGGTTTCCACCAACCGGGAGGGCACCTCAAGGCCTGCATCAGTAAATGTTGACTCGAAAATAGCGCGGGTAGGTGTGCCCCGCCCCGGCACTACCCAGGGATATTTTTGCAGCGTTTCCAGGGTAACATTGCGATCCCCACACAGTGGATGACCGGGACGGGCGACAATCTCTACCGGCGATGAAAACAGCTCTTCCTGACAAACATCATCGGCAGGCACCGGAAAGCGCAACGCCCCAAGCAACAGATCAATATCGCCATGGCGCAGGTGATATAACAGATCGTCATAGGGACCGTCGTTCACCCGGATTCTGAAATCGGGAAACTTACGGGAGAATTCAATAATCGCCTTCGGTAGCAATGATGTCCGGGCCAGTGGCATACTGCCGATCACCAGCTGACCAATCTCCCGGTTATGCAGAGCATCGACCTCATCCCGCGCCTGAGTGATCTCAGAGAACGCCAGTTTACTGGCTCGGGCCAGCGCCCGGGCCGCTTTACTGGAACTAATACCGGTACTGGTTTTCTCAAATAGCACCACCCCCAGCAGCGCCTCCAGTTCACGGGCAGCCCGGTGCAGAGAGGATTGCGATATCCCCAGATTGCGCCCGGCAATACTGAAGTTATGCGCTTCGGTTACGGCTATCAACGCCCTCAGCTGGGTGGTGGTGAGCATCTGTAACAGATGGGTTGGCTGAGACTTACTTGCCCCCAGCCTGACCGCCCCGCGCAACCCATCCAAAACCATATCCAATGCCCGCTGAACCCGCAAAGCAAACACTTCGCCGGATTCACTGACATACATACCATCGCTACGACGGCTAAACAATGAGGTGCCCAGAGCACTCTCAAGCTTGGCAATCGCCTGAGTAATTGCAGGTTGTGACAGAAACACCCGCTCAGAGGCTTTGCTAATACTTTTACACTCAACAACCTCAAGAAAAACCCTGAGATGGCGTATATTCGGCACTTCAAACACTACAGACATCCTCTGATAAACGATCTATAAAACATAGTCTATCTCAAAAACTAATACCAACACTTTAAAAACTGAATAGCCTTTAAGGGGCAGTTGAGAATACCTTTAATGCATCTTTGCTATCCTTGCCTGGCAGAGCTCACTTGTCAGGCCTGAGCCTCTCAGAGCTTTTCCAGCGCAGGGTATGTAGACACACAACAACAAGGTATGAGAGAAGCGCAGATGATTATCGACTGTCATGGACACTACACCACAACGCCTCCAGGCGTTGGTGAATATCGCGAACAGCAAAAAGCCGCTGTAGCCAAGGACCCTTCTTTTAAAGGAGAGAAAGGTAAGGTTGTTGTCAGCGATGACGAGATTATCGAAAGTATCGAGGGCAACCAGTTGCGTCTGCAACAGGAACGCGGCACAGATCTGACGATCTTCTCTCCCCGTGCAAGCTGGATGGGTCACCATATCGGTAACGAGTACACCAGCCAGTACTGGACCGAACAACAGAATGATCTGATCAAGAGAGTCTGTGACCTGTTCCCGAAAAACTTTGCGCCGGTGGCTCAGCTGCCTCAGTCACCGGGTGTTGATCCGGCTAAATCCGTAGCTGAACTGGTGCGTACTGTTGAACAGATGGGTTTTATCGGCTGCAATCTCAATCCAGACCCATCCGGCGGCCACTGGCAGGATGCCTCTCTGGCAGATAAGTCTTTCTACCCTCTCTATGAAAAGATGTGCGAGCTCGATGTTCCCGCGATGATCCACGTCAGCGCGTCCTGCAACGACTGCTTCCACACGACAGGATCACACTATCTGGGCGCCGATACTACCGGCTTCCAGCAGCTGGTGATGTCCGATGTCTTCAAAGATTTCCCGGAACTGAAGATCATCATCCCTCACGGCGGCGGCGCGGTGCCTTATCACTGGGGTCGTTTCCGTGGCCTGATGCAGGATCAGGGCTATGAGCCGCTGGAGATCTCGGCACTTAAGAACATCTATTTCGACACCTGTGTATATCATCAGAAAGGTATCGACCTGCTGCTGGATATTATTCCAACTGAAAACATCCTCTTTGCATCAGAGATGATTGGTGCGGTACGCGGTATCGACCCGGAAACCGGCCACTATTTTGATGACACCAAGCGCTATATTGACAACAACACTCAACTGTCTGCAGAACAGAAACAGATGATCTTTGAAGGCAATGCGCGTCGCGTATTCAGCCGTTTAAAGATTATTGAGTAATCAAAGCGCGCCGATGCAGGCCTGATGATTGAGGAGAACCGTTATGCAAGAGAATGTTGTTGTACAAAATATTGAGCGCGCCGATCCAGCTGTTATCGAAGCACTGGGAAAGTGTGGTGTTGCTACCGTTCATGAAGCGCAGGGGCGCCGGGGTCTGTTAGCAGATCATCTGCGACCGATTCAGATGGATGTCACTATCGCTGGCTCCGCGATCACCATTTCCGGGGCGGCGGGCGACAACTGGATGATGCATGTGGCAATTGAACAGTGTCAGAAGGGAGATATCATGGTGTTTGCCCCCACCTCCCCGTCTAACTTTGGTTTTTTTGGTGATCTGCTGGCTACTTCTGCACAGGCTCGCGGGGTAGTCGGTCTGATCATTGATGCCGGTGTTCGGGATACCCGTGATCTGCGCAAAATGAACTTCCCCGTCTGGGCCAAGCATGTCTTTGCTCAGGGCACTATTAAAGAAACCCTGGGGTCAGTGAATATTCCAATGGTCTGTGCGGACGAGATCATCAACCCCGGCGATATCATCATTGCTGATGATGATGGTGTGGTTGTCGTGCGTCGCGAAGAAGCGGAAGAAGTGCTGGCTGAAGCACTGGCACGTGAAGCACGCGAAGAGGATAAACGTGTGCGTATGGCCAATGGTGAACTGGGACTGGATATCTATAATATGCGCCCACGCCTGAAAGAAAAAGGGCTTAAATATGTCTGATTCAGCCCGCTGTATGTGGATGCGGGGAGGCACCTCTAAGGCTGCCTATTTCCTCGCCGAGGATCTGCCGTCAGATACTGTGGAACGCGACAGCTTCCTGCTCTCAATTATGGGATCTCCGGATCCACGCCAGATCAATGGCATCGGCGGAGCTGATCCACTGACGTCAAAAGTCGCGGTGGTTAAAAAATCGGAACGCCCCGGTGTCGATGTTGACTACCTGTTTCTGCAGGTGTTTGTTGATCAGGCAACGGTGACCGATGCGCAGAACTGCGGCAATATTCTTGCGGGTGTCGGGCCATTTGCGATTGAGCGCGGCCTGGTCACTATAAACGGCGATCAAACCTCTGTTGCCATCTATATGGAGAACACCGGCCAGATCGCTATTGAGCAGGTACCGACCCCCGACGGCAAAGTCAGCTATCAGGGCGATGCCCGTATCGACGGTGTTCCTGGCACTGCCAGCGCCATTCCGGTTACCTTTCAGGACACTGCGGGCTCAAGTTGTGGCGCCCTGCTGCCAACCGGCAATCAGGTCGACATCATCGATGGCGTAGCGGTTACCTGTATTGATAACGGCATGCCAGTGGTCGTCATAAAAGCTGAAGATCTGGGCATTACCGGCACGGAAACCCGGGAACAGCTGGAGCAGAACGAAACACTGAAATCCCGTTTGGAATCGATCCGTCTTCAGGCGGGACCGATGATGAATCTGGGTGATGTGACCCACAAATCGGTACCCAAAATGAGCATGGTCAGCCGTGCAACTCAGGGCGGTTCAATCTCAACCCGCACCTTCATTCCTCACCGCTGTCACGCATCGATCGGTGTCTTAGGTGCCGTTAGTGTAGCTACCGCCTGCATTCTGCCGGACTCGCCTGCGCACGCACTGGCTGATATCCCGGCAGGTGCAACAAAAACGATGCCGGTAGAGCACCCGATCGGTGAGATGACCGTCATTCTACAGATGAATGAACAGGGCGAAGCAATCAGTGCAGCAATTCTGCGCACCGCCCGTAAACTGTTTGATGGCGAAGTGTTTGCCAGCTAAAGCCTGGCTAACCGCGCCTTTGCCAACGAAAGAATAGGACTAAAAGATGGACGCTGATTACCTTCCATTCCATGACAGCCCAAGCAAACCGGAATTCAGAGTACCGGCTGGAGCTGTAGATGCACACTGCCACGTATTTGGCCCGGCAGATAAGTTTCCCTACCATCCAAAACGTAAATACACCCCCTGCGATGCCTCTAAAGAGCAGTTGTTTGCCCTGCGCGACTACCTGGGCTTTGAGCGCAATGTCATTGTTCAGGCATCTTGTCACGGCACCGATAATGCGGCTCTGATCGACGCGCTGACTACAGCTGGCGAACTGGCTCGCGGTGTCGCCGTTGTTGACCCGGCGATCAGCATGGAAGAGCTTCAGGCGATGCATGAAGCAGGGGTTCGCGCAGTACGATTCAACTTCGTTAAACGTCTGGTTGATACCACCCCCAAAGAGGTGTTCCTCAGCGTTGCGGAGAAGATCAAACAGCTGGACTGGCATATCGTGGTTTACTTTGAAGCGCCGGATCTGGAGGACCTGATCCCGTTCCTCAAGCAGCTGAACACCACTATCGTAGTCGACCATATGGGTCGCCCCGATGTGGCCAAAGGTGTCGATCATGAAGATTTTCAGCGCTTTATCAATCTAATGGCTGAAAACACCAATGTCTGGACTAAAGTCAGCTGCCCTGAACGTCTGACACTGCAAGCACCAGATTACAGTGATGTTGTACCGTTTGCCCGCACCCTGGTAGAGAAGTTCCCTGACCGGGTACTTTGGGGTACGGACTGGCCGCATCCCAACATGAAATCCCATGTGCCTGATGACGGTAAACTGGTGGATGTCATTCCTCAGATCGCGCCTACCGCCGAGCTGCAACAGGCGTTGTTGATTGACAACCCAATGCGGCTCTACTGGGAAAAGTAACTTACCATTTCCCCTGTGTCCCTCGCTGAAGCTGTTCAGGCTTCAGCGTCAAAGGCCTCTTGTGAGGCCTTTTTTATTGCGCCTGAAATAAAACCCGCTGCTCAGGAGTCAGCTGAGCGCCGATGCGTTTCAGTGACCGCCTTTGCGACAAACACCCCGCCCAGCAGGCCAAGAAATCCAATACTGCAGGTGGCTATTGCCAAACCAGCCAGCTTGACCATAAGGCCAATGATCAATGGCCCTGAAGTCACCCCAATATCAGCAAACAAACGCCAGATGCCGATAAAACCACCACGGTTTCGCGATGGCGCCAGGTCCGACC
>NZ_JBNKYN010000112.1:0-11430 GCF_050300915.1 Amphritea sp.
GCCACATTCATTGAGTTATCGATATTAAATCTAAAGCAATTATTACTTGATACAGAAACTTCTCCAACAGTTCTAAGTGATAGTATCAGGAAAGTACAAAAGGAGTTAACAGAAAATAAACAAAAATTTCCATCTAACGGTCATGTTTACAAACTAGAGGTAGCATTCTCTCAGCTAATTAACGATCATTCAAATGCATTAAAAGCTCTCGAGCGCTCTTTTGAAGAAAATGACAGAGAGCCTTACCTAGCAATTAGGCTGTCATCTATTTACATCGAAGCTAAAAAGCTTGATAAAGCAAGGGAAATATTAACTAAAGCTATAGAAAGAAGAAGAACAGACCATAATTTAAATTTTCACTTTGCTGAATTTCTGAGAAATTACACGGATGCAGAACAAGAGGAAATAACCTATTATTACAGACGCGCATTCACCCCAAATGATAGACATTATCAAGCACAGTTCTGGTTCGCAAGATTTTCCTATTTTTCTAATAACGACAAGCAACACCAAGAAGCTATGGACATATTCAATCATATCAGAGGAGGACGATTTTCATTTAAGGAGCGTCACAAAATAAGAGACTATGATGGAGGGATGCATTCTCCACGCTCACATAGCGGAAGGATTGTTAGAAAAAGAGAAGGTTTTGGTTTTGTAATTATAGATGGCACTGGTTATGAGCTCTTCATTCCCGAAAAGCAAGTTGAAGAAGGTCTTTGGGGTGCGATGAAAGAAAATGACCGCATTAACTTTAATATTGCTTTTTCATTCAGTGGACCTTTTGCCGCCAGTATAAAGCCTACGTAGGCTATAGGCCTCAAGGTAAAAGGACATACTTATTTTCTATACAACGACACCAACAGTGAAATAAAACTAAAGGTGTCAAAGCCCTTTACCGCTTTTAACTCCTCTGTGTTCTCTGTGTCCTCTGTGGTGAATCATCATCAGGGTAGCGTATCAGAGGACATCCCCGCTTCGCTCCCACAGAAAACCTGGCCAAAGCGGACAAGCAGCCGAAGGCGGCGTTCGGACAAATGAAATGATCGGACTAGCGCAGCGATCGAACATTGATTTCACCTCGAAGAAGACGGTGGGAGGTGCTCCCTCGCAGCGATTGATCGTGTATTTTGCCTGCTGATAGTTTCATCGCGACGGGGCGTCGCTCCCACAGGGACCTCATGCCCTCAGTGCTCTCTGTGAACTTAGTTTGCCCCTTGGGTGTGTGGTAAACCCCTACCCCACCCGATACTCACTCCCCAGCTCACTGATCCCCAACCCACTCTTTTTAATCACTCGGAGCTGTGCGGGAATGCGCTCTTTCATCGCTTCGATATGACTGATAACGCCGATCATCTTGCCGGAGGCGTTGAGGTTGTCCAGGGCATCGAGGGCGATATCCAGGGTTTCGCTGTCCAGGGTGCCGAAGCCTTCATCGAGGAACAGGGAGTCGATGCTGGTTTTGTGGCTGACCAGATCGGAGAGTGCCAGCGCCAGGGCCAGACTCACCAGAAAGCTTTCGCCACCGGAGAGGGTTTTGGTATCCCGTTCGATATCCCCCTGCCAGGTGTCCAGTACGCTGAGCTCTAAGCCGGCATCCTGTTTACGTTTCAGCAGGTAGCGGCCATGTAGCCGCTCCAGTTGCTGGTTGGCCAGATGCACCAGATTATCCAGGGTCAGGCCCTGAGCGAATTTACGGAACTTGTCCCCTTTCTGCGAGCCGATCAGTGAGTGCAGGTATTGAATATCGTCGTAGTGTTCGATGTAGGTGGTGATCTTGTCGAACAGCGCCTGCTGATCTTTGCGCCGGGTCTGGTCTGAGGCTAACTCATTACCGATCTCACCATCCCGTTTCGCCAACTGTTCAAGCGTGTGATTGAGTTCACTGATCTGCACCTCAATATCCGCTTTCGGGGTTTTCTGGTATTCAGCGGCCTGCGGGTCTTCCTGTATCACTTGCAGCGCTTGCGCGGCGTGATCCAATAACGCAGTGGCACGCTCCAGCTCTTTATCCAGCTGCTGTTTCTTTTCTAGCAGAGCTTTGCGTTCCGGCTCAGACAGCAGCGCCTGCTGGAAGTCGGCTTCAGTGCTAAACGGACTTGCGGACAAGGCGGTTAACCACTTGGCCTGAAGCTGTTCCAGTCGGGCTTGTAACCCGTTAAGTGCTTGCTGCTGGCTGTTCAGCTCGGCCAGCAGGGCGTTATGTGCACTGGATAACAGGTGACGGGTTTCCTGCGCGGCTTTGTAACTGTTCTCGGCTGACTGCAGCTGAAGCTGACGCTCTCTGCGCGCCTCGCTCACCACCCTGTCGCCAAACAGATCACGGCGCTGGGTTTGCAGTTGTTGTAACGACTGGCTCAGTTGATCCCGTTGCTGCTGCAACTCTGTCAGCTGTTTTTCAAGATCGTTCAGCTGCTGCTGGCCGTGTGTCTGCTCAATGCTGAGGCGATTCAACTGGTTGCTGAGCTGCTCTTTCCGGGTGCTAAACTCATCCCACTGTTTTGCATCCAGACGCTTAGCCTCCAGCCACTGCTGCAGGGCTTGCGCTTCTGGTGGCTGGTAGCCCTGTTCGGTTAACTGTGCGATAAAGGACTCACGCTGAGCGGTGAGTTGCTCTGATCCTGTGTTTTTATCCTGTTGAATATCAAGCAGGCTCTTAGACAGATTCGCTATCGCCTGTTGACTCAACTGCAGTTTATTGCTCAGTTTTTCCGCAGCGCGCTGGGCGTTATCCCACTGCTGGCGGGCATCATCGCGCTGTTTGTTAAGGTTTTTCAGCTGCTGGATCGCATCTGCAAGCTGTTGCCGTTTGACCTGTTCAGCCGCCTGGTACTGTTGCAGACTCTCACTATCGGTAATCGGAAAATCAAGCGACAGAGGGGTGGCGGTTTGCTGCCACTGCTGTGCCAGAACAGACTGTTCTGTCTGGATCGCATTTAACCGCTGGGCTAACTCCTGCAGATGACGCTCAACGGAGGCCAGTGCCGCGGCGGTCTCCTGCCCATGATCTGTTATCGCCGTCAGCTCTTGTATCGCGTCATCCCTGTCTTTAACGGCCTGAGACAGATCAATTAGTTGACCATCAAGTTTTGGATGTTCCAGTGCACCACATAACGGACAGGCATCACCCGATTTCAAGTCTGCGCGGAACTGGGCCAGCTGTTCATCCTGAGTGACCAGTTTGCTCAACGCGCTTACCAGTTGCTTCTGTTTTGTATATTGCGCCAGAAGCTGTTCACGGGTCTGTATTAACTTTGTTTGACCAGCCTGTTCACTCTTTTCGCTTACCTGTTTTTCCTGTTGCTCTTTTTCCAGCTGCTGCCAACGGAGGCTGAGCTGTTGCAGCTCGAGTAACAGGGTATAGTCGGTATTGAGCCGTTCCCGTTGCTGCTCTAAGGTATCAATATCGCCCTGCCCGCTGGCGGTAACCGAAGCGTTGTTGGCCTGCTGCCACAGTTGTTCCAGCTTAGCCGTATCCGCCTGCGCAGTCTGATACTGCTTCTCGTCTGCGGCATGGGTATTCTGCAGTTCAGTCAGCTGTTGCTGTACGCCGGTCTGTTTTTCGATCAGCTGAGTGACAACATCCTCTTGCGCTAAAATCTGTTCCGCCTGCACCTGCCACTGACCCAGATACTGTTTCAGTGACCCGTCGGCGTTGTGTTGTTGCAGATACTGCTCAACCGTTTCAAGTTCCTGAGTCTGGGTGCTGATCTGCTCGTTAAGCGAGTTTAGCTGTTGTTTGCTCGCATCCCGCTTCGATACAGTCTCTTTAAGACTGTTCTCTTTCTCGCTGAGCTGAGTCTGTTCGGCGCTGATCTTCTGATCCAGCGGCACCACCTGCTCGTTGATCAGTTGCTCCTGCTGTTCGTGCTGCTGTTTCGCGGTGTTCAGCACAACACTTTGCTGCTCGTAGGATGCAACAGCAGTCTCCATCCGGGTTTTCAGCGTCTGCTCAGATTGCTGTTTTTCAGTGGTTGCCTGTAGGCTGCTATCCCGCTGTTGGCGGGCATCCTGCAGCAGCATATATGGGGTTCGCAACTGCTGTGCCGGTTCACTCTGCTGTAAACGCAGCAGATCGGGTTGCGCCTGTTTGTATTGCTCGCTGACAGTCTGCAGACGCTCAGTACTGGTTGTTTGATCCTGCAATGCCCGCTCATACTGCTGCCACCAGTGCAGATGGGCACTGCTGGCTGCCAGCGTGACTTTCAGTTCACTCTGTTGCTGCTGCAGCCGGGTTAACTCCTGCTGCAGTAACTGCGTCTGCTCCTCCGTCAGCAGCTGCACCCCTTTCGCCTGAGAGTTCAGCTCTGCCAGCGTCTGCTTCGCCTCAGCAAAATGCAGATGCACCCGCTCAGAGATCTGCCCATAGATCTCGGTGCCGGTCAGTTCCTCTAACAATTCGGCCCGCTCCGCTTCTCTGGCATTGAGAAAGGCGGCGAACTCCCCCTGGGAGAGCAGCATCGATTTGGTAAAACGGGAAAAATCCAGACCGGTGATCTGTTCAATGGTGTCGCTTTTCTGCTTTATCTGAGTCGCCAGCACGGTGCCGGTCGCCACCTCGGCCAGTTCGACATCCGCCTGTTGCAGGTTGCCATCGGCCTTGCCCCGCGAGCGGCGCATACTCCAGTGGGCACGGTAGGCCTTACCCTTGACCTCAAACTGTACTTCAGCCGAGCACTCGGCGGTGCCCCGGGTCATAATCTCATTGGTGGAGGTGGTGATCTGGCCTAACCGGGGAGTCTGGTGGTAGAGCGCCAGACAGATCGCATCCAGCAGGGTGGTTTTGCCCGCGCCGGTCGGCCCGGTAATGGCAAACAGGCCGTTATCGACAAAGGGCGACCGGGTGAAGTCAATCTTCCACTCCCCTTTCAGGGAGTTCAGGTTTTTGAACTGCAGACTGAGAATCTTCATAGGTTCAGCTCCCGGTTCTGCTCGGGATTTTCAACCTCAGAGACAATCTGACGAAACTGCTGTTTGATTCGTCCTAAGCGTGCCTGCTCGGCGTCACTGTCGAAGTTCTCCAGTTCCAGCCGTTTGGCAAACACATCCTCGGGGGTTAACTCCGCCAGGGTTTCACGTGCGATCTGATTGAGTGTTTGCCGCGCGGTATTGCGTGAACGGCGCAGCTGCAACACCTCGACGGGAAGCTCTTCGGTCATCGCCTGAATCCGCTGCGGCAGATCTGACAGATAGTCCTGAGTCTCAACCTCTATGCAGAGCCATACCGGCTGAGGGGCCATGGCGAATGTTTCCAGCTGCGTCTGAATACTGCTCAGATCCCCTTTAATCACCGCCATGCTCTGAAACAGCGGCACCTCAAGCGGGGTGATCGCTGCCGTTTCAGCGCCGTTAAACGAGACCATTACCACCTGTTTGGAGGTTTTCAGTTCATCAAAACTCAGCGGGATAGGCGAGCCGCTATAACGGATATGCTCGGATTTAGCGACGATCTGCGGTCTGTGGATATGTCCCAGGGCGATATAGTCCGCCGGAGGAAAACCGTCGGCGGCAAAGCCATCCAGGGTGCCGATATAGATATCCCGCACCGAGTCCGACTGACTGACGCCCAACGCGGTCAGATGACCGGTGGCGATAATCGGCAGATCCAGTTGCTTCTCCTCCCGGAACGCCTGCGCGGCCCGGTACAACCGATGATAGTGCTGTTTAATCGCTTCCCCCAGGGCCTGGCGTTTTTCCAGACCGGACTCCCCGGCCCGACTCTGAATCACATCACGGGGGCGGATAAAGGGAATGGCACAAAGAATCGCACCGGTTGTGCCGGCACTGTTTTTTAGCTCAATAATCTGCTTGTCGAACGAGGTATCATCGCCGCTATCGTCCGTGGCTGTCACATTAGCCACCACATGGGTATTCAGGCAGGCCACCAGCTGTTTCGATTCATTCAGGGTGGCGACGGAATCATGATTGCCGCCTAACACCACTAACGTGCAGTTCAATTGACTGATCGCCACAATAAAGCGGTTGTACATCTCCCGCGCATAACTCGGCGGTGTGCCGGTATCGAAGATATCCCCGACAACAATCACCGCATCGATCTCATGCGCCTTAATCTGCTCCAGCAACCAACTGAGAAAAGCCTGATGTTCCGCTTTGCGGCTTTTGGTAAAAAAACTCTGACCCAGATGCCAGTCAGAGGTGTGCAGGAGTTTCATACAGAGCGTCCGTAACCATCAACAAAGAGGGGTAGATTACCACAATGCTCAGGGTGATCTGATCCGTTTTTACCAGAATTGAATAACCTGTTATTTAAATGCTTATTCGCTGGAGAGCGGTTACCGATCATGGGAAAAACCTTTATGATCGGAAAGCGATCATCGTATTCATTAACTCAGCCCAGAAGCCACTGTTTAATGGAATAGCGATATGGCTTATTTATTGCTGATAGGTTTCTTGTTACTAAAAAAAATAATAAAAGACTAAGAGGTAACCCGGATTGAATCCCGAACAAGCATCGGTTCGACAACTTGGACCTCAGGAAGAGGCTTTTTTAAGCTCTGAACCTCTACAGCCGAACACGTCATCCAGTAAGCGTCTGACAACCAAATACCTATGGTTATCGCTGATCGTGGCACTCATTCCTTTATTGGGATTTGCCAGCCTTTATGATTCCTATTTTTCACAGTTAGTTGCACGCCTGACTGAAGAGCAATTGGCAACCCGCATCGCCGCTACCAGCAATGAGTTTCGCGTTTTTCTGCGGGAAAGAAAGTTTGAGCTGGATGCTCTGGCAGATCAGTTTGATAATCCGGATCTGTTCACCCCGGATGGATACAAAATAATGTCTCCTGAGCTTGAAAGTCTGTTACGACTTCAGGTCGATGCCAGCAGTGTTTACGGGATTGTTTTTTATGATAAGGCCGGTCAGGTTGCCTGGACCTTCCCACAAAACCAGACGATTCCATCGGTTTCATCGACACACCTGGTGGAATTCGAGGGAGCGGAATTAATTGGCCCCACACCCCCCTCTGTTGCGAAGCCAGCCAGCATTGTTCTGCGGCAAAAACCGTTTTCCTCAGACAGCGATGATCAGCACATTAACAATCCTCTGGGGCGGATAGGGCTGATTGTGCGCTTTAACTCCATCACAGAAATTCTGCGGCGTCTGGATCAAAGCAGTACCTTCCGGGTCTTTATACAGGCGGGTGAGCAGAATATTTATGATGTCGTAGGCCAGCCCGTCACCCTGACGACGCCTCCAACTCAATATCAAACCCTTCTGCCCGGATGGTCGCTTAACATTATTCAGTCACCTAACCTGTTACTAACATCGCTGGAACGTATGCGTTACTGGCTGATTCTCATGATGAGCTGCACGATAGCGGCTGTCTTGTGGCTCTATATGAGCATTTCTAAACGGCTCACCCGGCAGGTTGAGTCATTAATACAAAGCGTTGAGAAAGTCGCTCAGGGGGATCTTGATACCCCGGTAACCGTTATTCCTGGCATTGAAACCAACCGCTTAACCCATGCAATAGAGCAGATGAGACTGCAACTCAAAACCTTCATTCGTGCCACCCTCAAGATAGAGCGTCAGGCAACTTTAGGGCAGTTAGCCGCAGGGCTGGCCCACGACATTCGCAACCCTCTGACCACCATACGGACCACGGTGGTTGCTCTTTCTCGCAGGGAATCTAATCCTGAAAACAAAGAGATGATGAGTGTGATTGAGGAGGAGATAGACAGGGTTAACAATGTTATAGAACACCTGCTTAACTATGCCAGACCCCGGGACCCACATGCTGAGAGAATCGACGCTAAGGCCTTACTCGCCAGCGTCTCAACCCTTGTCGGCGCATCCGCACGCAATCAAAACGTACAGTTAAGTGTTGAGTGTGAGCAGCCATTAAGCCTCTGGGCCGATGAAGGTCATGTCAGGCAGATCTTAATGAATCTGGTGATCAACTCCCTGCAGGCGATGTCAGTCCGGGGCAGCCATATCCGGCTTAAAGCCGCAGGCCATGAAAACCAGGTGGAGTTATCCGTCACTGATGATGGGCAGGGAATGGCCGAAGAGGTGAAGAACAAAATAATGGAGCCTTTCTTCACCACAAAATCAGCAGGTACAGGTTTAGGCCTCGCGACATGTAGCTCTCTGGTAAATAGCAATGGAGGAACGATGATCATTGACAGCACTGAAGGTGCTGGCACAAGCGTCATCTTACTTTTCCCCGCCGCCCAGCCTTTGGAGTCATAAACATGAATAACTCTATATCCGTACTGGTGATCGATGATGAACGCAATCTGGTTAGAAGTATCGGCTTTTCACTCCGGGATGAAGGGATGGACGTCACAGGTGCTTACACAGGCCAGGAGGGACTGACACAGGTAAAAGATCTGGTACCTGACGTTGTCTTACTTGATCTTGGACTTCCTGATATTCCAGGCCTCGAAGTGTTGGTCAAGATCAAAGCCCAATACCCCGACCTGCCCGTTATCATGATATCGGCACACGGTGATACCCGTTCAGCCGTTAAAGCGGTAAAAATGGGCGCACTGGATTACATCACCAAACCCTTTGATCTTGATGAGCTGGTACTCCTGATCCGACGTTGTACTGAACATGTTCGTACCCTCCGTGAGATTAAATATCTTCGCGATAAAAACACCGGTACGGGTCCATTAGTCGGCAATAGCAAAGAGATGGATATGCTGCGTGACGCTCTCAAACGGGTGGGTAACAGTTCAGGAAAAACCGTTCTGGTTACCGGTCCTTCTGGCACAGGTAAGGCCCTGGTAGCCCGTGCACTCCATGATATCCGCTTTACTGACGCACCTTTTATTGAAGTCAATTGCGCAACACTCCCGGAACAGTTAATTGAAGCTGAGCTTTTTGGCGCAGAACGGGGAGCTTATACCGGTGCCAACCAGAAACGTTCCGGGCTTATTGATCTGGCTGATGGCGGCACTTTATTTCTCGATGAGATTGGTGAAATTCCTATCACCCTGCAGGCAAAGTTATTGAGTTTTCTCGAAAATCGTAATTACCGCCCGGTTGGTGCCGGACGTGAGCGTCAGGCAGATGTATTTGTCGTTGCCGCGACCAACCGAACATTAAAAGATGAAGTCGATGCGGGACGCTTCCGGTCAGATCTGTTCTTCCGCCTGAATGTTCTGCCCGTGGAGATACCTGCACTGTGTGAACGCGATCAGGATGTACTTCTACTGACCGCGTACTTCAGTGAGAAATACGCCAAACAGGAGGGCTGCGAACCGATTAAATTCAGCGACAGAGTGCAGACGCTGCTGTCTGAATATGACTGGCCCGGCAATATCAGAGAATTAAAAAACCTGATTGAGAGGCTCACCATTTTACACCCGGGAGAAATGATCGAAGTGGACATGATCCCGCCTGAGTATCAGACATTAGACATGGCCTCTCATCACACGGAAAGTGACTATCGTGAAGCGGTTGAAGACCACGAACGGACGCTGATTATCACCGCCCTGAAAGACGCAGGCTGGCGCAAAGGGATCGCCGCAGAGAAACTGGGGATCTCCCGTCATGCGCTAAAACGCAGAATACAGCGCTTAAAGTTAGAGGATCCAGAATGATCCGTTCCCTCTTTTTTTCCGCACTACTGGTTATCAGTATACCCGGCAGTGCCACAGAAATAGCCCTGGGGGCGTCTGAAGAAAACGCCCAGGCGACGGTGGGTTGCCTCTTTCCTATGAGCGGCAGAAGCGGTCTCTATGGCCGTGATAGCGTCGCAGGCATTCAGCTCGCGCTGGAACACTTAGCACAGGAGTCACCCCCTGATATCCGAGTCTTAATTGCGGACAGCAGCTCTAAAGTCTCTAAGTCTGCCAGACAGGTACGCGACTTTATCCGCAACGATAATGCCCGCTTTATATGCGGTGTCGTCAACTCGGTTATCGCACTCCAGGTGGTCAAGATTACAGAGGAAGAGAAAGTGTTTTTTATTGGCACTGACCACGCTTCATCACGACTGACCGATGGCTCTCCCCACCCTTACTATTTTCGCATGACCAACAACACGAAGCAGTCGATGCTGGCGGCGGCCAGCTATATCCGGGAAAAATTTGGTCAGGGCAGCCACAAGAAACCGCTGCGTCTGGCCTATATAGGTCCGGATTATGAATACGGTTATCAAGCCTGGGAAGATCTGCGACAAGGCCTGAAGAATGAAAAAGTACATTACGAGGTCAGTACTGCCTTATGGCCAAAGCTATACGAACCCGACTACTCGACATTTTTGAGAGCGTTACTGAATAAAGAGGTCGATCTAGTCGTCAACACGCTCTGGGGGGGAGATCTGGTCGCCTTTATTCAGCAGGCAAATCAGACAGAACTGTTCCAGCATGCCAGATTTGCTAACTTTGAGACAGGGGGAAGCTACGAAGTGCTTTCCGTTCTTGGTCAGGATATGCCGCCAGGACTGATTCTCTCCTCACGGCATCACAATAACTGGCCCGAGACAGACCATAACCGTTGGTTTGTAGAACGTTTTTTTGAATTAAACGGGCGATACCCTTCCTACGCGGCGGAAGGTGCCTATTCCGGTATTTTAGCCATCTCTAAAGCGCTGCAGGCAGCCGGTCCGGAAGCCAGCGATAAACAGATCAGAGATGAGTTAGCGACCCTTAAACTAAAACTACCCGAAGACCCCCAGGGCTTTTCCTCCTTCATGGACCCTGTTAGTCATCAGTTACAGCAAGTGATCGCCATTGGCGAAACAGTCCCTGATCAACGCTTTCCTCCTGCACGGATGGCACTGGGCAACTGGCACATCTATAAGCCTGCCATGATGACGCAACCAGACTCTGAATAACGTTGTCATCTGATGTTTTGCAATAAAACACACCTGTAGCAAAGCTTAATAACAAACACTGAACAAAGGCAGGCAACCATTTGCACTGCCTTTTTTAACGTCTGATTTTCTCTGCACCCTCTTCTGCTTCTTCATCATTAAGGCTCTTCATCAATCAACACCAACCAGGAGCGCTCAGCGATCACCAGGGGCGCTCAACTCTGATCTGCTTGCGCTCAGCAATTTTTAAGAAAGTAAACCAAAATAAAAATAAACGTTTTATATCAATAGCTTACAAAACAAAATCCATCTGGCACACCGGTTGCAATATGCCATATATGTTGTGATCTCTCAGCACCTAACCGACCGCTGAGAGCATGCCACAACATGTCAGGAACACCCTGCGAATAAAAATTAAAATCAGATAAGGTGAACAATAATGTTTAAATCTTTTGCTAAAAAAACCACGCTGACAGCGGTGGTTCTTGCGTCGGCCATCACCCAGCCGGCTATGGCAGCCGAGGACTACAAACTGGGACTCGTGACTTTCCTGTCTGGAGGCGCGGCCGGCCCCTTCGGCGTACCCGCCCAGAACGCCGCGAAACTGATAGTGGAAACGCTGAATGCCGGAACACTTCCA
>NZ_JBNKYN010000113.1:0-11251 GCF_050300915.1 Amphritea sp.
GTGTCCCTGTTGCAATACTGGCAGGGTGAACCCTGTCAGCCGCAGTCCGCTGCTGAAAGTTTTCAGGATGGTTGGGCCTGGATGGCCGCCTGGTCCGATGGTACCCGCTATCTGCAACTGACCTTTGATGTCGCCAGCGCCGATCTGCCGGACAAAGCCCAGCTGATCGATCACTGCAACGCTATCCTGCACACCCTGCCCAGCGCAAAACCCTTTATTGCCAACGCTAAGCCAACCGGGGTTATCCACGCCCGCACCAGTACTCCGATACTCTGTCGTGAGGCCGTCGGCGACAACTGGATCAGGGTTGGCGATGCCGCGATGGCGGTTGATCCTCTCTCAGGTAATGGAATTTTTCAGGCGCTCTCCAGCGCATTGCAGGCTCCCGCGGTGATTAATACCCTGCTGCAACAACCTCAGAACAGAGCCCTGGCGAAACAGTTTTATCAACAGCGGGTCGATCATCTGTTCCATCGCTTTGCCCGCATTGGACGTGACTTCTACGCCTCAGAAGAGCGCTGGTGGGATAACCCGTTCTGGGCCACCCGCCGCAACTGGCCGGATAGCGAACCCCTGCACCAGGAAACGGATCCTGACTCACTCCGGGTAGTCAGAATGCCGGTGGTCAGCAATGGACTGATTGAGGAACATGAGGTAGTGACCACCAATGATCAGCCGCTGGGGATCTGGCACCTTAATGGTATACCGATGGCACCGGTAGTACGGGCACTGCAGAGCAGAGAGCAGGGGACCAGTCCGCAATCCTGTCTTGAAACAGTGCTGGGGATGAGTCCCGACATCGCCGCCGGGCTGACCCGTTGGTTGCATCAGAATCGCTGGTTGAAGGTGGAACGCTAGAAACAAAAAGCTGATATTCGGGTCTTAAATTTGCTGCGCCATCTCTTCGCGCAGTTTATCCCGAATCTCCATCAGCATTTTGCCAAAGGCGTTGTTGCTGCGCATATCGTGGCCACTGTCCCAGAAGTAGTCGTACTGGGTGACATCGGCAATGTCGATCTCACCGGTATCCAGTAGCATTATGGATAGCCAGACTCTATTTCCAAAGATTAATAGTTAATACTGATACATGACAAGCGCTTACTAAAAGCGATACTTCGTTAAAAAGTCGGTGTCCATTTCTGTTAGCGTATTGGGGTAGGGTAGTAGGAGCTGCTTCCAGCAGCGAATCAGAGAGGAGGCCTGTGGGCTCAGGAGGAAGGCGATTGGTGGCAAATAGTTTCCTGTATAAGCCAATGATTATCGAGACGAGGCGTCGTTTGGCAGAGAAAGTTAAAAGAGCCGCAGACTCTGCAGCTCTTTTCGGGTGAACCCTTATCTGAATCAGATACTCATTAGCACCGACTTAACCTCGGTGTAGTGTTCAATGACATCGCTGCCCATCTCCCGGCCCAGGCCGGATTGTTTAAAGCCTCCGAATGGCAGGGCGGGGTCGAGGGCGGTATGGCAGTTGACCCAGACGGAGCCGGATTTGATGCGCGGAATCATGCGGTGTACCTGTGACAGGTTGTTTGACCAGATGCTGGCGCCGAGGCCGTACTGGCTGTCGTTGGCGATACGCACTGCTTCTTCAATATCATCAAACGGCATCGCTACCAGTACCGGCCCGAAGATCTCCTCCTGCACCACGCTGGAATTCTGATTGACATCCACCATCACCGTGGGTTTAACAAAGAAGCCCGGACCGGGCAGCGCAATACCACCGGTGGTAACAGTGGCGCCGTTGTTACGTCCCTGTTCGATGTAGTTACACACGCGGTTTTGCTGTTTGGCTGAGATCAGTGGCCCCATCTGAGCATTGGGATCGAGACCATGGCCCAGGGTCATTCCTTCAGCAATAGCGGAGATATCGGCGACCACATTATCGAAATGTTTTTTATGCACATAAAGGCGTGAACCGGCGCAACATACCTGTCCCTGGTTGAAGAAGATCGCGTTGGCGGCACCGGCTGCGGCGGTCTGCAGATCAGCATCTTCCAACACGATAGTGGGGGACTTACCACCCAGTTCCAGCGTCACCCGGGTCATACTGTCCATCGCGGCCTTGCCGATCAGTTTGCCTACCTCAGTGGAGCCGGTAAAGGTGAGTTTATCCACATCCGGATGATGGGAGAGGGCGGCACCCGCTTCAATACCGGTGCCGGTGACCACATTCAGGACTCCCGGTGGATAACCCGCTTCCAGTGCCAGCTGGCCCAGCATCAGTGCGGTCAGTGGGGTTTCATCGGCAGGTTTAAGAACAACTGTGCAACCGGTTGCCAGTGCCGGGCCCAGTTTCCAACAGGCCAATAGCAGGGGGAAGTTCCAGGCGACGATGGCGCCGACGACGCCCACCGCTTCCCGGCGGGTATAACCATGAAACTGGGCATCCGGCATAAACGGCACAGAGACATCGACACTGCGTCCCTCGATCTTAGTCGCGAAGCCGGCCATATAGCGCAGGAAATCGATTGCCAGGCGGATATCCACATGCTCTGCGATCACTACACTCTTACCATTATCCAGCGATTCAATCTCTGCCAGCAGCCGGGCATTCTTCTCTATCAGGTCGGCGAAGTTCCACAGTAGTTTTTGTCGATCAACTGGCTTGATTCGGCTCCAGTCTGACTCTTCGAAGGTTTTGCGGGCCATAGCGACCGCTTTATCAATCTCCGCTTTATTGCCGCTTGGGACCGCAGCGATCTGTTCGCCGTTTGCGGGATTGATGACCGGTAGCGTCCGTCCATCTTCAGCGTCCAGCCACTGATCACCAATCAGGAGTTTATGTTGCCGCTGAATAAAGTCCATCGCTTGTGCCGATGGTGAAAATTGAGATTCGCTCATATTCTGTAGACCTGTTTATAGTTGTATGCAGTTATAAGAGAGGCCTGGAAACTACTCAGGCAACCCACACTTAGTGATACGGTTATCGCAAGGGCTGTGCCAGAGTGCTTGAATAGTCTTAATTGATTGTTTTATATGAATAAATATGAGAATTCATATGGGGAATATGCGCTGCCTGATTGTTTTACTCTGAGACAGGGTGTTAAAAAATAAGTCAGTTGGCCGCTCTGTCTGCGTGCCATCAGATGGATGTTGGTGCCCGGTTAGCGTCCTGTCTTTGCCTGACTGTTACATTTTTGAACAGCGGTGTTGCGTTATTGAACAGTGACCGTCTTGATTATTTCTACAGGATTACCCTGATTTTTTATAATTCATTGAAAAATATACAGATATCTCTATTGGCACAGGCCGTGCTTTACATCCCTTCAGGTTAGAACTTTGGGTTGCGTTCAGCAGCTCAACTAAATAAACAACAAAGGAGTCTGGCCTTGATGAAGAAATTGAGATTACCCCGGTTATCGGGTGGGCTTCTGCTGGCAGGGTTTATCTTGCCAACAGGGGCCGTTCAAGCGGGTGATGCTGAAGCCATTATTCAGAATAAATGTGTGGCATGTCATACCCAGGAGAGCGCTAAGCCTCTGCAGATGAGCCGCATGAGTCACCAGCGTAAAACCCCAGAGGGCTGGCTGATGACGATCGCCCGGATGCAGGTGATGCATGGCCTGGAAGTCACCGACGATGAACGCCGTACACTGGTGAAGTACTTTGCTGATAAGCAGGGGCTGGCACCGGAAGAAACTGCAGGTTCCCGCTATGCCATGGAGCGTCGTCTGAACACCATGGAAAACTTTGACTCGCCAGAATTCACCGATATGTGTGCCCGTTGTCATTCCGGTGCCCGGGTGAAACTTCAGCGTCGGCCGGAATCGGAGTGGAAGCATCTGGTGAACTTCCATCTGGGACAGTGGCCCTCTCTGGAATATCAGGCGCTGGCGCGGGATCGTGATTGGATAGGTCTGGCTCTCAACGAGATGGTGCCTGCTTTGGCGAAAGAGTTGCCACTGCAATCAGCCAGCTGGGATAAATGGCAGAGCGCTAAGAAAATGCCTGCCAGCGGTAGCTGGAGCTTCAGTGCCCAGATGCCAGGAAAAGGTGATATTCGCGGCGTCATGACGGTCTCTGGAGGTAAAGATGATCAGTACAAGGTGAGTGTCGATGGTGAGTATGCCGATGGCTCTGCGCTGAAAGGCAGCGGTAGCGCTATCGTTTACACCGGTTATGAGTGGCGCGCCAATCTGACCATTGATGGGGTGAAAATGCGTCAGGTATTTGCCCTGTCGAAGGATGGCTCCGAACTGACCGGGCGTATGTTTGAAGCGGTACACGATGAAGCGGGGATGGACTTTACGGCGGTAAAAGCCGGCACTACGCCAACCCTGCTCGCTGTTCAGCCGGGCTATATCCGTGCAGGTAGTACCGGCGTGTTGACACTGGTCGGCACCGGGCTGGGTAAACAGATCTCCCTGGGCGATGGCATCCGGGTTGTCAGCGAACTCTACCGCGATGATAACAAAGTGGTTGTTCAGGCGACGGCTGAGAGTCAGGCGAAACCGGGCTCCCGCAATGTGGTTGCAGGTAAGGCCAATGGCGCCATGCTGACCGTCTATGATCAGATCGGCAGTGTTAAAGTGGTGCCCGATTTTTCGGTGGCTCGTGTCGGAGGAAATGGCGGTTCTACGCCGAAATATAATGGCCATTTCCAGGCGGAAGCATGGATGAATGGTGCGGATGGCAAGCCTGGCACTGAGGATGATATGCGCATCGGTTTTGTCCCGGCTAAATGGCATGTTGAGCCATTTGATGAGCAGGCGGCTGCCGACCGGGATACCCATTTTACTGGCCGCATGGATGAGAAAACCGGTGTATTTACTACCGCTGGATCAGGTCCAAACCCCGAGCGTCGCATGTCAACTAATAATGCCGGCAACCTGAAAGTGGTGGCCGAAGTTAAGGAGGATGCCGAGACTCTGAGTGCTGAAGGCCAGATGATTGTGACGGTGCAGCGCTGGAATAATCCACCCCTGCCATAAGCAGTTCCTGACTACTAATGAGCGATGTTGCTGGTCTCTGAGAGACGATTGCAGCATACCGAAAAAATAATAGTGAAGAGGGTCGTTCTATGGGCACCCAATTAAATCTGGTAGAGCAGAATCTGCATCTGGTGGCTGTCAGTTCACGGCAGATGCTGTTTCATATACCTTCAAGCAGTCTGTTTGAGCTGGATGGTCTGACTGCGCAGCTGATCGGGTTGTTACGGCAGCGGCCAGAGCAAACCGCAGAGCAACTGATTGGTGAACTGTCAGCACAGTATCCCACAGATCAGATTGCAGAAACGCTGCAGGAGCTGATCGCACTGGAACTGGTGAGTGATGGTTCGCCGTTAACGCCGGAAATTGCACTGAAGAAGATTACCGAGTTTCCCATCAATACCCTGGTATTGAATGTGAACACCGGTTGCAACCTTAGCTGCAGCTACTGTTACAAAGAGGATCTGGATAAACCCTCTGAAGGCAGGAAGATGCAGTTCGACACCGCGAAACAGTCGCTTGAGATGCTGATCGCTGAGTCACCCAATGAGACGCGTTATAACATCGTCTTCTTTGGCGGTGAGCCGCTGTCGAATTTCGGCCTGATAAAGGATGTCGTCAGTTACGCTGAACAGCGCTTCGCTGAGCTCGGTAAGCCGGTGGATTTTACCATGACCACCAACGCCACCCTGCTGACGGAAGCGATTGCTGACTGGCTGAATGAACACCGCTTCGGGCTCTCGGTGAGTATGGATGGTCCGAAGGCGATTCACGATAAGAACCGGATCACCGTCGGTGGGCAGGGCACTTATGATGTGGTCAGCCGCAAAGCGAAAATGCTGCTGTCCCGCTTTCGTGTGCGCCCGGTGGGTGCCCGGGTGACGCTGACCAGAGGGATTACCGATGTGCAGCGGATCTGGGACCATCTGTTCAATGAACTGGGCTTCGCCGAGGTTGGTTTTGCACCGGTTACCTCCGGTGATATCAGCCATTACAACCTCAGTGATGAGGAGCTGGCCGAGGTTTTCCATAATATGAAGCTGCTCGGTCAGCAGTATCTGGAGGCTGCGCTGCAGCACCGTAATATCGGTTTCTCCAATATGCATCAGCTGATCACCGACCTCCATGAGGGCAACAAGAAAGCACTGCCCTGTGGCGCCGGTGTGGGACTGCTGGCGGTGGATCATGAGGGTGGTTTGAACCTCTGTCACCGCTTTACCGGATCAGATCTGGAGACCTTTGGTGATGTACAGACCGGTATCGACAAAGAGCGTCTGGGCGGCTTTCTTGAGCAGCGTCTGGATCGTACCGATACCGGTTGTTCCAGTTGCCGTATCCGTAATCTCTGTTCCGGTGGTTGCTACCATGAAAGCTATGCCCGTTTTGAAGACCCGACTCAACCCGTTTATCACTACTGCGATCTGATGCGTGACTGGGTGGACTTCGGTATCGAAGTCTACAGCCGCATCATGGCCGGGAATCCGGCCTTTATCGACAGTTACATATCTCCCCGGAGGGCTCACTGATATGAAACATCTCAAGCCTGTTAATAATAAAGCACACACTCTGACTCAGGCCGTTGCCGATGATCAGGTAGAAGAAGTCGTGGCGATGCAGTCCATTGCCGGTTGCACCGCCACCACCGATCCCGGCTGGGAAATTGACGCCTTTGGTGGTGTCACCTCCCTGTGTCAGCCGATGGAGTCCGATCTGTATGGTTGTGCCGACCCCTGTTGGTGGCCAGCCCAGGTGCCGGATACCATGAATACCTATCCGGACTGGAATGAAAACGCCGCCAGCACGCTGGATAACTGGCGCAATCTGGGAACCGTGTTCCCGGCTGATAAAGACTAACCGAACAGGATGCTAACGATGAGAAAAAGAAATATGCTTCCTCGCAGCATGACTGTCATGCTGACGACCTTAACGCTGGGTGTAACCGCTTTAACCAGTGGTCTGGCGGTTGCCGCAAAGGGGCCTGCGCTGAAAGCTGGCAACGAATATATGGTGGTGGCTAACTATCCCAACCAGATGCACGTGCTGGATCTGCAAAGCGATACACTTTATAAAACCTGCGATATGCCGGGCCGTTTTGGTCCGGGAGCACTGCAGGTCGCGCCGGACAAGAAAACCGCCTATATCCTCAATAATGGTTATGAGGATATCTATGGTGTAGATATGGACACCTGCGAGGTAAAATTCCACGCGAAGATGGCGCAAAGTAAAAAAGAGCGGACGAAAACCATCTATGCCTTTGCCCTGAGTTATGACGGCAAAGAGTTATACGCAGTACAGAACCCAACCCTGATGGAGCGGGATCATTATGTGGTTCAGCCAACCCGCCTGGCGGTGTATAGCACCGACGGTGGGATGGATGCCAAATCGGTGCGGATCTTCCCCTCACCCCGCCTGGTGACGGCAATGCAGGTAGGTAAAGATGGTGGTCTGTATATGGCCGGTGCAGACATCTATAAAATGGATGTAAAAACCGGTGAATACGAGGTGGCCGTTCCCAGTCGTAACTGGAAACGTGAGCGCTATGTCCAGCCAGATGTACTGAACGTCTGGGCGGTGCAAACACCGACTAAAGACTTCACTATTCTGTATACCACGGCGCGCTTTCAGGAAGGCTCTGAAGACCTGGATACCGCCGACTGGCTGTATGGTTATTTCAATATCAATCTGGACACCGGGGCAACGGAAACCAGAGATTTCGGCCCGATCACCGAGCTGTATTTCACCGGCACCCGTTCACCGAAAGACCCCAACATTATGTATGGCGTGCTTAACCGACTGGCCAAATATGATATTGAGAAGCAGACGCTGCTGAAAGCGGCTGAGCTGGATCACTCCTACTACTGCGTGACAGTCAACCAGAGCGGCAGCAAAGTCTATCTGGCGGGTACCAACAATCATGTCGCTGTCTTCGATGGCGATAGCCTTGAACGGCTGAAAACCATCCAGTTGCCCGGTGGGGATATGTCCACCACCACCGCCCAGGCATTTGTTCGCTAACACTCCTTTTTAACGCTGAATACTCCCTCCGGGTAGCTTCAACTGAAGCTGCTCAGGGGGGACTTTGCCTGAATATCTGGCCGAAACAATAGACGGCTGATCAGCCGGGTCTGATAACGGGCAGACTATCTTTAATCGTTTTATGGAATCTGAATATGAAAAACAATAACAGTACATTCCTGAAGTTAAACGCACTGGTCGCTGTGTTGCTCACTGCATCAGCGGTGCAGGCCGCTCCGGTTTATGACCAGGATGGCAAGTCCCTTGAATTTAATGTCGAGGGTATGGCAGGTATTTTCTCTACCGATGAGAACTATAACGGTGTCGATGATGGCGGCAATCACTGGCAGGAAGGTTATCTCAAGGGGGACCTGGTGGGCCGCAAGGCGACTGGCAGCGGCTCCGTCTATGGCGGACTGGGTGTCATTGCGCTGGGCACCGGTGGTGACGGCGATGCGGGTGGTTATACATCCGGTGATGAAAGTGAGCTGAAAATAGAAAACGCGTTTGTCGGCTGGCAAAGCAGTAATGGTGTTTTCGATCTTTCAGTCGGTCGTCAGCAGTTCATGCTGGGGGATGGTTTTATTATTGCCGGTGATGCGATCAGTCTCGGTGATATGGGGATTCCGGGTGTCGATGTTGACCGTGGTGGTGCTTACTATCTGGCGGGACAGAAAAGCTTCGACAAGACCGCGATTCTGAAAGTCGATCCCGAAGGCCCGCTGCGGGGTGATCTGTTCTGGTTGCAGTCAGATAATCCTTATCATCAGGATACAGAGCTGGGCGGCGTTAACCTTGAATGGGTTGATGAGGCTAAAGGCACACTGGGACTGAGTTATCTATCGGTGCTGGATGTTGACCAGGGAGCCGGGTTTGGTATCTGGGATCAGCGTAAGGGGATGGATGTTGTCAGCCTGCGCGGGCAGGGCAGTATGGGGGTTGAAAACCTGTTTCTGTCATTTGAATATGTCAATGAGAGTGGCGGTGATACAGCCGTCAACAATGATGCGAATGCCTGGTATGTCGAAGGCGGCTGGACGTTTACCGGTCTGCCATGGTCACCAACCCTCAACTATCGTCATGCTAAGTTCTCCGGAGATGATGCATCGACCACCGATAACGAAGCCTTTGATCCCCTGTTTTTCGGCTTTACCCGTGGTTTTGGCACCTGGTTCCAGGGGGAGGTGGCATCAAACTATGCGGGCCCTGCCAACAGTGGTAACAGGGTGGATCGTGTCGAGTTGATGCTGCAACCGAGGGAAGATCTGACGGTTGGTCTGCAGTACTGGGACTTTGGTAAAGAGGCTGATGCAGCTGACACCGCCGGTAACGAAGTGGACCTCTATGCGCTCTGGTCGATCAACGATAACTTCATCTTCAGCCCGATGGTGGGTTACTACACTCCGGATGGCAGCAGTGTGATCGCCAATCAGGCCAATGATAATAGCAATCTCTACCTGCAGGCGGTGCTGATGTACTTTTACTAATTAAAAATCTTTACTAATCAACACCGTTGAACTGATGTCATTGTAAGGGAGGCCCTGCCCCTTCAGCCGCGATAAAAAGGTAGTTTCACTGTTACCTTCATGTCGCTTTCCACGGCCCGGTTTCCGGCGCCGTGGCTTTTTGCTGTTGAAACAGGTGGTTAATCAATGCCGATAAAAAAGTCACAGGCTGATCAGTGGAACACTATTTGATTGCTATAGTTACACAGATACGGTAAAAAAATTGATAGCCTGTATTGGAGTTGTTCAATTAAGCAGTAGCGAGTAATCAGTACTATGAAGAAGTCGACAGATTCCGTGTTACCTACCGACCCCCTTCATTCGGTGAAGGTCGCCCGTAATCGGCTTGTTCAGGAAGGCGAAGTTCCCAGTGGCGTGTTACGCAGCGAGATTGAAGATTCCTGGCAGCGAAGTGTCAATGCCGGTCTTAACTGTGAAGCACCGCTTGATCTGGAAAATCTCTCCAGAGACAGGATTGACACCCTGCAAGAGAAAAACAGGGGGCTGATCGAAGCGGCCCATCCTGAAATTAAACAGCTGGTTGACTATTTTAGTTCCGATGGCGGACTGGTGATGCTGACTGATGAGTCGGCAACGATTCTGAAGATCAAGGGGGAAACCCGGCATCTGGATTCTGCCACCCGCTATGCACTTGCACCGGGGGCTAACTGGGGCGAAGAGTTACGCGGCACCAATGGTCCGGGCACCGCTATTGTTAACCGTTCCCCCCTGATGATCCGGGGTAATGAGCACTTTCTCGACTCCATCGGTTATCTCTCCTGCTGTTCTGCGCCGATTACCGACCCGAAAGGTGAGTTGCTGGGGGTGCTGGATCTGACCTCACCCACTGATAATCGTGATCTTCCGCCCAATCTCAGTCTGGTGCAGCAGGCGGTGCGTTCTATCGAGAATCGCATGTTCAGCGGCCAGTTTCAGCAGCATATTGTGCTCAGTGTTCATAGCCGTCCGGAGTATCTGCGCTCCTCATGGCAGGGGATGTTGGCACTGGAGCTGGATGGCCATATTCAGGCGGCCAATGAACAGATCTGCCAACTGCTGAACCGTAAGCGGGAACAGCTGGTGGGGCGTAATCTTGAAGAGCTGTTTGGAGTGCGTCCTGAAGTACTGCTGACCGATCTGCACCGTAAAGGACGGGGGCAGTTACGAACCCGCGGCGGTGATTTCTACTGTGAACTGCTGCACTTTCCCAATAGCTTTCCGACAGCTTATAAAGCTCCGCTCAAATCAAATCGCAGTAAGCCCGCTCCGGCTCCTTTGAATGCGCCTCCTCTGCAAGAACTGGCGGGACAGGATCCCCGCTTACAGAAAGGTGTGCGGATGGGCAGCCGGGCATTGTCCCACGAGCTGCCGGTGCTGATTCAGGGGGAGACCGGTACCGGTAAAGAGGTGATGGCTAAATCACTGCATCTCGATAGTCGGCGCAACAGCGGGCCGTTTGTCGCGGTGAATTGTGCGTCGATACCTGAAGGACTGATCGAATCGGAACTGTTTGGCTATCGGGAAGGAGCCTTCACTGGTTCCCGCAAAGGCGGGATGATCGGGCGGCTGGAACAGGCGCAGGGAGGGACACTGTTTCTTGATGAGATCGGCGATATGCCGCTGGCATTGCAGGCCCGGTTGCTGCGGGTATTGCAGGAACGCACCATTGCGCCCCTGGGAGGCGGAGATGAGATTGCGCTGGATATCGCGGTGATCTGTGCCTCTCATCGGGATCTGAAAGCGTTGGTGGCTGAAGGTCTGTTCCGTGAAGATCTGTACTATCGCCTCAACGGTGTCTGTCTG
>NZ_JBNKYN010000114.1:0-10783 GCF_050300915.1 Amphritea sp.
TGGCCAGCGTTAACCCGGTTTTAGCGGGGGATTCGCTAACCAGGCTGATCGACGGTGATCAGTTGATAGAAACTCAGCTGGATAACCGTGATCGTCTTGTTTACGCCGCTGCGATTCCTGATACCACATGGGCGTTAATCTACGTAGTAGACAAAGCAACCATATTAAAACCGTTAATGCAGTCGCTCACAACCCAAGCCCTGATCAGCCTGGGGATTGTTATTGTGCTGAGCTTAATTTTGACCGCGCTGTTCAAGGTTATGTTTAAAAATCTCGAACGTGTAAGCCAGGCATTGAAAGACATATCGGAAGGAGAGGGGGATCTCACCGTCCGTATACCCGTAAATAGCCGCGATGAGATCGGTGTTTTAGCACAAGGGTTTAACCAGTTTGTCGAGCGATTACACGGTATTATCAGCCGCTTAAGTCAAACCTCTGGTAGTCTTACCCAAACCGCTGATCATTTTACACAGGCGGCACAGCAGCGCAGTCAGCGTATCCGTGTGCAACAAGATGAAATAAATATGGTCGCGGCCGCCGTGACGGAGATGGCCTCTGCTACACAGGAAATTGCAGGTAATGCTGAAGGCGCGGCTCACTCCGCTAAGGATTCGGTGAGCATCAGCGAAAATGGACAGGTGCAGGTTGAGAAAAGTCAGCGGTCTATCCAGGCGTTAGCGGATGAAGTCCAGCGTGCCACCGATGTTATCAGCGATCTGGAAAGACACTCCCAACATATCAGCGGTATTCTTTCGACGATTAGTGGGATAGCAGAGCAAACTAACTTACTGGCCTTGAATGCTGCAATTGAAGCGGCCCGGGCGGGTGATCAGGGCCGGGGCTTTGCCGTGGTTGCTGATGAAGTTCGTGTGCTTTCGCAGCGGACGCATGCGTCGACCGGTGAGATACAAAATATGATCGATACCCTGCAAAAAACGACCAAGCAAGCGGTTTCAAGCATGGGGCGTGGTCATTCGATGGCGGCACAAAGCGTTGATGACGCTGAATTAGCGCGCCAGAGTCTTGCCATGATTACCTCGGCGATTGCAGAGATCTCAGACCGGGCCGTTCTGATTGCGTCGGCGGCTGAAGAGCAAACCTTAGTAACCGAAGAGATCAACCTTAACACTACTGCGATTAGTGATGCTGCCTCAAACATGGCAGATGAAGGCGCTAAAGCAGCGGAGCAGGCTGAAACCTTGCGGGGTTTGATTCGAGAAATTGAAAGTGAAGTCAGGCGCTTCCGTTTATAAGGTCTTCCTTTTCTGGTGGGTATAACAAACCGTTATTCGTGCAGTGTGGACTCTTATTGGGTACTAAAACAGAGAGTCCCTATTGTGCGTATCTTTCTGAGAAGAATGGTGAATCAGGTAGTAGAGTCTCATTTATAAAGGGATGAATGTATGAGCTTCTGGACAATAGAGTGGGCAACTTTACTCGCTTTCATTAGCGCAAATGCGGCGCTTAATTTTTCGCCGGGGCCTGCTGTGTTAAAGGTCGTAGGTGATTCAATCGGTAACGGTGTTGGTAAGGCTCATGCAAGTATCGCTGGCGTATTTGTAGCCAACTTCATGTATTCAGTTTTATCAGTGCTTGGTATCAGTACTCTGATTTTTGCGTTCCCATGGCTGTTTGAAATAGTTAAATGGGTTGGTGTGACTTACCTGTTGTATCTTGCAATCAAAACGGTCAGAAATGCACTCTACGCGACAGAGTTAAAGGCGAAATCACACAACAAAAAATCTGCTAAAGCATTGTTCTGGTCGAGTTTTGCGATGCAGGGTGCTAATCCAAAATCTGTTTTATTTTTTGCGGCAATGCTACCCGTATTTGCTGGCGAAGGTGCCGGGATGGAGCTGCGAATGTTAACGCTTGCTCTATTGGCTCTTATACTCGAATATCCGGCCTTACTTCTTTATGCGGTCTTAGGCTCAAAGGCCTCCGCATTAGCGGTGTCTAAGCGTTCGACTGCCATTATGGATAGTGTTGCAGGCAGTGCGTTAGCTCTGGCAGCCCTGATGGTTGCACGGACATCATTACAAAGAGATCATTGAAACAGAGCGATAGTCCATACGGGGAGAAGCCCTGAGTTATGACCCGTTCTGGAAAAGTAACAATGAATGATTCAGCCCCCATTGCTCAGAATCACAGCATTAGACGGGGCGTTTACCGCATCCTCTCATGCTGTTCTGCGGTAGCGATAGGGTTCTGTTAAGGCGGTCGCTTAAGCAGAAAAATGAATCACCTTCCCTGACGCTATCGATATACTATTCACGGGTCACAGGATAACCAGGAACACCTCATGTTTTTTAGTCCCAGAAAAGAGAAAAAATTACTCACTCTGACGCGCAACGATCCCACGAATCCTCTGGCTTCATACTCTAAACACGCATTCGAACTGGATGGTTTTGAGTGGCCTTCGGTAGAACACTACTATCAGGCGATGAAGTTTGGTAATCCGGCTTATGCTGAGCAGATCCGTCAGTCAGCGCATCCGGCAGAGGCCGGAAAGCTGGGTAAGAGTAAAGGCCATGAACGGCGAAAGGACTGGGACCGGGTGAAGGTCACCTACATGACCCGCGGGACCTATATTAAATGCCGGACTTACCCGGAGATCGCTCAGATATTATTGGACAGTAATGAAATTGAGATTGCCGATCTGACTCAGTATGACTATTTCTGGGGCAGCGGCCGTGATATGCGTGGCAACAATGCCTTTGGCAAAATGCTGATGGGCATCAGAGATAAACTGCGGGAAGAGCTAGAGCAGAGGGGGAACAGCTAGCTCAGGAACAGGGTAAAACCAATCCTCATTTAGTAAGAACGCCTGGGGTTGAATCAGGCATAGCATGGAGCTCAGAATGAATAACCTCTCTATCCTGTTGCCAATGATCGCGCTGGCCGCCTGGACCTTCATTATTCTTCTTATCATTCCCTACAGACGCTTTCGCGGTATTTTTCGCGGGGATGTCACTGCTGATGACTTCAGACTGGGCGAGTCCGCTGATGTTCCGGCAGAGATCAGCCTGCCTAATCGTAACTACATGAGTCTTTTAGAGCTGCCGCTGCTGTTCTATGTTGTGGTTCTGGCTCAGTATGTGACACAGACAGATACATCCGTCACAGTGGGGTTCTGCTGGAGCTATGTCGGGTTGCGGGTGTTACATAGTCTTGTACATCTGACATATAACCATGTGCTGCACCGGTTTATTGTGTTCGCCCTGAGTAATGTCGTTTTACTGATCATATGGGCGCTGTTTTCAGCTTCTGTATTTGCAATGTGAATCGCTGAAGCAGACGTACTGACTATCGGACTCAGGCGCTGAACAGGACTTCAGACTATATTGATAGCTAAATCGTCAGAGCCTGACACCAGAAGCAACAACGCCTTTGAGTTGGTGTGAGCGCATGACCAGTTGTTATCAATGGGCATCAACTATGAAAACGAATCAGCGAAGGTTCTTTAAACCGATACATAGCGTCTGTCTGGCTATCATCTGTGTTAGCGGGGTGACTTCTTTGGAAGCCAGTCAGTTTCGCTGTGAAGCGACTCCTGAGATATTAATATCCGCACCTGATGAGAGCATGGTTGTGTATGTTTGTGATGCCGCAGCCAGGGCGGTCGCGTTTCTTGATCAATACGGATTGCAGCCACAAAGAACCATCGGGATCGACATTATTGAAGAGAGCATCAACCGGGATGGCTATATGGCCTACGGCAGTTATGACCGCCAGAACGATCATATTCTGATGATGTCACTACCGGCGATATTGAAAAGCAGCCAAGCGCCTGAGATGTACAACATGCCCTTTGATGAGGAGCATTACGTTGGCGCTTTCGCTCATGAAATCACCCATGCAATCTTTCAACACAACGCAGATAGTACTGAGGATCTGTGGACAAATGCCGCGCAGGAATATCTGGCCCATGCCACTCAGCTTGGGGTTTTATCAGCCCCCAGAAGGGCCGCGATCATGGACGCTGCCGCGACCGGCCCCTGGGAGACCGGAGATGAAATAAGCGTGACTTACATGGGGTTCAATCCCACGGGGTTTGCGGTGAAGTCATACCTCCATCTTAACGGGCTGAGTGATCCGAAAGGGTTTATCAAGATTCTTCTGAATCATAAATGGCTGTATGTATCGGTGCCTTGAAAAGCAGTCGCCAGTGGTTAGTTGTTGTGGCTTCGCCTCTTGCCAGAACGTCGCTGCGCGACTGCGAGGGAACGCTTGTCTCGTTATCACGCTCCCGCGTGGGAATGTATACCTTACATCTTTGCTCAACGACTGAGTTAGCCATTAACGATTAGTGGGTTTCACTGGTTGATAGGTTATTAAGAAGGTGAATTTTGTGTAGTATTGACTTTAATTGTATATATTAATTGCTTTTTTGGAGTATGCTGATTTTAATATCTTTTTTTGATAAGTGATGTGAAACTGTTTTGTGTCCACCGGCCGAATCATTATGCCTTTGTACTGCGGTGGCAGCATCTCTGATGCTTTTATTGTCTGTCAGCACTGAATCTGGTTGTGTGGCTTTCGTTGTCGCTACCCTTGACCGAGGTCGCTGACATCCTCAATTGATTGTTGTTACTCTTTTCATATTACTTATACAGAGCTGGATTTAGCCTCATCGGGTGTGCAGTTCCGATGGGTATAGTGTGCTTCTCAAGGGTGAAGCAGATTAGCGGCTATTAAGCAGACAGATAGCTGTTATTTGATGGATTAAATAACTTAGCACTCATCAGCGGGTGTTAGTTGGATAATGGAGATCAGCGTGAAACGATTAATGATTGGCGTAGTTGTAATCCTTGCTTTGGTAGCAGGCGGGTTGTTGTGGCAATCCATGCAAACACCAGGGTTGCCTGCCGATATTGCTTCAGGCAATGGGCGAATTGAAGCCGTGCAGGTTGATATATCAACGAAAATTGCGGGTCGGGTGGAGTCTGTTTTAGCCCAGGAGGGCGATCTTGTACAGGCGGGTGATGTGGTTGCCAGAATTGATACTGCGCAGTTACGGGCACAGCGTTTGCGGGCAGAGGCAAATATTGCCAGTGCGCAGAGTGAGGTGTCTGCTGCTGAGGCGTCTATCGAGCAGGCAAAGGCAAAGTTAATTCTGGCGCAGCAGGAACTGGCGCGTACCCGGGCGCTGCTTAACAGGGGACATGCCAGTAAGGAGGCTTATGATACTCAGGTGAGTCAGGTTGCGGTTGCGAAGGCGAATGTGAATGCAGCAGAGGCGATCTTAGTCTCAAAGCAACGCAATGTTGATGCGGTTAAAGCTGAAGCCGAAGGTATTCAGACACAGATAGATGATGCCGAGCTGGTTTCACCGGCCATTGGGCGGGTATTGTATCGTTTGGCTGAGCCGGGCGAAGTATTAGGCAGTGGCGGTAAGGTGTTAACACTGATTAATCTGTCTGATGTCTACATGGAAACCTTTATTCCATCCTCTCAGGCCAACCGTGTAGCCATTGGGGCTGAGGCGCGTGTCAAAGTGGATGTTCTGGATGTGGCGATTCCAGCGGTTGTCAGTTTTGTTTCTCCTGAGTCTCAGTTTACGCCGAAAGAAGTTGAAACGGCGAGTGAGCGGGAAAAACTGATGTTCCGGGTTAAGGTGCGGGTGCCTGAAACGCTGGTAAAGGCTTATATTGATCGCGTTAAGACCGGTGTTCGGGGTGTCGCGTATATCCGCCTCTCTGAACTGCCGGGGGAGGAGCCATCGCCATGGCCGGATTTTCTGCAAAAGCTTCCTGCTGCGGTTGAGCCTGCTAAAACCAGCCAGAACTAACGGGTGCTATCATGGTTCAACACGATTGCCCTGTGGTGCGCTTTCAGGGGGTTACGCATCGCTATAAACAGGTACATGCCGTTGATGATATAACGCTGGCCATACCGGCTGGTTTGATGGTTGGTTTACTGGGGCCGGATGGGGTTGGTAAATCGACCCTGATGGGGCTTGTATCCGGGGCGCGTCAGTTACAGCAAGGACAGCTTGAAGTATTGGGTGGTGATATGGCTTCCGTTGCTCATCGTCATTCAATTGGTCCCGGCATCGCTTATATGCCGCAAGGGCTGGGCAAAAACCTTTATGCAGAACTGAGTGTTCAAGAGAACCTGGATTTTTTTGGTAAGTTGTTTGGTCAGGCTGCGACGGAGCGGCGGACGCGTATTGACCGGTTAACAAAGGCGACCGGGCTGCATCCATTTCTGTCACGTCCGGCGGGTCAGTTGTCAGGCGGTATGAAGCAAAAACTAGGGCTTTGTTGCTCCCTGATTCATGATCCGGATTTATTGATACTGGATGAGCCTACAACAGGAGTTGATCCACTCTCCCGGCGTCAGTTCTGGTCATTAATTGCGGCCATTCGCCAGGAACGCCCCGGCATGAGTGTGCTTGTGTCTACCGCCTATATGGATGAAGCGGAGGGATTCGACTGGCTGGTTGCGATGGATGCAGGGCAGGTGCTGGATACTGGAACGCCGGCAGAACTCAAGGAGCGCACCGGTGCCGATGATTTAGAAACCGCCTTTGTGCGTCTGTTGCCCGAAGGCAAACGTGGCGATATGACGGAGCTGGTGATTCCGCCACTGGAAAAAAACACCGCAACGCCGGCAATTGTGGCCAGAGGCTTAACCCGTCGGTTTGGTGATTTTACAGCGGTCGATAATGTCAGCTTCGAGATTCAGGCCGGTGAGATTTTTGGTTTTCTCGGCTCGAATGGTTGCGGCAAAACCACCACGATGAAAATGCTGACCGGGTTGTTACCCGTTTCCGGGGGCGAAGCGTTCCTGTTTGGTAACCCGGTGAATGCAGGCGATCTGGAAACGCGTAAACGCGTCGGGTTTATGACTCAGGCGTTTTCTCTCTATGGCGAACTAACGGTGGCGCAAAACCTGACGCTGCATGCCCGTTTATTCCATCTGACACCTGAAAAAACCGCTGAGCGGATTGCCACCCTGGCTGAACGTTTCAATCTGGCTGAGCATATGCAGGCACTGGCTTCCTCTTTGCCTCTGGGAATGCGGCAACGCCTTTCACTGGCTGTAGCGGTGATTCATGAGCCGGAAATGCTGATTCTTGATGAACCCACATCCGGGGTTGATCCTGTCGCCCGGGATGGTTTCTGGGAACTGCTGGTTGAGTTATCCCGGCAGGATAAGGTGACGATTTTTATTTCGACTCACTTTATGAATGAAGCACTACGCTGTGATCGTATCTCGCTGATGCATGCCGGTAAGGTGCTGGTTTATGATGAACCACAGCACCTGGTTGATGCGAAAGGTGCTGCCACATTAGAAGAGGCCTTTATTGGTTATCTTGAAGAGGCTATCGGCATCGAGGATGTCGCGGCGGTAGATCAGAATAGCCTGCAGGAGATCGACGGACTGGCCGGTGAATCCAGCGAATCGCCTGGCTCATCAACAGCAGATAAACAGAAGTCTGGCTTCAGCTTTAACCGGATGCTGGCCTATAGCTATCGTGAAATGATGGAAGTGATACGTGACCCGGTGCGGATGGCGTTCGCTTTTCTGGGTAGTTCGATGTTGCTGATCGTGATTGCCTATGGGATCTCACTGGATGTTGAAAACCTCACCTATGCCGCGCTGGATAACGATCGGACCCCTGAGAGTCGCGAGTATTTGAGTAATTTTCAGGGGTCTCGTTATTTTAGTGAACAGCCAGCCTTGCACAGTAAAGACGAGCTGGAGCGCCGTTTAAGGTCAAATGATATTACCTTAGCCATCGAGATCCCATCGGGGTTTGGCCGCAACCTGAAAAAAGGTGAGACGCCCAGTGTTTCCGCCTGGATTGACGGGGCGAATACCACCCGGGCCAGTACCATTGCCGGTTATGTCAGTGGGGCTCATATTCACTATCTGACTGAGTTAGCCACCAATGCCGGTATCGATGCCAGCGCTGTGGCAAAGGTGTCGCAGGAATCCCGTTATCGTTACAACCCTTCCTTTAAAACGATCTACTCAATCGGTCCAAAAACACCGGCGATGCTATTGCTGCTGTTTCCGGCAATTCTGATGGCGGTGAGCCTGGCACGGGAGAAAGAGATTGGTACCATCACCAATTTCTATGTCACCCCAACCAGTCGATTTGAATTTTTGCTGGGTAAACAACTGCCCTATATTGCGATTGGTATGGTGAACTTCGTGATCCTGACGTTACTGGTTGTCTTCTTACTGGGTGTGCCGCTGAAGGGCAGCCTGATCGGTTTAAGTCTGGGGGCGTTGTTTTATGTCTTTGCCTCCACCGGTTTTGGTTTATTGGTTTCAACGGTGACTAAATCCCAGGTTGCTGCGGTGTTTGCCACCGCGATTTTATTGATTATGCCGACCATTAATTTTTCGGGATTGGTGCAACCCACCTCAACACTGGAAGGTGGTGGCTATCTTGTGGGTGTCTTATGGCCTGCAACCTATTATATGCACCTTAGTGTCGCCGCTTTTACTAAGGGCTTAAGTCTGTCTGAGTTAATGGGAGACATTATGGTACTGGCGCTGTTTGGCCCTGCTTTGGTGATGATTGCGGCGGCATTTCTGAAAAAGCAGGAGGCCTGATAGATGAACATCTGGCGCAATATTTTCTGGCTGGGCACTAAGGAACTACGCAGTGTTTTTAGCGATGTGGTGATGGTGGCCCTGATTGTTTATTCGTTCAGTCTTGCTATCTACTCTCAGGCGACGGCAACCAGCGAATCGGTTAACAATGCTTCAATCGCCATCGTCGATGAGAACCATTCAGCCCTGTCCCGGGCCATTGCGAATGCGCTTTATCCACCTTATTTCAAAACGCCGGTTCTGATCTCAGCAGATGAAGTGGATCAGGGGATGAATTTAGATCGCTATATGTTTGTGCTGGAGATTCCGCCAGATTTTGAAAAGGATGTGCGCGGCGGACGTCAGCCGAGTGTGAAGATCAATATTGATGCAACGGCGGTGACTCAGGCAAGCCTTGGCAACAGCTATATCCAGAATATAGTGGTTGATGAGGTGAATCACTATATCAACCGTTCGGATGAAACGAGTGACTACCCCGTGACCCTGGTTCAGCGCCGGGCGTTTAACCCCAATGGTATTGGTATGTGGTTTGGTGCCATCAATGCACTGATTAATCAGATATCGATGATTACCATCATCCTTACCGGGGCGGCACTCTTGCGGGAACGGGAGCATGGCACGATTGAGCATCTGTTAGTGATGCCGTTAAGTTCATTTCAGATTGTTATGTCAAAAGTGTGGGCTAATGGTCTGATTATTTTGCTGGCCTTTTCGTTAGCCATGTTGTTTGTGGTTGAGATTATACTTGATGTGCCTATCAATGGGTCCAGATTACTGCTGTTGCTGGGCACGACGCTGTATCTGTTTGCAGCAGCGGCCATCGGCATCTTTCTGGGGACGATTGCCCGCACCATGGCACAATTTGCGCTGTTGATGATTATGGCGATAGTACCGATTATCATGCTATCCGGTGGCCTGACACCTATCGAGAGTCAGCCGGAAATTATTCAGCCGCTAACCTGGTTTTTACCATCGCGACACTATATGTCATTCGCTCAGGCGGTCATTTTCCGGGGAGCCGGATTAAGTATTATCTGGCCGCAGTTGCTGACGATGATCGCTCTTGGCGCGATTTTCTTCAGCGCGAGCCTGGCGCTGTTCCGTCGTTCAATAGCCGTCAGTCACTGATTAAAGTGGCTCAATTTGTCTCGCTTCCAGGTTTCGTCTCGTTCCCACGCTCCTGCGTGGTAATGCAGACGAAAGATGAATAATGGTAGCAGTCGTTATCCGCTCTGGCAGAAAGGGAGAACGAGTAAAAAGAGGGCAACGAGTAAAAGGATGAAAAGCATTAAAGCAACGGTTTGATGATCTGTTATCCTGTGAACGTCCTCCCAACATTGACAGCCAAACCGATGATAAGACGCTCTTTTTCACCTCCCTGGTGGGCAAAAAATCCACATGTGCAGACCATTCTACCGGTGTTTACAAAGGTGGTTTCGCCCGCGCTATCGCGTCAACGGCTGGAATTAAGCGATGGTGACTTTATCGATCTTGACTGGTTGGGTGATCCTCAGAATGCCAGCAGCATCGTGGTTATTTTACATGGCCTGGAAGGCAGCGCCGATTCCCATTATGTGCGCCGTTTACTGAGAGATTGTCATCAGGCAGGTCTATGCGCGGTTGTGCACCATCATCGGGGTTGTTCAGGCGAACCGAACCGTCTGGCGCGTAGTTATCACAGCGGAGATATGCAAGATATCAGTGACACCCTGCAGCATCTCCGGCAACATTTCCCGCAATCAAAACTGTTCGCTGTCGGTTACAGCTTAGGCGGTAATGTACTGGCTAAATATTTGGGTGAGATGCAGGGTAATAGTGCCATAGAGCGTGCGGTGGTCGTCTCAGCCCCTCTGGTGTTAGCTGCCTGTGCCAAACGGCTGGAAAAGGGCGCGTCGAGGTTTTATCAATGGTATCTGATTAAGGAGCTTCGGGATAAACTCATCGGTAAATTTCATCAGGGAACGATAGTTGATCAGGCATCCGTGACACTCAGGCAAGTCGGTACACTGAAAACCTTTTATCAGTTTGACCATCTGGTGACTGCGCCACTGCATGGTTTTGCAGGGGTTGATGATTATTATGCCCAATCCAGTGGGCTGCCGTTTCTGGCGACAATTAAACGGCCGACGTTAGTCATACACGCCGCTGACGACCCGCTAATGAATGCTGATGTGATCCCTGCAGCAAACCAGTGCGCTCCTGCTGTAAC
>NZ_JBNKYN010000115.1:0-10757 GCF_050300915.1 Amphritea sp.
TGGAGTTCCGCGAAGCTCAGAAAGGCTTTGAAGCACGTCTGGAACGCTGGAATGACATCTCCCGTGGCTGCGATAAGTGGACCCGCGAGGCCACTGCGAACACCAAAGCGCTGGGGATTAATCCGGCTATCACCGGCACTGAGTTTACCCATGAAGGGCTCTACGTTAATCAGCACTCTACCTGGCAGCGTTACCTGCTGCAGGGGCTGGATCTTAAGCTGCAGCAACAGGAGGCAAAGTGATGACTAATGTAACGCAACACGAGGCTTTGCAGAGTATTGAACAGTTTCTGTACCAGCAGTCTGAATATTGTGATCGCCAGCAGTGGGATGAATATCTGGCAACATTCGATGAAAATGCCGAATTTCATATCCCTCAATGGGACTCCGAGCATGTGCATACCACGGACCCTAAGCGTGAGATGTCACTGATCTACTATGCCACCCGGGCCGGTCTTGAAGACCGGGTGTTCCGCATCCGCACCGGTAAGTCGGCGGCCTGTACGCCGATGCCAAGAACGTTGCATCTGCTGAGTAATGTTCAGGGCGAGAAGCAAGCCGATGGCAACTGGGAAGTGAAGGTCAACTGGGTGACGCATTTTTACCGTTTTGGTGAATCTGAAGCCTTCTTTGGCCGGGCAGAGTATACCCTGCGGCCAGACAGCGACAGCTGGAAAGTGCTCCGTAAACAAACGATTTTACTAAACGATAAGATTCGTCACGTGCTTGATTTTTATCACGTCTGATCGCGAGTCAGTCCGGTTATAAGATCGTCAGATCATAATGCAGAGCCCTCTTTTATCCCCTTCGGGGGCTCTGCAGCGGTCTGTCGTGCGTCAACTCCGGCCTTTGATCTGGTGACGAGTTTGTGAGGTGTTATATGAATAAAGTGGCTTTGAATTTCAGTGATGGCCGCACCCGGTTTATCGGTGTTAATAGTGGAGAAACCGTGCTTGATGCGGCGCTGCGCCAGGGTATTACGATTCCGGTGGATTGCCGTGAGGGAGTCTGTGCTACCTGTAAAGGGCACTGCAGCTCGGGCGACTATCAGCTTGAATATGTTGATGAGGATGCCCTGAGTGCCGCCGAGCTTAGGCAGGGCGGTGTTCTCACCTGCCAGATGCGGGTGGCATCCGATTGCGCGATAGCGTTTGATTTTGAGTCAACGCTCTGTAGCAGTAGTGGCCCGGAAGAGCTGGAAGCGGTGATTACCAACGTTGATCTGCTGTCTGAGTCGGCCGCAGTCGTCTACATCGATGCTCAGTCGCTGGGTGATCAGCTGGATTTCTTGCCGGGGCAGTATGCTCATGTGAATGTTCCCGGCACTGACGAGTGGCGCTCATACTCCTTCGCCTGTGCACCGAATGAGACCAACCAGCTGCAGTTTCTGATCCGGCTTCTGCCGCAAGGGGTGATGAGTGATTATCTGCGTGACCGGGCAAAACCGGGTGACCGGATGAAACTTAAGGCACCACTGGGAGCGTTCTATCTGCATCAGATCAAGCGCCCGCTGATCTTTGTCGCCGGAGGAACCGGGCTGGCCGCGTTTCTCGGAATGCTTGATCAGATGGTTGAGAGCCCCGAACATTGCGATCAGCCAATCACGCTGTTTTATGGTGTCACTCAGATGACCGATCTGTGTGAGATCGAACGACTGCAGCGGTATGCAGAAAGGTTACCCGGTTTCACTTGCCATAGCATCGTCATGAAAGAAAACGAAGTCTGGCAGGGGCCGGTTGGAGTGGTTACCGATCTGTTTGAGGATAGTCATTTCAACGACGGCGAGGTTGATCTCTACCTGTGTGGGCCACCGCCGATGGTAGACGCCGTAAAGGGCTGGCTGGATCAACGGGATATGGCCAATAGCACCATCCATTATGAGAAATTTTCCGCCAGTTAGTCCGCATTAAAAAGCACCTTGCATTTCCTCTCAACGGCTGTCACTTACAATACCCGGATATCATAGCGATCGATATCCGGGTATTTCCCCTCAGGCTGTAAGTTATCTATTCCTCTCTCATCCCTTTTGGTGACGCTTTTCATCGCTCATCAGTGTTATCCAGAATTAGCTTGCTGTACTATAATCGGCTGTTCTTCGAGGCCATCTGCTGCTCAGTTTCGATTTCTTAGGTTTATAAACCGGGTAACCTGAATAAGGCTCGATATTATTAATTATATAAATCAATAGGTTAAATATTGATATGTTGCTAATGATCGACAACTACGACTCGTTTACCTATAACGTCGTGCAATATCTGGGTGAGCTGGGCGCTGATGTTCAGGTGTATCGTAATGATGAAATTACTATTGAGCAGATCGAAGCCCTCAACCCCTCTCAACTGGTGATCTCTCCCGGCCCCTGTACCCCAAATGAAGCGGGTATCTCGGTGGCGGCGATTAATCACTTTGCCGGTAAACTGCCAATCTTTGGTATCTGTCTCGGTCATCAGAGTATGGGCCAGGCGTTTGGTGGGGATGTTGTGCGCGCCCGTCAGGTGATGCACGGTAAAGTTTCACCGGTATATCACAACAATACAGGGGTATTTGAAGGACTGGAAAATCCGGTCTCTGTTACCCGTTATCACTCACTGGTGATCGATAAAAATACCCTGCCTGATTGCCTGGAAATTACCGCCTGGACTCAGAATGAGAATGGCAGCGTGGATGAGATCATGGGTGTACGGCATAAAGAGCTGGATATTGAGGGGGTGCAGTTCCACCCGGAATCAATCCTCACCCAGCAGGGCCATGATCTGCTGCAAAACTTTTTGAATCGAGCATAAGGACGACACAATGGATATCAAAGAAGCGCTGGCGCGGGTAGTTGATCATATTGATCTGAGCCGTGACGAAATGGTTGAAGTGATGCGTCAGGTGATGACAGGCGAGTGCACTGAATCCCAGATCGCTGGTTTTCTGGTGGCGCTGCGAATGAAGAGTGAATCGATCGACGAGATTACCGGCGCCGCTCAGGTGATGCGGGAACTGGCAACGCCGGTAAACGCCACCGTTGCGCCGTTGGTTGATATTGTCGGTACTGGCGGCGATGGTGCTAACCTGTTTAACGTTTCATCTGCCAGTGCTTTTGTTGCTGCGGCTTGTGGTGTTCATGTGGCCAAACATGGTAACCGGGGCGTCTCTTCCAGCAGTGGTAGTGCGGATCTGTTAGAGCAAGCGGGGATCAACCTGGATCTGGGCGCAGATGCTGTAGCCCGCTGTATCGATGAGGTTGGTGTCGGCTTTATGTTTGCGCCGGGTTTTCATGGCGCGATGAAACATGCCATCGGCGCGCGTCGTGCACTGGGCACCCGTACTCTGTTTAATATTCTCGGCCCGATGACCAACCCTGCCGGGGCACAACGTCTGGTGATCGGTGTGTTTACCAAAAAACTGTGTCGGCCGATGGCTGAGGTGATGCAGCAGCTGGGCGGTGAACACATCATGGTAGTACATGCGGATGATGGCCTGGATGAGATCAGCCTGGCAACCCATACCTATGTGGCTGAGCTGAAAGACGGTGAGATTACCGAATACCGCTTGTCGCCTGAAGACCTGGGCGTTGAAAGCCAGAGTCTGATTGGACTGATAATTGATAGTCCGGCCCAGTCACTGGAGCTGATTAAGAAGGCATTCTCCGGCGCTGAAGAGGTTGCTGCTAAAAAGGCGGCATCGATGGTGGCGTTGAATGCTGGCGCGGCGATCTACCTCAGCGGTCAGGTTTCCAGCCATAAAGAGGGTGTGGCAAAAGCCCTGGAAGCGATCCACTCGGGCGCGGCACTGAAAAAAATGCAACAGCTGGCGGAGTTTAGCCAGTCGCTGAAGGACTGAACAACGATGACTGATACCCCCACCGTGCTGAAAAAAATTATTGCACGTAAGTATGAAGAGGTTGCTGAACGTCAGCCGGTAAAGAGTATTGCTGACCTGAAAGCACAGATCGCTGATCAGCAGGGCAGTGCAACCGACCCCCGTGGTTTTGTCGCGAATATGGCAAAAGCACTGGCGCAAGGCCGCTCTGCTATCATTGCGGAGGTGAAGAAGGCCAGCCCCTCCAAAGGCGTGATTCGTGACCCCTTTGTGCCTGCGGATATTGCCCGTTCCTATGAAGCGGGTGGTGCCAGCTGTCTGTCTGTACTCACCGATGCGGATTTTTTTCAGGGCAGCGAAGCGTTCCTGATGGAGGCACGCGCAGCCTGTTCTCTGCCGGTTATCCGTAAGGATTTTATTGTTGACCCTTATCAGATCTATGAAGCCCGGGCGATCGGTGCTGACTGCATTCTGCTGATTGTGGCCGCACTGGATGATGCTCAGCTGGCCGACCTCAATGCGCTGGCGCTGGAGCTGGGGATGGATGTGCTGATTGAGGTGCATAACCTGGCTGAACTGGAACGCTCTCTGCCGCTGGGTAATACGCTGGTGGGGATCAATAACCGCAATCTGCACACCTTTGAAGTGTCACTTGATCATACTTTTGAACTGCTGGATAGCGTGCCTGAGGATCGTATTGTTGTTACCGAAAGCGGCATTCTCTGCCGTGACGATGTTATCGCCATGCGTGAGCATAGGGTTGACAGCTTCCTCGTGGGGGAAGCCTTTATGCGGGCTGCAGACCCAGGTCAGAAGCTGGCTGAACTGTTCGCCAAATAATAATGATTGAAAGAAGATACTGAGACTATGCAAGCAAAAGTAAAATGGGATGGCGATGTCCGTTTCAAGGGAACCACCGGTTCTGGTTTTGATATCACTATTGATGGTGAGCTGAAGCAGGGGCCACGGCCGATGGAGCTGATGCTGCTGGGCCTGGGTGGCTGCACCTCCTATGATGTGATCGGTATTCTGAAAAAGACCCGTCAGGATGTGGTGGACTGTGTGGCGGAGATCGATGCTGAACGTGCCGATGCGGTACCTGCGGTGTTTACCAAAATCCATGTAAAATTCATTGTTTCGGGCCGCGGCCTGAACGAGAAGAAGGTTGAGCGTGCGGTAAAACTGTCGGCTGAACAGTACTGCTCAGCCTCCCTGATGCTGGAAAAGGGCGGCGTAGAGATTAGCCACAGCTTTGAGATTGTTGAGGTGGAATAAACATCGTTGTTAGAACGTCGCTGCGCGACTGGCTAGACGGAAAACTGCGTTTTCCTTGCTAGAAACAACAGACATAAAAACCGCCTAAAGAGGCGGTTTTTATGTTTCAGGGGGCTTGTTTAGCCCTGTGTTAACCCGGATGTTGCGGGTTTTTTTAGTGATAACCGAACATCAATAGCTGAATGACATAACCGACGCCCTCGGCTGTTTCTTTGGTGTCTGACCAGCCGCGTTTTGCCTGACGGAAGAAATCGCTGACAGAGTTCGATCGGTATCCATGCGCTTTTAAAAGAGCGATCATCTCTTTATTCCGGTGTTCCCGGGCATAGCCCAACGCCCCCAGTTTGTCCTGCTCATCTGTAAAGTCACGGTACTCTGGCAGCTTGAATGCTTCAAACATCGCCTTCATAACCGACGTATTGTTGTATTTAGCGGTTAGCCAGATTAAACGGCTGATATCATTGTTGTTGTAGTCTGTTCGGGGCAGTGAGTCGAATAGTGCTCCCAGCATCGCGCCGTCCTGATATTGGATCGCTAATGCCATATAAAACATCATGCAGTCGTCATTGCAGCTGTTAAGGCCTGACGCCAGATCCCGTATCAGTGTATATGTTGTCCGGCGCTGCTCTAGATCGTAAACAGTGAGATCATGAACAATAGCGGCTGCCAGACTATCCTGGTAAATGTTCAGCTCGCGGTAGTCATCGGTATAGTGGAAGATATCCAGGCCTGTATCGCGTAACTGCTGAATCTCTTTCATTGTGCCGGACTTACTGTAGTTGAAGTTCGTGCTGAGAAAGAGAAATGTGTAGGGGTTGCCCTGATAGTTCCGCAACAGAATCGGTTGGTAGCGCTCGATCTGACGAAAACGTCTGGTCGCAATAAGAATGTCTAATAGCTGGGATATTTTATACTGGCTGTTTTCAAACGGCGAAACATACTGGCGGCTACTGTTGACCTTAAAAAAGGCTGGCATCAGCGGCGGGTTGTCCCAGATCAGAAAATCGTCCTGGGTCAGGTTGTCCTCGCCCGCTAACAGGGCGAACAAAAAATAGCTTTTGTCATCCAGCCTTTGTTTTAACTCAGCGTTGTAGTGTTGGTAGATATAATCCAGCTGCGTGGCAGCATCGCGGTTTAAATACATATCCAGGAGTGAGAATTCAGGGCCTTGATCGATAGACCAGTTGCCATCGTTGTAAGTGATTTTTCGCGGCTGGTCTAACAGTGACATGCCATGGACAGACTTAGTTGCCGTAAAGAACGCTTCAAGAGCCTGAATATCCAGTGTTTGCCACGAGGCTGTCATTACGATATCGGCAAAAGCTGTGGCCGCATCAGTCATCTCACGGGTGTTGGTGTCCACTCTGTATCCCGGGTCGTCGCACCGGGAGATTTCGAAGCTGTTCTGCTTTTGTGCTATGCGCATCTGTTCCAGTCGGGTTACCGGGTAGTGCTCACAGGCTATGACAAGGTCGGAACCCGCAGCATACAGCGTCGCAGATGCAGGCCAGAGTACGGCCAACAACAGTGGTGTGATGATAAACAATCCTTGTCGTTTCATGTTGGATGAATGCCTCAGTGGATGATTAGCTACTCTGCCGCTCTTGATTCACGGTTGACATAAAGCTTAAGCATCGCCTCACTATGCTGAATGCCATTGAGAATTTCGCCGGGCAGTTGGGTGCTGAACTCCACTTTAGCGTAGGTGAGCCTGGCGCTGACAGGCTTTCTGCCACTGATCTCTATATGGCGGTTATGTGCTTTCATTAATGGCTTCAGCAGATCGATACTCCCTTTCGGTTTAATCGGCCAGGGGGTAAGGCTGCCGGAATACAACTCATCTGCGGCGAGTGTCGACTCGGCAACGCTGATCTGATCAAGCGGCTGAATGCCCTCCCAGCTGACAGTCAGGGACTGATCTTTGAGTAATCTGTCTGGCCAATGGATACCCTGCAGGTTTACACTGGGTGGATGGTCGAAGTGCGCCAGACTAACCGGTGGGCGTCCTGGTAAGACCAGACTGACATCAATGCCCTCTTCGTTTATTGGAATATCATCGCCGGTATAATAGGTTTTCTGGCCGTACCATGCCCGGGATTGATCCCAGCGCGACAAGCGCACACCGTTGACGAGCAGATAGGCCTGTTGCAGCAGAATAAATGCGCCTCCCTCGGTTAAGAGTTCCACGGAGATATCTTCTATGATCTGCGGATTGTCCAGATTGTCGCGAACGGTGATAGACATGCTCAAACTATCGGGGTCGAAAGGCTGAGTTTCGTCAAACAGTGTTAGCGTGTTGTCTGTCTTTTCCCGGTTGTTGGTGTTGTCTGTTGGTTCACTGCAGCCACAGAGGGTTGCGCAGAGGAATATGACCATCAGCAGTGTTAATGGCGTTACTGTCTGTTGTCGTTGGCATTTGCGTTGACATGGGCTACTCACTCTTTCCCCCAGCCTGATCATCAGGGCCCGGTTGTCCGGAAATCTCGCTGGTGGTTGCAAATTCACCCTGGTGCAGCTGGTATCCGGGAAGATCTTTATCCCATTGCAGGTATACCAATGATGAATCTGTCAGCAGGCAGCGATCTTCACAGAATGGTTCTGTTTGTTTATCCCGCAGCAGAAGGTTGAAGTCATGATCAAGCAGATAATATTGCTGTTGTTCGTTGTTTTTTATCCGCTCTATCAGGATCAGACTATCAGGGGCGTTGCTGCCGGTGAAAGCGTGCTGTTGGCTCTCCTGTTCCGGGTCGATCAGATTGATCAGTTCGCCTTTGTTGGTGAGCACCGCATTGAAGGGTGTTCCCTGCTCGCTAATACGCCTGCGCATATCACGGAGTAAATCGTTGTAAACGCCCCGTAATAACGGGTTGTCAACCATGCGTTGATAAGCGGGTGTGAGTTCCAGACCGGGAGTGGTCGGCATGGTCACACTTTGCAGATAGTTGAGCTGGATCTCGGCGATGTGGCTCTTTTCCCTACCATAGAAGCCCAGGAGTATCAGGTTTTTATCGGCGTCCCGGTAAAACGCGTTGATATAATAGTCTGTATAAGACTCAAGGTCGGGGCTTAGCCGGGTCTGCTGTATGGGTTCGCCGGATTTGTGGATGATGAAAACAGAGTCACCCCCACTCAGAATAAAGGCGTCATCGTACTCTTTCGCCAGGCTGAGGGCTTTGTAAATCAGATCAATACCCGGGGACTTTGCCAGAAGGATCTGGCGTTGTTTGCTGCCTTCCCGATCAAGAAAATAAGCGTACTGTCGAAACGTCATGTAGTCCTTACCCGGGGGTATTTCTCTCCGAACCACTCCCGCCATGACCTGCCCGTCGGTTGTTATCATGAGTGAATTAATCAGCTCATTGTGAAACTCCTGGCGACGTAAAATCTGCCCTTCAGCTGAGATGAAAAACAGGAAAGAGGAGAAGCTGCTTTCCTCATCAATTATTAACGGGCTCATCGCCAGCAGAATCTGGCCATCAGGCAGGCGAACCATGGGGCCCGAAGACACCAGATCGTTATCAAAGCGGTTAACCCACAACAGTGAGCCATCGGCCGCCAGATGGTACAGGCTGACAGCGATTTTACGTGGGGTGCTGGTGGAAAACAGGTCCATCTCGGTTGAGCCATGACTGGACGGGCTGCTGAGCAGGTCGTCGATCGCACCGCGATCAAAATGGACTTCGATATCGTCCGAATGCAGGGTGGTGCCGGCAATGTAATAACCGGAATCATCGGCAATTATTGCGCTAACGTGATTAATGTTCTGTAGCGGATGCTGCCAACCCGGCACATATTTCCGGCTGTTGCGTGATGGCAATGTATCCAGCTCCAGGCTGGGATAGGCCTGGAGTCCGTCCAGCGGGTGCATACGCAGATGATGCATCAGGTTATCAGGAATGGTGTTGCTTGCCCAAAGGCAGGGGGCGAGCAGGATCATGGCGGTAAGGGTAAGCGTGCGCATCATGGTTTCCAATCGAAATATATCTGACAGCTGTCGGCATCAATCCGGGCAAGTACGGCGTTACTGTTGGCCGAACTGTCAGCATCCTTTATATAGGCAGCGACCAGTCCGTCCTTCCAGGGGGCGGCGGCTGCAATTATGTCTCCGGCCTCACCGATTAAGCTGGCGCTGAAGCTGGCTTCATCTGGCGAGAGACAGAAGAGCACCGGTTGATTGATCTTGTCGTACTGGCTGTTACCGTAGCGTTGTTCCTGTCTGCCGAGACCGATGATGCGGCCTTGTGGTGTTTGCAATAGCCGATCCAGTCCTGGAATACTTTTCAGCTGACTGATGAGACTGCCATCCTGAAGGGATAGTTTGGCAAGGGTCTCTTCGCTGTCAATGGTGTAGAACAGATGATGAGTGGGGTCGGTTAACAGGCCGTGCATGGCATCCATATCGTCATAGATCCGGCTCCAGATCTGTTCTCCCTGTGGCGATAGCAAGGCGGCAAAGGTGCGGAAAAAATCGTTGTACTGGTTGAGGTGCCCTGTGACCAGCAGTGTGCCGTCCGGCAGTTGCTGCATCGCATTGATTGTCGACCGGACATAGCCAAAATCGAGTTGATAATGACCCAGCAGATCGCCATTGCTATCCAGCACTTCATAGGCGGCATCCATCCTGTGAGTACCGTAGGCATAGAGTTTGCCCTCCGCGCCGGATAGCAGACCCTCTGTGTGATCCAGCAGAATGGTATCGCCTTTGGCAAATGGCTGAGCTTCTTTGAACAGGAGTTGATGGGTGCCTGACACAAAGTCCTGCTCTCCATTGCGTGCTACCAGCCAGCCTGGCTTATCCTCTGTTTCATGGCGGACATTGGTGGTCGATAACGTCTGCTGACCGGTGCCAGGGATTGTGCGGATCAGTGCCAGCATGTTATCGGCCTCGCCCAGAATAGTGCAGCCAGCGGTATCGCAGGACATGCTGTCAACGGTGGTGCTGAAGGGAGATTGGTCCAGGTCCAGGTAGTGGAAGGTTTTGATCTCGAAGTTATCTGAACGTTTTTGAATCACGACCTGTTCAGGGCCCGCAAGGATTATATACGCATGACTGTCGCTGACCGCATAGTCGATCGGTGGCAGATCTCCGCTGCCAATTAACGCGGTATTTGACATCTCGCCATCGGTGCTCAGGATCGATGCAAGATAACGTGAAACTATGCGGGGTGGTTCGGATGAGGAGAGATATATTTCCGGGCGGAAGAGAATCATCGTCCGGTCAGGATAGTAGTCCTGTTTTTGTAGGTCGTAAGTGAAAAAACGGTGGAAGGTTTTTTTGCCGACGGTTGCAACAGGCACCGCGGGAACAAAAGCCTCAGGACGAGTGGCGATATTGCCCACCGGGGTGAGTGAATTATCGTATGCAACGGTTGTTCGGCTGGTGGTCAATGCATAGCCTTCGGAATGGATCACCAGTGATTCGAATACACCCAGAATATCGGTTTGCTGCAGTGGCTCTCCATGCTCACTGAATAGCGTTAGCCGGGTCTTCTGTCGACCATCAAGAAAACGATTTTGCGCTAAGAGCAGTTTACCGTTGTTGAAGTACAGCCCTGCGGGGTTATCGAGAATATTAAAAAATCGTCCCTGATCTAATGTCTGCTCCCAGAGAATGGTGCCGGTGGTGTCTTGCCGGGACAGCTGGTAGCGTTTTTCTGTGTTCGAATACAACAGAAC
>NZ_JBNKYN010000116.1:0-10621 GCF_050300915.1 Amphritea sp.
GAATTCTTTGCCCTGCTTGGCGCGTCAGGCAGCGGTAAAACAACATTGCTGCGCATGCTGGCAGGTTTTGAACAGCCGACATCGGGGGCTATAGAGTTAGACGGGACGGATGTTTCAAATATTCCGCCAAACCTGCGCCCGATAAATCTGATGTTTCAGTCCTATGCACTGTTTCCTCATATGACCGTCGAGAAAAACATTTCATACGGTCTGGAAATGGAAAAACTCTCGAGTTCAGAGATCAATTCGAGAGTGTCTGAAATCCTTAATGTTATCCAGCTATCGCACCTGAAAGATCGCAAGCCAGATCAGTTATCCGGCGGACAGCGTCAGCGGGTTGCTCTGGCAAGAGCTCTGGTCAAAAGGCCACGTCTGCTGTTACTGGATGAGCCGCTCGGCGCTCTGGATAAGAAATTGCGCAATGAGATGCAGCTCGAATTGAAGCGCATTCAACATGAGTTCGGCATCACCTTTATTATCGTCACCCACGACCAGGAAGAAGCACTGGTGATGGCCGACCGTGTTGCCATTCTTAAAGATGGCAATTTACTCCAGTGCGGATCACCTAAAGAGATCTATGAACACCCCGCAACCCGCTTTGCGGCAGACTTTATTGGGGTGATGAATTTCTTTGAAGGCAGACGCACTGAGAACGGAATTATGACAAACGATAATACCGCGATCACCTCATCAACCGCCTGCACGATTCCCAGTGGAGCTGAGGTCGTTGCTGCCGTCAGGCCGGAGCGCATGCACCTGGACGCCGGGGAAGGCGAAAATGCCATCTCGGGAAAAGTCGTAGCCATGGCTTACCACGGACTCGATCTGCAACTGCATATCGATACGCCGCTGGCTGAAAAGCCAATCATGCTGCGGCTGACCGCAGATCAGGCCGAAACACACTCCTTTGAGATTGGAGATGATGTCACGGTGGGCTGGCTACCCCAAAACACACACATATTCTCTGCGTAACAGCTCTATTAAGAATATTCATATTCAGTTAGCAATTAAAAATATAAATGGATCCTTACTATGAATAAGAAAGTATTTGCGTTTTTTCCAGAGGCCGCATTTGGTCCCGCATTAAATTCTGTCGGTATTGCACAAGCGGTAGAAAGGATGGGCCATGAAGCCGTCTTTATTTCTGACCCTGGTTTTGTTGATGTTTATAAAGGATATGGCTTCAGAGCATACCCGGTAAATCTTTCTGAACCGATGCCCGCAGAAAAAATGGCAAAATTCTGGGAAGACTTTATTAACGGGCATATTCCTAACTTCAGAAAAGCCCCTATTGATCAGATAGAGAACTATGTAAAAGAGTGCTGGGAAGCAATCGTCGATAGTTCGAAATGGGCGCAAAAAGACCTTCCCTCTATTTTAGAGTCGATTCAACCCGATGTTATTGCGGTTGATAATGTCATTTTGTTTCCAGCGATCAAACAGTATGGCACCCCCTGGGTGCGGATTATTTCCTGCTCAGAAAATGAGATTGAAGACGAAAATATTCCACCGCATCTGTCCGGCATGTCTGAAAACGATAAGGAAGGTCATAAGGCTTTCCGGGAGAAGTTTAACGAGGTCATCAAACCCATCCATGATGATTTCAATAACTTCTTAGCCGAGTGTAATGAAGCACCCTATCCTGTCGGGCAGTTTTTTGAAGAATCACCCTACCTGAATCTGATGCTCTACCCTGAACAGGTGAAGTACACACGCGCCACCCCGCTTGATCCGGACAGATTTCAATATCTGGAAGGCTGTATTCGCCAGGATGAAGAGTATGTCATCCCCACGTTCAGCAAGAACAATGACGGGCCACTAATCTACGTCTCCTTCGGCTCTCTGGGTTCAGGTGATACCGACGTATTAAAACGCCTGATCACGCTGATTGGTAAAACGCGCTACCGGGCGCTGGTCAATGTTGGCGATTATAAGGAGGAATATTCGGACATTCCCGACAATGTCATTATCGAGAGCTGGTTTCCGCAGCCGTCACTGATTCCTCAGGTCGACATGGTCATTCACCACGGCGGTAACAACTCGTTTACCGAATGCCTCTACTTTGGTAAGCCCGCCATCATTATGTCCTACGTCTGGGATGGCCACGACAATGCGATGCGTGTCCAGGAAACCCACCACGGGCTGCGTTCTGAACGTTATGAGTGGACCGATGAAGAGATGATCGAAAAAATTGAAACCTGCCTTAAGGACCCTGAGATTGCGCGTACTTTAAAAGCCACCTCAGCGCACATGCAGTCGCAAAATGGCCAGGAAAAAGCAGCCCGCTTACTGATCAGTTTACTGGAGTCTGAAGCATGAAAACCCTGACATCGTCTGCCCCCCATATAACTGACGTTTCTCAGTATTCTGACCTTGCTGACTGGGGGCCTCAGCCTGACAGTCTGGCAGGTCAGTCACATTCCAGTGGCCGCTTACTATTTAAGGGGCCAGACAACTCACCGGAAAGTGGCGTCTGGGTTTGTACACCGGGCACCTGGAAAATCAGCGTGCCAAGAGATGAATTTTGTCACTTTGTTGAGGGCCGCGTGACTTACCGCCGCGATGACTCGGGTGAAGTGATTGAAGTGTCTCCAGGGACCTGTGTGCTGTTTCCCGCTGGCTGGACAGGCCAGGCCGAGGTAACAGAAACAATTCGTAATTTATATATGCTGGTTTAAAAGTCGGAGTTCATCATGAAAGCACCCGTTATGCGCAACCCGCTGGATATTAAAGACACTGTTGACTGGGGTGTTATCCCCACCATGATCGAAGGCGAAAGCCGGACATCAGGAAAAGTACTCTACAAAGGCGAAAATGGAGAAAGCGAATGCGGCCTCTGGATCTGTACTCCCGGTAAATGGGAATGCCATGTCACTAAAGATGAATTCTGTCACTTCCTCGAAGGCAGCTGCACCTATGTTCATGAATCCGGCGATGTGATTGAGATAACGCCAGATACCGCTGCGTTTTTTCCACAGGACTGGAAGGGTGTATGCACAGTTCACTCGACCGTTAAAAAGGTATACATGATCCGATGAGCAACCTAATTCAGCAGATGATACCTGTATCCCCGGATATGAGGCACTTTTTAGCTCTGCATGGATTTGAAGAAGCGGAGCTGGAGCCCATTCCCAGTGATGCCTCGCCACGGCGCTATTTCCGCCTGACAGGCTTAAACCGCTTACTGATGGTGGACCGTGCCGACAAAGACTCTTTGCGTGCCTATATTAAAATTGCCGATTACCTGAACTCAGTTAATGTTTCTGCCCCCACGGTGTATGCGCATGATTATGACAACGGACTGGCCATTATCGAAGATTTTGGCGACGGGACATACACTAATCGTTTAGCACAGGGCCATAGTGAGAAGGACCTCTATGTACTCGCCATCGATGCCCTGCTCCATCTGCATCGTCAGCCGTGCGAATCTGACATCTCGCTGCCTGAATACGATATCCACGTGTTGCTGGACGAGGTGGACATTTTCTCTGACTGGTTTGCGCCAGCGGTAGCGCCTGAGCTCGATCGCGAAAAATTTAAAGCGGCCTTCAGGCAGTGCTGGGAAACCGCATTAGCGCCTCTGGCAAACAATGTTAAGACGCTCGTCTTAAGAGACTTCCACGTCGATAATCTGATGTATCTGCCGGATAAAGAGGGAGTTGAAAGATGCGGAGTCCTGGATTTTCAGGATGCTATCCTCGGGGCCTGTGAATACGACCTCGTGTCGCTGTTGCAGGATGCGAGACGCGACCTGACGCCAGGCCTCGAGTCGTATTTATTGTCTTATTACATTGAAAATGCGGCGCCCTCGCTGGGGTCTGAAAACGACATCAGAACCCGCTATGCACTGCTAGGCGCTCAGCGCCATGCCCGTATTCTGGGGGTATTCACGCGTCTCTATATCAGGGATGGAAAGCCACGGTACCTTGATTTTATTCCCCGGGTTCTGAAGCAGTTCCTGCAAGCCAGCCGGGATGCAAATCTGCACCAGCTATCTGAACTTCTGGAAGAAAGCATGCCGGGCTGGTCATCTTCAGCGCTGAACTTATCAGCAACATCATCTACTAAAAATGGAGTGTCTGATGTCTGACATCCTCTCTGCAAGTTATTATCTAGTACCCGAAACTATCGCCAGTCAGGGCAAAACCAGTGCTGTTACAGACCCGGCGACCCTCAATAAAGTTGGCGATCGGGCATCGGTTACCGACGCTGAAATCAACAGTGTTCTTGATCAAATGACGGTCGCACAGAAAAGCTGGTCTGCCCTGGACGCTAAAACACGCTCAGCACTGCTGCATCGGTTAGCAGCGCGTATTGAAGCGACCGATATGACCGAATGCGCGATTCTGATGAGCCGTGAAATGGGTAAACCCTACCCTGAAGCGATCGGCGAAGTCGCTAACTGCGCACCCATCTTCCGCTATTTTGCAGAAATGGCGCGGGATGAAGCCGGTAAAGTTGCCGGATCTACTCAGGCTGGTTCATTCCAGTATGCGCGTTATGAGGCACTTGGCATCTCGGTGCATATTATGCCCTTTAACTTCCCTATCCTGCTGATGTGCTGGACGGTAGCCGCCTCTTTAGCGGCGGGTAATGCCTGTGTAATCAAACCCGCCGAAGCGACTTCACTGTCTACCCTGGCGTTTATGGAAGTATTTAACGATTTACCGACCGGACTGGTCGCCTGCCTGCCGGGTGATGCGAGCGTCGGTAAGCAGTTAGTCGATAGCAAGAAAACCCATGCGGTTGCATTTACAGGCTCGGTTGCTGCTGGAAAAGCGGTCGCAGAAGCCGCCGCTCGTGGACTCAAGCCTGCGGTTATTGAAGCCGGTGGCTCTGATCCGATGATCATTACCGCCCACGCGCCGATCCCGGTTGCTGCAGCAGGTGCGGTCACCGGCGCGTTCCATATGTCTGGCCAGGTGTGCACCTCAACAGAGCGTATGTACGTCGTAGAATCGATCCATGATGAATTTATTCGTGCTTTCGTGGCAGAAACTCAGCAGCTGCGAATCGGCAATGGACTGGATAAATCAGAGATCGGTCCGGTGGTCAGTCAGGCCGCCCGGGATAAAGTCATTCGCCTTGTCAATGATGCCGTGGCCAAAGGTGCCCGGGTTGAATGTGGCGGGAAAATACCTGAAGCAGCCGGACCGGGGTGGTTTTATGAACCGACCATTCTGACAGGCTGCACCCCGGATATGGACATCCTCAACGAGGAGATTTTTGGCCCCGTGGTCGCCGTTGTCAAAGTCGCTGATTTCGAAGAAGCGATAACCCGGGCCAATGACAGTGAATATGGTCTGGGAGCGTCAATCTTTACCACCGATCTGGCTGAAGCGCATGAAGCGGTTGAACGTCTGGAAGCGGGCCTGGTCTGGGTTAACAACCCGATGATAGATAACGATGCGTTACCCTTTGGTGGCTGGAAAAGTTCGGGAATTGGCCGCGAGCTTGGACGCGTCGGCCTGGACACCTTCCGGCGCTCAAAAATGGTGGTTCTTGATCACCAGCCAATACGCCACGACTGGTGGTATCCCTATCCAGATGAGTGGTTTTTAGATTCCGGCGGACGCAAACACGTATAAGCCTATGTATATAAAATACTAAGGGGCAGTCATGAAAACACAGTTATATATAAACGGCGAATTTACAGCGCCTTTAAAAGGCGGGTATTTTGCTGCGATTAACCCTGCTGACGAATCAGAATTTGCACAGGTCGCATCGGCTGAATCCGCTGATGTCGAGCGTGCGGTTAAGGCGGCAAGAGCAGCCTTCGACCAGGGCATCTGGTCTGAGAAGACAGGGGCGGAAAGAGCATTAATACTGCGAAAAGTTGCAACCGGCATACGGGATAACCTTCAGCACTTAGCCAACCTGGAAATGGTTGATAATGGCAAACCGTTACCGGAAGCCGAATGGGACATTAATGATGCTGCGGTTTGCTTTGATTATTATGCAAACCTTGCTGAAAAATCAGATCAGCAACCGGTCGCAACCGTTGATGTCGAAGATGATCGTTTTGACAGCCGTATATGGATGGAACCTGTCGGTGTCGTTGCCGCCATTACCCCCTGGAACTTCCCCATGCTAATGGCTGTATGGAAAGTGGCGCCAGCGCTGGCTGCTGGCTGCTGCGTGGTCCTCAAGCCATCAGAGCTTTGCTCTATCACCTGCGTAGAGCTGGCCAGGATTATTCATGCGGCGGGCGTGCCTGCCGGGGTGTTTAACCTGCTTACAGGGTTTGGACCGGATGCTGGTGCACCGCTGTCTGAGCACCCACTGATAGATAAGATTGCATTCACCGGCTCTGTTGCCACCGGTAAAAGCGTCATGCAGGCGGCTGCGACTGGCATCAGATCGGTTTCCTTAGAGCTGGGCGGAAAATCCCCCTTTATTATCTTCGGGGATTGCGATCTGGATAAAGCCGTCGAGTGGATTCTGTTTGGCATTTTCTGGAATAAAGGCGAAGTCTGCTCTGCGACGTCGCGAATTTTGGTTGAAGACAGTATCTATCCTGAACTGCTTGAACGCCTTAAAACGGCGGCGGAACAAATAGTCATTGGCCCTGGAGATAAAGACGGCGTGAAGCTGGGACCTTTAGTGTCGAAATCTCAGTACGACAAAGTCCTGGGCTTCGTCGAGCGGGCAAAAACGTCAGGCGCCCGGCTGGTCTCTGGCGGAGCCGCCGCCAGCGGATTTGATAAAGGCTATTACATCCAGCCAACGATATATGCCGATGTGCCGCTGGATGCTGAAATCTGGTGTGAAGAAATATTCGGCCCGGTGGTCTGCGTGGTGCCCTTCAGGGACGAACAGGACGCGTTGCAGAAAGCAAACGCTTCCCCGTTTGGCCTTGCCGGTGCAGTCATGTCCGACGACCTTGACCGCTGTGATCGCATCGCCCAGAAACTCCGGGCGGGTATTGTCTGGATTAATTGTTCTCAACCGACCTTCGTGCAGGTGCCATGGGGTGGTTTTAAATCCTCCGGTATTGGTCGGGAGCTTGGCGAGGCCGGCTATAACGCCTATCTGGAGACGAAACAGGTAACCCGCTTTGATCATCAGCAGGACTGGGGCTGGTATGCATCAGGAGAATCACAAAATGAGCAATGAACATCTTGCCGCGATTGTACTGGCCGCGGGCAAAGGTACGCGCATGGAGTCAGATCTTCATAAGGTGCTGCATGAGTTAGCAGGCAAGCCAATGCTAGGGCATGTACTGGACACATTAGCTTGCCTGGAGATCAGCAAAACGCTCGTTGTTGTCGGTGCAGGCCGGGAGCAGATAGAGACAGCCTATCCCTCTCTGGCGACCGTCGTTCAGGAAGAGCAACTGGGAACAGGACACGCCATCAGAGTAACCGAGTCTGCACTAGCTGACTTTGACGGGGTCGTACTGATTCTCTATGGCGATGTCCCCCTGGTAACGTCAGACACCCTGCTTCGGCTGGCTAATAAAGTAACTCAGCAGTGCGCGCTGGCGGTCCTCGGCTTTCGTCCAGGGGAAACCGCAGCCTATGGCCGTTTACAAACAACCGAAAGTGGACGGCTGGAACGCATCATCGAGCACGCCGACGCCACCGATGAAGAAAGAGCCATTCAATTCTGCAACTCAGGCATTATGGCAGCTGACAAAAAGCGACTGTTTGAAATGCTGAGTCAAATATCCAATAGCAACAGCAAGGGAGAGTATTATCTCACTGATATTGTTGAAAAAATGAACCGTGCAGGACACCGGGTTGAGACGGTCGAAGCCAGCCCCCTGGAAGTCTCGGGGGTCAATTCTAAAGCCGAACTCGATAGCCTGAATCAGACACTCCTGAATCAGTCCAACGTTTAATCATGAGGGACATATGACTAAGCACTTTAAGTTCAAATCTGCAGTTAACCATTCTTACTGGCTGGATACGGTGCCACAACGGGACCCATTTCCGACACTCAAGGCGGACATCTCAGCAGATATTGCGATTATAGGTGGCGGATTTGTCGGTTTGTGGTCGGCACTGAACGCGCGAGAGCGCTTTCCCGATGCAAAAATTGTCATTCTTGAAGGGGACAAATGCGGAGCCGCTGCCAGTGGGCGTAACGGGGGGTTTTGTGCCCCCAGCATCTCTCATGGTATCAGCAACGCAAAGGCTCGATGGCCTGAAGAAGCAGAGTCATTAGTCCGTCTTGGCAGAGAAAACCTGGATGGCCTGGAGGCGGACTTGAACAACTACGGTATCGATGCTGAATTTGAGCGTAAGGGAAAATTAAACCTGGCAGCTAAACCCTGGCAGGTTGACAGCTTACGCGCCATGCAACAGAGCTATCATGAGTTTGGTGTCGAGGCGCAGTATTTAGATCCATCTGATTTGACCGGCTTTCTCAACTCCCCTGCGTATCTGGCCGGTTTATTTGAGCCTAACTACGCGACAGTAAACCCAATGAAGATCGTCGAAGGCCTGTGCTCTGTCACCGCTAAAAGCGGTACTGAGATTTATGAAAACAGCAGAGTGAACGACCTGAAAAATCAGGCAAACAGTATTCTTCTGACAACCGACAATGGCAGTGTTATCGCAAAGAAAGTCATTGTCGGCACCAATGCCGCAGTACCGATTATCAGACAGCTGAAATCAAAGGTTATCCCTATCTTTGATTACACACTTGTCACAGAACCCTTGTCGCAGTCAGAACTTGAGTCCATCGGCTGGGAACAGCGTTACGGTATTGCAGACGCGGGCAACCAGTTCCATTACTCCAGAAAAACCGCAGATAACAGAATTTTATGGGGTGGATATGATGCTATCTATCACTATGGAAGCAACCAAAGCAAAAAGCTGTATAACCGTGATGAGAGCTTTGCCAGGCTGGAAGAACATTTCTTTGAAGTATTCCCCTCGCTGGCTGATATAGGTTTTTCACATGCCTGGGGAGGCGTCATTGATACATCAGCCCGGACAACGTTCTTTTCCGGAACCCTGTATGACGACAAGGTAGCTTACGCCTCCGGCTTTACCGGCCAGGGGGTTTCTGCTTCAAGATTTGCTGCTCTGACAATGCTGGACCATCTGGAAAACAAAAAAACCGAGTCTTCACAACTCAGAATGCATAACGCGTATGCCGTTCCCTTTCCTCCGGAACCGATACGCTATATGGGCGTGAAGTGGGCTCAGCACGATCTTGCTAAGGAAGACCTGACAGGAAAACGGTCGCTCCTTTTGAAAACACTGGATCAGCTCGGCATCGGTTTTAACTCTTAACATAGTGAGAAATAGCTGTATGACAACCCCTAAACATGTCGTCCTGTTTGATGCCACGCAAACATCACCGCAGCAAACCCGTATACAGGACCCTGAGATTGTAGACACGCCGTATATCAGTAATAGCTGGCGTCATTTTACCAGCAGCGACGGCCGCGCTATTTCGGGCATCTGGTAAGCGGAGCCTCATCTAGAGCGCTGCCAGTGTGATTTCGATGAGATGTGTCATCTTCTCGAGGGCACAGTCCGCCTGACTGATAGCAAGGGTAATAGCCAGCAGTTTTGTGCCGGAGATTCCTTTGTTGTCGAAAAAGGTTTTAGCGGCACCTGGGAGAATCTGACTTACGTAAAAAAAGTCTTTTTCATCCTGAATCAATAACCTGTGAGCTGACCACCTGCCATTCCACTGCAGGACAGAATTCGCAGGTTATTTTTGATCTGGCGGGATAATAGCGAGCCAGCAAAGGCTCGCTGTTTATTCAATCCATAACTCAGCCATCACTAACCTATTCTGCTCTCCTGCTTATTCTTCCTGCTTATTCTGACTAAGACAAAGCGCTTCAACTTTTTTATGCTTTAATGCGACACACCCTGACACAAAATTATCACTGTACTGACTGCTACGGTCTGACTGATGAGTCGGGATAATTCACTCAGTATCGGGCGTCAATCCTTCGCGCTCGCCTTAATGAGGTACTTAGAGAATCAACAGAACTTTTTCAACTTTTAGTATTTTTAACTAATTTAGTACAATCCACACTGACTATTTAACATGGCGTAAAAAATATCATTAAAATACAGATCGAAGATAATTCCTGCCATTCCTTCAAATAACACCAGCATCAACAGAGCACCAGAACAACCTTCCAGAGGCTGAGTAAAAAGGTCAGCTAACATGACGCTGACGGGGATAAAAAATCACTATTCTAAAAACCATAAATAACTTTATATTTCATAATATTAAATATTAAAAGCCATATTATTTACACGCCAGCATCATCACCTTATCAAGATCGATATTCATCGCTATCCTGCCTGTTCAGAGATCAGTCCAGCCCCCTGAGACTACCTCAGCCAACTCAACCTGACATCATATAGATGAGTATATTTACCCTATAGCATGAATATTTTTTTGATCTCAACATCAGAGACAGCTGAACATAAAAAATACAGATAATACAAATTGACGATATTTTTTTTATAAATAATACTGATTGCATGGTGTTCATTAAGAAGCACTTAAACCAGAAAAAGACTGAAAGATTGCAAGTCAGTTGTATTGCTACCACGGAGATTGAGTATGTTCCGAATAAGAATAATGTCAGGATTGGTTTGCGCACTTTTAAGCGCTTTCAGTTCAGCAGATGAATTAGTCG
>NZ_JBNKYN010000117.1:0-10471 GCF_050300915.1 Amphritea sp.
AGCTGCCTCTGTGGCGCAGTGAGTTATCAGTTCAGCGGCACCCCCAAAGGCTTTCAATACTGCCACTGCTCCCGCTGTCAAAAAAGCTCAGGCAGTGCCCATGGTGCTTTTATGTTTGTTGCACCGGAACAGTTTAAATGGCTCAGTGGAGCAGATCTGGTGACTCGTTACGAGGTGCCAGACGCACAGTTTTATGCCTCCTGTTTCTGTAGCCGCTGCGGATCATCCCTGCCCTGGGAAGTAAAAGGCGCGAATAATATCGCCATCCCGGCGGGCTCACTCGATCAGGACCCGGGGGTTCGGCCCCGCCGCAATATCTTCTACGACTACCGCGCCTGCTGGTTTGAATCCAGCAGTGAACTGGACTGTTTTCCTGAAGGCCCGGTGCGGAATAAATCATAGCCACTAAAAAAGGCCCACTCGGGCCTTTATTAACCTACACTCATAACGCGCTGTAAAATCAGAACTTATCCAGCATTGTTGGCTGAAAATCGTCCGTAGTAACGGTAAAGCCACTCCTCTCGATAGTCTGCTCCAGGGTTTTCTTTGAGCGCAGCAGATCCTCCATGGTGATAGTATTGTTATCCAGGTTATACAGCTGTTCTGATCCACTGTAACTCCAGTTCATAATGACCATCGCATCCCTATCACCCTCTTCTACTGCTGCCATGATCTTTTTCTGCTTCCGGTAGATCTTATTGAGTAACTGTTTCAGATCCCAGACGTAGACTACTTCATACATATACTCATGATCACGGTAGTGTCGCAACAACGACAGAACCACCACTCCGCCTGTAATTACACCGGTCAGATTAAGCCAGAAATTACTACCTTCGGGATTGCCAATTAATTGAATCAGCACAGTAGACAGGGTCAGAGCGACCGCAGCCACTACCACAACAGCACCGATCATAATCTGCTTGTAATGCTTAGCGTAACGCTCTTTGTTAATCTGTTTCAGCTGCATATCAGGTTTACCACAATGATTGAAGCCGCGATTATAATGCCTGCGATGGGTAGCTCCAAGGTGGCAGATCAACTATCTTCCATGTGATCGGTTACAGTTAAATTTATTCCAGACAAAAACAAACGGGAAACAGAATAAATGCTGCGCACACTTGTACTGATGCTGATCTCACTATTTGTCATCACTGGCTGCAGCTATAACCTGCAGCCAGCTCTGTCTGGCACCAACCGGGCCGACAGCTGTGTCACCGCGCTCACGGCTTTGCAACAGCTGAGTATTCGTCACACCGGCATCCAGCAGGGTGAAGTGATTGCAGAGACTCCCTGGTTACGCAGCAACCGGCTGGTTGACTACTTCGCCCACCAGCAGAAACTCTCCGACCCGCAACTGAGTGACCTGCTTGACTATATGTCGCATCTGGCCACGACCGGCCTGAAACTGGAGAGCCAGCTACTGCCAGCCAGACAGCGACAGCGGTGGCTGAAAGACTATCAGGTTGCAGATAGCGACAGTTTTATTGAAGACTGCGGCAACACCCAGGTGCAACAGCAGATGCAGAGCGCGGATAGAACCCGTCAATGGCTATATCGCTTACCTGCCGACAATGATTATCAGCCCCTCGCCCGCCTCGCCGGACTTTATCCTCTCACCGCCCTGATATTTAAGCAGGGCGTGATACGGGAACATAACTGGCTGGAACAGCAACCGGCCGGGCTGCACAACAGCGCCTGGCAGACTTACGCACCACAACTCACCCAGACCAGCCCTCCTGACCTGGCAGCAGCGGCGCGAAACAGCCTGGGCATGGTGATGCTCACTCCGGCGAGCGAGCAAGCCCTGTTTAACTATCACGCTCCGCTGTGGCGCTTACCGAACCAGCAGCCAGTTAACCGGCCAGGACACCCTTACTGGAATGAAACCGGTCTTCAGGTTGATCAGTCACCGGTCAGCTTCACCTATCTTAGTCATGGCATCTATCATCACCAGAGCACCCTGCAGCTCAACTACCTGATCTGGTTTCCTGAACGTCAGCCAACCGGCCACTTCGATCTGGTCGCCGGTAAACACGATGCGGTGCTGTTCCGCGTTCATCTGGCACAATCCGGCGAAGTACTGGCCTATGACAGCATCCACCTGTGCGGCTGCTGGTACAGTCTTATTTTGCCGGCAGGACAAAGCTATACGGCGACTAACGAACTGTATCGCGAACCCACCTTCGTGTTGCACACTCGCAGTGGGCGTCAACTGCTCACACTGACATCCAACTCCCATCTGCTGATCGCCAGTGAAGCGTCCGCCTCCCCCGCAACAGGATCTGAACAGTATCACCTCAAACCCTTTGCGGAGCTGATGCAGCTACCTTCTGGCGGTGCACGGCGCTCAGTGTTCAATCGAGAGGGGTATGTCGCGGGCTCTGAGCGCCCCGAACGCTGGTTGTTCTGGCCGATGGGCATCAGTAACCCCGGTGCTCTGCGCCGCCCCGGTGATCATGCGATCCGCTTTATCGGCACGCTGCACTTTGACGACCCGCAGATCCTGGAAAAGCTGGGCCTGTAACTGCCGGATAAGCAGTGATTAAACCTGTTTCCGGCTAATTTCTGTTTTTTACTTCCCCACGACTCTTGTTCCGGACCGGAGGGACACTTACAATGTTCCGCTAAAATTATCTATCCGATTTCAGGTTTATAAAATCTATGCGAGCCAGCCAATTTCTGATTGCCACACTGAAAGAAACTCCCTCTGATGCAGAAGTTATCAGCCACCAGCTGATGCTGCGTTCCGGCATGGTCCGTAAAGTGGCCGCCGGGCTCTACAACTGGCTGCCAACGGGGCTGCGCACCCTGCGTAAAGTCGAACGTATTGTGCGTGAAGAGATGGACAAGTCGGGCGCTCAGGAAGTGCTGATGCCCTCAATCCAGCCCGCTGAGCTGTGGCAGGAATCAGGACGCTGGGAGAAATACGGCCCTGAGCTGTTAAGATTACAAGACCGTCACAACCGTGAGTTCTGTGTGGGCCCGACTCACGAAGAGGTGATCACCGACCTGGTTCGCAACGAGATTCACAGCTATAAGCAGCTGCCAGCAAACTTCTACCAGATTCAGACCAAGTTCCGCGATGAAGTGCGGCCGCGTTTCGGCATCATGCGCTCACGGGAATTCATTATGAAGGATGCCTACTCCTTCCACTACAACCTTGAATCACTGCAGCAGACCTATGATCTGATGCATCAGACCTACTGCAACATCTTCGACCGTATCGGTCTGGACTACCGTCCGGTACTGGCAGATAACGGTTCGATTGGCGGCAACTCCTCCCACGAATTCCATGTTCTGGCGGATTCCGGTGAAGATGATATCGCGTTTTCCGACAGCAGTGACTTCGCCGCCAATATCGAGAAAGCGGAAGCGGTAGCTCCGGCGGGTGAACGCGCAGCCCCCACGGAAGAGATGACCCTGGTGGATACACCGAACGCCAAGACCATCGCGCAACTGGTTCAACAACATGGTCTGCCGATTGAAAAAACCATCAAGACCCTGTTTGTTAAAGCATCCGATGAGTGTGATGCTGACTTTGTTGCCTTGCTGGTGCGTGGTGATCACGACCTCAATGAGATCAAAGCCGAAAAACTGCCGCAGGTTGCCGCACCTCTGGAGATGGCCGATGAAGTGGCTATTAAAAGTCTGATCGGTGCCGGACCCGGCTCCCTGGGCCCGGTCAATCTGCCAATTCCCTGCATCGTTGACCGCACCGTTGCACTGATGTCTGACTTTGGTGCTGGCGCTAATATTGAAGGTAAACACTATTTCGGTATCAACTGGGATCGTGATGTTGCCCTGCCTGAAGTGGCAGACCTGCGCAACGTCGTCGAAGGTGACCCAAGCCCTTGCGGCAAGGGTAAGATTGTCATCAAACGCGGTATCGAAGTAGGTCATATTTTCCAGCTGGGTCAGCAGTATGCCAAAGCGCTGAACGCTACGGTTCTGGATGAAAACGGCAAAGCGGTCATCATGGATATGGGCTGCTACGGTATCGGTGTCACCCGCGTAGTGGCTGCGGCAATTGAGCAAAACTACGATGACAACGGCATTATCTGGCCTGAAGCGATTGCACCATTCAGCATCGCGCTGGTCGCGCTGAAGTATGAGAAGTCCGAAGCGGTTAGGGAGCAGGCTGATAAGCTCTATGACACCCTGACCCAGGCCGGTTACGACGTGATTCTGGATGACCGTGCCAAGGTCAGCCCCGGCGTTAAGATGGCCGATATGGAGCTGATGGGTATCCCCCACCGTATTGTCATCTCTGAACGTGGACTGGAAGCAGGTACACTGGAATACAAAGGTCGTCGGGATGCTGAGAAGCAGGAGATCCCCCTGGCTGAGCTAACCGCGTTCATTGAGCGTAGCGTAGCTAAGTAATACCGATAAGCAGGCCACAGGCCTGCTTTTTTTTGCCTCGCTATTTAACCTGCGCGTGAATAGGGCCGACGATCACGCGGTATAACCTGACCCGGTATCATTTCATGGATAAAATCCGTCTTCTGGTTCCTCCCAGCGATACCGCTCAGAACTCAGAACGCTGGTATGAGTTTGCAATCTACCTGAGCCGCGCAACCGGATTGAACCTCAGTCCGGTCATCAGCGCCTCGCCTGAGGCTTATCAACAGGGTTTTTCTCAAGCCGAAATGGTTTACTGTGCCCCCGAGCTGGTCACCACGCTGATCCGCGAATTCCGCTTTACCCCGCTGATGCAACCAAACGGAATCTATGAAGAGGTTGCCATCGTTTCCGGTCCAGCCGCTACGATTCATCGTCTCAGCGGCATACAGGACAGCACTCTCGGCGGTATCAAAGGAACCTTCGCTAACCGCCTTGGTCTGACAACACTGATGCAGAAACAGATTCGCCCGGCGGCGATGGTTTACCGCGATAACTGGCTACAACTACTGAAAACAGTACAACAGGGAGAGTTGCCCTACGCCCTGCTGAGCAAGTCGTTTATGGAGCAGCTGTCTCCGCTGAGCCTCACCGCGGTAAATCTTCTGGCCCGCAGCAACCTGCGCAAAGCCTATCCGCTACTGCTGGCGGCACCGCAGCTTAAACCACAGATCAATAATCTGAGACAGCTGCTTGAGGCCATGAGTGCTGAAGCCAAAGGCAGGCAGGTCCTGGAAAAGCTGCAAATACAGGGCTGGAAAAAACCCTCAGAGCAAAGCATTATTGATATGGTTAAAATACTGCGGGGGAAATAACCCGCCGAGATAGACTGCAACCCGCTCATACCACGTTAATCACAGGACAATGACATCTATGTATATCGCAATGAACCGCTTTCGCATTAAACCCGGCCACGAGCAGGATTTTATTGAGATCTGGCAAAACCGTGACAGCCACCTGGAAACCGTTCCCGGGTTTATCTCCTTTAATCTACTGCAGGGCGAGACTAAAGAGGATCACACCCTGATGTCATCTCACGCAGTCTGGGAAAATAAAGCAGCCTTTGAAGGCTGGTTAAAATCTGATGCCTTTAAAAAAGCCCATGCGAATGCCGGTAGCCGCAGAGATATCTATCTTGGACCACCACAATTTGAAGGATTTGAATCCGTCATCTGAGATGACCAGGGCATGATAAACTTAAAGCGTTTAACCGATTGATGATGGATAGGAAGCTGTCTGTGCGACTGACAATACCCTTGCTGCTACTGCTTGTTTCACTAGCACTGCCTGCTGCCGCTGCACCTGAGGAGATTGATCCCGGCTTGCGTGATGCTCTGAAGCAGGCATTTGCACAGAGCAGTAGCTTTGAAGACCGGTTTGCCGCCGAAGTCTGGTTAACCGATATGTCCGGGCGCACCAAACGTTATGTCAGTGATGACCTTGAACGTATTGATATACTCAGAACCGTCCATGCCGAAGCCGACCGGGTTGAATTACCGGTCTCGTTACTGCTGGGTGTTATCCATACAGAGAGTCGCTTCAACCGCTTTGCGGTGTCCGTAGTGGGTGCACAGGGGCTGATGCAGGTGATGCCTTTCTGGAAGAAGGAGATCGGGCGCAGCGACGATAACCTCACCAACATCCAGACTAATCTGCGCTACGGTTCAACTATTCTGAAATACTATCTGGATCGTTCAAAAGGCAATCTGACCGAAGCCCTGGCACGCTATAACGGCAGCTACGGTAAAGTCTGGTATCCGGAAAAAGTCTACCGCAATCAACGCCGCTACGAAGATTAAACCCAAAAAACCGGCACGGGGCCGGTTTCATTTAATACAGAAACGGTCAGAGAATAACAAAACTGACAAATGCTTGCGTCGCTTCAGTACGCTCACTTTTAACCTCTGCAACGCTGGCCAGCTCTGGTCCGATACTCAGCCAGGCTTCGAGTTGCATCAGTCCATGCTCATGGCCACAGGCGATGACCTCTACCCGGCCATCATCCAGATTACGCACCCAGCCGGTTAAACCATGCGCCTGAGCAACCTCAAGTGTTGACTGGCGGAACCATACACCCTGCACACGGCCACTGACAAAAGCATGTAAACACTGCATAGATTCAACTCCTCTACAACGTAAAATATCTATTTACCACAAGCGCAGTTTAACCGCTCAGGTTGCTGCAACAAACAGCTGTTCAAGTGTCAGGCTGAGTTGCTCCTGGCGGTGCTGACTCATCCTTTCTAAGCGCTGATCCAATTCCCGCTGCCAACCATCTGCGGCTTCCACAGGGGAGCGCTCAGGCAGGGGCCAGGGCAGCAGCTGATTCAACTGTTCCAGGGTAAAATTTCCCATATCCCGAGCCAGAATATAGCCACCTCTGTCGGTGCGGCTGATCACCGATGCCTCAAGTAAAATACTGTTATAACTGTCCCATTCGTTCTGCTCAAGCCCGCTAACCTGCTGCAATAACTGCCGGTCAGAGAGTGTTTCGCCGACCTGCTGAGCCTGCCACAACCGCTGCAACACCGCCACCATGGTATGCAGATGAGACAGGTGTCGGCCCCGCCGGTGATCACGATAAACCGACAGCGCCCGGCTCAACTCGGCCCCCAGCAAAATAATCGTCCAGGAGATAAAGATCCAGGCCAGAAACAGAGGCACTGCGGCAAACGCCCCATAGATCAGCTCATAGGAGGGAAACTGAGTGACAAAAAACGCAAACGCCCGTTTAGCGGTTTCAAAAAGCAGCGCGACCACCAGCCCCCCGATCACCGCATTACGCAGCGGCACCTTGCAGTTAGGCACGGCTGCATACAGCAGGGTAAACGCGGCCGCAGACATCACTACCGGCAGCGCCGATAACAGCCGGGCCTTGCCAACCAGCTCGGTGGCACTGGTGAACAGTGACAAAGACGCGATATAGGAACTGACCAGCAACCCCACACCGATCAGAATCGGCCCAAGACTCAGCACCGCCCAGTACAGCAGAAAACTGGACATCCCTTTGCGCGGCTCACTGACTCGCCAGATACGGTTAAAGGCCGCTTCAATATTTTTCATCATCATAATCGATGTCACAAACAAAAAGATCAGGCCGACCGCGGTTAACTTGCTGGCCTGGGCGGCAAAGTCACTCAGATACTCCTGTACCACCGCACCGGTAGCCGGAACAAAGTTTTCAAATATCCAGCCCTGCAGCTCTGGTCCAGCCTCCTGAAACGAGGGGATAGCCGCCAGCATTGCATAGGAGACCGTCATCAATGGCACCACCGCAAACAACGTGGTATAGGTCAGCGCAGAGGCGTTAAGCACCCCTTTATTGAGCACGAACTGGCGCCCAAGGTAGAGAATAAAATGCCCGACGACCCGCAGGGTTAACAGATGATTACTCATCACGACGATCCTGTACTGATGAATTAAAACGATATAATACCCTGCCGCCCTTTAGGCTGGTAGCTAAGCTGTATACAATATCGCACTTACCATTCTATCTGCCGTTACTAACAGGACAAGTTCTATGACTGTTGAGATCTATCACAATCCACGCTGCTCTAAGTCCCGCGCCACACTGGCATTGCTGGAAGAGAATAATATCACCCCTGAGGTGCGTCTCTATCTGGAAAACCCACCTACCGCTGCACAACTGACAGCGGTGGTCGCACAGCTGGGTATCACCCCCCGTGAGCTGCTACGCAAGGGTGAAGATGAGTATAAAGAGAACAACCTCAACGATGACAGCCTGACAGATCAGCAGATTATTGACCTGATGGTTAAGTTCCCTCGCCTGATTGAACGCCCTATCGTCATCACCCAGGGCAAAGCCCGTATCGGTCGCCCGCCTGAATCTGTACTGGAGATTCTCTGAGTGTCAAACCCCTATGTTCTCGTGCTCTACTACAGCCGCCATGGTGCCACCTGCGCCATGGCCAACCAGATAGCGCGGGGGATCGAACAGAGTGGTATCGAAGCACGGCTGCGCACCGTACCGGCTATCTCGGCAAACTGTGAAGCCACCGAAGACACCATCCCGGCCGCCGGTGACCTGTACTGTACAACGGATGATCTGGCAAACTGCTCAGGCCTTGCGCTGGGCAGCCCAACCCGATTTGGCAATATGTCGGCACCGCTGAAGTACTTTATTGATTCTACCAGCAGCCTCTGGCTCAGTGGCGCCCTGATCGATAAGCCCGCAGCGGTTTTCAGTTCCAGTTCAAGCCTTCACGGTGGACAGGAAAGCACCCTGCTGACAATGATGCTACCGCTGCTCCATCACGGCATGGTGATCTGCGGCCTGCCCTACAGCGAAGCGGGACTGATCAGCACTCAAACCGGTGGCACGCCCTATGGCGCAACCCATCTGGCTGGGCAGAACAGCGACCAGCCTCTGGACGAGACTGAATCAGCTCTCTGCCTGGCGCAGGGCAAACGACTTGGGCGCCTGGCCCTTCAGCTACACGATTAAATATTGCAGGATCAAACAATGCAGGACACACTCGCAAAAAAGGTTGCCATCAGCCGCGCCGTCACCCTCTTCAGTTATTTTGGTCTGATTCTGTTATTAACAGCATGGCATCTGATCCTCTCTCCACCCGAGATAGCCAGCCCTTACAGTATCTGGGCATTTCAGACCGTACCACTGCTGCTGTTCTATCCGGTAATACTGAAAAAACATCTTCGGGGCCATATCTGGCTGTGCTTTTTTATTACCGTGTATTTTATGCACTCTGTCACCATTGCGATGTCGGCGCATAGCAGCGCCTCACTCGCGCTGGCTGAAACGCTTCTGGTTGCCACATTATTTATCGGTGCGATGATGTTTGCCCGGTGGCAAAGCCAGCTTAATAAGCTGCTGAATAGCAGCACTCACAATAACGCTGCAGACTGAGACAGGATAACTTTGTGGATCTACAGGCAGTCAGACAACAGTTCCCGGCGTTACAGCAGCAGATTAATAATCAGCCACTGATCTATCTGGACAATGCGGCCACCAGCCAGAAACCTGAAGTAGTAATTCAGGCAGTTGAACAGTTTTATCGCCGCCAGAATGCTAATGTTCACCGGGGGGCGCACCAGCTCAGCGAGCGCGCAACCAGTGCGTTTGAAGCCGCCCGTACTACGGTTAAACAGTTTATCAATGCTGCCTCTGAGCAGGAGATCATCTGGACCCGGGGCACCACCGAGGGGATCAATCTGATCGCCCAGAGTTATGCCCGCCCGTTGCTGCAACCCGGTGATGAGATTCTGCTGACTGAACTGGAACACCACGCCAATATCGTCCCCTGGCAGATTGTGGCTGAACAAACCGGAGCGCTGATCCGGGTGGTACCGATCAACGATAATGGCGATCTCAATCTGCAACGCTTTGCCGAGCTGCTGAATGAGAAAACCCGCATCGTCAGCCTGACCCATATCTCGAATGCCCTGGGCACCATCAATCCGGTTGCCGGGCTGGTGCGCCAGGCCAAAGCGGCCGGCGCTATTGTCGTGATCGACGGCGCCCAGGCAGCGCCTCACCTGGAAATTGATGTGCAGCGGCTGGGGTGTGATTTCTATCTGTTTTCCGGACACAAACTCTTTGCGCCCACCGGCATTGGCGTACTCTATGGTCGCCAGCAACTATTGGAGGCGATGCCCCCCTGGCAGGCCGGTGGCGAGATGATTAGCCGGGTGTCATTTAGTGGTACAAGCTATAACACCCTGCCCTTTAAGTTTGAGGCAGGCACTCCCAATATCAGCGGCGCACTGGGGCTGGCCGAAGCGATTCGCTTTCTCGATACGCTGGATCGCAAAGCACTGGCGCGTCATGAACGGGCATTGATGAACAAAGCGCTGGAGTATTGCTCAGCGATCCCCGGCTTCACCCGCATCGGCAGCCCGACCGCCTGTGCCTCGATTCTATCTTTCCAGCTGAGTAGCCATCATCAGCAGGATGTTGTTCGTAAAAATCGGTAAAGGCATGATATAAGGCCATGGTGTCCGGGTCATCCATGGGTTTAGCAAGCACATTGGACGCAAGTTTCTGAGCGCCGCCACCCACATGTGGTTGCGTTTCTTCCAAACTCATTTG
>NZ_JBNKYN010000118.1:0-9875 GCF_050300915.1 Amphritea sp.
ACAGTCCGCGTCTTGCATAATCGGTTTGAGGTGGGGTTCAATCTGGCCGAGACCAGGGGCATAGAACAGAGTTTTCCCGCTGCGGGTATCTTCTATCAGGATACCTATATTGTCCCCGGGGTGGGGATCGTTGCGATGCGGTGAATAGGGTGGAGCACTGCTGAGCAGCGCGACCGCTGTCAGTTTCAGTTCGGGGACCTGAGGGATCACAAAGCTGTTAGCGCCCTCGTCTGCCGCTCCCCCGACAGGAATGCGGTTGCGTTTGATGCCGCCATTCCAGTGTTCCAGCATCTTAAAGATGGGGAAACCGGTGGTCAGATCCTGATACACCATATCGGTACACCAGACCTCATGGGGGCAGCCTTCACGCAGCATCAGCAGACCGGTGGTATGGTCTATCTGGCTGTCCATGAAGACAATCGCCGCAATACCGGTATCACGAATTTTACGATTCGGTTGCATCGGGGCGAAGTCCGCCAGCTGCTGGCGAATATCCGGTGAGGCATTAAACAGAATCCAGTCTTCACCGTTGGCACTCACTGCGATGGAGGACTGTGTCCGGGATCTGGCATTGAGGGTTCCGGCCCGATAGCCAGCGCAGTTGCGGCAGTTACAGTTCCACTGAGGAAAACCGCCGCCCGCTGCGGAACCAAGAATCTGAATTTTCATTGTTATTCTTCTGTTGGGTGACTGTCAGTCATCCAGCCAGCGTGTCTGGCTAAATGCTCACCAGATACAAAAGCAATAACCAAGCCATAATATAAGACTTTGATTTTTATGAGTTAGGAATAAACGCCTTAATGAAAACAGATCGGCAGCAACACTCTGCTCGCTCACTATGCGACACTCTGAGTCAACCCGTTAAGGCTTATCAACCGCACCCCACGGCCTGCTGAAAAAACAAAAAAACCATGCAAAGAAGCATGGTTTTTTCAGATGGAAAAATACCGCAGGATCACACCAGAGAATCTAACTCGTCTGCGTTAGCATCGATAAAAAGATTAAACTTTTTAATCTTACGATGTAATGTTGAGCGACTGATACCCATCGATTTGGCCGCCCGGGTGACCACCCAGCGGTTTTGCTTCAGTACCCGCTCTAACTCTTCCTTTTCTGACAGCTCCTGCCTTGCAGAAACCGCTTCACTCGGTGCCCCCGACATCGAGACCATCCGTGACGGAGGAGCATAAGCGAACTGATCTGACGGGTGACCAATCACTACAGGCGCAGCAAACACCTCATCAGGAAGATCATCAACCTGAAGCAGGTCCCCCTCACGCATACACATCGCGTACTGGAGTACATTTTTCAACTGACGGATATTGCCCGGCCACTGATAACGGCAGAGCACTTCCAACGCCTCGGGAGCAACCTGCACATTGTCAGCATTATCTTCATCCATGCACAGAGCACGCAGAACCTTTTCGATAATAACCGGTTTATCTTCCCGTTCACGCAGGCTTGGCAAAGCGATCTGAAAACCGCTGATGCGGTAAAACAGGTCTTCGCGGAACTCACCACTGCTAACCAGCTCTTTCAGATCACGGTGGGTTGCACAGATTACATTCAGGCTGACCTTTACCGGGTTAACCTCACCCAACGGAATAATCTCACTTTCAGCAAGAACTCTTAGCAGGCTGGCCTGCAACTCAATCGGCATATCACCGATCTCATCAAGAAACAGTGTACCGCCATTACTGGCCTGTATTTTACCCACTTTGCCAGCTTTCAACCCACCGGTAAACGTACCGGCACCATAGCCAAACAACTCACTCTCAATCAACGATTCAGGAATCGCGGCACAGTTAAGCGTGATGAACGGCTTGTCTGCACGATCACTGCTGTCATGCAGCGCACGGGCCCACACCTCCTTTCCGGTGCCGGTTTCACCCTGCAGCAGGATGCTGATACCTTTGTTAACCATACGCTGGCAGCGACTGGCTTGCTTCAACAGCTGAGGCTCTTCTCCGGCAGCGTAAAACAGAGGAGTATCGCCAGCCTGATCAGCAGAAACCGCTTTTTTAGCAATCTCCCTGTTTGCTCCTGAGCGTTTAGACACCGCCCCCGGAGACGCGTGCAGCTGCGCTTCAAACGCTGAGTTTTGTAACCGGGTCGCATAAAGCTTGACTGGTTTATCACTGACAGAGACAAAAAGTTCCACAACCCCCGCTGACTCCAGTTGCTCAACACTCTGGCCGAACGCTTCCTGAAATTTGCGCCCCACTAACTGATAACGGTCCCGACACCCCAGTGTCAGCAACAGCGGTGTGGTCGCAGCGATAATGGTATCGCTGTCGTTTACCGCGATAAGAGCGTTAGTCTCAGGCCGGTGAGGAGAGAAAGATAAACTGATAACACGTTGATTAGCATAGGCATTTTTAAAAACAATCGCCTCTATCTCGTCAGCTGTTTCACACACAAGGTTGAGTGCCAAAGCCTGATAAAGCCGGTTTCCTGAGGCATAGGTAGAGATATCCAGTGCGCCAAAGGGCGTTCCATCCGGCGAGATTAATGGCGCTGCAGAGCAACTGAAATTATGCAGGTTGAAACCGTAATGTTCCTCTGCAAACACGGTCACCGGTCTGCACTCGGTTAAGCAGGTTCCCAGACCGTTCGTGCCAACAATTTTTTCTGACCACAGAGTTCCCTGGCGCAACCCTTTTTGTTCAAGGTCATGGCTGATATTGGAATCGGCATAGGATTTAACCACCACCCCTTCGGTATTCGTTATCAGCACCGCATAACCACTCTGCTTGGAAACCGTTCTGATCTTATCAAAAACCTCTTCGGAATCGCTCAGAAGCTTTTCCATCGGTTCCCGACGCTGTCTGACTTCGGACTCAGAAAGAGAGACCAGCTCGACATTAGAATCAGGGGACATTTTGTATTGATCACGACAGCGTTGCCAGGAACTCTGTATATACTTGTCAGTACTGCTCTCTCCTGGCTCCCGTATGGTTACAGACTTCGCATTCTTATCAGAATAACCTGTATTTGAAGACATCTATTCACCTGTTCACTCCCTGTCTTTGCAGTTCAGCATCAGACAAGGGTCATTTTTATATTTATTTAGTGTCAAGTTGTACAACCCCACAATAACCCTAAATTACTCCTTTTTGTCTTTTAAAAAACTATACTTTGGCACCAAAATACCTCAACCCAATATAGCATACATTCATTGAAACTCAGTATTTTGCCCCTTAGGAGACATTCGCCCGTTACGATGATTCGCTCTCCCCTATCTGAGAGCCCCTTCCCGCTCTCCTGCATCACTCAATAAAAACTCACTACATTTGTCAGCGAAATATCTCCCCAAACCAACCTTATACGGCGAAGACAGAATGCAAAAAAGGAGCGCGAATAAGGCGCTCCAAACTCTGCCTTGGGTAAGCAGAAACAGAGATCACAAACACGAGTAGCCCTGAGAATAGTTATTTCAGTCCATATCGAGCCAGGATGTTCGCTAGAGACCCATCTGACCTCATCTCAGCCAGCAGCTGATTGAAACCGTTACGTGAGTCATCGTCCGACCTGCGCAATCCCAGCGCATAATCGTAGTTCAACTGTGTAGCCAGAATACGCTCAGCATCAAATACCTGCAGTTTGCCCCGATCTGCCTGAAACCACCCGGCAGACACGTTGGTCACCACAGCCGCATCAATCAAGCCATCAGCGAGCGCCTGTAAACGGCTGGCCTCATCGGCAAAACGGACCGCGATGCTGATATGATTTACGGCTAACGCATGGGATGCGATGCTACCCGGTGAAACGCCGACAACCAGCGGTTTGAGATCCTCAACACTGTTGATAATCGGGCCGTCATCACGGGTAACCAGCTTAAACTCCAGACGCAGATAGGGATCGGTTATCAGCAGATATTTTGAATCCCCATCTTCAAGCCGGGCTACCCCGGCATAAAAATCACAACCGACTTTTTTAGCCTGACGCTTAGAAAAAATCCAGGACACATTCAGGGCAACATCCAGCTTTTCCGCAATCGCCCTGGCGATATCGATCTGAAATCCTTCGGCGCTATCACCCCGCTGAGAAAATGGCATCTGTTGCGGATTAGCACAGAGGTTGATGGCACCGCTGGATCTTATCTCACTCAACGCCTGGGCCTGGGCAACCGGACTGGTGATCCAGCAGGCCAGCAACAGGCAGCGGATGATGGCTGTATTTGTCCGGGTGAAAAATCGGGTGATCAGCCTTCCTGTTTGTCTACACATATCTGACACCTCAGTATTGATTATTATTTTTCTTCACTCAGGGAGAGGATATAGGTGACCAACTCCCAGCGCTCTTCTGGGGTGAATGTCCTTTTCCAGGGTGGCATCACGAGTGAACCACGTTTCTTCCCTTTGGTAATGGTTTTGAACAGGTAGTCCGCATCAAAATCACGCCCCTGCAGCATCTTTGCTTTACCACCAGAGCCTTTATTGCCATGACAGTACACGCAGGTCTGGTTGAAACGATGCTCACCATTAGCAACCGATATACCCTCTTTACTGAACACTTTCGCCTTCATTTCGGCTACGTATTCAGGGTCTTCCAGATTTTTTTTCTCTGTTTTGTTCTCTCCCCCGGTCACCGGTGGTGCCACCGCATAGGCAAAGCCACTCAGTAGTGCGATAACAAAAACGCCATACCGGATCGGTCTGAATAAACTCACTGACATAACAACTCTCTCCCACTGAATAAACTGGAAAAAAGGGGGTTGCGACAACGCCACAACCCCCAATGCGGAACTAACTAGTCTTCCAGCGTGAATGCGACCAGTGCTGCACCGCCGGGTAATCCGCTGACTTCAGGGAAAGCACTGGCCATAAAGCCTGGTGCTTGAGAACCAAAACCGGTGGCCGCCAGAATGTACTGTTTGCCATTGACCGAATAGCTGACAATACCGCCGCGGAGACCGGAGCCAGCATTGAAGTTCCAGATCTCTTTGCCGTTCTCTGCGTTATAACCATGGATTACGCCGTAGGGGTCGCCATTGAACACCAGATTACCGCCGGTGGTCAGAACACTCCCCAGACCCGGCAGCGGATAATCAACAGACCATTTCAGCTTACCGGTAATAGGATCACGGGCATCCAGTCGGGCAGAGGCTTTTTTACCCGGAGGCGGAACCGCCACCAGCTTACTGACGCCCAGATAGAGTCCGGCGATACCGACACTTTCATGTTCCTGAGGCGCAGGTACGACAACGTTGCACACCTCCATTGCGTTGGTGTACCAGAGACCGGTGTCAGGGTTGTAGGCACCATGGTTCCAGCTACGGGCGCCCAGCAGATAGGGGCAGATGGTCGTTTCTTTGCCTTCAGGCATATCCACCCGGCCGATCAGTTCACCGGTTTTCGGGTTGATCCCTTTAACAAAGTTGATGTTTTCTGCCAGCGGCCAGACATTCTCAACCTTGCCGGTATCCTTCTCCAGGACAAACACATAACCGCTTTTATTAAGATGCACTAATACATCTTTACCATTCATTTTGAGGCTCAGGGCTTCATAAGCCGCATCGTAATCCCAGACATCATGAGGGATCTCCTGATAAGCCCACTTCAGCTTACCGGTCTTCGGCTCAATCGCCAGCAGACTGGCACTGTACTTGTTATCCCCTTCCCGCTCAGCACCGTAGAAATCAGGAGCGGCATTGGAAGTACCAATAAAGATGGTGTCAGTTTTTTCATCATAGGTACCCGGCAACCAGGCACCACTACCGCCCACCTCACCGGAATCACCCGGCCAGCTCTTAGGGTCATCTTTTTTCAGAATATCGAAGGTCCACATCCTTTCGCCGGTGATGGCATTAACCGCAAAGATTTTACCCTGGGTTGGCTGATCACCACCGGTGGTTCCGCCAAACAGAACATCACCCGCCAGCTGGGGAGGCGATGAGAAAAGACAGCCGTAACACTTCTCCTGATCAGTAATCTGCGTTGACCATTTCTCTTTACCGGTTTTCTGATCCAGGGCGATAAAGCGGCCATCCAGTGATCCGATATAGACATTTCCATGGCCCACGGTTACACCACGACTGGCCGCCACATAGAACACCTCATCAACAATCGCATCCAGATCGGCCTGGTAGTGCCAGATCTGCTTGCCGGTGGCAGCATCCAGAGCAAATACGTTATTGTTTGGCCCGATATAATAAGCAACACCATCAACAACGATCGGCGTTGCCTGCAGGCCCATCTGGATATCGCCCGGCTGATGAATCCAGGCAACTTTCAACTTCTTAATGTTGTCTGAATTAATCTGATCCAATGGACTGTAACGCCAGGCATCGGATGTTCGATGGTATTGCGGCCAGTCGTTAGGGCTCTCTGAAGATGCATTCACAGCGGTAATACCCGACAATGCAATCGTTGAGGTAATACATGCGGATAGCGCTAGCTTTTTTATTTTAATCACTTCTCGTTCTCCATCTATCTATATCATGCAGGCTCACCCACCCGGGCCAGCCCACCACTACACATAAGACAGAAACGCAACATATAGGCCAACATTAATCCCGGCCGCTTAAAAAACTATCAACATATTGATATATATGTACTTTTTTATCTGACAGAAGTTAATAACTAAAGCTGATACAAGAGGTGCTACAGCGTTAAAGCAGTATGACAATACAGACCGTGTCAGCAGATGACACAGTCTGTGCTACCCCGCAACATGCGCTGACGACCGGTCTCCTCAAGCTGACACTGCGTTCACCGCGACGCCTCAGTTAATCACCCTCAACGATTGTGAAAACCGGGTTATTGCGTAAAACAATCCCAACGGATCGTTGGGCGGGTACGATCTTTGCTTTACTTATCGGTGACATTCAACGTCACGTTATGCATTCATACATAAATGAGGAAAATAAAATGAACTGGACAAAACCAGCCTATAAAGATCTGAGAATTGGCTTCGAAGTCACGATGTACTTCGCAAACCGTTAATCCATCCGCAAGTATCGCTTAAAATATACGTGCCCCGCCCCCGCTGCAAAGCGGGGGTTCTTGATCAGCTAACTGCACCTGATCAACAGCGTTGAAGCTCCCGCGATGGTTCATCTTTTTACCCTGCCTGACACACCCTGACCCGAAAACTGATACACACTGACTCAACCACAGCGGTCTGAATTGTTACTGCAGCCAGCTGACTCCGTTGTAATTAAAGGCTTGCAGCAATAATCGGCTTCCTGGCACAGGAAATGCGTTTATGAGAATTCACTGTTCATAAACATGGAGAAACAACATGAAAAAAATAAAAATATTCACAGCATCACTATTTTTATTTTCTATATTAACGCAGCAAGCGCAGGCGGGAATACCGGGTATGCGAGGGACTCAGCATCTGGGGATTACCGTCCCTGATGTCGAAGAAGCGACCGCTTTCTTCAAAGATGTCATCGGTTGCGAGTCTTTTTATTCAATTGGCCCTTTCGGTCCATTTGAAAATGACTGGATGACAGAAAATCTCAACGTAGACAAAAAAGCGGTGATCTCCACTGCCCATCTGATGCGTTGTGGTAATGGCGTCAATCTGGAGATCTTTCAATACACCGCTCCCGATCAAAGAACGACTCTTCCGCGTAACAGTGACATTGGTGGACACCATCTCGCCTTCTATGTCGACGACATGGAGCCTGCCGTTAAGTACCTGGAAGAGAAAGGGATTAAAGTGCTGGGCAAGCCACATACCTTCACTGATACCGGCATGAAAGGACTGACCTGGGTGTACTTTATGGCGCCATGGGGCATGCAGCTGGAGATCGTCAGCTACCCATATGGGCAGGGCTATGAGAAAGAGATGGGAGGCAGAATGTGGGACCCTCGCTACTGATAATATCTTAGCGATTCAACTTACAAATACGGTCACTAATAGCATCACCTTCGGGTAATGCTATTAGCCAAAACGGTACCGATTATGAAGACAATACTCACCCTGTTTTTCCCCACGATATGTGCCTTGTTTAGCGCCGCGGCTAACGCTCATTTCACCCACTTTGAGCCCAGAATTATCCACCTGTATCAGGAACATCAAGACACCGTTATTCTGCTGCGTATGCCACTCCCGCTGGTGCTTCTGGATAACAGCTGGCAAGGGATAAAGAGTCAGCAGGCGATCCCGTTTACTCACAGAGTCGCCACTGCAGAGAACACTGAATATCTGCTCAATCACAGCGAGATCAAAACCAACCTGGAACGATTAAAACAGTTGATCTCATCAGGATACCGCATAAAAAAACAGGGTAAGAGCCAGAATTATCGTATTGAATCGATCAATATTTTCAACTCCGACAGCCGTAAACCCTTCAGTAGTTTAGACACCGCCCAGAGCAACTTTAACGGCGATATTACGATCAGTGAGGATGCCCTCTCGCTATTCGACGCGGGTCTGGATATCCGGCTGCGGCTAGTGGATACCTCATTAAACACCGATGAAATCAATATCAGCAGTATTCTGGGGGATAGATTCAATGCCATTAACCGCCTGGCGAATATTATTAACCTCTATCGGGATGGTGAGAAAACATCTGTCACCACCGTTGGGATTCTCGATTATTCAACCACCCGCCTGCCGACGTTAACCAGTAAACTGATCAATGGGTTTAACAGCGGTTTCAGTCATATACTGATTGGCACCGACCATATACTGTTTATCCTGTTACTGTTTTTCAGTGCTACTGGCTTTATCAGACTGCTGTCACTGGCCACCGCATTCACTCTGGGGCACTCATTCAGCCTGCTGTTCGGTCATAATCTGGCGATCTCATCTCCAGCGTTCACCCCGGGCATCGAACTGCTTATTGCACTGACTATTTGCGTCACTGCAATCCTGTTGCTGTGCCAGAAAGCGCAGCATATCGGCACTACCCCGATACTGATTATCGGCGTTATCCACGGCTTTGGCTTCTCCTTTGTGTTTAACGAGCTGGCTAAAGAGGGTTCACAAACCAGCGCCATTAACCTGCTATCGTTCAATATCGGTATCGAAGCGGGGCAACTGTTTATCTACAGTCTGGCGTTTGTCTTAACCGCAATGTGTAAAAGATATCTGACCTTCGAAAGGCCGCTGTACGTCTACGTATCGGTGTTCACGCTGATGGTGTCAGCCTATTGGATCGTCACCCGTTCGATCCCGCTGCTGGAAACGATACAGGCCTGACAAGTGTTCCAGGCCAGGCGGAGAAAAGGGCGCATAAACGCCCTTTCGCACATCGCCTGAGAGCCGTTTACAAATCGACAAAGCGGCTCAGACGACTCTGCAGATAGCGATTCTGTTCGCGCAACTGCTCAACCTCATTGAGTAACTCTATTGCCAGGGCGATGCCCGCCCAATTGACATCCAGATCACGATGCAGGCGCACCGCTTTCTTCGTCAGAACCAGCATCGCGGGGCTAAACAGCCACTCACCGGGGGTATCACCAACCGGCTCGACAATACCCTGTTCGATAATCTCAACGACCATACTTTCGGCCACACCGGTTTGCAGGCAGAGCTCGGAGAAACTCAGGTAGGTTGCTTGCTGATCGCTCATGATGCATCACTCCACTCGGCTCGGGGATCGAAAGGTGTCAGTTCCGCCAGCTGTTGCCAATGAGTCCTGGCAGACTCGCTCCCTGACGGGGGCATCACCACTTTTAAGACCGCATAAAGGTCCCCCTGATGCTGGCGACCGGGCAGTCCTTTACCCTTCACCCGCAGACGCTGACCACTCTGACTGTTGGCCGGAATGGTCAGTTTAATCTCGCCCGTCAGCGTTGGCATGGTTACCTTACAACCCAGCGCCGCCTCCCAGGGAGCCACCGGCACGGTGATAATCAGGTTATGCCCCTCGACATCAAACAGTGGATGAGGCACCAGTCGAATTCGCAGATAGA
>NZ_JBNKYN010000119.1:0-9630 GCF_050300915.1 Amphritea sp.
GTAAGTATGTTGTAAGACTCCTCCAGTCTTAAGTAAATGGACTCTCATCCAAACATTCACCCGGCGCCCAAGGCCGGGTTTTTTTTGCGCGGGAATTATAATGAAGAAACTGATCAAGGAATTTTTCCAGTTTGAAGCGGCGACCGGCATTCTGTTGATTCTGGCGATGGTACTGGCGATGATCTTTGCCAATTCGCCCTGGTCAAATGAGTATTACGAGTTTTGGCGTATCAAAGGCGAAGTCAGGATCGGTTCGCTGGGGCTGGAAAAATCACTGTTGCATTGGGTCAATGATGGTCTGATGGCGATGTTTTTCATGTTGGTGGGTCTGGAACTCAAGCGGGAGATTCAGGGAGGACAACTATCAAGTTTGTCTCAGGTGAGTTTGCCAGGGATCGCCGCCATCGGTGGTATGGCCGTTCCTGCACTGGTGTTTTATCTGGTTAATATCGATGGCAGCACCACTGATCTGCAGGGGTGGGCGATACCTACCGCGACCGATATTGCCTTTGCCCTGGGTATTCTGTCACTACTGGGACCCCGGGTGCCTGCATCGCTGAAATTGTTTCTGATGACCCTGGCCATCATGGATGATCTCGGTGCTATCATTGTGATTGCGCTGTTTTATACTGAGAATCTGGCAACTCATTCACTGTTGATCTCGGCAGCAGCGATCGCTGTACTGGTGCTGATGAATCGCCTTGGCGTGGTCCGGGTGGCGGCTTATATGATTGTCGGTGTCGTCCTGTGGGTCAGTGTGCTGAAGTCCGGAGTGCATGCGACACTGGCTGGAGTGGTGCTGGCACTGGCAATCCCCAATAACGATACGGAGGAGGGTGAGTCGCCACTGAAAAAACTTGAGCATGCACTGCACCCCTGGGTTTCATTCGCTATTATTCCACTGTTTGCGTTTGTGAATGCCGGGGTTGATCTGTCGGGTATCTCTTTCTCACAACTCTTTAGCAGCGTGCCTCTGGGTATTTTGCTGGGCCTGTTTGTGGGCAAGCAGGTGGGGGTGTTTCTGTTTTCCTGGTGCTGGATTCGACTGGGTATGGCAGAGAAGCCAAAGGGGGCAACCTGGCTGATGCTCTATGGTGTTTCTGTGCTTACCGGTATCGGTTTTACTATGAGCCTGTTTATTGATTCGCTGGCCTATCAGGGAGCAGAGGATCTTTATGGCGCTGCTGACCGTCTGGCGATCCTGGTGGGATCAATCATTTCTGCTGTGGTGGGTTACCTGATACTCAGCTGGGCTTTACGTAGCGCTCGAAACTCTGACAGAGTAGATGAAAATGATCAGGGGAAGCAGGCTATAGGCTTAAAAAACAGTCCTGTGGATAACTGACCCGGTTGATTCAGGGAGAGGGCTGCTATAAGGTTGGATCTCTGAATTAACGATTGTCTGGAATCACTGTGTCAGATTTGTTAGCCCCTATGGATATAAACATCTGCTCCCTCTATGTGGGGGAGCGTTGGCGATGGCGTAACTGAACCCCGCTTATCAGTTATTACGCCCGGCGTGCCTGAATAATCACCCGGAATAGATTGCAAAAACTTTGTAGAACATATCTCAGAGTTGTTACGAGAACAGACCATGACACCTGAACAGTTTGCTGAGCTGGCGGCTCAGAACTTTAATCGCATCCCGGTGGTACGTGAAGTACTAGCGGACCTGGATACCCCTCTTTCCACCTATATGAAACTGGCCAATCAGCCCTACAGTTATCTGCTAGAGTCTGTTGAAGGCGGTGAAAAGTGGGGGCGTTATTCCATTATCGGCCTGCCTTGTAGGACGGTGCTGAAAGTTTTTGGCCACAGTGTACGGATTGAGTCAGACGGTGAAGTGGTAGAACAGTCCGAAGTGGATGATCCCCTGGCGTTTGTCGAACAGTTTCAGGCCCGTTACCGGGTGGCTGAATGGCCGGGTCTGCCGCGCTTTAATGGTGGACTGGTCGGTTATTTTGGTTATGACTGTGTTCGTTATGTGGAAAAACGACTGGCAGACAGTACCCCGGAAGACGTCATCGGAACGCCGGACATTCTGCTGATGGTTTCAGATGAGGTGGTCGTCTTTGATAATCTCAGTGGGAAGTTGATACTGATCAGTCATGCTGATCCTGCCGAAGAGGACGCTTTGAGTCAGGCACAACTGCGATTGGATGAACTGGTTACCCGACTGCGTTTTTCCGTACCCCATCAGGAAACTCAGGCAGCAGAGCGTCGTCAGGTGTCTGAATCAGAGTTCAAGTCCAGTTTTGGTGAACAGCAGTTCAAAGATTCTGTTGAACGGATCAAGGAATACATACTCTCAGGCGATGTGATGCAGACCGTCATCTCGCAGCGGATGACTATTCCGTTTACCAGCAGCCCTCTTGATCTCTACCGTGCTCTGCGCTGCCTGAACCCTTCTCCTTACATGTATGTTTTACACCTGGGGGATCACCATGTTGTCGGTTCATCTCCAGAAATTCTGGCGCGGGTGGAAGACAATGTGGTCACTGTTCGCCCTATTGCCGGAACCCGGCCCCGGGGTGAAACCGAGGCTGAAGACCTGGCGTTGGAGAAAGAGCTGCTGGCCGATCCGAAGGAACTTGCAGAACACCTGATGCTGATCGATCTGGGGCGCAATGATGTCGGCCGGGTCGCACAAATCGGCAAGGTTGAACTGACTGCACAGATGGTGGTTGAGCGATATTCCCATGTAATGCACATCGTTTCCAATGTTATCGGACAGCTAAAACCCGATGTCTCCGTGATGGATGTACTGCGTGCGACACTGCCGGCGGGCACCCTGAGTGGAGCACCTAAAGTCCGCGCAATGGAGATTATAGACGAGCTGGAGCCGGTTAAACGGGGAATCTATGGCGGTGCTGTCGGCTACCTCTCATGGAATGGCAATATGGACACCGCAATCGCCATCCGTACCGCGGTGATTGAAAACGGCCAGCTGCATATCCAGGCCGGTGCCGGTATTGTGGCGGATTCGGTGCCCAGTTCCGAATGGGATGAAACCATGAATAAAGGCCGGGCTATATTCCGGGCTGTGGCGATGGTCGAGCAGGGATTGGATAATCTCTGAAACATGCGAATGTGATAAAGCCTCCGTAAGGGGGCTTTTTTGTATGATTGTTTTTCGACAGAAATTTGACTGTGCGACGCTTATCGCTGATCAGGGTCGGTTGACCTTCATTGCGGATTGTGGCCAAATGTGCACTCTCGCGAGAACAGGGACAGTTTTCAATTAGGACGTACTTACTATGGATGGTTGGCGGTGAAGATTAGAATTACTCTGATTGCTTTCAGGGGTATCGCTCCCGCAAGAAAAGTAGAGAAGGTTTTTTCCGGTGAGGAATTTACCTTGGGCAGAGCTGACGATAATGATATTGTCCTGGAAGACCCTGATCGGTATTGTTCACGTTATCATGTTCGCTGCTACCAGATTTCAGGTAGCTACTATCTCGAAGACACCAGTTCTCCTGGTACTCAGCTAAATGCTGGTCAGTTTATCACCCGCGGTCAGCGTCATAAGCTGCAGGATGGTGATAGTCTTATTATTGGCGAAAATCAGCTCTTGGTCTCTGTGGAAGATGATCTCCCTGTGCGGCATCAGCAGATCAATCAGGACTCGTTCTCTATCGATGACTTCTTTGCTGAACCCGAAGCCGATTTCGTAGAACAGCATTCCGTATCCCGTGTAGCACCCTTACCAAATATTCCGCTTGGCAATACCGCCGATTTTTATCGCGCTCCAAAACAGCAAGTCAGTGTAGATACGGATGATCAGAGTCCGTTTGATTTTTCTGATCTTTCTCAATATACGGGTATCTCTGCTGATGAAACTGACCTATTAAGCGAGTCGTTATCAGATGTGCCCGATAATTTTGAATCAGCAAACCTACTACAGTCGAGGACAATTGCTGTTCCGGTTAGTATTGAGCCTGTTGAGAGTCACGTCCAGGTTAGGACTGAACCTGTTTCTGCATCAATAGATATGACTGATTCAGTGAGTGTCGATCAGCCAGACGAGCAAGGATCTGATTTAAATAGCTCTGACCTAAATAGTACTGAACTCCATATAGATAGTCGTGCTATACGGGCATTTCTTGAAGGGCTTGGACTCAAGCCTGAAGATCTGATTGGCAGAAATAAAGTTGAAATTATGCACTCCGCAGGAGAGATGCTGAAGATTCTTACCAAGGGAACCATGGAGATCCTTCAGACCCGTAGTGATATTAAGCGGGAGTTTGGTATGGACGTGACGCGCATAGGGGCTGTGAGGAATAACCCTTTAAAATTTTGCCACAGTATCGAAGAGGCAATGTTAATTATGTTAACTCATTCGGAAGGGTATCTCGGTCCTCAGGAAGCGGTACTCGAAGGTGTGGTTGATGTAAAAGCGCATCAGGTAGCGGTGATGTCAGGTATGCAGGCCGCGCTGACTGCACTGCTTAAACGCTTCGAACCTGCAGCATTAGAGTCACAGTTAAACGTTCGCTTTACGTTATCAAGAAAGAGCCGCTATTGGGATCTGTATACGACTGCATATCAGCAGTTACAGCATGAAGCTCAGGATAGTTTCCATGGCTTGTATGGTGATGAATTTTCGCGCGTATATGAAGAGCAGGTTCGGCAAATACATAAAGTACTATCGATGCGTTAACTGTCAGGGTTTGCATCAATAATATGGAAAGTTAAACGTTTACAGGGATGAGTAGAGATAATGAATAAAACCGTTTGGTTGAATACTCTAATACAAAGGTTTCTTGTGGGGGGGCTAGGAAGTCTGCTGGCCTGTAGTATATATGCAGCGACTCCTGATGGGTTGTTGACTGGAAGCGCAGCGCCTCAGGTGTTTAAGAAGCCGCTACTACCCCCTAAAGATCTTGATCTGAGTATCCCTCCCCGAAAGGATCGCCCGGTTGATTTGAATGCGGGCCCACTTTTTGATGTTAATGTGCTGAATTTATATCAGTTGGTCCCTTCAAAGAATATTAAGACGCTGGTGGACGATGAAGTGGTCATCGAGATGCTGATGTCTGCAATGGTAGAGAATAATGCCCGCTTTACACTGGGGCGATTGCAACAGTTGGCGGATAATATTACGAACTATTACCGCAGCAAGGGGCTGGTGCTGGCAACGGCCTATGTACCCGCTCAGGATGTAGTGAATAATACTGTAGAATTGCATCTGCTTATGGGCGAGATAAGCGAAATAGAAGTCTCTGGTGATTCTTCATATGACGCTGAAACAATAAGCCGTGTTTTTGCTGATCAGATAGGTAAACCACTTAATAAATCAGATATTGAAGCTTCGCTACTAACCGTGCTGGATTATCCCGGGCTTGATATTTCCGGTGTGCTTGAGCCTGGGGATCTGGTCGGTTCCACTAAAATGTTAATTAATATTAATAGTGAGGATCGAGTGTCCGGTGCCCTCTATCTGGATAATAAAGGGTCACAATACTCCGGTGAAGAGCGTCTGGGGCTGGATCTGACTGTGAATAATCCCTTTGGCTTTGCAGATAAACTTGGATTTAATCTTATCGTGCAAAATAAGCCGGAAGTTGAAGGCGAATACTCCGTTGATAATGCGAAGTATGCGGGTGTCACTTACGAGTTTAGCCCCATTAGCTCAGATTATATCGTTTCGTTGCATTACCATCAGAGTGATTATGGCATTGGTCGTGATCTGGCTGCATTTGCTTTTGCGGGTAAATCAAAACAATGGAAAGTGGGGCTGAGAAAGCAGCTTGGACGCAGTCGCACCCGGAATAGTTATGTCAAGGCTGAGTTGGTTCATGATCAGGCTAAAAATACCCAGGACTCCGTGCAAAGTAATGCTGATAAGTTAACGGCTCTGGTCGCCACCTATGGTTATGATTTCTCGGATAACATATTTGGTGGTGGATTTACCCGGGGCGAAATGTCTGTGCAGCACGGTTTTGCCGGTGTTCTTGGGGCGATGGAGAATAATGATCCTGATGCCAGCCGTGCTACTTCCGAAGGCCCCGCTCCAGCAGATTACAATCTGGTTGAATTGAATCTGTCCCGCTATCAGCGACTGTCCGATAATAATGCTCTAATTCTTAAGCTCAATGCGCAGTATTCTCCAGATTCATTATTCTCGGTTAAACAGTTTAGCATGGGTGGATTTGACAGTGTCAGGGCATATCCAAACGGCGAGTATCTGGCTGACTCCGGCTTTTATACAGGTGTAGAGTTAATCAGTAATGCGCCTGGATTTGCAGATCAGCCTGCCTTTAATAATCGTACCTGGGGAGAGGTTTTACAGCTGATGCTGTTTGCGGATTATGCTCATGGTTATAAGAATAATGCGCTGCTGGGGGAAGAGTCTCAAATAGACCTGAGTGGTCTTGGGGTTGGTTTACGCCTGATGCCTGCTGAGTCATTTACTGCCACCTTAACAGTTGCAACACCCTTGGGTGACAGGGCGGCTTCGAATGATCGTGATCCCCAGGTTTATGGTGAACTGAACTATCTGTTCTGATTCTGACTGCATCATAAAAATATCTGCAATATAAATTACTCAGCTTGGCGATGTAGCTAAGCTGGTTGAAACGTTAAAAGGATATGCTCCATGGAATGGAAACTGAAACCGCTTGTACAGGTCATTAAAGCGATTGGTGCGACAGGCGCTGGCTCCTTGATGTTACTCAACGGAGCACATGCAGCAGTTGATAATTTTAACGTTTCTTCCGGTTCAGGGAGTATCTCAAGGCCGGACTCTAACACCAATATCGTTACTCAGAAAAGTAAAGTGATGGTTGCTTCCGTTTCACGGCTGGATCTGGCTGGTAATGAGCTGTTGCAGCATAACGCACAAATTTCCGGTTCCTCTGTTCTATATAAAATCCAGGATGTTAAAGCTTCCGATATTCAGGGACGAATTGAGGGGAATGCAAATCTCAAACTGATGGTTTTGCAAAATCGTAACGGGATGGTGTTTGGTCCCAACTCTCAGGTGGATGTTAACTCCTTTGTTGCCACGACTCTTGATGTGGATGATGTCGCCTTCCAGTCCGGAAAGTTGATTTTAGATGGTAGCAACAGCACGGGAGTGATTGTTAACAAGGGGCTGATTCAGGCGGCCACGGGTGGGTCGGTTGCTCTGATTGCCGGTCAGGTTGACAACCAGGGAGTCATCATTGCCGAGAAAGGTCATGTTGAGCTTGCCTCTGGCCGTGCGGTCACGATCGATTTTGATGGCGATGGTTTACTCCAGTTACGTATTGATAAAGAGACGATTGCCGGGTCAGGTGATGCGGTTGTTAATAGTGGCGTGATTGAAGCGCAGGGTGGAGAAGTATTTTTAACGGCAAAAGCCGCCCAGGATGTTTTCACCCGTGTTGTTAACAATACCGGTGTGATTCGTGCGGGTAAAGTGAGTAATGAAGGTGGTGTTATCCGTCTTCTGGGTACCGGTGGCGATACTATTAACAGCGGTAGCCTGATGGCTACTTCTGCTGATGGTAAGGGCGGTGATGTTGATGTGCTGGGGGATCGTGTTGCCCTGACAGATAATGCTGTTATTGATGCTTCCGGAAAAACGGGTGGTGGTAAGGTTCGCATCGGTGGCGATTTTCAGGGTAAGAATCCTGAGATTACAAATGCATCCGATACGTTCGTCGGAAAACATGTTGAAATAAAAGCGGATGCTACCGGTAATGGTGATGGTGGTCGGGTTATTGTCTGGGCGGATAACAATACCCGCTACCACGGACAAATCAGTGCTCAGGGGGAGGGGGAACGGGGCGATGGTGGTTTCTCAGAAGTGTCGGGTAAAAAAGCATTAGACTTTACCGGTCGGGTCGACCTGAGTGCTAAACATGGTAATAAAGGACAGCTGTTGCTGGATCCTCAAAACCTGACAGTTGGAGACATTCCTGGACTATCAACTCCTGATGATTTTTTGTTCGGAGGGGCATCCAGTTTGATTGATAATGACACGATTATCAACCTGGTTGGGACGACTGATTTAATATTACAGGCTTCTGATGATATAACGGTCGACAGTGCGATAAGTATTGGAACCATTAGCAGCCTTACACTTGAGGCTGGGGATGATATTTATATTAACAGCACGATTACCAATGGTGGTTCTGGTAGTTTGAATTTTATTGCTGGCTCGTTAGCAGTGACTCCTGTTTTTCCAGACGGGAATCCCCAGATTAATCTGGGAGCCAATATTACTAATATGGGAACTCAAAACTACAGTGGTGATGTAGTACTAACCGCCGACTCAAAATTGAAAGCTGATACGATTATTTTTAATAATAGAGTGGATGGTGGATATAAACTCAGACTTATTGGAGATACGATTTTTTCAGAAAATGTCGGTGAAAGGGAGTCTTTGTCGAGGATAACAATTAGTAATGCTGCCACTTTAGCAGTGGATATCTCCGCAAGCTTTCTGAACTTCATGGATAATCTTACGTTGTCAGACAATGTAACCCTGACCGGTGATGTGACAGCTCAATCAGTAAGAGGACCCTTTAATCTGAATATTGAAGGGGCTTCAGGGAACGCTGTTTTTAGTGGGGCTTTGAATGTAAATGATCTGCTGGTTAGTCAGGATGCAATATTTGCTTCTACTGTTTCGGCTAATACGATAGCAGTCAGCGGTAATGCAGAGATAATTGATGTAGTGAGTGCCGAGAGTCTTGTTATTAATGGCAGCACTACTCTGGGCGCCAATGTGACTACCCTTGGCGGCCAGACTTATGGAAGAGAAGTTACGCTAACGTCTGATTCGAAGTTAACAGCAAGCAGTGTAGATTTTATTGGTACAGTTGATGGAGCCCATAAGCTCAGGCTGAACGCAGATGTTAATTTCTTAGCCGATGTTGGCAGCACGGAGTCACTTTCCAGAATTACTCTGAGCAAGGCTGCTTATGTTGGAGGCGATCTTTCAGCAGACTACCTGAATTTTATGGATAGTCTAACGCTGACAAATGATGTCACTCTGACAGGGGGCGTTTCGACTCAGGCTATTAATGGTCCATTTAGTCTAACTATTGATGGCACCGCCGATCTGAATGGTTTTGTTGACCTGAAAAGTTTGGATGTTCTGGTTAATAGTCAGATCTTATCCGGAATCCACACGACCGGAACTCAGAATTATGCAGGGCTCATGATACTGGGTGATGATGTAGTTCTTAGCGGTTCTACCGTTACTACTGGTCAAGTGCTTGGGTCTTATGATTTTACGATTGATGGAGCTGCAGATATCCGGGGTGCCATTGATGCCAATAGTGTTTTGGTGACCGGTACGAGCAATCTAGGGGCGAATATTACCACCCTTACTGATCAAACCTATATCGGGGCGGTGACACTGACCGGTGATGCGGTCCTCACAGGTTCTGCCCTCAACTTCAACGATTCGATCAATGGTGCGCATCGACTGGAGCTGGATGCTCCGGTGGTCAGCCTGGCCCAGGATATTGGTGCAACACAGGCGCTGAGTGGGATCGTCTTTGATCAGGCAGTGGTTCTGGGTGTTGATATTAACGCTGGAACACAGACTTTCAGGGATAGTCTGTCGCTGATCGATAATATCACTCTAAGCGGCGATGTCACTGCACAGACGGTAACTGGCCCGTTTAATCTGAC
>NZ_JBNKYN010000120.1:0-9612 GCF_050300915.1 Amphritea sp.
GGCGCCGCTGACCGTGGCCAACTTTCTGCGTTATGTTGAAAACGGTTTTTTCACCGATACGATTTTCCACCGGGTGATCGATAACTTTATGATTCAGGGTGGTGGTTTCAGCGTCGATATGGAACGCAAAGATACGTTGCCCCCGGTAGCGAATGAATCGGTTAACGGCCTGCCCAATATGCGCGGCACCATCGCTATGGCCCGCACCAATGACCCTCACAGCGCCACTTCACAGTTTTTTATCAACCTGAAAAACAACGACCGCCTCAATGCCAACGGCCCAAGCCCAGGCTACACCGTATTCGGTAAAGTAATCAGTGGAATGGATGTGATCACCCAGATCGGCCATGTGCAGACCGGCCGTCAGGGGCCTTACCAGAACGTCCCATTAGAACCGATTGTGATTCAGAGTGTTGTTTTGAAGTAAAAAGACGTAGCTCGTAGCTCGGAAGAGCCTTCTTAAATCAGCGATGAAGTTTCTTAAACGTGAGAACGAGGTAAGCAAACATCATCAGATTAAATATGAAGCCAGCCCGCTCTTTCGAGCCACGAGCAAGTCACGCTTTCTGTGACGTTCGAGCCACGAACTACGGATTTTTAACCCTTTCCACCGCCACATAGGCACCGCTTAATGTCATCGCTACTTTATCCCCCTGACAGATCTCAACGTCAAGATTAAGACGGCCACGGCCTTTACTGTCCATAAAGCTCATAAAGCCATCCAGCTCTGATTGCTCAGGCAGTTGGGTTATTGCGCTAAAGTCTCCGGTCACCGGCAACAGATACTTAAGCTGACTGTCGCGAATCATCACATCACAGTCACGCCCCTGCTGTCGCAGATAGAGGGTCACCAGCGCCCAGCCACAAAGAGTCGCAAGCGTCGCCAGTGAACCGCCAAAACCGGTGCCTTTATCATTGACGTTGGGCGCCAGGGCAGCAGACAGGGTGAGTGAAACACCATCGTAAGAGGGTTCGGCCAGCCCCATATGAGTGATCAGCGGTATCTGACCTTTCAGCCAGTCAAGAAATTGCTCTGCGGTTTGCTGATGCTCACTCATACCCTATCCTCTTGTGACGTTTGCAAACGACAAATCAGCCCCAGTCGCTGACAAATGCGCTGATATCCACCTCAGGCGGAGTGCGTTCACGCATCGGCGTACCCACATAGAGGAAGCCGACAATCTCTTCACCCTGCTGTAAACCTAAACCCGCCATCACGGTTGTATTGTAGGCAAATTCACCGGTGCGCCAGATGGCGCCTAATCCCTGGGCATGAGCTGCCAGCAGCATATTCTGCACCGCACAGCCAGCCGCGATCACCTGTTCTGAACGGGGCACCTTGGGGTGTTCTTTAGTCGCCGCGATAGCCACAATAATCAGCGGTGCCCTTAACGGCATATTGAGATATTTAGCCTGCTGCTCTGCAGACAGTGTCCCTCCTTCTGCAGCCGCTTGCAGGAAGAGTTCGCCTAAGCGGTGACGCCCGTCGTCCTGTACATTGAGAAACCGCCAGGGCTGAATCGCACCATGGTCAGGGGCACGCAATGCGGCACGGTACATATTTTCCAGCTGCTCCGGCGTCGGACCCGGGCCTTCCAGTGCCGGGATTGATACCCGCTGGTGCAAATTTTCCAGTGCGTTCATGGTCTCTCCTATTAATAACGGTGGTTACTGACGGCTTAAGCGCAGGTTGTCAGGCTGTCCAGCCTCACTGCTGCGCCATGGGTTAATATCCAGCCCACCCCGGCGCAAATAGCGAGCATAGACGGTCAGCGCCTCCGGTTGACAATGATTCCAGATATCCATAAAGATCGACTCTACACACTGCTCATGAAAGTCGCCATGTTCACGGTAAGAGATCAGGTATTGCAACAACCCCTCACGGTCAATCGCAGGGCCACGATACTCAATCGCGATACTGGCCCAGTCCGGCTGACCGGTAACCGGGCAGTTGGATTTCAGCAGATGGCTGTAAAGCGATTCTGACACCACCTCTCCCGCTGCTTTCAAACGCTCGGGAGCAGGACTGTAATCAGTGACTTCAATATCCAACTCATCCAGACACTCGCCTTTAAAACCACTGATCGGCTCACTGCTATCCAGAGGCTTTAGAAATACTTCAACCTGCCCTCTGGCGGCAGCGGACAGATCCTCGGCCATCCGTTTTTGTACCTCGGCCACAGAAGCAAACCGGGTCAGGTTGAAGGTGTTGAGATAGAGTTTAAAGGACTTTGATTCAATGATATTGGCACTATCCGCCGGAATACGAAATTCAGCCAGTCGCACCACCGGCTTACCCCGGCTGTTAAGCCAGGAAATTTCATACCCGTTCCAGATATCGCAGCCCTGAAACGGCAGTGCACTGCGTTCGACCCCTTGCGACTGCCAGTTAAGATGCCGGGCAATCGGGAACAGCAGCGATGCATCGTACTGATTGATATACTGCGTCTCGGCACCCAGAGGCGCATGCTCTAAACCTGTCTGATGACCTTTCATATAACCGCCTCGCTTACTGCCTGATCCCTTTTCCTGTATTCAGGAGGTACATTGAATAACTGAACAGTATAACAATCACACCGATGATCATGGCATAAGCAACGCCGATATTAATATCACTGACGCCAAGGATACCGTAGCGGAAGGTGTTGACCATATAGAGTATCGGGTTGATCTGCGACACGTGCTGCCAGAACTCCGGCAGCAGGCTGATCGAGTAGAACACCCCACCCAGATAGGTCAGTGGCGTCAGTACGAAGGTCGGAATAATCGATATATGGTCAAAGCTGTTAGCGAACACCGCATTGATAAAGCCTCCCAGCGAAAACAGAATGGCGGTGAGAAACACCACCGAGACGATCACCCAGAAGTTATGAATATAGAGGTCGGTAAAAAACAGCGATAACAGGGTGACAATCAGCCCCACCAGCAGGCCACGCACAGAGCCGCCAATCACATAGCCACTGAGAATAATCCAGTTGGGGGTGGGTGACACCAGCAGTTCTTCAATATGGCGCTGAAACTTGGTGCTATAGAAAGAGGACACCACATTGCCATAGGAGTTGGTGATCACCGACATCATGATCAGGCCGGGGACGATGAACTCCATATAGTTGAAGCCGCCCATCTGCCCGATTCGGGAGCCGATCAGATTACCGAAAATAATGAAGTAGAGCGTCATGGTGATCGCTGGCGGCAGCAGCGTCTGCGCCCAGATACGGGTAAAACGACGAACCTCTTTGACCAGAATGGTCCAGAAGGCGATAAACAGTTGCCGGTTATTCATCTGCAGCACCTCCCTTCACTTTATCCCCAAGGGTTTTATCCACCAGTGAGACAAACAACTCTTCCAGACGGTTACTCTTATTGCGCATACTGGTCACCTCAATCCCCAGCTCTGACAGCTGAGCAAATACCTGATTCAGCCCCTGAGATTTTTCCACATCCACCAGCAGGGTATGGTCGCCCTGTAGCGTGACCTGATAGCCATCCAGCTGCGGACACTCAGTTTGCGCCGGGCCGATATCCAGAATAAAAGTTTCGGTATTCAGCTGTTGCAGCAGCTCACGCATACTGGTGTTGGTGATGATCTTACCGCGATCAATAATACCGATATTGCGGCACAGACTTTCAGCTTCTTCCAGATAGTGAGTGGTGAGAATAATGGTGGTGCCTTTGGCATTAATCTCCCGCAGAAACTCCCACATAGAGCGGCGCAATTCGATATCCACACCGGCGGTCGGCTCGTCCAGAATCAGCAGGCGCGGTTCATGCATCAGTGCCCGGGCGATCATCAGGCGGCGTTTCATCCCCCCGGACAGACTTCTCGACGGTTCGTTGCGCTTGTCCCATAACCCCAGTTTACGCAGATAAAACTCACTGCGTTTTTTTGCCTCTGCCGCCGGAATGCCGTAATAACCCGCCTGAGTGATGACGATATCCTCGACCTTCTCAAACATATTGAAGTTGAATTCCTGTGGCACTACGCCCAGTTCACACTTCGCTTTACTGGCGTCGGTATCGAGGTTATAGCCAAACACTTCGACCTGACCGGAGCTCTTATTCACCAGTGATGAGACGATACCCAGGGTGGTTGATTTACCAGCACCATTAGGGCCTAGCAGTGCAAAAAAATCCCCTTCCTGAACATCAAAAGAGATCCCTTTCAGGGCTTCAAAGCCGTTATTGTAGACCTTGCGCAGGTCTTTTATGGAGAGCGCAGTTGTCATGCAGTTTCCTGTTGGATCCTGTGGGAAGTACTAAAAAAATAGGAAAAATCGTGATTAGAGAAGATAGATTGGGGCAAATAACCCATTTTTCAACGGTTACCGCCTGTTAAATTCTGGGTTAAAATAGTGTTTTCCTGAATACCCTAACCGCTTCGGAACGCTATGACACCTTATCAGTTTCATCACCTCAACTTCCTGAAAATCGCCTATAACAACTTTATCCGTCAGGAGCCGTTCACCCTCGAAGATATCACCGCCGAAGAGGAGCAGTTTATTCTTGATTTTCAGCAGCTGATCCATGATTTTGAGAAAGGTGAGGAGCAGGCATACGCAGATGGTGAGTTGTTTATGGAGCGGGCATTCCGCATGTATCCGCAACTGGCCCACCTGATTGCCCGTGACCTGCTGTGGTTTTTTGGCGGCAGCGGGCTGCACAACATGCCTGATGATGAGATCGAAAAATTTCAGCGCTTAGACGAGCTGCGCTTTGCAGCCGAAGAACGGGGCGAAGAGTTTGACTATATCAATAGCCGCGCCAGTGTTTTTGGGCAAAACTAACCCGCGTCATACCTTCAGCGTTTCAGGGCTTTAGTTTTAAAGCCACTGAAGTGTGCACAGTGCCTGAGTCCATCAGGGCAACTGTTTTGCCCCATCCAGTTGTTGCTGCCGGCTGCAGATATAATCCATAAATGCTTCCGGCGGCAGGGGCTTACTGTAGTAGTAGCCCTGAATGATATGGCAACCATTGTCCAACAGAAAATTCAGCTGCTCGGTGGTCTCCACCCCCTCGGCCACCACTTCCAGTCCCAGGGAGTGACACATCGCCAGGGTTGCCTTAATGATGGACTCATCACCACGATCCACACCGATATCTTTAACAAAACTACGATCAATTTTCAGCCGGTCTATCGGTAACTTCTTCAGATAACTCAGCGAAGAGTAGCCGGTACCAAAGTCATCCATCGCCAGAGTAATCCCCTGATCACGCAGATAGGTGAGCTTACCCACGGTGACTTCCGGTTGCTGAATCACAAAGTTTTCGGTGACTTCAAGCTCCAGACAGTCTGCGCTGAGGCCAGAGCTACTCAGGGCTTCCTCGACACTTTTGATCAGCCGTTCATGGGCGATCTGCTGTCCCGCCAGATTCACCGCCATAGTCATCCTCGGCAAGCCGATCTGTAGCCATGCCTGCATCTGCTGACACGCCTCACGTAACACCCATTCACCCAGCGGAATAATCAGATCCAGCTCTTCGGCTAACGGGATAAAGCGATCCGGCGGCAGCAACCCGGCGGTCGGATGCTGCCAGCGAACCAGTGCCTCAACACCGATTACCCGGTTCGAGAGCGCATCAACCTGAGGCTGATAGTAGAGCACCAGCTCATCGTTCTGGATCGCTTTACGCAGATCAGCCCCCAGAGAGAAGCGCTCAAAGCGCTGGTGATCCTTCTCCACATCATAGATGAAATAGCAGTTCTTGCCGGAGTCTTTCGCCTGAAACATCGCCACATCGGCATGTTTGATCAGGGTTGCACCATCGACGCCATGATCCGGGAAGAGACTGATGCCTATACTCACGGTGACCACTATTTCATATTCACCAATCCAGAAGGGCTGCTGAAATGCCTGCAAAACTTTACTGGCAACAACTTCAGCCCCTTCCAGATCCCGGACACTGGTGAGCAGGACACTAAACTCATCGCCCCCCTGCCGGGCCAGCAGATCAGTGTCGCGGATACAATCACTGATCCGCCCGGTGGCAACTTTCAGGAGTTTGTCACCCACATTATGACCCAGCGAGTCATTCACCTCTTTAAAACGGTCAAGATCAATGAACAGAACCGCAACATTACTATGCTGGCCCCGACTTTTTTCAATCGCATCATTCAGGCAGCTCATAAAGAACAGGCGGTTTGGTCGCTCGGTGAGTGGATCATGGTTCGCCAACCATTGCAGGCGACGTTCAGCGCGCTTCCGGTCACTGATATCCATGCCGATACTCAGCATCAGCGGTTCATCCCCCTGCGAGTTCCGCAGGCGCACATGCAGCCATGAAAGATCATGACGGTTACCCACCGCATCCAGAAGCACACTATCGGTGCGCACCTCCGCTTCCAGACCGTCCATCAGTCGGCGGGTATTGTTGAGAAACTCCTGACGCTCCTCTTCCCGCTGCAGCGTATCGATAAAACTGGCTTTGCGCAGAGACTTGCCTTCCAGGTCCATCAACCGCAAGCCAAAGTGGTTAACGCTGCGCAGCTGCCCTTTGATGTTCTGGGTAATAATCACCAACGGCGCCGTCTCCAGCAGCCCAAAGAGAAAATCACGCTCTTTAGTTAACGCCTGACGACTTTTCTCCAGGCTATCGGTGCGTTCATCGACTTCATCTTCCAGCCTTTCTAACTGCTCACTCAGCAGTATGGCGCTGCTAACCAGCAGATCCCGCTCATCTTCGCCAAAGGTTTTATCCCGCTTACGAAACTGCTCCAGGGATTCACGAAACAGCCCAAATTCACTGCGGCTTAGCTGAGAAAGTTCCTGCGCCAGCAACGTAAAAAAACGGATAGGCTTTTGTAACAATAACGATAGTAGTATCAGGGCGGTTACAATACCGCCAACCCCGAGCAACAGATAATTCATCAGGCTCTGGCGAATACTTAACAGGTGGCCAGAGATATCATCAAGCACCACCCAGTAAGCATTCCCTTCGCTGACGCCTTTCAGTGGTGAAAACAGCACCTCAAAATAGCGATCATTATGCTCAAGAACATAACTGCCCCCTTCCGGTTTAAACGCCTGCTTCCGGCTAACCTGCTCGAGAATTTCCTGATTTTGTGAACGATTGGTCAGGGAGTTAATCAACAGTCCCCAGTTGCCCAGTTCTCCAGCACCTTCCGGCGCCTGCAGAACCAGACCAATATCGAGGGCGGTCTGCTGTTTTATTTCATAGATAACATCGTAAAGAAAGCGCCCCACCATCAACACGCCCTGCTTTTTACCTTCCAGCTGGATCGGGATCGCCACATACCGCAGGCAAACCGATGTGCAGGTTAGTTTTCGCAGGGGTCTTTCGGTATCGTAAACCTGTTGAATATCGGCTTCACGGATATGTACCTTCTCCCCCCAGAAACCCACCATACGGGCCTGGCTGTCATAGAGGTAAGCGGCATTGACCGAGCCGGTTAACTGGAATGCATCAAACTTGAGATTAATGGTTTGGCTCAGGCGGGCCAGCGGTGTAATCGCTTGATCCTGACTGCTATCGATCAGCGGCAACAGCTCAGCGGCCTCAAGTAAACGCTGATATGAGGCTTCCACTGAACCATCCAGGCGAGCAATCTCGGAAGTATTGATCTGCTCACGCTGCCGTCTGAACTGTTCATTCAGCTGTGTCAGCGAAAAAAAGGCGTACATCCCCTGCACCCCGACCAGTACCACCACCAGCAGGATGAAGATCTTCCATCTGAGACTTAAAAACTTTCTGTGAGCGCCATCCATAATGCTTTATCTCACGACTTCATTGTTTAAAAACGGTAAGTTGCCTGTAATGAAAATGCATTCCAGTATTTTCGCAAGGCAGATGCGTCAGGATTATCCTGCTCTGCCAGCCAGCCAGTACCCTCAACATTGTGCAGTTCAGCCCTGAAGAGCCACTTTGGAACCGGTCTCCAGCCAACACCCAGCGTCAGATCTTTAGCATAAAAATTATGCGCGGGCCGGGTATAAAACAGCAAACTATTCTGTTTGCCCCGGGGGTCATCTTTATCCAGTTTGAGATCATCATAGCGCAGTAACAGATCCCAGCTGTAATTAAAGCGGTACTGTAACTGCAAATAGTAAGATTCAATGGTTGTAACCGGATTGAGAGTGAAAACACCTCCCAGCTCACGCCAGTCAAGCTCATGCAACATATACTCGCCGGTGAGACTCCAGTTTTCTGCATTATACTGCCCTGACAGGGCCAGAACATTGAGTTTAAGGTCGCCCTTATTAAGCTCGTTCCACAAGGCAGGGTTATTGCCCGGCTTATAGCCCAGCCGGTATTCCGAGCCAGTCAGCCCCACCCGGATACGCCCGCCATCAACACTGTAGATAGCCCGCCCCATGACACCATCAGATTTATTAAACTTACCGGCAGCATCAAACGCAAAGTAGGCATACTCCACATTAGTATCTGTTTGCGGACTACCATAAAGCAGATCAAAATCGAGCCAGCCACCGGGGACTTCCACAGAGCTGTATAAAATTACGCCATCAATCGAAAGTTCCAGATCCCGGGCCTGATCAAAATAGAGTGATTGTGGCAGCATGATACTCGGGCGGCTAAAAGCAACATCCCGGGTTTCATTGTAAAAACCAAACGGAATCTTCAGGCGGCCTACCCGCACACCAACGGCTTTTTCCACTGAATCATTAAAGCGATAATCCAACAACGCATAATCCAGCTTGGGCTCTCCATTATCGACATTACCCGCCTGCCGGGACATTATCTGTAACGCACCACGTAACTTAGGGGTAAACCGATAGGCCGTATTTAAAGCGATTTCATGAAAATCAAAACTGCCATTATCACGGCTTTCGCCATACAGGTTGTTATGATCTGTATAGAAAAAACCCTGCGTCAAAAAGCCATTAACTGACAGGTTATGATTCTCTGAATCATTTGCATAAACCGCTGCACAGTGGACACTGAACCCGAAAAGCAGCAGAGTCGAGACGGATTTAAAATTCATCGACAACCCTCACCTTTTCAAGATTTAACTTAAAAGATTCAGCAATGTAACCAATCGATCCTTCGGTTTGGCTAACCATACGATACATCTCCTCCATGTTGTCCACGGTTACCGGAAACGATCCTGTCCCGGTATAAACCTGACGGTCCCAATTATTTCGCAGCTGATAGGGGAACACTTGCAGATGCTGCTTTACAAACCGCTGATGCAGATCGTTACGGTCAGGCAACACAAAAACCCGTATCGGCCTGCCATCCGGCCAACGGGTGATGCGCATTGAAAATGCAGCGAGAAGAAAGTTTTTGTTTATCGCTTGCTCTTTAACATCCAGAGAGACAATCACTGAATCCGCCAGCAGCTGTCCCGAGGACAGGCTTAGCACAACCAAGAGCAACGACATCCTTATCAGCGAAATCATTAAAATGATTAACCCATGAAATCATTGAGCTTTTATAAGCATTGAGTCATCAGTATATACGATGCACGGGAAACAGAATACGTTCAGCGGGAAAAAGCTGCCCAGGATGGGCATTGAAAACAGTTAAGGGTAGTCATCAGACAAACCGAAAAGATAAAGTGGCGTCCCATAGGGGGTTCGAACCCCTGTTACCGCCGTGAAAGGGCGGTGTCCTAGGCCACTAGACGAATGGGAC
>NZ_JBNKYN010000121.1:0-9123 GCF_050300915.1 Amphritea sp.
CAGCGCAGTAAAACGCTCTTTCGCGTTCAGCGGGATATACTTAACTTTAGTCGCATCGCCCAGCACAGCCGCTGCCACGGCCCGGCATACATCGACATCCAGGCCTTTCCAGTTACCTTTATCATCAGGCACTGAGAAGCCAGGAACACCACTCGTTACACCGCACTGAAGTGCGCCACGTTCCTTCACAGTTTCCAAAGTACCCGCCATTGCGGTACCTGTCATTGCAACCATCAGAACGGCAGCAGAAATCAGGGTTTTCTTCATTGGATGCTTCCTCTTTGTAACGAATTAATGAATAACAAAAGCAACGCTGTATTCAGCAGCATTCTTATAGCTCTTAATACACAGCAAAGAGCATTCCACTTCTTTATTCTTTTAATCCATATAGTTAACTTTCAGTCTATTAGTGTAGCAACAGTTTCCCCACTGTACAGAAAGCCGCTACTTTTACGCAGCTTCACCCGCTTTTTCAGACAGCAGATAAATAATGTTGTAATAAAAATACAGATGAACTATCAATAAAAGTCAGAATTACTAACATTTTCGATCATGAAAATTATTGTCGCACCAAAAAAAACCACCCGTTGGGTGGTTTTCTATTAGACGCTCTTATTCAGTGCTTCACTCTGCAGGATTAATATCCAGCAGTTCTACCTCAAACACCAGGGTCTCATTAGGACCGATAGCCTCACCCATGCCACCAGGACCGTAGGCCAGTGCAGCAGGCAGTACCAGGCGCGCCTTACCGCCAACCTTCATCAGCTGCAGCCCTTCAGTCCAGCCCGGAATAACACCATTCAGAGGGAAAGATACCGGCTCACCGCGACTATAAGAGCTGTCAAAATCGGTGCCACTGATCAGCGAACCACGGTAATGTACTTTCACCGTATCTTCAGGCTTAGGGCTGGCTCCTTCACCGGCGGTCAGCTCTTCATACTGCAGTCCAGATTCGGTGGTGACAACACCCTCTTTCTTACCATTTTCAGCCAGGAAGGCTTCGCCTTTCTTCAGATTTTCATCTGCCAGCTTGTTGAACTCCGCTTGTTTCTCTTCCATTTTTTTCTTCTGGAAGGCCATCATTGTCGCTTCAACCTCATCCGGCTTCAGCAACGGCTCACCACCAGAATAGACGGTCTCAACAGCACGTTTCAGAGCATCGATATCCAGTTCAGCCACATCGGCTTTGAGTCGCTCACCCAGCATCAGCCCCAGGCTGTAACCCAGTTTCTGCTGATCAGTTTCCAGGGTATAGGGCTTTTCAACCTTTGCGACGGCTTTCTCATCTTTGTCAGGGCCACAACCCACCAACACAATACTTGCTACGGCCACGGCCACCAGCGTCTTCTTCATTATCATTCCTTTTTAATCCCAAGGGGTCAGTTATCTGCTGTTAGTAAACCATTAGACTGAAAAGTTCAGCTAATTACCACCGCACCCGGTTGCTTTATTATTTAATTGCCTTAAAAGTGTCTGCAGATCACCGGTCAGACAGGGTTCGACCCCGGCGACAGAACACAGATTAAGATAGCCAAGTTGTTTGATAGCCATGACTTCAACGGCCGCCCCAGCATCCCGGACAACATCAGGACAATGCTCCGTCAGATCATAGAGCAAGCCAGACTCTACTCTTTCTGCGGCCAGTTCAGCGTTTTTCAACTGTTCATAACACTCATATTCTTGCGGCGACTGTTTGGAGTGGCGCAGCTGATAACGCAACTGCCGCAGTGGCTCCAGCATACGAGTCCGCCACTGCCGGACATGCTGATCATCCAGACTGGCAGGCAGTTCTTTACCCTGGTGGGCAAGCCACAAAGCAAACAGCAGATAGTTTACACTCAGCTGATAATCGTTTTGCAACAGCAGGCAGAGTTCTGCGGTTTCCGGTGTAGAATAGAGCTGCAAAGCGTAGTTCCAAAACGCATTATTTTCTGACATCTGTGATAAAATCCGCCGCCATGATTCAGTTAAACCAGCTTAGCTTACAACGAGGACACCTGCGCCTGCTAGACAGAGCGCAGTTAACCATCCACGCCAATCAGAAAGTCGGCATTGTCGGCGCCAATGGGGTCGGTAAATCGTCCCTTTTTAAATTGATTCTTGGCCAGTTGCAGCCCGATGAGGGCGACCTGCAGCTGCCGGGTAACCTTACCATCGCCCATATGGCTCAGGAGGTTGCTGACAGTACCCAGCGCGCCCTGGACTATGTTCTCGATGGCGATCACCGCCTGCGTGCCGTGCAACAGGCTCTGGCAGATGCAGAGCGCTCAGATAATCATCACCGCATCGGTGAGCTGCACGCTCAGCTTGATGCGATTGACGGCTATAGTGCTGAGGCGCGCGCGCATCAACTGCTGAACGGGCTGAGTTTTTCAACCGCCGATGCCGAACGTCCGGTAAACACTTTCTCGGGGGGCTGGCGTATCCGCCTTAATCTGGCTCAGGCACTGATGAGCCAGTCCGATATTTTGTTGCTCGATGAGCCCACCAACCACCTTGATCTGGATGCAACCATCTGGCTGGAACAGTGGCTGCGCAACTATCAGGGCACCCTGTTGCTGATCTCCCACGACCGGGACTTCCTCGATGCGGTAAGCACCCATATTGTGCACATGTACCAGCAGAAAACCGAGCTGTATAAAGGCGGCTATAGTGACTTTGAAAAGCGCCGGGCTGAACGACTGGCCCAGCAGCAGTCACAATTTGAAAAACAGCAGGTGAGAATTGCGGAGATTGAGAACTTTGTCCGTCGTTTTAAAGCTAAAGCGACTAAAGCCAAGCAGGCGCAAAGCCGGGTGAAAGAGCTGGAACGGATGGAGCTGATTGCACCCGCTCACATCGATAGCCCGTTCAGCTTTACCTTTCAGTCATCGGATAAGATCTCCTTCCCACTGATGAGCCTGGACAAGTGTCAGTTGGGTTATACTCAGCCGCTGCTTGAGATTAACAATCTGACACTGTCACCGGGCGACCGTATCGGCCTGTTGGGGCCGAACGGCGCGGGTAAATCAACCCTGATTAAAACGCTGACCCGCGACCTGCCACTGATAAACGGCCTGTATAAAGCGGGTGAACACCTGAAGATCGGCTATTTTGCCCAGCATCAGCTTGAAGCCCTGGATCTGGAGGCCTCTCCTGCACTGCATATCCAGCGGATCTCACCGAAAGCCACTGATCAGGAGATTCGTAACTATCTGGGTAGTTTTGACTTTAATGGTGACCGGGCGCTAGAGCCGGTAAAACGCTTTTCCGGTGGTGAAAAAGCCCGGGTAGCACTGGCGCTGATCGCCTGGCAGCGCCCCAACCTGCTGCTACTGGATGAGCCAACCAACCATCTGGACCTTGAAGTTCGGCACGCATTAACACTGGCGCTGCAAAATTTTGATGGTGCACTGATTCTGGTCTCCCACGACCGTCACCTGTTGCGTAATACGGTCGATCAGTTTTTGCTGGTCGCGCATGGGAAGGTGACACCTTTTGATGGCGATATGGATGACTACCAGCAATGGCTGGCAGCACAACGCCGCACTCAAAACCTGGTAGAAGAAGAGCCGAAAGAGAGCCGCTCCCTCAGTGCCGCCGAGAAAAAAGAGCAGAAACGCCTTGAAGCTGAACGCCGTAATGCCCTGCGACCGCTGCGCAAAGCGATTGAAACGCTGGAAGCAAAGCTCGACAAACTCACCACGGAACAGCAACAGCTGGAAACCCGGCTGGCGGATGGCAGCCTTTACGAAGAAAGCAACAGAGAACAACTCAAGCAGCTGCTACAACAACAGGGCGAACTGCAGCAGCAAGCGGTAGCGATTGAGTCTGAATGGATGGAAAAACTCGAAGAGCTGGAGCAACTGGAAAGCGAAACAGCAAGCTGACACTGAACGGCTGAGCGAAGCCCCCTGTGGTTAGCTCAGCCTGGTCATTGCCACACTCTCTGTTTGTTTATACTGCAAGCTTAACTGTGGGCATGCTGGGCGTGCATGATCGTATGAACCAGCGCGTCAAGCTCTCCCCGGCTTTCTAACACAGTCGCTAACGCAGCCTCAATATCGGCCTCGCTCAACCTCAGCTGCTGTAGGAGAGTCTCATCAATGGCCTCCACCGGTCCATCCGCTAAACCATGAAGACGTAGCGCCCTATTAACACAATGGATTAGCTTAGCTTCATCACTGGCCAGACCATCATAGCCAGGGTCATTGTGATAGCGTACCGCTTCAACAACCACAGCGGGCAGCCCCCAGTTATCCAGCAACCAGCTACCAATCTGTTCACGGGTGACATTCATCACCTGCTTCTCAACAAACTCCAACGCCATATGAGGATTAGCCTCAATATAGCGGGACAGCAGCGAGAAGTGGGGCGGGAACAGGTGCGCTAACACCAGATAGCCAAAGTTCTGCAGCAAACCGGCCAGGTAAATCAGACCGGGCTTGGGCCGGATCTCGGCGGGTATCTTCTTGCACAGCAGCTCAGCAGCCGCTGCGGTGTACACCGATTGTTGCCAGTAAGGCACGCCATCACGCGGGGTATCTTCGGGCACATTCAAGGTTTTACCCATAGCCACACCCAGCGCCAGATTGACTACCAGATCAAAGCCCAGCACCCGAATCACCGCATCCTCGACAGAGTGAACCTCTCCCGGAGCCGCATAATAGGGTGACGCCGCCCAGCTCATCACCTGAGCGGCCAGACTGGCATCACCCCGCACTAACGGCACCAGATCATCAATTCCCGCAGAAAGATCGGAGCGCAATTCAATCAGACGTTTCATTGAAGGCGCTAAGGGAGGCAGACCCAGAGTGTCTTCCAGGCGCTGCTGAATACGCAGCGTGGTAAAGCGTTCCACCGCACGGGTGATAACCTGCTCATCACTACCTTCCGGCTGATGCTTATCAATCATCTGCGGGGTCATCCCCAGCACACAAGCAGAGAGGCTATCTGAGAACCACTCTTTATGCGCCTCAAAAGCCAGCCCGGTATAGAACTCAACGACGCTGAAGCGGTCGAAATCCTTCAACGACTGATCGAGAAACACTGGCAGATGAAACAATTTCTCCTGTCCGCTGACGGTTTTCAAAGCCGCCTGGCTGAAAAACTTAATCACATCCCGTCCTCTGACCGGTTGCAGGTGCCGGCCTGAATGCTTCCAGATGCTCACCAGATTTAGCAACATGTTGGCGGGCAGCAGCACCAGAGCCTTGCCTTCATGGTCATTCAGCAACACTATTCTGATCGCTCTCGGATCTTTATCCGCGCTGAAAATCGATTTCACTGCTATAGACAAGAGTTTTTCTCCAATTCACCGTCCGTCGTAATATCGGCCCGGATCACACTATCTTTAACTGCTTTCAGTATAGATAGCCTACTGTCAACAGACACGGCATGACATACCCATTTCGAGATATGGAGGCTGACAAGTGACGCCTCTCTGGAATCATTCAACAGTGCAGGCTCAGATATGCGTTATCTGCGTCACCAGATAAATTTCGTCGCCTCGTGCAACTTTAGCATCGATTTCTGCTTTAATGACCTGTACACCATTACCGGCTCATCAGCGATTGAATCTCAGGATCTCAGCCATGCGCATACCTTCCCTCTCTGTCATCGGACTAACACTCGCCCTGCTTCCCACGCTCCTGTTTGCTGTGAACGAGGATTTAGCGCCCGAATCAGCCACTGGAAGATCGTCACAGACAACCCTTTCAGCCCGACATCAGCTGGTTGTTACCGCCCACCCGCTAGCCACCCAGGCTGGTTATAACGTGCTGCAACAGGGCGGCAGTGCTGCGGATGCAGCCGTTGCAGTTCAGGCGATGCTGACGCTGGTTGAGCCTCAATCATCGGGCATCGGCGGCGGCGCATTTATGCTTTACTGGGATAACAGTCAGCAACAGCTCACGGCCTTCGATGGCCGGGAAACCGCACCGACAGCCGCTGATGAAGATCTGTTTCTGACCTCTGAGGGCACCCCCATGAACTGGTGGGACGCGATGGTTGGGGGACGCTCAGTCGGAACGCCCGGCGTGCTGGCAATGCTGGAACTCAGCCAGAAACAATATGGCAAGCGGCCCTGGGCTTCGCTGTTCAGTGATGCAATCGCTACATCAGAGTCAGGATTCATGGTGACTCCCCGATTACATCAGCTGTTAGCAACCAGAATCAATCCCGGCCTGGGACGTTATCCCCAGGCCAAAGATTACTTTTTCACGCCCCAGGGAGAGCCATTGCCTGCGGGACATCAACTGACAAATCCGGCACTGGCCGACTCGCTGCGACTGATCGCCAAAGAGGGTGCAGCAGCACTCTATCAGGGTGAGCTTGCGACAAAAATTGTCGCCGCCGTAAAGCAGGCCAGTGATAATCCCGGCAAACTTCAGTTAACTGATCTGCAAAACTATCACGCCGTTGCGCGTCAGGCCGTCTGCCACCCCTTCAGACAATACCGGGTGTGTGGCTTCCCGCCCCCCACATCCGGGGGGGTTACAACCCTGCAGATTCTGCGCATGATGGAGTTTGCTGAACCGCAACCATTGTCAGCGGATACGGTCGATTTCTACCATCTGTTCAGTCAGGCCAGCCGACTGGCGTATGCTGATCGTGCCCGTTATCTGGCGGATAGTGATTTCATCCCGGTGCCGGTGAATGAGCTGCTGGATGACGAATACCTCCGCCAGCGCAGCCAGCTCATCAGCCCTCTCCGCGATATGGGGAAAGCGGCTCCCGGTGAGTTACCCAGCAAGATCAGCCGTGCCGATGATCACTCTCCTGAGCTGCCCTCCACCAGCCACTTTGTCATTCTTGACCGCTGGGGTAACGCCGTATCGATGACCAGTAGCATCGAGATGGCCTTTGGCTCCACCCTGATGGCGGGAGGGTTCCTGCTGAACAATCAGCTGACCGACTTCTCCTTTGTGGCCGAGGTTGACGGCAAGCCAGTTGCCAACCGGGTTCAACCCGGCAAGCGTCCGCGCAGTTCGATGTCTCCGGTGATGGTGTTTAATGAAAATAATCAGTTAGTCGCTGCACTGGGCTCCCCCGGTGGCAGCCGGATCATCAGCTATGTCGCTGAAAACCTCTATCGTAAACTCAGCTCTGATATGTCGCTGCAACAGGCGTTTAACAGTCCCCATGTGGTTAATCGCAATGGTGTTACAGAACTGGAAGCCGGCACTACTGCAGAACGCTTTGCCGAACCACTCAAAGCGCTGGGTCATGAGATTAAGATCCGGGATCAGAACAGCGGATTACATGGATTTTTCCGCCAGAGTGATGGCTCATGGGCGAGCGCTGCAGACCCCCGTAGAGAGGGCACCGCACTGGGTGACTAATACCCTCTCAGCCGGTCTGGCCTGAGCGGTCGGCCAGATCGGCGCCCCTCCATAAACTGTCAAAGCGTTAACGGCGCTGGCAGCTACTCATTTTAAGGGGAATTTCCCCCTATATATTTAGACTTTAGTCGTTATAATAACCCTAGCAATTGTGCAGAGCACAAATTCTCGAAGCGACACAGATTTAACTAATAAAAATAGCCTTTCATAATTCTGAAATCAGCCTCGTATAACCTAACTTATTGATTTTTTTAAAAAGGGTGAGCCAAGATGTCTAACTTATTGATGGCTGGGAAAAAAGTACTAATTGTCGGAATTGCTAACGACAAGAGCATCGCTTACGGCGTTGCAAAAAAATTACACGAACAGGGTGCCGAACTGGCAATTACCTATCTGAACGACAAGGCTGAACGCTTTGTCCGCCCGCTGGCTGAAGAGTTGCAAGCGTCGATTATCATGCCTCTGGATGTGACTCAGGAACAGCAGATGGTTGATCTGTTTAAAGCGATCGAAGAGGCCTGGGGCTCTCTCGACGGCCTGGTACATTCGCTGGCATTTTGCCCGCTGGAAGACCTGCATGCGCCCATTTCTGAGTGTTCCCGCGAAGGTTTTGCCCAGGCAATGGATGTCTCCTGCTACTCCTTTATCCATATGGCTTCGTTTGCCAAGGAGCTGATGAAAGATGGCGGTTCGATGATCAACTTCTCCTATCTGGGCAGTGCCCTGACCACCGGGGATTACAACATCATGGGCTGCGCCAAAGCCGCACTGGAAGCGGCAACCCGCTACCTGGCCCGGGACCTGGGGCCACAACATATCCGCGTCAACTGCATATCTCCCGGCACCATTGCAACCCGGGCTGCGGGCGGTATTAAAGATTTCGCCACCATGCTGGAGTACAACCAGCATAAAGCCGTTGACCATCAACTGCCCACTATTGAAGAGGTTGGCGATGCGGCGATGTTCTTCCTCAGCGACCTGTCAAAAGGCACCTCCGGCAGCATCCACTATGTCGACCACGGTGTAGGCATTGTCGGCTAAGCCAGATACTGACGCTAAAAAAACACCGCACTGCGGTGTTTTTTTATATCCAGCGCGTCACTGTCAGTATGTTTTGTAAGGTAAAAACTTACCCGAGAAAACGACATTCACCCGGTCCCCATTGGGATTGGGTTCCCGCTGAATGTCCATTGAGAAGTCGATTGCACTCATAATGCCATCACCAAACTCTTCATGAATTAACTCTTTGATTGTACTGCCATAAACATTGACCAGCTCATACCAGCGATAGATCAGAGGGTCGGTTGGCACCGCTGTCGGCAGTGAACCTTTATATGGCGCGATCTGCAGCCAGGCGACCGCTTCGTCAGTTAACTCAAAGATCTCACCTACTTTGCTGGCCTGTTCTTTATCAAGAGCCATCTGCCCAAGGCATGCGGCAGTTGTCCACTCTTTCGATAAACCGACGGCTTCAGCCACAGCACACCACTTGATGCCTTTGGCAACTTTCTGTGCAAGGATCAGCGCAGTTACTTCTTCACGGCTACTTATCATAATAATGACTCCTTATATGATCGTTCTATTGAGTAAGATTGTGGATTTGAACCATAAGCACAGCGACCGTTACCGCGAGCATCAGTGAGATACTTTTCCAGAACAGTAACGGGTTACGATCCAGCAGTGGTGGGCGGGTTTCGCTAAGAAACTGTTGGTTTGGATACCTGAGGTCATAAAGAAACTCCGAGAGTTCTCCATAACGTTTAAACGGGTTGGGATTGAGCGCTTTGCGCAAGGTATAGTC
>NZ_JBNKYN010000122.1:0-9104 GCF_050300915.1 Amphritea sp.
CGGTTCCGGTAACTCCCATGCGGCTATCCTGGCCCGCTCAATGGGCATCCCAACCGTCATGGGGGTGGTTGATCTGCCTTATACCCGGATTGAGGGGCTGCAGGTTATTCTCGATGGTTACTCCGGGCGGGTGTTTGTGAATCCCTCGGAAGACCTGGCCCAGTGTTACCGGGATATCATCCGTGAAGAGAACGAGGTTAACGCCGGGCTGGAGGGGCTGAAAGACCTTCCAGCCGAGACCACCGACGGCTATCGGATGCCACTGTGGGTGAATACCGGTCTGATTACCGATGTGGCGCGCTCTCTGGAACGTGGCGCTGAAGGGATTGGTCTCTACCGGACCGAGATCCCATTTATGATCCGCGATTTTTTCCCCAGTGAACAGGATCAGATGGAGACCTATCGCAAACAGCTGGAAGCGTTTGCCCCCCGTCCTGTGACCATGCGAACTCTCGATATTGGTGGTGATAAACCGCTGCCATACTTTCCGATTCAGGAGGATAACCCTTTTCTTGGCTGGCGCGGTATTCGGGTTACGCTAGACCATCCGGAGATCTTTCTGGTGCAGATCCGGGCGATGTTGCGTGCTGCCGAGGGGCTGGATAATCTGCGCATCATGCTGCCGATGGTGACCAGTGTGCATGAGGTTGACGAATCGAAAAAGCTGATTGCTCAGGCCGTGGAGGAGTTGCGCGAAGAGGGGCATACCATCAAACAGCCGCTTATCGGTGTCATGATTGAAGTACCAGCAGCGGTGTATCAGGTGCGCCGCTTTGCCCGGCGGGTGGATTTTATCTCCGTGGGTTCCAATGACCTGACCCAGTATCTGCTGGCGGTTGACCGTAACAACCCCCGGGTGGCGAGTCTCTATGTACCGTACCATCCGGCGGTGTTAAAAGCGCTGCAGTTTATTGTTCATGAAGCGCACAAAGAGAATGTTTCGGTAAGTATCTGTGGTGAGATGGCGGCTGATCCCGGTGGTGCGATTCTACTGATGGCGATGGGATACGATGTTCTCTCGATGAATGCGACTAACCTGCCTAAAGTGAAGTTTGCCCTGCGGGGGATCAGTTTTGAGCGCTCCAGAGAGCTGCTGGGGCAGATTATTGTGATGGATGATGTGGATAAGATCCATATGCTGCTACGCAGTACGCTGAAAGAGCTGGGACTGGGGCAGCTTACCAGACCGACCATTCCTGACTGAATGACCGGATCACCTTTCGATGTGAAAACTGAAGCGGTTGCTTTCAGTTGCTCCCTGCGCATCATAGTTCTGCTCGATAATCTCTGCATTACCATTATGACTGATCAGTATGGCGGTGGTCGCCCGGGTGCCATACTTTTCGCTATGAATAAAACTGGCTGACAACATCCGTTCGAGTTCAATGTTGATACCCGTGTCGGGTAGCTGCTCATCGCTGTAGGTGGTTGGGTTGCGCATCAGCTGTATCAGCGCATCAGCTGTTAACTGGCCACTGTCGATACAGTTTTTCAGCGCGGCTTTTGCCGCAGTCAGTTTTGGCCAGGGGGTGTCAAAGAGCGCATTGCTGATACCATGAATGCCCTCAGGAACCGGTAGTAACGCATCGGCCCGGTTTGACAGATAGCCGAGCTGCTGGCCATCATCAATCAATTGGTTAAAGCCATCAAACTGGTCGGCATTGACGTCATCAATAAAGGCCTGGCTGCTCATCTCGCTGAGTAGAAACTGCAGCGGTAGCTTGCCTCTGGAGCTGACGCCCTGTGGCTGCCTGAGACCGTTTCTGTGGTTGGTCAGGGCGGAGAAGCGACCGCTGCGGGTTAGTCCCAGCCAGGTGCCGCCCTGCTCAAGATCCTGCCCTGCCAGCAGTAGTGGCTGATCGGGCCAGTACTGCATCGGCCGGGTTGGCCGCTGGTAAAACTCGTCCCGGTTGGCGGCGAGGATTAACCTGTAATCCGGGTGGTAGTTATAGGCGAACAAAATCAGGCACACGGGCAGCTCTCTTTTTTGATGAGTGTGTCAGTTATATAACAGCTTCATTTAAAAACAAAATCTGTCATTTATCTATTGTAGGATGCGCCTAAGGCGTGGTTATATCTGGGCTGATTTAAAGTAAGGGAAGAGCGTTTTGATGTGGGTTCACAATATTGATCCGATTGCGGTGGCGTTAGGGCCGTTAAAAATTCACTGGTATGGGCTGATGTATCTGGTTGGCTTTGCTTCCGCCTGGTATCTCGGCGGTAAGCGTGCCCGGCGGCCCGGCTCCGGCTGGACCGAGGAGCAGGTCTCGGATCTGATCTTCTGGGGGGCCATCGGGGTTGTGCTGGGTGGCCGGTTTGGCTATGTGGTGTTTTATAACTTCGGCCAGTTCCTTGATGACCCGCTGTGGTTATTTGCCGTATGGGAGGGGGGGATGTCATTCCATGGTGGCTTACTGGGAGTCATCGCGGCCATCGGCTATTTCTCTCATAAGTACCGGAAAAGCTATTTTGATATTGGCGATTTTGTCGCGCCATTGATTCCCATTGGTCTGGGAGCGGGGCGGATTGGTAATTTTATTGGTGGTGAGTTGTGGGGGCGGCCAACGGATCAAAGCTGGGGCGTTATCTTTCCCCGCACCGGCGATATGATCGCCCGCCACCCTTCGCAGCTTTATGAATTTGCGCTGGAGGGCGTGGTGCTGTTTGTAGTGCTATGGTTCTACTCGGCTAAACCCCGGCCGAAAATGGCCGTGTCTGGGATGTTCCTTCTTCTCTATGGCATCTTCCGTTTCAGCGTGGAGTTCTTCCGTCAGCCAGATGTTCAACTGGGTTTTGTGGCGCTGGACTGGATGACGATGGGGCAGGTGCTGTCACTGCCGATGATCGTGATTGGTGCCGTGTTTCTGTTCCTGGCTTATCGGTCCAGAGTTTACTGATACACATAGAAAAACAGCCCGTAACTCCAAGTCTATTTTGCGGGCTGTCTGGTAAGAATGCTAATGCGTTTGTAAGTTTAAGAATGACTTTATAAGGCGCTCTATAGATAGTTCTCTAATGTATAAACTGTCTAAAATATGATGATCATGCCCCGAAGGGATAAATATTTTTTGACAGTGTCCTACGTTTCTTCTATCTTCAATCAGATCGTTAATGTCGAAATATTTATATGTGCCTGAAATTTTATCTGCTAATGCTTTATTAAACCTGGTGTGGATTGAGTATCGTTCTAAGTTGGAAGGCAATAATTTTGATAGTTTTTCCTTATACTGCTGTATGCTTTTATTGTCCTGAATGTTTTCGGTGATTATTCTGTTAGTGTAATTAACTGCCTTATCTCTTGATTTTGTAAGAACGGATAAGTTTATTCCTTTTAGGCCTATTGCAGAGTTAGGCAGTTGATGCTCGTTTTGTATGATTGAAATCGTATCTATATAAGCATCACATAGTGAAGTGATGTATTGATCAATATCAATGCTCTCAGTTTTTACCACCATTCTATAATAAAGTCCTAGCTCAATATCTACTTGACCTAATGCGAAGCATATAAAATCAGGTTTGAACATCAAAAGCTCATTATTAAATAACTCCCTAGAGTTCAAGGTGCTTTCTCTTTTGCCAAACCCTAATATTGTTGAGCCGGGTATAGTTATGACTTTAACATCAACGCCTTTGAAGGATTCATTTAAAGATCGGAGTTCATTGGTTAGGTTAAAGTAAATAGAATGACTATCACCGATTACTAATATTTTCATGTTTTCTTCTTGATGTATAACTGTTAAGTTTTGTATTGCAAATAATATTACATATATAGTTGTTGATAAAGTTAAAGCTACTTCTTATCAAGAAAGCTGATCGGCTTAGAGATTTGCGAATGAAACACTTAAATTGTTAGGGGTTGATCTTTTGGTTTTAGCCTATCGCCGGGATACACTTAGCACTTATCAATATGCTCGGGCCTGCTCTTCCTGGTTAGCTTGGTTTGCTGGCGAACTAACGCCAGTTTAAGTAACGCCGCGACCGATATAGCATCGGTGATCTCGCCATTCATGGCCATCTCAATGGCTATGCTGACAGGTAATTTGATCAGTTCGATATCTTCAGTATCTTCCAGTTGCTGCCTGCCCTGAGTGAGCCCGGTTGCCAGAAAGAGAAATGCGATCTCATCGGTGACCGAGTTGGAGGTTCTTAGCTCCATAAAGGGTTGCCAGTGGGTTGCGGTTAACCCGGTTTCTTCCCGTAGTTCCCGTTTTGCTGCCTCAAGGGGCGATTCATCTAATGGGCCGCCTCCTTCCGGAATCTCGATGGTGACCTCATTGTTGGGGTAACGGCTCTGACGAACCAGCCAGGTATGGTCATTATCGTCGATCGCAATAATGCCGATAGCCCGTGATTTAAAATGCACCACCCCATAGATGCCTTCGGTGCCATTGGGTCGGATAACCTCTTCATGGCGGACCTGTATCCAGGGGTTGTCATACTTGATTTGCTGGCTTTTTTGCTGCCATCCACCAATTCTTATTTTCGACATAGGGGTGTCTGCTTTACGCCAGTGGTCTGATCGGGTTGTGATCTTTATACCGAAAACGGATATTGAATCGGGTCATGATATTGATAGCCCTCGATCTCGAAGTCATCGGTGCTGACCCAGGTTTCCAGATCTTCCAGGGTTTTGATATCCGGGTTGATCTTAAAGGTCGGCAGCGGGAATGGTTCGCGGGTGAGTTGCACATCACGCATCAGCTCAACCTGGTCTTCATAGATGTGAGCATTGACGATCTTGTGGTACGCCTTACCCGGTTTCTTGCCGGTAATCTGCGCCATAATTGCCAGCAGGAAATAGACCTGAACCATATTGAATGTCAGTCCCAGGGGAACATCACAACTGCGTTGGGTGCTGTTGAGGTAGAGAGTATCGCCCAGCAGCGAAAAGTGATGGCTGTACATGCAGGGACGCAGGCAGCCCATGTGGAATGCTCCAGGGTGATAAAAAGTATAGATCTCTCCCCGGTCATCGATACCTTGTGTCAGGTCATCAACAATTTTACGCAGCAGGTCGATGCTGCCGCCATCGGGTTTGGGAAAGTTCCGGCCGACCTTGCCATAGATAAAACCGCAGTCGTCGGTGCCCTTGCGATAAGGGTTTGCCAGCCAGGCGGCGTTTTCGTTGGCGTTGGCATCCCAGGTTTTGGTGCCGATGTTTCTGAAGTCTGCAGCATTATTGTAACCGCGAAGATAACCCAGCATCTCGGCGATGGCTGACTTATAAAAACTTTTGCGGGTGGTCACCAACGGGAACTCGCCAGCCGCGACATCGTAGGTAAGATCGGCATTAATAACGGTCAGGCAGCGCTTGCCGGTGCGTTCGTTTTCTACCCAAACGCCTTCATTAATTAGCCGTTGGCAAAGATCGAGATACTGTCTCATTGGTTTGTTATTAACACCTGTGGTTAAATTCAGCTTGCAATGTTAGCAAACAGCAAGGCGCTGGTACCAGTATTAAGGAGATTATATGAACCTGGCGATCATTGTTGCCCAGGCCGAAAACCGGGTGATCGGGATCAACAATAACCTGCCCTGGCATCTGCCGGAGGATCTGCGTTATTTCAAACAGGTCACCATGGGTAAGCCGATTATTATGGGGCGTAAGACATTTGAGTCGATCGGCCGACCGCTGCCGGGACGTACCAATATCGTGGTCAGCCGCGATACTAGCTATCAGCCTGATAACGTTAAGGTGGTGGACAGTCTGCAGGCGGCCCGTGATCTGGCGGAAAGTATCTGCATGATTGATGGCTGCGATGAGGCGATGGTGATCGGTGGTGCGCAGATATATGAACAGGCGCTGCCCCTGGTGGACCGTCTATATCTGACTCAGGTGCATGCCGAGGTTGCCGGTGACGCCTGGTTTCCAGAGTTTTATCCGGGTGACTGGGCTGAGATCGGTCGGGAAGATTTTTCGGCTGCGGGGCATAACCCCTATGATTACAGCTTTATTGTTCTCAAACGGATCTCCTGAGGGATGTCGCTATGATTGAGCCGCTATTGGCTGTGCTTGCTGACGGTAAATTTCATTCCGGACAGGCCTTGGGTAAGGCGTTGGGCGTGAGTCGCAGCGCTATCTGGAAGCAGATTAAGAGCATCGAAGAGTCTGGTTTAGAGATTTATAGTGTAAAAGGGCGAGGTTACCGGATTCCTGGTGGTCTGGATCTGCTCAACCGTGAGTTGATCGATGATGCGCTGGACTCCGATGTTAGCGGTAAACTCCGGCTGATCGATATTGATCTGGCTATTCCTTCCACCAATGCTAAAGCGATGGCTGCAGTTTACCAGGATGGTCATGGATCGCTCTATCTTGCGGAGCAGCAAACGGCGGGGCGTGGACGAAGAGGACGCAACTGGGCCAGTCCGTTTGCCAGTAATCTCTATTTTTCACTGACCTGGCAGTTTAGTAATGGTGCGGCTGCGCTCGAAGGGTTGAGTCTGGCGGTGGGTGTTGCACTAATTCGGGGGCTGACGCGATTCGGCATTAATGATGTCGACGTAAAATGGCCAAATGACCTGCTGTGGCGTGGCCGTAAACTGGCGGGCGTGTTGCTGGAGATGAGTGGAGATGCGGCGGGTGACTGCTTTGTGGTAATCGGTGTGGGCATCAATGTAAATATGCCGGAGGCAGCGGCTGAGTCGATTGATCAGCCCTGGGTGGATCTGCAGCAGGTGCTGGGTGTAGCGCCATCACGTAACCGGCTGCTGGCAGGGCTGATGAATGAGTTGGTGCCGGTGTTGGAGCAGTTCTCTGATGAGGGGTTTGTGTCGTTCAGGGAGGAGTGGCAGGCGGCCAATGCTCATCGTAATCAGGTCATTAGTCTGAACCTGGGGAATCGTCAGCAGTTGGGCATCTGTCGAGGTGTGGATCAGAGTGGCGCGCTGTTGCTGGAGGCAGAGGGTAAGCTGGAGGCCTTCCATGGCGGCGAAGTGAGTGTGCGGCTGGCATGAATATTCTTGATCTGGACGCGGGAAATACCTTTGTTAAATGGCGGGTTGCCGGAACGGGTCTGAGAGGCCGGGTGCGGCATAATGAACTGGACAGTGTGGCGTGGCCTGCAGTAATAGACCGGGTCAGGGTTGCTTCGGTCGCTGGTGATCGGGTGAATCAGGCGTTGCGGGATTTCGTCAGGCAGCGCTGGCAATTGCTGCCTGAGTTCGCGGTTACCAGTGCTTCTGCCTGCGGTGTGGTCAATAGTTATGCCGACCCTTCGCGGATGGGAGTGGATCGATGGCTGGCTATTCTGAGTGCCTGGCAGCGTTCGCAGCGCGCCTGTTGGGTGGTGGATTGCGGCAGTGCAATTACGGTAGAGCAACTGGATGACGCGGGCCAGCATTGGGGCGGCTATATTATGCCGGGTATTCAGCTGATGAGTCGTAACCTGCTAAGCAATACCGCAGAGATTATGGTTGATCACTCAATTGCAGGCTTTAACGCTACCCCCGGTGTAAATACAACTGAAGCGGTACAGCATGGTCTTAGTCTGTTATTGCTGTCGCTGGCCGAAAAGGTTATGCGCCAGGCGGCGGGGCAGCCGGTCTATGTTACGGGTGGTGATGGTGAGCTATTCTGTTCTCTGGTTGAGGGGGCAATCTGGTGTCCTGATCTGGTAATGGATGGTCTGTCACTGGCGATCGGAGATTAGGGTGCGCTGGCTGTTTATTCTGTTGTTGCTGATGAATGCGATCTATTTTGGCTGGCAGATGCGTCAGCCGCAGGCCAGCAATGCGGAGGTTATCCCACCTGATGTCACCCGTCTGCGGTTGTTAAAGGAGGAGGATAGCTCGCTACTGCTGCCACGCAGTACGCAGCAACCAGATGCTGAACCGCTGACAGTGACTTCAGCGGAGTTATTGCCAGCGGAGCAGCAGGACAGGTCACGGCCAGCGGCTGGGCCCTGGTGTCAGGTGATCAGTGGGATTGCTGATGAAGCTGTTGCTTTTGAGTTGCAGGATCGGCTGGAGCAGCAGGGAGTTGCCTCAGTGGTCGCACCCGTAGAGGTCGAGCGGATACTGGCCTATGAACTGACCCTGGATCGACCGGTGCGGCCGGATGCCCAGAAAGCGCTGCTTGATAACCTGACGGCGCTGGGGCTCCGGGCTGAAGAGGCGCGGCTGAATGCCCGGCCGATTTATATTATTGGTCGTTATGGCAGTCGGGCGGAGCTGAATCGGGCGAAAAGTGCCCTGATCGGTTTGTTTCAGCCTGAGGAGTATCAGGTTGTTAGCCAGGAGAGTCTTTTCGAAGTCTGGGTGGAAGCCAATAGTTCGGTTGAAACCGGCAATAAAATCAAAGAGGTAGACCAGTTTCTTAATTCTGCCATAAAAATCGAAAAAAAATCATGTAAAGGGGTTGCAAGCACAGGGGTGCGTGATTAATATATGCGCCACTTCGCAGCTGATGCCGGTATAGCTCAGTTGGTAGAGCAACTGACTTGTAATCAGTAGGTCCCGAGTTCGACTCTTGGTGCCGGCACCATTTAAGCGGTGAAGTATTGGTAGGGTGGGGTTCCCGAGTGGCCAAAGGGATCAGACTGTAAATCTGACGCGCGAGCTTCGGTGGTTCGAATCCACCCCCCACCACCAATAGCTGTTAGGCGGGTATGGTACAATGGTAGAACCTCAGCCTTCCAAGCTGATGATGCGGGTTCGATTCCCGCTACCCGCTCCAGTTTGATGTGCTCATGTGGCTCAGGGGTAGAGCACACCCTTGGTAAGGGTGAGGTCGGCGGTTCAAATCCGCCCATGAGCTCCATTTTTTCAGAGGGTAGATATAGCGATATGTCTGCCCTTTGTTGTATGTGGCAACGTGGTAATCACACTTACTTTACTCAAGGTAAATGGCAATGGCTAAAGCACAATTTGAACGTAATAAACCGCACGTTAACGTTGGTACAATCGGCCACGTTGACCACGGTAAAACTACTCTGACAGCAGCACTGACTCGTGTATGCGCAGAAGTATTCGGTGGTAAGGCTGTCGCTTTTGACGGTATCGATAACGCCCCAGAAGAGCGTGAGCGTGGTATTACTATCGCAACTTCTCACGTTGAATATGATTCTTCTATCCGTCACTACGCGCACGTTGACTGCCCGGGACAC
>NZ_JBNKYN010000123.1:0-8167 GCF_050300915.1 Amphritea sp.
TTGACCCGGTCGAGCACGTTTTCGCTATTCTGTATCACCTGATCGATCAGCGTGTTCATCTGTTCATACTGGGCACGAATATAGGCGGCTTCAGCACCACTTTTATAGAGGGTTAAGGTCAGTTCGTAATGTTGCTGCCAGCTGTTATCCGACAGGAGTTCAATGCCGGTCTGAAAATACTCCTGGGCGGCCTCAAAGGCAGCCGAATCCAGCGCCTGAATACCCGACTGGCAGTTGAGTGATGCCAGCTCGGTCAGCTCCGTGGTGGACTCGATCAGATTACGGGCACTGTTCAGATGGTTGGTTATCTCAAATACCGGCCCGCTGTTTTGATCAGGAAAACGCTGTTGTAACAGCCGGCCGATCTGCAGGTGCAGCTGCTGTCGTTGATTTTCAGGGATCAGGGAGTAGGCAGCCTGCTGAATCCGGTCATGGACAAAGCGGTACCGGTGACGTTCGAAGCGCAGTCCTGAGCGGCTTGAGTAGTTAATATCCAGTGGGATAAGCAACCCTTCACGCATGGCATCCATCAGGTTTCCAGTGGTGCTGTGAGGGCTTTGTTCTAAGACAACGGCGAGGGTGTTGAGATCAAAAGGACTGCCGATACAGGCTGCCATCTGCAGCGCTTTCTGACTTGCATGGGACAGTTTCTGTATCTTGCTGACCATCAGATCAATGACGTTATCGCTCATCTCCCGCGACTGGATTTTTTGTTCATCCCATTGCCAGCGGTTATTTTGAAAGCGGATCAGTCCCTCATCATGCAGTGAGTAAAGAAACTGAATGAGGAAAAATGGGTTGCCCTGGGTCTTCTCCAGACAGATCTGTGCCAGCTCGGAGCAGTGTTGCGGTTCGGTTCTCAGGGTATCTGCAATCAGTCTGATAATCTGAGATTTGTTCAGCGGTTCAAGGAGAATCTCGCTGATATTACAGCTGCCCTGTTTTATCTTATTGATCGCCAGTGTCATCGGGTGAGTCGGGCTCACTTCCTGATCCCGGTAGCTGCCGACAATCAGCAGGTTTGACATATCACCCTTTTCACACAATGAGGTGATCAGGTTGAATGACGCCAGATCTCCCCAGTGCAGGTCATCGAGAAACAGTAGTAACGGAGTTTCTGCGGTTGCAAATACGCTGAGTAGTGATTTCACTAATCGGGAAAAACGGTTCTGCTCTTCGAGAATAGAAAAGCGGGGGGTACTTTTTTGTGGGCCAATGATCAGCTCCAGCTCAGGCACCAGGCGTATCAGGGCGTGGGCATTCTGCCCCAGGGCGTTGAGAATCTGATCCCGGTAGCCGGTAATCTCCTGCTCGTTTTCGGTTAGCAGCTGCCTGATCAGCCCCTGCAGGGCGATAAAAATACCGGAGTAGGGGCGGGTTCGACGGAACTGATCAAACTTGCCACTGATAAACCGCCCGTTCTGCTCATGGATATAGTGGCGCAGCTCGTGCACCAGGCTCGACTTACCCACGCCCGCGTAACCGGTAATCAGAATCAACTCCTGCCGCCGCAGATTCGCCTGGTCGAAACTGTTACGCAGTTTCTGAATGGTTGCTGCCCGCCCATAGAGGCGTTGGGGGATAGAGAAGTGTTCAGAGATATCTTTACGGGCCAGGCTGAACAGCGGGATACTCTGTTGCTGCGTCCAAAGCGCCAGACAGCGTTTCAGATCCTCAGTGATTCCGAAGCTGGACTGATATCGCTCTGAGGCATCTTTCGCCATCAGTTTCAGGACGATCCGGCTGAGCATCTCCGGCAGTTCGGGTTTCACTTTGTGCGGTGCCTGGGGGTGTTTGGCGATATGGCTGTGGATCAGTTGCAGACGATCTTTACCGCTAAAGGGCGGACGTCCACACAGTATTTCATAGAGGGTGACACCCAGGCTGTAAAAATCACTGCGAAAATCGATATGCCGGTTGATCCGCCCGGTTTGCTCCGGTGCCATGTAACGCAGGTCATCAACGGAGAGCTGTTGCGAGTTCCAGCTGGCCTGTTCGCGGGTCAGGCGGGTGGCAATGGCGAAATCGATCAGTTGCACCTCGCCGGTTTCGGCTAACCAGAGAATATTATCCGGAGACAGCTTTTTATGTATCACCCGCTCGCTGTGCAGCCGTCCCAGCAGCTCGCAAAGCGCGATTGCCATTGGTAGTACCTGCTCCCAGGAATACTGCTTTTTTTGCATCATCTGTCTCAGGGAGATGCCTCCCCGGTCAGGGAATATCAGCGTGGTCTGGTGGTTGACGCTGGTCAGAACTGACGGTGCTATAACCCCTTTAATATCCAGGCTGCTGAGCAGTTCATACTCATGTTCAAAGCGACTGATATCTTCGGGAGTGGTTGAATTTTTGTTGAGCTGTTTGATGATGACTGGCTGCAGGTCATTATCCCTGAGGGCGCGACTGACCGTGCAGTGTTTACCCCGGTGGATAATGGTCTGGATCTGAAAGCCGGGAACATGGGACATAGATCAGTCAATCTCCCCGGCGAACATATATCCCGCGCCATGGGCGGTGAGGATAAAGTGGGGATCAAGCGGGTTGTCGTTAAGTTTTCGTCGCAGGCGTCCGATCAGCACATCGACAGAGCGGTCATTGGGGGTCCATTCGCGATCATGAATCGCATCCATCAGCTGGTCTCTGCTGAGCACCTGACCCCGGCGACTGATGAGTGCATTGAGTAGTTTGAACTCGCCCTCTGGCAGGCGTTCTGAGACAGTTTCCGGGCTTTCCAGTAAGCGCTTGCTGCAATCCAGCGTCCAGCCCTCAAACTGAATCAGGTGTTTATCCCTGGTTTCCGCTTTGCCCGGCTGATCGGTGACCCGCCAGATCAGATTCTTGGCCCGCACCAGCAGTTCGCGGGGGGTAAAGGGCTTGGTAACATAGTCATCCGCGCCCAGCTCCAGCCCGACGATACGATCAATCTCATCGCCTTTGCTGGTCACCAGTATGATGCCGACTTTTGAGTGGGCTCTGAGTTCGCGCGTCAGCGTCAGTCCATCTTTGCCGGGCAGATTGATATCCAGCAGCACCAGATCGATTCTCTCATCCAGTACCCGCTGTACCAGGCTTTCGCCATGGTCGGTTTCACTCACCCGATAACCTTCGTTTTCAAAATAACTGACCAGTAGAGAGCGGGAAGCAAAATCATCTTCTACGATTAGGATGTGCGTCTGTTCAGCGGGAGAGGTCATGGTCTACTACTATTATTATGTTTGGTTGATCGTCAGCCTTGAGTCTAGCAAGCTATAGCGATTCGGAACAGATATCTGCAATAAGTTGTGTTGTATCATTTTTCAGATAAAAATCTTTTTCTGACAATAAGTTAGATCCGATCAAAGATTCAACGTTACATTTTGTTACATTAGCTAACAACTTAGCACAAATTCACGGAAATTCATTTACACCGGGCGGTTAGGTTAGTCGGAGTTGGGAGACCGGCGAACTAAAAAAAATCGATGAGGGCCTGCATCTGTTCCGGTTTATCGCAACAGATGCTGCACAGAAAATTCTTACAGGAGTGATTGGCCTTGAACAATAATAAATCCAAGCATGCACTACTCAGTGTGAGTGCACTGGCACTGATGGGGACTATGCTGACCCCGGCGGCGTCCTGGGCGATGGATGGTGAGAAGGTGATTCAGGAAAAATGTCTGAGCTGCCATACGCGCACCGGAAACCCCGAAACGCCATTTTCAAGAATCAGTCAGCAGCGTAAAACGCCTGAAGGCTGGCAGATGACGCTGCAGCGAATGCAGCATCGGAACGGTTTGGTGCTCTCCTCTGAAGAGACTCAGGCAGTGATCCGTTACCTGTCTGACACCCAGGGGCTGGCGCCATCTGAAGCCGCGCCGTTCCGCTATGTGCTGGAACAGCAGCCAAACGTTGTGGAAGACATTGATCCGGCCTACAAAGAGATGTGCGCCCGCTGTCACTCCAACGCCCGCTTTGGCTTACAGCGCCGTACTGAGGGTGAGTGGAAGGAGCTGGTGAATACTCACATGGCGATCCATCCCACTACCGAGCTGCACGCACTGGCACGGGATCGTCGCTGGTACGATATCGCCCTGAATGAAACAGCCCCTAAACTGGCGATGGATTATGCGTTTAATGATGCCGCCTGGAAGCAGTGGCAGAAAGTCGCTAAACCTAAGCTGGAAGGTAGCTGGTCTGTTGCGGGTTATATGCCAGCTAAGGGTGATTACAGCGCTATCCTGAAGGTAGTGAAAACCTCAGACAATAAGTATTCCGTTAATCTGGATGGCCATTATGCCGATGGTTCTTTACTGAGTGGTAATGGTGCCGCGCAGGTCTTTTCCGGTTATGAGTGGCGTGCTGCTCTGACGGTTGATGGTGTCAGCATGCGTCAGGTTCTGGCGGCGTCTGCAGATGGCACCGCTCTGACCGGCCGTATGTATCAGAGTGCCCACGATGAGATCGGCGGTGAACTGAAAGCGGTCAATGGTAATGCCATCGTTGGTTTGTCACCCTCTGCTCTGAAACAGGGTGAAACCTCTCAGGTCACCATTTTTGGCGGCTACCTGAAAGGCAACGTTAATCTGGGGCCTGGTGTCAAAGTCGTAAAAGTCCTGTCCCGTGATGCGGACCGGGTTGTGGTAGAGGCCAAAGCATCTGCTTCAGCCACTGTCGGAATGCGTGATGTCGCGGTGGGCGCAACCAAAGCCAAAGCGCAACTGGCGGTCTATGACAAGGTTGCAACCGTGCAGGTATCACCACCTCAGTCGCTGGCACGTATCGGTGGCAACGGCGGTAAGATTCCAAAAGTGCAATCAACCTACCGTGCCCTGGCGTTTAGTGCTGGTAAAGATGGCCAACCAGGCACTGACGATGATCTGCGTCTGGGGTATATGCCTGCGACCTGGTCACTGAAACCACAGAATGAAGTGGCTGCAGAGGATCGGGATGTTGAGTTTGCCGGCACCATCGACAGCAACGGCGTCTTTACACCGGGTGATACTGGCCCGAACCCACAGCGCAAGATGTCTACCAATAACGTTGGCATGCTGAAAGTGGTGGCTTCCGTTAAAGATGGCGATGACACCATTGAGGGTGAGTCAGACCTGCTGGTGGCTGTGCCGAGCTATATCAAACGCGCCATTCAGTAACCCTGATAACAACCGCCAACATCTGTTGTAGCGAATAACAAGAAGAGAGACTGACAATGGGATCTTTAACTCTGGTAAAACCTAACCTGCATCTGGTTGATGTAGCGGAACGCAGGATGTTGTTCCATGTGCCGACCAGTAGCCTGTTTGAGCTGGATACGCTGGGCCGGGAACTGATCGAACTGTTTTCATCTGAAACGGAAGTGTCTGCGCTGCAGATTCGTGACCGCTTTGATGGCCGGTTCAGTGCCGGTGATGTGGTGGATACTCTGGAAGAGTTAAAGACGCTGAAGATCATTGCTGAAGCGGGCACCTGGGCGCAGATCAATAATGAGCCCAAGCCGGTGAAGCAGTTTCCGCTGACCACCATCGTACTGAACACCAATACCGGTTGTAACCTCAGCTGCACGTACTGCTACAAAGAGGATCTGACCACCCCGTCAAAGGGTGACAAGATGAGCTTTGACACCGCGGTGCAGTCAGTTGAGATGATGCTGAAAGAGTCTCCGGACCAGCGTCAGTACAACGTGGTGTTCTTCGGTGGCGAGCCACTCACCAATATGCCGCTGATCCGTAATGTGGTGGCCTACTGTGAAGAGCGTTTCGCGACTCTGGAAGCGGAGGTGAGTTTCACCATGACCACCAACGCCACCATGCTTAACGAAGAACTGGTGGACTGGTTTAACGAGCACCGTTTTGGCCTGACGATCTCGATGGATGGTCCCAAGGCGATGCACGATAAAAACCGGATTACCGTCGGTGGGCAGGGCACTTACGATGTGGTGAAGCAGAAGGCGCAGATGTTGCTTTCGCGCTATACCGCACGGCCGATCGGTTGCCGGGTCACCCTGACCCGGGGCATCACCGATGTGGAAGCGATCTTCGACCATCTGTATCACGATCTTGGCTTTTCCGAAGTCGGATTCGGCCCGGTTACCTCCGGTGATATTACCTCGTTTAACCTTACTGCCGAAGAGATGGTTGAGGTGTTTGCGGGGATGAAGCGTCTGGGACGAAAGTATCTCGCGGCAGCACTGGAAGGTAAAAACCTGGGGTTCGGCAATATGCATATGCTGATGACCGATATCCATGAAGGCAACAAGAAACAGCTGCCCTGTGGTGCCGGTGTTGGCTTGCTGGCGGTGGATACCAAAGGCGGCATCAACCTGTGTCATCGCTTTACCGGGTCGGATCAGCCGTTGTTCGGCGATGTCAGTGAGGGGCTGGATAAGCCTGCCCTGGCTGAGTTTATCGAAACCCGTCTGGATCGCAGCGATACCGGTTGCGAAACCTGCCGTATCCGCAATATCTGTTCCGGCGGTTGTTATCACGAAAGTTACGCAAAATACGGTGATGCGACCGTACCCTCCTACCATTATTGCGACCTGTTACGTGACTGGGTCGATTTCGGAGTCGAGGCGTACACCCGCATCATGATAGAGAATCCGGGCTTTTTCGAAGCCCACGTCTCTCCTAGAAGGAGTGCTTAAATGAAACATCTTAAGTCGTTTAACAAAAAAGCGAAAATGCTTGATCAGACTACCTCCCCTGATCAGGTGGAAGAAGTTGTCGCGATGCAGACTGTCGTCGGTTGTACCTCTACGAATGATCCGGGCTGGGAAGTCGATCCCTTTGGTGGTCTGGGTTCTCTGTGCCAGCCGATGGAATCTGACCTCTATGGCTGCGCAGATGCCTGCTGGTGGCCTGCCCAGGTGCCAGACACCCTGAGTAATTATCCTGAGTGGTCTCAGGATGCACCCAAGGCAAATGAAGACTGGCGCAAGCTGGATGGCATTTTCCCTGAAGAGCAGAAGTAACGGAGGCGCAGATGAAATTTACCCATAAGATAAAAGCGGCAGCGCTGATTGGAGCTGTGAGTACGGTTGCGCTGTTGTCCGGTTGCTCAATGAACCCTTCAGCCTCGCTCAACGGTATGAAAGGCGATGGCCATGAGTATCTGTTGACGGTGACCCGTCCGAATCAGCTGCATGTGATTGATACGGAAACCAATAAGATTGTCCGCAGCTGCGATGTCCCCGGGATTTTCGGTCAGGGTACCGTTGAACCCTCGCCGGATGGACGTATTGCTTACGTCGGCACCAATAAATGGGAAGACGTTGCCGGGTTCGATATTACCAACTGTGAGATGGTCTTCTTTGCTAAACAGTCGGATAACAATGTCACGGTAAAAAGCTTTGTTTCTCTGGCGGTCAGCCGGGATGGCAAGGAGCTGTATACCATACAGAACCCAACCCGTAAACTGACTGACCGGTATGAAGTGATGCAGCCTCAGCTGGCTGTTTTCGATACCAGTGCCGGACTTGATGCCAAGCCGATCAGAACCTTTCCGGTAGACCGGCAGATTACTAAAATCATGGCGATGGATACTGGCGAAGTTATCCTCGGTGGTAATGATCTGCAGGCGATCAATCCCCAAACGGGTGAGATTCGTATGCTGAGTAAGCTGCAACACTGGGACAGACCTGCTGATAAGTGGGTGCAGCCTGATGCGTTCGCCATGCACACTCTGGGCGAGCATGTTGACGAATTTATCATGCCGTACTTCACCATCAAGTGGAATGGCGATCCGGGTGACATGGAGAAGGCTGAGTTCTGGTGGGGCATGAGCCGGGTTGATCTGAAAACCGGTGAAGTTGAGCAGACTGAAATCTTTCCTTTTGAGTTCATAATCTTCAACTTCATCACCGATCCGGAAGATAGTAATATCGTCTACGGCGCGTTTAATACTCTGTCTAAGCATGATATTCGTGAGAAGAAGACGCTGGCTGTGCATAACATGGAACATACCTATTACGACCTGAACATGACCCATGACCGCACCATCTATGTGGGCGGTACCTCCAGTGATATCTCGATCCATGATCCGGATACCCTGGAAAAGATTGGTTCCATTCAGTTACCGGGTGATATGTCCACTTCAGGCATGCGCATCGCTTATCTGAAGTAGGCCGGGACTAACACTTCGATGTCCAGAATGTTAATCTGGTGAGTAAAGGCTGTCCTGTGACAGCCTTTTTTGTATC
>NZ_JBNKYN010000124.1:0-8080 GCF_050300915.1 Amphritea sp.
GGCACTCTGCCGCTTCCGGGATATGACAATGGGCCAGCAGAGTCTGAGGAATCAACTGACCTTTCGGCCGCCGGGTGCCATCCATTATCGCATCGGCCAGATCTCTGTTAATCGGTCCCTCATACGCCAGCAGGGCTGTCGCCACCAACTGCGTAGCGCCCTCCTGGCCGATAAACCCGGCCCACACCTCAATATTGGGGCTGTCCAGAAGAATACGCAGATCCCCCGGCGTTGTCCGGTAATGAGCAAGAATCAGAAGGCCAAATAGTTGTTTCAGCATACCCGTGTCAGCTACCAGTTGATCACGATCCAGCTTTTGATAAGTTACCTGCAGAGATTCATGCCGCTCCGTCCCCAGATCCGCTGGTTCAGCATCAAGCAATAAAGCCCGGTAGCTAAAACGCTCCAAAGGATCACCCTCAGCCCAGCGCACCGGTTGCTGCATACGCAACAGCTGTCGCTGAGGCACCTGACGGTCAAGATAGGGCATAAAACGTACGGCAAACCCCTGTCCGGTTCCTTCATAGCCATGCAGTGTAGAGGCAAAGATCACCCGCGGATAATCCAGCAAACTTAACAATACCGGCGCCGGTATCGCTGCAGCTTCATCAACAAGTAACAGATCAGCTTCAGGCCGCTGCTGTAACAGCTGATCCGGCAGCATAAAGCGCAACCGACAGTGCCCCAGCAGCCAATGATCCCTGGCACACAGCAGCCGGTCTGAGGGCAGTAAGGATTCCAGCATTGAGATAACCGCCTGCACAGCTCCCCGGGAAGGCGCTGTAAGGATAATCTCAATCTTGCCGCGATAACGCTCACTGGGTTTTCCTGCTCTCTCCTGCAGCGGCAAACCACTCTTCATCAACTGCCCAGCCAGAATGCCCAGCGCGGCACTTTTGCCCCGCCCCCGGTCAGCGGTAAGCACCCGAACCACCCGCGGTTGCTGCATGCTATCAAGACAGTGGTTAACCACCTGTTGCTGATCTGCTGTTCTGAAAGGTAGCGCAAGCGTAGCAAGCTCTGCCTTATCATGGGAATCCTGAAACTGATGAGCAAACTCTGAAAGGTCTGGACAGGGTTGATTCTCAGCAAAGTGGAGCAGATCACCATCAGTAGCAATAATGCGCTGCAGGTGGCGAATAAAGCGTCGGCCAACATCCTCAGTATGAAAAGGCTCTACAGCAATATACGCATACTCAGGGTCATTAAACGCCTGCCACGCAGATAGCGGAGGCGTAACCAGGACAAACAGACCTCCGGCGACCAGGGTTCCGACAACCTGACCAAAACCATTCGGATTAAAGCCACTCCAGCAATCAAAGACGATAGAATCACTTTCCTGACCCAGCAGTTGATGAGTCTGTTTAGCGCTCACCGGCTTGACTGACATCGGCGGCTTAAGCCCAACACTCGCCTCACCAATCCAGAATACCCGTGCTTGCAGATCAACCAGACTGGCAATTTGTTGCTGACACCACTCCCGCTCACCACTGAGCACCACCAGTTGGCGGTGCCCCCGATGGTGAGCAATACGCAACAAAGTCTCAATAATTTCACTAACCCGGTGTATGCTGCTCACTGTTCTGCCTTAAATTTCATCAGGATTGAATTTTACACGCTACCTGTGTCAGGGTATAAGGAAATAGGGATAAAACTGTATGGAGGCGAGATCAGCATAATGATAAGCGAAGACTGGCCATTAAAGGCGCGGGGATAACCGGTGCGCTCAGACTTATGCCTTGTAATCGATCAGGGCAGCAATAGCAGCCAGGCAATGGTTTTTGACCGTTTCGGCAACTGCCTGAGTCGGGGAAAAGTGCAGGTAAAAACGCAGTACACCCCGCCCAATCGCGTTGAACAACGGCCTCAGGATGTACTCATTTCGTTGAAACGGGCTGCGCTCGAAGCGATTAGCAACCTGAAACGTGAAGACCGCTCGAACCTGAGAACCGCCGCCCTGATTACACAGCGTTCCAGTGTACTCTGCTGGGATGCGGATAACGGCCAGCCACTGACGCCATTGATCAGCGGGCAGGACCGGCGGGGCTTTCATTACATCGATGAACTGATGCCCCTGGCAAGCATGATTCGCCAACTGACCGGACTCTACCCCAATGCCCACCTGCCTGCGTCGAAATTACGCTGGTGTATGGAACATATGGCGTTTAATACCGCTAAACACCGGGTTCGCGGTGGTCCTATCGCGGCCTGGCTAATCAAGCAGTTGCTCGATGAACAACCTAATCTGATCGATGGCGTAACAGCTGCCAGAACCCTGCTCTACTCCATCAAAGACCGGGACTGGCACCCAGAACTACTGGATCTGTTTCAGTTGCCAGACTCTCTGCTGCCGAAAGTCCGGCCCAGTAAATTCAATTTTGGCACCCTGAAACTACCAGGCTTTAAGCTGCCCCTGAACTTCGTTAGCGGTGACCAGGCCAGCGCATTATTTGCATTTGGCGAGCCCTCCCAGGATAACCTGTTTATCAACCTGGGAAACGGTGGCTTTATGAACCGGGTGCTGACTGAGCGGGGACTGCACCCGCAGGAGCGGATTCTGCATCAACTGATTCTTTCAGCAAAACAACCGCTTTACAGTGCTGAAGCCACAATTAACGGTGTCGAAAACGCACTGGAGTGGGGCTTTGATATCTGTCGGCCAGAAACACGTAATATCGATCATTGGGCAGATCAACATACTGACCCACCACTGTTTATGAATATGGTCGGTGGCGTCGGTTCACCCTACTGGCAACCGCTGGATCGTTCCTGCTGGATAAACGACTCTGATGACCCCAAAGCCCGAATGGTCGCCGTCATGGAGAGTATTATTTTTCTGATCTGTCGTAATATCAAAGCGATGTCTTCACTGCCGCCAGCCAGGCAGATCATCATTGCCGGGGGGATAAACCGCTTCAATTCACTTTGCCAGGGCCTGGCGGATCTGAGCGGTTTGCCAGTACTGCGTTATGCGCAAAGCGACATTACCGCTCTCGGCGCCGCCTGGCAGACACTCCCCAACAGTGTGCGTAACATGCTGCCGGAAACAACCTTTACTCCTGAGGCCAATCCCTCACTGGCAGAACGCTATCAGGCATGGCTGGTAGCGTTTAATAATCACCTCAGTTCACTGAGCGGCTAAAGGCTGCCAGCAGGGTTGACATATCTCTGCCACTTAGCGACCAGGGCAGATCTCTGCGGCAAAAAAAGCCTGCAAATTGCAGGCTTAATCAAAAGACACTAATTACTAAAGGTTACCGGAATATCACGGGGGTCCTCTGTTCTGGCTCTGACCAGCCCCCCTCCGTTTTGCTGCGCCTCGCTCAGTGCTGCCTCAGTTTGCTGCAGAATATTTTCTGCGGTCAGCAGCGCCGAGGGCTGCAAAGTACTGGTACCAATGCTAACACTCAACGGGTGCCCGGCGACCTCGATATCATGCAGATCACGGCAGAGCCGATCCGCTAACACCGGTGACTGCTCATTGGTGGCTGGCAATACCATCGCAAAGCGTGAACCACTTACCCGGGCAGCCATATCCCCCGGACGGGAAATAGCACCTTTGAGTACCTCAGCAACCAGACCGACCTGCTGATCCACAAAATTGTCCGGTAACTGCTCTGCATCAACCTTATCAATTTCAATCAACATCAGTGTCAGGGGACTAAACTCGCGGACTGCCCGGCGACATTCAGTCGACAACACCTGATTGAAGTGCCGCCCGTTGGCCAGCCCGGTTAGCTCATCCGTTACGGTCACCGAAGCAAGTTTTTCCTGGCTCTGTTGCAGCTCCAGCTCTTTATATTCAAGCACTTTATGCAGCTGCCGGGCACGCACCGCCATACCAACGCCCATGCCGAGCATCACAAAAGTCAAACCGCCTCCCATCAACGCGATAAACAGCGGTAGATAGGTATGATGACTGGCAACAATAGGATCCGCCAGCCGGTAAAACTCCTGCTCGGTCAGCTCCTTCTGTGGGCCATACACAGCCCAGAGGGTATCAATATCTTTAGCCTTGCCGGCCATTTCATAGTCGACATTATCAACTCTGTGCTCAATCGCCAGTCGGATAGCCTGAACAGCAACCCGCTCTTCATAGGAACGGATGCCGATAAATAGGGCTGCAAAAACCAAAATTGAAATCACCAGAGTGACAATGGTCTGAATCCGTCCGCGGATTACAGTCTGTCTGGTATCTATCACCTTCACATTCCTTTAATGACACCCATGTTTCTGTTTAGTAAATACTTTTTTGTTAATTGATGCAAATATCTACTGCCCATAACGTTTATGAGGCTGGTTCAGATACGCTAACTCTTCCGGGGTCGATGAGCGTCCAAGAATCTTATTACGATAGGGAAACCGGCCGAAGCGAACAATCAGATTACGGTGCTCATGGGCAAAATCCAGTGCATTATCGATATGGTGCCTGAGTTCCCGGGGTGTGGCACACAGCATCCCCTCTATCTGAGCGATGCAGAGATTTTGTGCGCGAAGATCTTCAGCGTGCTCCAGAGGCATATAAAAAAACAACTTTTCGCTCCCCTCCAAAGCGGTATCATGGCCAATCTCAATACCTTCCCGACACAGTTGTTCTGCCCGGACATCGCCAGAAAACGCATCCGCTGACCCCCGGTAAATACTCCGGGTGAACTGATCAAGCAGGATAATCAGCGCCAGCCGCCCACGCGGCTGGCCAGCCCAGTCATCTAACTGCCCCCACAGTGCCTGTCGCACCTGATGACCAAACAGCTCCCCGAGTTGTCGATCCATCGCCTCATCACCAAACCACCAAAGGGATTTCCGGTTAGTTACCGGAAAACCCTGTTTCAGCGTTCCAAACCAAAACTGCAGGATCTCTTCAATCTGCTCAGTCATAAACAAACTCCGTTAAGTACTGCAAACACACCCCATTATAGAAGAGAAGCGCCCGCTACGCTGAGTGGTTATGTGGTTATATCCTCTGCTGCTAATACACAATTTAACTTTTATATGGCAACAATCTGATTTAGTCTGAACCTTATGAAAATAAACCACTCTTTGTTAATAACGGCAAACGTCTGGCCATACTTTCAAACGGGGGAAAAATGCGGAACTTTCTGATTTTAGTCATACTGGCTGCTGCCGGTGTTGCGGGTTATCTCTATCTTAACCGGGCTCAGCCAGAGCAAACGCAGGATTCCCCGGTAGTTAAACAGGATGAGCTGTCAAAAATGGCAGCCCAGCGGCAGATTGATACGGCACAAGCGCAGCGCCATATCGATAATTTAACCGCAGCACCGGAACAGGCCATCGAGATAGGTAAGGCCAACAACTTCGTCACTCAGGAGCAGTTGCTCAAACTCCCGACGGATCTGGCGACCGCAATAGCAGCAACCGAAGCGGTAAACGATAGTAATGGCAATGCTATCACCTACGGCATTAATCTGGAAAAGATAGGCGACTCTGTTCATCCACAGCACAAGGCGGTACCTGCCAGCCAGCTACCGATGGCCGATCAGGTCAGACTGAAAGAACTGCTCAATAACCCTGACAATCCCGCTGGTACCCTATTCTACATTCATGGCGTGAGTGACTCTGACACACAGGGTCTGTGGGGAATTATTCAGAGCGGTCTGATCGATACGTTTGCCAAGGGTATACAGCTGAAAACCCAACTGATCAGTGCAGATATCCCGCAGCAGGCCGATGAGCGACTACCCAATAGCACCAGCTCATTTCTGGGGGCAATTCTGGATAAAAAAGTGAAAGATACCTACGTATACAACTACCATAAAGGGCTTCTCGGACAAAACCCCGATATGATTACCCCGGGACAAGAGCTTATTGTTGTCACGTTTAATCCGGATGAACTGATAGCGATCTATAATCACTTCGCCCATCAATAATGACAGGAGTCGTACATGATCGATCTGTATACATGGGGAACACCCAACGGCCGCAAAGTATCCATTATGCTCGAAGCAACGGCTCTTCCATACAGGGTGCATCCGATAAACATCCAGGCAGGGGATCAGTTTAAACCGGACTTCCTGGCTATTAGCCCCAACAATAGAATTCCAGCCATTACCGATGATGAAGGCCCTGACGACCAAACGATCCAGCTATTCGAAAGTGGTGCAATTCTGCTCTACCTGGCGGAAAAAACCGGGAATTTTATCCCGACAGACCCGATAAAGAGACTGGAGTGTCTGCAATGGCTAATGTGGCAGATGGGTGGTTTTGGCCCCATGCTCGGTCAGGCACATCATTTCAACCGTTTTGCTGATGAAAACATCCCCTATGCTATTAATCGCTATAGCAAAGAGAGCCAACGTCTCTGGGGTGTTCTGAACAAACAGCTTGATGGGCATGCCTTTATTGTTGCTGCCGATCTCAGTATTGCCGACTTTGCCATCTATCCCTGGGCCTGTCGTTATGAGTGGCAAGGCATCGAACTGGAAATGTTTCCCCATGTAAAAGACTGGATGGAGCGGATGGCGAACATTGAGTTTGTTCAACGAGGGATGGCTGTACCTTAGGGAATATCGCCCTGAGCACCACTCAACTCAGCACTCCAGACCAAAGCGCCTCAAGTGACGGGGAAGCACCTCGTCCAGATCTTTCAAGTCGCCCTCCTGCAGCTCTATAACATCAAGACTATTCGCCTCATAAAGCGTTTTCTTATGCATCTTGCTGGCCAGGTAGGAAGGGTCGTTCTCACTCCCCCAAAACTCAATAAAGAGATGAATCTGTGGCAGATAAAAATCGGCCTGGGCGGAGTCATTCACCGGTAAACTTCTGTCGCAGGCGTGGATAATACCCGCAAGGTACAACCAGTTGTCGATCTTCACCTCTGCCTCTGAGCGCAGCAGATGACCATCCATGGCACGACAGCCACTGCGGTGCTCCACCTCTGCAAGGTGCAGATTAAACTGTTTCAGGGTGCGTTTGAACAGAAGGTTGTCGGTCAATGTTTTTGGCCATGACACATAGGGAATAGCGGTATGAGAATCCTCTTTCTGAATGCCGCCCTGAGAAACACCGGCCTCCGTCAGCCGCCACCCTTTTAACCAGGGTTTTATCCAGCCCAGTTCTGCCAGCAGTTGATTGATTCGGGGGGCCGCAAGTCCGGTTTTTAAACCAAGCCCTTTAGCACCCGTGTACCGGTCTTCGGCATTCGTCAGAGCTCGGTGCTCTGCAACACTCTCTGGCCAGACAATATAACGCCCATAACGATCACTATCCCGATAACTCCCCTGCTCGAACTCGCCTTTACCGGTAAGAAACCACTGATCCTGTTCGCGACGAATCCAGCCCAGCGCTTCCAGCTCGGTAAACATCTGCCGACTGCTCTTTCCCAGCTTTTTAGCCAGCACCGAAGTCGATATCTTGTTACTCTCATGAGTCATTGCCACTGTTCCACTTAAACATTGCTCTGCTTACTCGTGTTTCACTGAATAGGCCCTGCCACCTCTCAGCGATACTGTGATAATTATCGCCAGGGGTCAAAGGATATTCGCTGCTATCCCGCAGTAAAAAGATTTATCAATCCATTCATGAAACGATCATCCAGACTCAGGAACTAATCGTCACACAGGGATACTAACTCTCTGAAGATAAGCCATTTATACACGTCTGAACAGGCCATAATCCACTCACACAAAATGGTTATTTTTTTATGACAAAATCGCTTGCAATATAATCTGAAAAGAGCATTCTGTAAGTGTGACATCAAGTATAGTTTGCAGTAAGGGTTACATCATGAATATCAATATCACAAATAGAAATGACAAAGTTTCTCCTGCATTACGAGAAAAAATTGAAGCCTGGTTAGAGGAGAGTCAAAGACGCTACAATGTTATCACCAGCGCCCAGGTCACTATCGAAAAGAGTAATGGTAAAGAAGAGGTTGTTGAGGCCACCGTACACGCTACTGGCAAAGACCTGTTTGCAAAAGCCAGTGATGAAAACCTGTTTGCTGCACTGGACTCTCTGGCCCACAAAATAGATAAGCAGCTGGCAAAAATACGTGATATTCAAACCAACAAAAAAGGTGCAGGCGTTCCGGTGATGGCTGAACCTGAAGAAGAGATTGCCG
>NZ_JBNKYN010000125.1:0-7896 GCF_050300915.1 Amphritea sp.
CGTTTGGCTTCGGCCAGGGCATCACCGGAATTGCCATCGAGAATCAGACCGATGCGTGACAGATACTGTGCGTTACCCAGACGGTCCATACCGTTATACAACAGCGCCTGGGTAATCGCGGTGCCATAGCCCAGTGAACTGCCATACATGTTATTGAGGTTGGCGGCCTGTTCTACGTGACGCAGCGGCAACAACAGGCGGATCACCTTTTGCTGAATCGCGTCGGGAATCAGCCGGGCCAGATCGCGCTTTTCGAAAAAGCTGTAATTACTCTCGGCCACCTCCTGCTGTTTAGCCCGGGCCTGCACATAGGTGCCGTAGTAGAACTGACGGGGGTCTTTGAAGGCGTACCAGTCCTGCATCACGATGGCGGTACGGCCTTTATCGTTGAGTTCATACTCGGGTTGCCACAGTGGCTTGTAATGAAAGTTAACTTCAGAGGCCACATCATAGGTGGCTTCCTGATAACGGGTGGCGGGTTTATCACCGAAACGGCGTTCGATATGCGCAAAGGTATTACGCACCGGCTCCAGCGTTGCGGTTTTGATCTCTATGGTCATTTGCTTGATCCCTTCTGTTCGGGTTATTTATTTTTATTTATCAGCGCAGCGGTTACAGCGGTTAGCTCTGTCAGCTATGGTTTTTTGCCATCAGGGTCTCTTCGCCGTAGCGCCATTTTTCCATCTCGGCATCCACTGCCTGCTGTTGTTCAACAGTCATGAAAACGACTTCGTTAATCTCACAAAAACGCTTGAATGCCTTCTCAGGCATAATCAGTTCAACAAACAGCGTCGGGTCACCAATGGCAAAATCGAACTCAACAAACCGTGAATTAACAGCGCTGCGAACCCGCACATATCTGGTCAGCTGATCGAACCCTGAACGATGATCAGGAACTTCACGGGTATGAAGTTGCAGATCTGGCATAGAACCTCCTGTGACGTTAAGTTTTCATCACAGGTGATAGAGCAATGTCTGTGCCAGAGAAAAAAGCGCCACACTAAAAAAGAAAAAAACCCAGCTAATCAATTGATATTAAATAATTAAATTCATTATCAAGTGACATATTGGGGCAGACCGAAGACATTGACCCTCTCGGCCAGAAACTGATCAAATAGTTAAAATTTCATGAAAAAATCAATTTTTTGCGTTGCTGCCAACTGCCCCCGGTGGGTGATTTCCTGTCAGGCGAAACAGCCTGCTATCCAAATTGGGTGTTGTTTTTGTGCAACAAATAGAGTCACAATGAAAAGGGTTATAACCCCGAGCACATAAAAAATAACAATAACTAAACTGTACAAAGTGATGACTGAACTACACCCCACTCTCCCGGATCCACAGGATCTGCTGCAACAGATACGTTTCGAAAACGACGAAGGAAAGATCTGGCTGGATGAGCAACGTATGCTGCTGATTCACTCATCGGTGATGGGTTTACTGCGCCAGGAACTGATTCAGACGATGGGTGTGGAACGCGCCAAAGGCTTTCTGATGCGCTTTGGCTACCATAGCGGCTGGCGTGATGCCGAGCTGGCCAAAAAAGTCCGGCCGGAGATGACACCGGAAGAAGCGTTTATGGTCGGGCCACAACTGCACGCGATCAAGGGGATGGTTAAAGTAACCCCGGTTTCACTGAATTTCGACATAGAACGCGGCTATTTCGCTGCAGCTTTTGACTGGTTTAACTCACATGAAGTGGAAGCACATCTGGCCAATTATGGTAAATCAGACGTCCCCATCTGCTGGACACTGATCGGTTACGCCAGCGGATTTTCCACTTTCTATATGAATCGTCAGATCATTTTCCGGGAAACTCAGTGCGCGGGAACTGGCGCTGATCACTGCCATATTGAAGGCCGTCTGGCAGAGGACTGGGACGATGCCGACGAGACTGAGAAGTACTTGCTACCCGACCCCATGATTGAGCAGCTGCTGGCACTACAAAACGAGGTCAGTTCACTGAAAGATCAGTTTCGCAGCGCTGAAGTGGAAGAGGATCTGTTGTTTAACAGCGTAGGCCACTCGACTGCGTTCAGGAATGTCTGCCATCTGATTAGAAAAGCATCTAAAAGCAAAGTCAGTGTACTGTTACAGGGGGAAACCGGTGTCGGTAAAGAGATCGTGGCACGTGGCCTGCACAGTTCCAGTGACCGGGCAGACAAACCCTTTGTTGCAGTGAACTGCGCCTGTATCCCCCCGGATCTTATTGAAGCCGAGTTATTCGGAGTAGAGAAAGGCGCCTATACCGGTGCAACGCAGTCCCGCGAAGGAAAGTTTGAACGAGCACATAAAGGCACAATTTTCCTTGATGAGGTGATTGAACTGACACCCCGCGCACAGGCATCACTACTGAGAGTCCTGCAGGAATCTGAATTTGAACGGGTGGGTGATAACCGAACCCGGCGTATTGATGTGCGGCTGGTCGCGGCGACTAACGAAAACCTCGAAAATGCAGTTCAGCAAGGGCGCTTCAGGGCGGATCTGTTTTACCGCTTAAATGTCTATCCGATTCATATACCGCCACTACGGGAGCGCATCGAGGATATCCCCCTGCTGACAGAACATTTTCTAAAAAAATATTGCGCTCTGTATAACAAAAAAGTAGCCGGAGTATCTGATAAAGCGATGCAGGCACTGACGCAGTATAAATGGCCGGGAAATATCCGCGAGCTGGAAAATATGATTGAGCGGGGAGTTATTCTCACTGAAAATCATAACACCATCGGTTTAGCCAGCTTCTTTCCCTCACTGTCTGAGCCCTCTCATCCCCTGAATATTATTAATGGCAGAGGCTATCTGAGTGAAGAGACGCGGGAACAACAGCCCGCCGACAATAGAGAAGCCGTTAGCCGTCTGCTGGCCGACAACTTCAATCTGGAGCAACTGGAGCAGCAACTGATTGAAGCAGCGATGACGCAGGCGAACGGTAACGTTTCAAAAGCCGCCAGAAAACTTGGACTGACACGCCCCGCACTGGCCTACCGGCTGAAAAAGCGGGACGATAGCTAACGTCATAAAGCTGCTTTAGAATGGCGGCCTTTATAATCACCATGCCGGGCTGACATGAATCTGATTCTGCTTTTCCAAACTGATTTTATCGCAACCGATACCGTGGTCATCAACGACCGGCGTTTTCACCATATCAAACAGTTTTATCAGCCAGTTGAGGGCCAGCAACTCAAAGTTGGCCTGCTGAATGGTGATATCGGCCAGGGAACGGTTATTACCCTGGCAGAACAATCTATCACCCTACAGATAAAGCTGGACAAACAAACGCCATCGCCTTTGCCGCTGACACTGATTCTGGCCCTGCCACGGCCCAAAATGCTCAAGCGTACTCTGCAGACCGTGACCAGCATGGGAGTTAAGCAGATCTATCTTATCAACTCATACAGAGTCGATAAGAGTTACTGGTCAAGCCCGGTGCTGCATGAGCAGTATTTAACAGAGCAGCTATTACTGGGTCTTGAGCAAGCCGGTGATACCCTGCTGCCAGAAATTCACCTGCGCAAGCGCTTTAAGCCCTTTGTCGAAGATGAACTACCCGAGCTGGCACAACCAACCCGGGCACTGGTTGCCCACCCATACGATGCCACTACCTGCCCCGCTGCTGAGACAATCGACACGACACTGGCGATCGGCCCTGAAGGAGGGTTTATCCCCTACGAAGTGGAGAAACTGCAAAGTGCCGGGTTTACAGCGATCCATATCGGCCCCCGTATTCTCAGGGTGGAGAATGCCGTTCCGGTGCTGCTATCCAGGCTTTTTCCGGTCTGAGAATAGCGTGGCAATATCACCTCCAATATCTTAATTGAGAATCATACGCATTACGGTTGACTTTCCGCGCAACATAAATAAGAATAGTTCGCATTAGCAACTAAGTATCTGTTACATGCAACAGCCGAATCAGGAAACCCCATAATGCGTATGAACTTAAATAAGAGCTTAAAAAAACTGGCACTGCTCACTCTGCCACTGACGCTAGCAGCCACTCATGTCTCTGCAGCAGATGAGGTGAATATTTACTCCTACCGCCAGCAGTTCCTGATTCAGCCGATGCTGGATGCTTTTACCGCAGACACAGGCATTAAAACCAACGTCATTTTTGCCAAAAAAGGTCTGATTGAGCGCCTGCAACATGAGGGTAAAAACTCTCCCGCTGATATCGTGCTGACATCCGATATCGGCCCACTCTACGATGTCGTTGAAAAGGGCCTGACCCAGCCAGTTGAGAGCGAGGTTCTGACACAGAATATTCCTGCACACTACCGTGACCCGGCAAACCACTGGTTCGGTCTTACCAGCCGTGCCCGCCTGATCTATGCTTCTAAAGAACGGGTCGCCGAAGGTGAGATTAAAACCTATGAAGAGCTGGCAGACCCTAAATGGAAAGGCCGCATCTGCACCCGCAGCGGTAAACATACTTACAACCTGTCACTGATCGGTTCTATGATCGCCCATCATGGTGAAGCAGACGCCGAGCAATGGTTAGAGGGGCTGAAAGCTAACCTGGCACGTAAACCACAGGGCAACGACCGGGCACAGGTTAAAGCCGTTAAAGAGGGAGTCTGCGACATTGCCCTCGGCAACTCTTACTACTTCGGTAAGATGATCACCAATGAAGAGCAGCCGGAACAGAAAGAGTGGGCCAACGCTGTCAACCTGATCTTCCCCAATCAGGATGATCGTGGCGCACATATGAGTATCTCCGGGGCAGCACTGACCAAATATGCACCGAATAAAGAGAGCGCAATCAAACTGATGGAGTTTCTCAGTGAAGAGCAGGCACAATCGATGTATGCTGAGGCTAACTTTGAGTTTCCGGTTCGCCCGGGAACCAAGCGCTCCGCACTGTTAGATCAGTATATGGGTGACTTTAAACAGGACAGTATCAATCTGCAGAAAATTGCCGAGCTGCGGGCACAGGCTGCACGAATGGCTGATAAAGTAGGCTTCGATAACTAATCCGTCAACGGTTAAGAAGCGTTATCGACAACCCACCATCCTAACGGTAGTCTTCGTACTACCGTTTTTTCGTTAACAGAAGAGAGTTATGCAGGCCAACCGGGAGCATCAACAGATCACCGCGACAGTTAAACGACCCGGCAGCTATCTGCTTGGCTGGTATAGCGCTACCTGGGGTACCGCCCTGATGGTGGCGCTGCCCGTCCTCTCTGTTTTCTATCTGGCGCTGTTCCCCCGGGAAAATATCTGGGTCCATCTGGCAGAGACCGTTCTGCCCGTCTACATCAGCACCACCCTGGCACTGATGCTGGGGGTCGGTGCTCTCTCCATCGCTATCGGCGTCTGCGGTGCCTGGCTGGTCACCATGTGCCGTTTTCCCGGCCGACGCCTGTTCGAATGGGCACTCTTGTTACCCTTTGCAGTACCTGCCTACGTAATCGCCTACGTGTATACCGACCTGCTGGAATACTCCGGCGCAGTACAGATCGCTCTGCGGGAACTGTTCGGCTGGCAAACAGCTCGGGATTACTGGTTTCCCGATATTCGCACCCTTGGCGGTGCGATCCTGATGCTGGCACTGGTGCTCTACCCCTATATCTATCTACTGGCCCGGGCCGCCTTTCTGGAGCAATCCACCACCATACACGATGCCAGCCGAACCCTTGGCTGCACGCCATGGCAAAGTTTCTACCGGGTTTCACTGCCGATCGCCCGTCCAGCCATTGCAGTGGGGCTATCGCTGGTGTCGATGGAAACCATCAACGATTTTGGCACTGTGGATTATTTTGCCGTCAAAAGCATGAGTGCGGGCATCTACGATACCTGGCTGAATATGGGCAACTTAGGCGGAGCCGCCCAGATCGCCAGCCTGATGATGATTTTTGTGGTCATACTGATCTCACTGGAACGACTGGCCCGGGCGAAACAGCGGCAATTTCACAGCGCTGACCGCTATAAGACGCTCACCGGCTACCGCCTATCAGGCTGGCGCGCCTGGGGAGCAACACTCCTCTGTGCACTACCGGTGATTACCGGCTTTATCATTCCGGTCTGGATATTAACCGGTTATGCGTTAAGCCATCTAAACCAGTTATGGAGCAACGACTTCATCACCCATGCCAGTCACAGCTTTATTCTATCCAGCTGTGCCGCACTGCTAACGATTGTAATTGCGCTCTTGCTGGCTTATTCAAAACGGCTGTATAAAAAAAGCAGTCTGAAGGTCGCCGCACAGTTTTCCAGTCTGGGATATGCCATGCCAGGGGCAGTGTTAGCCATTGGCGTAATTATCCCCCTGGCCGCATTTGATAACTTTATCGACGCGCGCATGGAACAGTTTTTCAATCTGTCGACCGGATTACTGCTCAGCGGTACCGCTTTCGCAGTAGTCTTCGCCTATGTAGTGCGTTTTCTGGCGGTCTCAGTGGGCTCAGTAGAGTCCAGTCTCAACAAAATTACCGAAAACATGGATATGGCATCCCGCTCGCTGGGGCACACACCACTGCAAACCCTGATCAGAGTGCATCTGCCATTGATAAAAGGCGGCATCCTGACCGCAGCACTGGTGGTGTTTGTTGACTGCATGAAAGAGCTGCCCGCAACACTGATTCTGCGGCCATTCAACTATGATACCCTGGCAACCTATGTCTACCAGTATGCATCAGATGAGATGCTGGAAGCCTGTTCACTGGCGGCGCTACTGATCGTTCTGGTGGGGATTATCCCGGTGATATTGCTGAGCCGGACGATTACTTCCACCCGCAACAGCAACTAATCTTCTATTAACGGGTTAAGTGCATCATTCACTAAACGCAATCGGGCGGTGAGCTGCGACATGCAAAGAAACCTGAGAGCCCACCTCAAACAATCGGGGCTCAAAGATTTCCGACTCGACCCGCCGCCCGGAGGGCAGCAGCAACTGATACACCACCGAACTGCCAAGAAACTCCTTCTGTTCGACCCTGGCCATCACCCCCCCCTTCTCTATGCCAGGCCGAATATCCGCAGGGCGGATAAAGAGTGATAACTGCTTACCGACAGCTGCACCAAAAGGCTCAGCAAACTCAATCAAACCCAGCTCAGTTTTCACCGTGGTCTCACTCAGACATTCAGCGTCAAACAGTTCACCCTTGCCAACAAAACCAGCGACCAAAGGGTTGACCGGCTGATAATAGAGCTCTGTCGGCGTTCCCCACTGCTGCAGCCTGCCCTGTGCCAGAATCCCCAGTTTATCGCTGATAGCAAAGGCTTCCTGCTGATCATGAGTTACCATAATCGCAGCGATGCCCTGATCTTTTAGAATTGATCGCACCTGCAGCGCTAACTGTTTGCGCAGATCGGTATCCAGATTGGAGAATGGCTCATCCATCAGCAGAAGTTTAGGCTTAGGTGCCAGCGCCCGGGCCAGTGCGACCCGCTGTTGTTGCCCGCCTGAAAGCTCATGTGGATAACGGGATGAAAGGTCAGGCAACTCCACCAGCTTCAACATCTCAGCAACGAGCTGTTTTTTTTCTGCAGTACTGCGTGCATGTAAGCCAAAGGCAATATTGTCAAACACATTGAGATGAGGAAACAGAGCATAATCCTGAAACACGACGCCGATACCCCGTTGCTCTGGCGGTAGTATGAAACCAACCGTGGAGATCGCCTCGCCATTCTGGAGAATGGCGCCAGACAATAATGGATTAAAACCGGCTATTGCACGCAACACAGTGGTTTTTCCACAACCACTGGGTCCCAGCAAACAGACGATTTCCCCCGCCTGCAGCTGCAAATCCAGCCGTTCAGCAATAACGGTGTCGTCATAGCCACATCCTAGCGATCGGAGTTCCAGAAGGGGAGTCATAGGTCGGACAGCCTCTTTGCAAATGAAAATGATTCTCGCTTATATCTGTAACTATTTCAACCGGACTAACCCACTGATACTAGCTA
>NZ_JBNKYN010000126.1:0-7782 GCF_050300915.1 Amphritea sp.
CCATTCGCGGGATTCGGGAGCGAATTCTGGTGGGTGAAAACGCATCTGAACAGGTGATGCAGAGCTATCGAAGTGATATCTCTGACGAAGTCAGTGATCTCATTGTTAAAAGCTTTTTTGAGGCTAAAGCGATTAATATCGGTTATCAGCGAGCTGATGGCCTCTCTACCCAGCGGAGCATTGAGGTTCATTATTTGTTTCTGAACTGGCCCGTATGGTATCTGATCGCTTGGGATTGCGATCGTCAGGCTTCACGCACCTTTCGAATTGATCGTGTGGAAAATGTGTCAGTGAGTCGTGAGGTTTTTTCGCTCAAATCCTTAAACGTGTTTTCTGGGGAGTTAGCGCGTTTTTCGAGCCATTTGTAGCCGGATTCGTAATGCAAACCGCCCAGAAACCTCCAGGCGGTCATCTCAAAGCCTACTTCTTCAACTTATCTATATTCAGCATCTTCATTAGGAACTTCTCGAAGATCGGTTCGCTGACGCCGCTGCGGATCTTGTGCATAAAGTATTTTTCAAAGCCGACTTTGGCCAGATGCACCCACTTGCCGGATTTCATCCAGTTAACGTTGCGTGGCGGAATCTGTGGCATGGCGACAAAGGCGATGCCGCTATCGCCCATATCAGCCAGACAGACGGCGTTCCAGGTGGCTTCGCTTTCCGGTTCTTTGCTATCCAGCACCGAGCGGATGTTATGGGCGGTGGCGGTGACCATGCTTTCAATCATAAAGCCGGTTTTGGGCACGCCGGTAGGCACGGGGGTTGGTTTTTTGGGTGCGATTGCTACCGCTACACCAATACCCCAGATATTGGGGTAGGTGGGGTTACGCTGATGTTTATCGATGATAATAAAGCCGCGTGGGTTGACCAGCCCTTCAATATCCCGCACCGCGTCGATGCCGGTAAAAGCGGGCAGCATCATGGTATAGCCGAACGGTAGTTCATGGCGTTTTTTCTCTTCGCCCTGCTCGTCGCACTCGATAACGTGCATCAGACCATCTTCTATGCGGTCAACTTTGGCATTACAGATCCAGTCGATATGGTGCTTGCGCAGTTCGCTTTCGAGCATGGTTTTGCTGTCGCCGACGCCATCAAGGCCGAGGTGGCCGATATAGGGTTCTGAGGTGACAAAGGTCATGGGGATCTGATCACGGATTTTGCGCTTGCGCAGATCGGAATCCATGATGAAGGCGGTTTCATAGGCCGGGCCGAAACAGCTGGCGCCCTGCACCGCGCCGACAACAATCGGGGCGGGGTTTTCCGCCAGCGCGTTCCAGTGATCGCAGGCGGTTTCTGCATGATCGATATGGCAGACAGAGTTAGTAAAGCCTTCCGGGCCGAAGCCTTCGATCTCATCGAATGCCAGTTTTGGACCAGTGGCGATAATCAGGTGGTCGTAACTGAGCTTAGTGCCGTCAGCCAGCTCCAGTTCGTTGCTTTCAGGGTGAACCCGTGTAGCCGCGTTAACGACCAGCTCAACGCCTTTTTTAGCCATCGGTGCAGCCAGTGGAACGGTAATATCTGCACGCTTGCGCCAATCAACCGCAACCCAGGGGTTGGAGGGGACGAAGTGGTAGTAATCCTTATCACTAACGATAGTGACCGTATCGTCTGGCCCGGCCAGATCCTTCATTTCATAGGCCATCGGAACGCCGCCAAGACCGGCACCGAGGATGATGATATGCGCCATACGCTTCCTCCAGAGAATCATTCTCTATTTTAGTATTATATTTATTAGATTTATCTAATATAAGATCAAAATATAGCCAGAGTCAATTTATAAATTTTAAACATTGGTCGTAGAAGAGGACGCTACTGCTGATGCAGCAGCGGAAAAAGGCGTGGTTCAGAAAAGTGCTTGCAGATCTGGCTTCCCTGCTCAACAGACTGCTGATATATCATCGGGCTAGAGTTTATATATTCATAAATTTTATATCTGGTGATAAATATCAATTATTATCTATATCTCTTATCGTTTACAGTGGTTGCCTCTATACAACAAGAAGATCGGAAGGTGTAAACGATGCAGTATTATGTGGATGGTTTTCGCGGGGGTGATCCCGATATAAAAAATGCGACGGCGAAACGTCGCGACCGCAGCGAGTTTGCTCCGCTGCCGGAAAAAGTAGATGTATTGATCGCCGGTTGCGGTCCTACAGGGCTGTGTCTGGCGGCACAGCTGTCTCAGTTTCCTGAAATCGACACCATGATTGTCGATCCGGCGCCGGGTCCGCTGGAAAAGGGAAAAGCCGATGGTATCAATACCCGTACCATGGAGATGTTTCAGGCGTTCGGTTTCGCCGATAAGATTAAGCGTGAAAGTTACTGGGTCAATCAGACTAATTTCTGGATGCCTGATCCGCAAAATCCAGACAACATCAAACGTATCGGCCGAGTGCAGGATGTTGCCGATGACTCCTCAGAGATGCCCCATATCCTCATCAATCAGGCGCGCATCCATGAACTGTTTCTGGAGGTGATGGAAAACGCTCCGACACGTCTGGTGCCCGATTATAGCTGGTCGGTGGTGGATGTTAAGGTCGATACCGCGACCGATGATTATCCGGTGACCGTCACTCTGGAAAACACTGGCATCAACGCCGGGGAAACCAAAACCGTGCGCGCTAACTATGTGGTTGGTTGTGATGGTGCCCGTTCCAATGTCCGCAGAGCGATTGGTGGCGAGCTGCACGGTGATGCGGCGCATCAGGCCTGGGGAGTAATGGATATTCTGGCGAACACCGATTTTCCGGATGTGCGGCAGAAATGTCTGATCACCTCAGCCCATGAGGGTAATGTGCTGATCCTGCCACGGGAGGGCGGCTATCTTTTCCGGATGTATGTTGAGCTGGACAAGCTCAACCCTGACGAACGGGTTGCTAACCGTAACTTTACCGTAGATGACCTGATTGCCGGGGCTAATCGCATTATGCAGCCCTATTCGATCGACGTTAAAGAGGTTGCCTGGTGGTCTATCTATGAGATTGGTCACCGGATGACTGACCGGTTTGACGATGTGCCAGAAGGTGAAGCCGCCAGCCGGAATCCCCGCGTCTTTACAGCGGGCGATGCCTGCCATACGCACAGCCCCAAGGCCGGTCAGGGAATGAACGTGTCCATGCAGGACACCTTTAATCTTGGCTGGAAGCTGGCCCATGTGTTACAGGGGCGCGCTGATCCATCTTTGTTGCACAGTTACTCAGCGGAACGCTGGGCCGAGGCTAAACGTCTGGTGGACACCGATCATGAGTGGGCGCGTATTATGTCCGCACCTGCCGGGGAGTCGGTGCTGGATAATGGTGACGAGCCACGCTTTATGCGTCAGTTCAAAGCTAATCTGGAGTTTACCGGTGGACTGGCGGTGAAATATGGTGAGTCCGCTCTGGTTGGTGCTTCCACCTATCAGGCGCTGGCGAAAGGCGAAGAGATTGGTCGTCGCTTCCACTCTGCCCCTGTTGTGCGTCTGGCGGATGCGAAGCAGATGCAGCTGGGTCACGTGGCTGAGGCGGATACCCGCTGGAGAATCTATGCCTTTGCCGGACAGAACGACAGCTCTGCGCCGGGTTCAGCGATCCATAAGCTGGCGGACTGGCTGCAGACTGATCCTGACTCACCGGTAGTGACATTTACTGGTAAGGATGAGGATATCGATGGTCTGATCGATCTGCGGGCGGTTTTTCAACAAACCTTCGATCAGCTGGCCTATGAAGATATGCCATCACTGCTTCGTCCTACCAAGGGTAAGCTCGGCCTTCAGGATCATGAAAAGGTGTTCTGTGTCGATCATAAAGGACTGGGGGATATCTATGATATGCGCGGTATTGATCGTCAGCAGGGCTGCATGATCGTGGTCCGCCCGGATCAGTATATTGCCAAGATTCTGCCGCTGGATAGTTATCAGGCACTGGCTGACTTTTTTGCAGCAATCTACCTGCCTGCAGCCAGATAATTTAAGGTTTAAATCGCAAAGTGTTAAACAGGTGCTGGAGAGATCCCGCGCCTGTTTTTGTTTTTAGAAAGGTGCTGAGGGCCGGGAAAACTCAGCTGTCCCTCTATCCGGCCTTTTTTTTACAGTCACGTTGTTTATACTCATGGGTTACTTTTGATCGTTTTGTTGTCAATCAGGAGCAGCTGTGGGGGTGTTCAATGAGATATGTAAAACTGCGTGTATGGTTATTGCTTACGTTTGTTGTGCTGATGTTTTCCGGCTGTGTCAGCCCTCCGACAGTGCCAGATGGTGCCAAATCTCCTTCAGTCTCACCGCAAGCCAGCAAGCCTCCCATCGACTCTGTTGCAATCCCTGCGGATTTCTATGCGCTGGGGATTAATGCCTGGCATCCAAGACTCACTTATCAGCTGAAAAATGGTTTTGAGTTTATTCGTATCCCTCCCGATAGTGCTGTGCCTCTGGAGTTGCAGTCGGATACTTCATTAGATCAGCTGCGTACCCCCGTTTTTTGGGGCTATGGTATACGTCATGTTGCCAGCCAGCGTGTGTTACCGGTTTACGGGCAACTGGATGCTATGGGACGTGATCCCTTTTCCGATAAACAGATACCGGTGCGTTACAAAGGTTATTTTAAGCTGCATCAATTTACACCTTTGGACAATAAAGAGACGGTATCTGAGGCGTTGCGAAGCGTATCGCTGGTTGGTTTTGCCGGAGAGCGAACCTTTATGGGTGAGACCCATTTTGTCGTTTCTACTCAGTTTGCGAATGCAGTCGCTTGTGAGTGGCAATATAACTTCTGGAATTCAGATCAGCGGTTCTGGGGTTCGAAGCCGGATGAGCTGTTGAGTTTTCATGCCCGTATCGGTCGCGATCATAATGAGAAAGGGCAGCAGTGGCGCATCTATCCACAGATGCCACGCCCCGTGATTCTCGATCTGGAAAAGCCCGCTCTGGATATCTTTAAAAAATTGATGGCCAGTGTTAATGAGCTACCAAAGGCGCAATACCGTCAGAACCGTAAGTACGCTACGGATTATATCGAATGTAGCTATGCTCAGGCTTACGGGGGCAATAATATAGGTGAAACTCAGCATCGTTATGCGCTGTTTTATCCACGCCTGAAACAGTTTGGCCGGCTGGCTCCGGTTGAGACTGACTTTCGTTTCAAGCGTACTCCGGGGTTATTAGAGGGGGCTAAGCTATCCTTTGGCAACAAACCGGGCACGCTGAGTAAGTTTTTGCTGATGAGCCGTTACGAGCCCTGGCTGGCGGAAAAAGATGTCTCTCTGCCTGTAGCCAGTTTTAGTGAGTTTGGCAGCGATATGCTCTATGCCGTAGGCCCGGATAAGCAGCTGGAGTTATGGCATGTAGACCCTGAAACGCCAGATAAAGAGGTGAAAACCCGGTTATTCAAAGCCTGGGGTCATAAAGTTAAACATCGTTTCCCACTCCCCTGGAGTGATCTTGACCAGCTGGTGAGTCAGGGATATCTGGAGAAATGCGATGCCCAGCAGTTTCTATTGATCGGTGCCTGCGATGGCAGCCGCTTTCCAACAGTGGTCAAGAGTAACCGTGGTGAGCAGATGGAGGTGTGGGATAGTGCTGAAGAGCGGCGGCTTTACTCCTGGAATCCATCGAATAAACGTCTTGAAGTGAGTCAGCTGGCACCGCTGTCTGAAGGGGCTGAGGCGGTCACGGCATCCAGAGAGCTGTTTATCTGTCAGCAGCTGACAGATAATCTGTCAAATATCGACAAACGCTTACAACGCAGCTTTATCAGTGATCGTCCCTATGCCTCCTGGTACGAAAATGATGTGCCAAGATTAATGCAGTATGTGCGTCGGGCGGAGTATGCCCCCCGTTATGATGATCCAGGGGATGTTGCTGATAATTTAGACGACCGGGAACGGGCCGGGGCGCGTGAGCTGTATAAACTCTGGCAACAGGCTCGCCGGGCTGAGCGCTTGGCCAACGAAGCGTATTGCCCTGAAACCAAGGCTCTGGCAGCTCAGTATGTGCCACTGGTGGGCGATCTGCATAGCAATATTGTCGCCACGCTTGATGGCATCTGGAAAGATGTTCAACAGCAGGCCCAGGATATTGAGTGGCAGATTAATCGTTCGGTCCGCGCGAAAGATGCGCGGGAAGCGGAAGCCTGGCGGCAACAGTTCTGGGCAAATACCGCACGTCAGCTGCAATCCACCATGGATATCACCTCTACGGTTAACCAGATTACTGCACAAACCAATGCGATGTATCAGAATGCATTGCAGATTCAGGAAGCTAAACGCCTTAATCAGCAACAGAAACTGGCTGAGCTAAACCGGAAACGGGCAGAGCAACAGGCGCAGATAAATAGTCAGAAACCGGTGCCGGTGGCTAAAACAACGACACCGACTGCTGAGAAACAACCGGTCTATGAAGGTTTTCCTAAGCAGCAGTCGTTCGATATACAGGTGCCCAATGCGGTGTCGATAAAGGATATCGGCAAAGCGACTAACATAGGTGGTACAACCACCGTTACCATTAATCCAGGCGGTGGCTCCTCCAGCCCAGGCACAGCGGTGGCCAATAATGACACGCCACCACCGCAGCCAAAGCCAGTGAAAAAAGGCAAACGGTTGCTGGAATCACTGTCGTTCTGTAAACCGTCTAAGCACAATGAAAACAAATGGTTCTGCGAAGGCCGCACGCAGAAAATGTGGACCGCAGAGGATCTGGATGAAGCCCTGACAGGTTCCGGCTGTCTGGATGTGCGTAAATGGGTGCCCCTCAATGGCGGGCGTCTTTATTTTTGTAACAACTACAAAATAGATCCCAGCGGTGATACCGGTAAGATCACCTGGAACCGGGATATCGCCCGCTGGATCGATATTCCCCCCGCTATTCTGGCGGATCGCAGGGAGTTTTTTGAGTAGATTAAGCGAGTACTAATCGGCGGCGGCTTACTCCAGGTCGCCGTTTTTTATCAGCAGGGGGGCGGGTTCTCTTCCTGTTTTGTTTAACGGCTGAAACCGGCTGGTTGATCTTGTGGTTACGTGTCCAGCGGTAGTTGATGTAAAATACTGGCTTATCTGATGCGAGCATAGAATCCATTATCAATGAACGAAAATATTAAAAGAAGAACCGCGAAACGGGATGAAGAGTCGATCTATGATCAGATTCTTGGGGCCATCTTTGAACGTAAACTGTTGCCGGGTACCCGCCTTAAAGAGGAGGAACTCTGCGAAGTTTTTAGCGTTGGCCGTGGTAGTGTCAGAAAAGTGCTCCAGCGACTGGCGCATGAAAACCTGGTAGAGACGATTCCCAATAGTGGCTCTTTTATCGCCAAGCCCACTATCAAAGAGTCAAAAGAGGTTTTTCAGGCACGCCTGTTGATCGAAACCGAGCTGGTCAGGGAGTTAGCCCTGGGGTTTACCCCGGAGAAGCGCCAGGCGTTGGAAGATCATGTTGCCCGTGAACAGATGGCCCATAACACCGGTAATCATAATCAGCGCATCAGACTGTCCGGTGAGTATCATCTGTTGATTGGAAAACTGGCAGATAAACCGGTTCTGACAGAGTTTCTGCGGGAAATTATCTCGCGCACCTCATTGATTATCGCGCTCTATGAACGCACCAAGTCAAACAGTGGAGATGTACCCACTCCCCCCTGTCGGGATCATCGGCAATTGATTGAAATTCTGGAAAATGGCGAGGCAGAGAAAGCGGTGGCACTGATGCGCGATCACTTGCTGGATATCCAGAGTATGTTGAATCTTGACCCTCCGACTGAAAAGCCAGTGGATCTTAGAAGCATATTTACCAGTTAAATCTTAAGCCTGGAAA
>NZ_JBNKYN010000127.1:0-7531 GCF_050300915.1 Amphritea sp.
TTTCATAAAATCTGAAATTGAAGGGTTTCTGACAAGTTTTTTTGTAGCAGAAGTAACTTCAGCGCCAGAGGTTGCCTGACGCTGAATGTAGGACAACTGACAAATCAGCCATTGGCTGCAGAGGTGTCCTCTTTCGCCTTTCCCATATACTCTTCAAAGTTAGCGACATACTCCTGCAGGTTGCCATCATAGAGCTGACGGAACCGGTCGGTGAAATACTCTACCGCTTTAGGGCGCTTGGATTCTAACTCTTCGGCACTGGTGACACTGCTGGCAGCAATGTAACCATTGTAACGAGCCGCCGCATAGATAAAAGCCACACTGGCTTTATGCTCGCCATATTTTTCGCCCATCTCATTGGCGATCTCGATCAGTTTATTGGTGACATCCAGAAACTGCTCATCAAACAGATTTTCATCATTCATACCATAGTACTCCTCAGTCGTTTTCCAGCTGCACCAGAAACTGGTTCTGCAGATCAATAAACTGCTGCAGGGTGTAAGCTTTAACGGTTAACGCATGCAGTGCGCCGCTTTTCAGTTGTGCCTGAAACAGGTTTAACACCCGCTTCTGTCGCTCAACTGGAGACACACCGGTAAAGGATTCACTAATCACCCGCAGGGTCAGATCACACTCTTCGCCGCTGATATCCAGTTCGGCATCGGGAAACTCAGCCATGACAATCTGGCTGACCTGCTCTTTGCTAATCATGCCGGTTCCCCGACCTGATCAAGCATCGGTTTCAGGCTACCATCCGCGACCATTTCACAAACCACATCTGAACCGCCCACCAGTTCACCCTTGATGAACAGTTGTGGAAAGGTCGGCCAGTCGGAAACAGAGGGCAGTTTTTCGCGGATAAAGGGTGATTCCAGAACATTGATATAACTATAGGTTGCACCCAGTTCTGCCAGCGCATTTACCGCATTGCGGGAAAAACCGCATTTTGGCTCTTCCGGGGTGCCCTTCATATAGAGTAAAACCGGATTCTCGGCTAACTGTTTACGAATTTTCTCTTCAGTATTCATCGGCTTATCTTCCTCTTACTCGTAGTCAAAAATCGTTATTTAGCGTTATGCTGACGTAGCAACTGCATGATCTTCCGATTGGCGGCCAGCTCCAGCGCGGTGAAGTCATCCAGTGTCATCAGCGCGGTATCGGCACCGGCGTTTAACAACACCTCAACCAGCTCTGTTTTACCTGCCGACGCGCTGTAAATCAGCGCGGTCGCGCCATTATCATTCTGGTTATCAATATCGATACCCTGATCAATAAGAAACTGCACCGCCTTCGGGTTATTACTAAAGCAGGCAAACCAGAGAGCGTTATTACCGTCGCTGTTGCGGGCATTGACATAGGCTTCAGGTAGCTCTTCCTCTAAGCCCACCAGATCGCCATAACGGGCCGCCTGCATCAGCAGGGTTTGCTGACTGCGGGGTTCGGTATTAAGCGTTTGAAAATTTACGGCTAAATCGTTCATCTTCCCTCTCCTGTTCAAACGGCCCTGGTTAGACCGCCCTGTTCAGACAATATTGTTCAGACCGCGGTCGTTAGCTGCTTTTTCCAGGCGGTGAATCCACCCTCGACGCTGTAACACTGCTTAAAACCGAAATCAGCAAACATCTTCGCTTTCTCAATGCTGGCGTGACCGAGATAGCAATAGACCATCACCGGACGCTCTTTCGGTGTCTTCATCAGCAGATGCTCCTGGTTATGCTCACCCAGTAGCATCGCTTTCGGATGGTGGCTGCTCATGTAATCCCGCTGATCTCTTGAATCCAGTAGCAGCACATCCTCACTTGCCAGCAGCGCTTCAGCTTGCTGAATTGAAATCTGTTGAATCTGTGTCATACAAATCGCTCCCGCAGATGGTAATAACCGGATAATTGGGTGATCCGCTCATCGCGCAGCGGCTCACCCACCGCAAAGCCATATAGTGCCTGTAAGCTTTGGCTTTTCAGACCGATCAGTTCATGGATAGCGTCATCGAAAAAACATCCGATGCCGGTACCGCTATAGCCCTGAGCGGTGGAATGAAGATAGATCTGCTGCCCCAGCATGCCGGCTTCTTCATAGAGCTGGGGACAGACACGGCCCTGACTGCGACTCATGGGTGAATCAAATTCCGCCAGGAATATCAGGGTAAAACTGCTGGCCGCAGCAATCGCCTGGTTACAGCACAGCTGCCCTGCGGCTTTGCGGGTGTTGGCAGTTTTCATCCGCCAGGCTGTCGCGATTCCGTTAAGCTCAGCATCGTCCCAGGGCTGCCAGCGTTGCAACTCCCGGAGAAACAGCCGGCCCCCCTGTTCTGAGCGGGGAAGCAGATAGATTCCCGGCGTCAGCCCCTCTACTGCGTGGATAAAGCAGAGCAGATGCAGCTGTGGCTGATCCGGCAATAAACGACTGCCACCGGGCTGCAGCGCAGCCATCAGCTGTTCAAACAGCTGCCGCGGATAGACACTCTCCGGGGCATAAGCCTGACCACTGCGACGTGCCAGAATCAGTTTCCAGGGGTCCTGTTCTGCGCCGATGAAATCGCCCGGCAGCGCGCCATTCTGGGGGAAATGCCATGCAGCGGTCGCGGTATGCTGCAGTTGCTCTGCGATGCTAAACGGCTGCTTCCATGTTTGCAGCGGCGGCGGTGCCAGTCGGCTCGGCTGCCCACTCCAGTTAATCGCTGCGCTGCTGACCAGTTTTTCCAGCACCTCCGCCGCAGCGTTTTCTGAATAGCTGAAGTGAAGCTGACACACCCATTGAGGATATTCCTGCTCCACCTCCGCATATTCCGGCCGGTTGAGTCCGCAGAGCTGCGCTAACAGAGTACGGGGGATCGTGATATCCACCAGATTCCAGCCCAGCAGACCGGCAACCGCCTGACACTGCGCCCGCTGATGGCCTGCATCCAGCCAGCAATAGCGCAGTGACCTGACGCCATATTTCCAGGCTTCCCGTTGTAATACGCTGGTCTGGATCAGATATACCGCCCCTTCGACATGCTCCGGCAGCAGTGACCGCAGCGTCAGCCGGTGATGAAACACGTCGTAGTGGTACAGCCCGGCTTTACAAAAACCGGTCGATGGCAGTAACAGATACAGCTCTCCAGGATGCAGATTGCCACTGGAGGGCACTACCCTCAGGGACCAGCGATCAATACCGAAGGTTTTCCACGCGGACAGACCGGCGCTAAAGCGCAGCAACAGTGACAGCGTTTCCAGTGATAACCGCTGTGACGGGGCATCCCCACAGAACAGATGGCTCGCGTTAACCTTTAGATAATCTGCATCCACTAACGGCAGATCGATATAAGTGGCCTGCGCAAAACTGCGAAACGGATCGGGCTGGTCATCCCAGTCCAGTGTTTCCGGCCCGGGGGCATGGCCTTGCAGATGATGTTTCGATAGCTGATGGTACGCCCGCAGGTTTGCTAAAAGATCATCTGACGGGTCATCTTGCTGTATTCCGGCACCGCCCTGCATCAGGCTGTCCACTGTTCAGACCTCGGGTCCGAAACAGTCCGAGTACACCGCACACTCTTCACAACTGGGGGCGCGACAAACATAGTTACCACCGGTTTCACACAGCTGCTTATAGAGAAACCGTTTCCACTTCATATCCTTAGCGTTTCTCGCCTTGAGTTGCGGGTAGGCAAACGCCATCATCTCCGACAGCCAGTCACGATTTTCAAAACCCAGGTCTCGCCAGAGGTGATCACCCCCTAAGCAGCCGGTGGCAATGATGACCGACAACAGCGGATCAACCTCCGGGTTGCGACAGCTTTCCAGTAACACCGTCAGCTCTTGCTGTTCATCCAGCCGCAGGCTGAGTAACTCGCTGCGGGTATTACTGCGTTCAACAACCGCAGCGGGAACCTCGGTATGCAGAATCAACCAGTGTTGCATCTCCGAAAAACAGCGCTCAATCAATGCCGCAAAACCACGTTCTCCCAGCCCCAGATGAAGGGGCAGACAACCCCGCCCCTCCCGCGCAGCCAGTATCAGCCTGACCAGATAACGGTCTGTTGCATCGCTGTTCGTGACGCCCAGTAGCTCGGTATAGAGTTCCTCAGACACCTGAGGTTGGGCTGCTTGCATTAACATATCCCACCTTTCTGTTTACATGAGCTAAATTACAGGCACTATTTACACGGGCTGGCGTGCTGGCTGCGGGGGCAGGTTTCGATATCCCCATCGGGCATTACGCTTAACCCGATCAACTGATCCAGCAGCTCTGCATCAAACCCCTGCAAACAGTGGCCATCGATCTCCATCAGCGGCCGCCGAATCAGCAACGGGTCTCGGCACATTGCTGCCACTACGGAGTCTGGTTGACTCAGATCCAGCTCCAGATCTCCTGACTTCAGCCCCGGATGGGTTCTGTTCAGCCAGCTATCCCGACTCTCAGGGGATAGAAAACGTGTCAGACTGACCACGTCCCAGGGGTGCGTTAACAGATTGCGCTCATCAACCTGATGCCCGGCAGCCTGCAACAGTTTTTTCTGCCGGGTGTTGTTAATACAGCCCGGCTTTTCGTAGAAGATCACCGTTGCCATGGGTTTAGCGGGCCTGAATCTCTTTCAGCGCATCGCCCTTCAGCTCTGGCTTAATACCGGTCAGAGAGCCTTCCGGATTGATCGGATCGCCAAAAGCATTGAGGATCGCACCCTCTATCGGGCAGATACTGGCACACTGAGGGTCGGCATAATCACCTTCACACTCGGTGCAGTTCTTACTCTCAATCAGGAAGTGCGGTTCAGCACTGACGATCGCGTTACTGGGGCAGACATCAAGACAGGCCCAACAGTTGACACAGCTTGCTACAATACTTAAAGCCATCGTAATCTCCTTACACTTCTGCCCGTTTCAGCCCGGTTTTATCATCCAGCTTGCCTGCGCTGATCATCTCCTGATACACCGACATCACCGCCTCTTCAATCGGCTCCATGGCGTACTCACCGTTCGGCGCAATACCGGCATCTTCCAGCAAGCCCCATGGTTCATAACCGATCTTCGAGCAGAGCACCGCTTCACAGCCGGACAACGCGCGGATGCTGCCTGCCAGGGCGCTCTCTTTCTCTCCGCAGGTATCGTTACCGATACAGTACTGATCCACCTTACGATGACCGATAAAGCGCACCCCGTTACCGGAGGCTTCATACACCAGAAATTCAGTTGCATGACCAAAATGCTGGTTAATCACGCCACCACCACTGGTCGCTACGGCCATCAGTACCGGACGGAAGCTCTTGTTCGCCGCAACCGGGCCGGATGGCACTTTAACCGCAGCCAGTCGCTCACGCTTAAGCTGCTTCTCAGCCAGTTCAGCTTCAATACCTTTATGCACGATCGCGCGGGTTTTCATCGCCGCATCGTAATCGATATCCATCGTTTCGATCTTATCCAGGGTAAACTCAGAACCCCGGTCTTCACCCAGCAGGCCCACCGCATCAGCCCGACACTGACGACAGTGACGCATCATATTCATATCGCCGGAACAGGCATCCTGCAGGTCCTGCAGCTCTTCATCGGACGGCCCACGCTGCCCCATCACACCATAAAAGGTGCCATGTTCCTCTTCGGAGATCAGCGGCATCACGTTGTGCAGGAAGGCGCCTTTCTCTTTCACGATCTTACTCACTACCTTCAGGTGTTCATCATTCACACCGGGAATCAGCACCGAGTTCACTTTCACCAGAATCCCTTTGGCCACCAGCATCTCAAGACCTTTCTGCTGCTGCTGAATCAGAATTTTGGCAGCGGCTCTACCGCGAATACGACGGTTGTTCCAGAAAATCCAGGGATAGATTTTTGCCCCCACTTCCGGGTCGATACAGTTGATGGTGATGGTGACGTGATCGATGTTATGTTTGGACAGCTCTTCCACATGCATCGGCAGCGTCAGACCATTAGTCGAGACACAGAGTTTGATATCCGGCGCTTCTTCGCTGAGGCGACGGAAGGTCTCAAAGGTGCGCTCTGGGTTGGCCAGTGGGTCACCCGGGCCAGCAATGCCCAGTACAGTCATCTGTGGAATATTGGCCGCCACCGCTTTGGTTTTCTTCACCGCCTGATCCGGGGTTAACAGTTCAGACACCACGCCGGGACGGGACTCATTGGCACAATCGTACTTGCGGTTGCAATAGTGACACTGAATATTACAGGCAGGCGCCACCGCCACATGCATACGGGCAAAATAATGATGCGCCTCTTCTGAATAGCAGGGATGATTCTGCACCTTCTCACGGATTGAGTCGGGCAGGTGACTCATTTGATCATTGCTGCTGCCACAGGCACTGGCGCTACAACCTTCGGCGGAGGCCGCAGCCTGATCAGCATTTAAGACGTTCAATTCCATCAGTGTTTCTCCTCTGCAGCCCAAAGGCTATAAATCAGATTCAGTTACTATGGAGAAACCTTTGCAAACCACGCGCCATTAACTATATCGTTGAATTTAAAAGAGTTTAGTGAAAACCAAAGGAGAGTTGTTTGTCATAATCTGAACAGATCAGAGCGGTTTGTCGGGTCTGCTACATTCTCTCAGCCGGATTGAGGATACGACATCTGAGGTTGGGCGATGTTAACCCCCTGACCTGTCAGACAGTGTCAGGGGGTGCAGAGACAGGCCTGAAATTATTTCGCAGCCATATAGTTTCTCCAGCCACCGAAGTGACTGATATCTTCAGCATCCGCGATGGCATAGCCTTCACAGATAAAGCTGGTTACCCAGTTGCCATCAGCAAGCTCCACCTTTCCCAGCCCCAACGGCTGTGGAATACCCGCCAGGAAGCTGCCCAACTGTTCACCCGGTATTTTCCAGACCTCCACCTCGATCGAAGTGCCGCCATTATCGGTACGGATCAGACCGGGACGGAACGGAGGCCCCCCGGCCAGCGCGTAGAACTGATACTTTTCAGCAGTCTGGGTAACCCTGACCAGCTCAGCGCCCCTTTCCAGCAACTGAAAGTTCAACGGCAGACCTTCCAGATGAGCGCCACATACCGCTAACTCAATGTAACCTGTGTCCATCGATGCCTTTGCCACAGGCTCACTGGCTGCCAATGTGGGCAACGGCGTTTTGGTTGCACCCAATGGCATCCCCATCAACTGTTGCCACTCGCCACCAAAACTTAACAGTTTCCGGTCGGACCATGCCGGGCCGACAAAGGTGATGCCAAAAGGCAGACCACTGTCCAGAATACCGGCGGGTACAGCGATACCTGCGTAATCCAGCAGGTTCATGAAGTTAGTATAGTGGCCGATGTTGGAGTTCAGACGAATCGGGTCATTCAGCAGCTCCTCAATGGTATAGATGGTACCGGCTGTAGGAATGACCATCACATCCAGGTCTTCCATAATACGGTCACACTCAACCTTGTAGGCCTGCAACTGATAGATCGCTTTAAACGCATCGGCTGCTGTTTTTCCCTCTGCCCCTTTGAGTATGGTCTCGATAACCGGATGACAGCGGCTGGAATCCTCTTCGAAAAATGTATCAATCGCCGCATAACGCTCAGCAACCCAGGGCCCCTCATAGA
>NZ_JBNKYN010000128.1:0-6466 GCF_050300915.1 Amphritea sp.
GCTATGTCATGATCCAGTGCATTGCTTTGAAGAAATAAGGTGACAGTGGTTTTCTAAAATCACCCAGGCATAAACTTTGAGGCCATCTTTATTAAAAAAGCGCAGGGCATCGAGCAGAACATTGACGGTGTCAGGGCGTGTGAACACCGGAATCCAGTGCAACACCGTCAGGGTGACGAAATGTGGTTGCTGAGGTTCGGTTATTTTGTAGCGGCTTCTACCCATTATGCATATTCCTTATGCATTCCCACGCGGGAGCGTGGGAACGAGACACCATATCCCTGATCAGGCGGGTGACTGTTCCATGGAGCATTAATAATTACACAGATCGGCATAACTGAAAAGTTTAGAGTCGTGCGTTTCTCTCAAAGATGGCGAGGCAAAGAGGCTTCTATAAAGAAAGCGCTGCAAGGGAGGACTTATGCACAGAGAAGGGAGCGCATGGGGGATTTGACCTGTAGACTTTGGAATCCCTTTTAAAGGTTTTGAGCCTTTTAGTGCTTAGCCAACCATCCGTGATCGCTTTATCTCTGTGCCCTCGGTGTTCTCTGTGGTGAATCTTCAGAATCAGGTAGCTTTTTACCGCTGTACTCAAAGGTGATGCTAAGGGTTGCGATCAAAGGGTCTGTGCGATCAAAGGGTCAGAGTCAATGATCCAGAATCAACAATGATGAGCCATTTATGGATTGGGCCTGGACTTTGTAAATGGAGATCTCACCGGCAAAATTGTTATAAACTGTGGCAGAATGATTTTACTTTAACCTCAAATCGGTTATCTTCTTCACTCCTCAAAAATCACCCTCACAAGGACAGTGAGTATGTTACACCCTATGGACAGGGCTCGGTTATGTAGTGGCAGCGATCTGACTGCCGAAAAACTCCCCTATGTTCTCCGACCACAGAATGCTCTGAATACTGCCCAACGAATGTGGGCCAATGAGTTTGAACGCTCCAGACTTCTTCGTTTTGACCCGGTATCCCGGCATACCCGCCACAACAGACGCTTACCTTTCCCTTCATCGCTGCAAAACGCTATCCGTACCGGCCAGTTGATACTGCTGCTGGATGATGCCCGCATGGTTACGGCACCGGTTGTCAGTCAGCGAAATGGTGAGCTGCAAACATCCGGGTTAGAACGGGAATCACTGATGTTTCGCACCACCATAGAAGAGGCGTTGAAACGCAGTAGTTTCAGTAGTGGCAGTGTGAGTACCCCAGATATAGTCACAGAAGCTCCAATGAGTTTTGCCGACAGCATCGCAGTCAACAACAGATATCTGTTGGGCGAAGACAAAAAAGCAAAAGATAAAGAGTATGTGGTTGACCTTCAGTGTGTCTGGGATAATGGCCAGTCAGTGGGTGAAATCCCCATACTACTGACCTTTGATAATGGTGTAGTGCAGCGGTGTTTCCTGCCCGCCGATGGTCACCTGGTCGTCGAGGGGGCTCCCTCCGCCAGTTATAAAGCACAGCTGAAACCTGAGGAGGATGACACATCAGAGCTTCGTACCTCGATTCAGGAAACCCTCACCGCCATCATTGAGCAAGAAAAAGCCGAAGCGGTAATGCATCAGTCATTGCAAGATCAGATGGGTATTGCTGAAAATGTTGTGGTGCATACCGGCGCAATGATGTGGGGGGTGTGGAACTGGGCAAAAGATACGGCCGAGGCACTTAATGCTACGGCCAGACTAGTTACACCTGCTGGGAACTTAAGCAGAGCATTGCAAGCATCCTATGCTGCCAGCCAGGCCGGACCTGAATCCACATGGCAGGAAACATTCCTTAAAAGCTATAGTGACCAGCAACACGAGGACTTTCTAAAAGCCTTAGGTTTTGATCCTTTACAGATCAAAAAAGAACAGTTGGCAGAAGCCTATGAAATTGCCAACTTTGTATATGAGGATGGTCCTACACGAGACGCACTGACGGAGTTTTCAAAAAACTATGTTCTTGCCCAAGATAGCATCGAACTTGCCGAGTCACTGGCCCCTACGGTAATAGATACGATTCTGACCGTCGTACTGACAGCTGCAACAGGTGTTGGAGGGACAGTTATCGTTGCCAGGGCGGGACAGGTGCTCTTCAAAAAACTGGGCAGATTATTAGTCAGTCTTGGTAAAGCTCTGAAAAAGTCTGAACTTTTAAAACGCATCGTCAGCAAGCTGAGTAACAAGCCTGAGAGATTTGAAATTCAGCGTCCTAAAGCCCAGAAATTGTCAGAGCCTAAGCGGGTTGAGGGGAATGGTAATGATGGTACGATGGGAGGGCAGAGTGTTGTTCCTGACAATAGTGTCTCCGGATTAGATAAGTTTTTACCTCAAGGAACATTTGAAAATGGGTTAGATTTATCAGCTACGAGTGTGCCGCATGCTCCTGTTTCTCTGAATAGAAATCTCCGAGTGTTACAAGATGCACAACAGACAGCAGCTAGGACGGAAACGTTGAAGGATGGGAGAGTTATTTATTATGGGTCAGAGGTTCCTGCCCGTAACCCTGGGTCAACACGAGGGGCTTCTTTAGTGACGGAGTATCAACCAGAAACTGGAAGAGTGCGGCAATACTATGAATCTTATGATCATGATGGGGCTGCTAATCGGGTTCATCCTAAATTGATTGATGGGCAGGTGGTTGATTCACAGCACTATCCACTTACTAAAAAAGAACTGGAAGGTAAATAAGAATATGGTGAGCAATGTTGACACGCTTCAGTTAGAGAAGCTTTTGGGAGAGAACGGGGATATTGATTTTGACGCTCTTGCTGACTGGGCGTACAAAACTAGACTGGATGGGCTTGGCGATTTTCCTAGAGAAATTTTAGATGATTTAGAGCAATTAGGAGCCTGCAATATGGGACCAGAATTTGAGTGGTCTCGGCAAGATTTGAGGGCCCTGCTAGGGAAGTTGCGAATAAGCTCCTCCTCTTGAGATAATCCATGATGCAACCTTCTCAGAGATATCTCATGGATCATCAGCTCACTTTCGCCGACAGCGAGTTCAGTCGAATCAAAAGGTCAATCAAAGGGTCAGAGTCATTGATCTAAACGCAGCAGTAATCCATTCTTGACGAGAAAATTACTGGCACTATTGATGAAAGTGAGTTGCTGGAGTCTCTCAAAGCAGATGAATCTGTAAGCTAAGGGCAGCGTAAATAAACGAGCTTTATCTCTGTGCCCTCTGTGCCCTCTGTGCCCTCAGTGTCCTCTGTGGTGAATCATTATATGCACGAAGCAGATTTGCACAGAGAACACTGAAGTTGATCACACAGATTTATTTACCGGGTTGGGATCATCTGTCAGGCCAGTTCAGTTTCGCCCACGGCAGCTTCAAGAAAGCTTTCCCAGGGCGCTTCGATAATCTGAATCTTCTTCAGTTTACAGAAGCGGCGTTCTTTATCGGTCGGTTCTTCAATGAATACCCAGCCCGCCTGTTCACTATCGGCGGCGTAGATGATGTCACCCATTACCATCCGCTCCGTATCCCGGGTGAAGCGCATGCCGAGAAACAGGTACTGTTTGTTCTGCCGGTAGAGTTTAATAAATTCTGGTACGGCGAAACCACCCATCAGTTCGGTAATGTAATCAACAAAGTCGGCATCGGAGGCGATGAAGTTGGCTTCGGGTACAGGACAGCCCAGCGGCTTAAAGAGAATAGGCAGGCCGGCCATTACTTTGCTCTGATCGATCTCGGTGTATGTTTCACCATCAAAGTTAAATATCTTATAGCGGTAGTCTGTGCCTGCTACGCGGGAGAGACCCTGTATCAGGATGTGCTGACGGTTTTGATAGAGATCGATTAACTGGGTGTCCCGGTTTATATCCACCACCCAGCCTGGGTTTATATCAGCCAGCCATTGATGGAGTCTGGCGGTGGTCCATTTTTTATTCAGGTAGGTGTCATTAAAAAAGCGCGTGATAAAACTGCGGCCCTTTTTGTTTTCCAGGTTCATCGCCGCGCGTGGGAATTCATACATCAGACGCGGGGCCATCGGCTGACCACCGTTCATCGCCAGAATCAGACTGTCACTGTCGGCAGGCATCGGTGTGTGGTCTTCGACATTAGTTACATCTGCAAGCGCGCCTGCCCCGAGGTAGGGGACAATCTTTCCCGATTTAAGTCCGTCTATTAATTCACTGTACATAATGTTCACCCGTGGCTGATTAATTGAATCTCTTTGCTCTGTATTTATATGTGCAACAGATACAGAGCCTGATGAAGAGAAATTGAGTTAACCAGAGCTACTGCAATTGTCAGGCCAGCAGGGAAACCGTGGGCTTTCAGTGAGGCTGAGCCGGGTTGTTTGAGTGATGTTTTTTACTCTGACGTTATAAAACCGGGGGGCTTAGTGAATTTTAGCCGCTGTTGTTTCTTTTATCTGAGTGTCTGTTGATGGTGAATGTTTTAAATCTGACATAACAGAGTCTGACAAAACCCTATTTTTATTGTTGGCATTACAACAGTAAATCCGCCAATTGTTGTTACTTTCACAGTATTAGAACAAAGACTGTAGCGCCTTAATTTTATTTAAGTTCTTATAAATCAATAAATTAAATGTTTTTTGGTCGGTTGGTACAAGTTTCGCAACAGTGGATGTGAGTTTTCGAGTCAGGTGCTTTTTGTCTGGCTCAGGCAATCTAAGTTCTAACGCTGAGGAGCAAGATTATGGCTATGCGTCAATGTGCAATCTACGGAAAAGGCGGCATCGGTAAGTCGACTACTACCCAGAACCTGGTAGCAGCTCTGGCTGAATTAGGTAAGAAAGTAATGATCGTAGGATGCGACCCTAAAGCGGATTCTACTCGATTGATTCTGCATTCTAAAGCGCAGAATACCATCATGGAGATGGCTGCTGAGGCAGGTACTGTAGAAGATCTGGAACTGGAAGATGTGCTTAAAGCCGGTTACGGCGACATTAAGTGTGTTGAGTCCGGTGGTCCTGAGCCAGGTGTTGGTTGTGCTGGTCGTGGTGTTATCACCGCTATCAACTTCCTCGAAGAGGAAGGCGCCTACGAAGAAGATCTGGACTTTGTTTTCTACGACGTACTGGGTGACGTGGTATGTGGTGGTTTCGCGATGCCAATCCGCGAAAACAAAGCTCAGGAAATCTACATTGTTTGTTCTGGTGAGATGATGGCGATGTACGCTGCTAACAACATCTCTAAAGGTATCGTGAAATACGCTAACTCCGGTAGCGTACGTCTGGCTGGTCTGATCTGTAACAGCCGTAACACAGCTCGTGAAGACGAACTGATTATGGAGCTGGCACGTCAGCTGGGCACTCAGATGATCCACTTCGTTCCCCGCGACAACGTCGTACAGCGTGCTGAGATTCGCCGTATGACGGTTATCGAATACGATCCAAAAGCTAAGCAGGCTGACGAGTACCGTCAACTGGCACAGAAGATCATCGATAACGAGAAGTTCGTTATTCCTACGCCAATCACAATGGATGCGCTGGAAGATCTGTTGATGGACTTCGGTCTGATGGATGAAGAAGACGAAAGCATTATCGGTAAAACCGCTTCAGAAGAGTAATTCACTTTTCTGAGTCGTGGTTTTGCTATTGACGGGTATGGAGCGGATTAGCTTCTACCCGCAACCCTTAATGTAAAGGAGACAGAATATGTCTACCATGTCACGCGACGAGACCGAAGCGCTTATTCAGGAAGTGCTGGAAGTCTATCCTGCTAAAGCTAAGAAAGATCGTGAAAAACACCTTGCTGTTAACGATCACGAAGTTGAGCAGTCTAAAAAATGTATCACCTCCAACAAGAAGTCTCTGCCAGGTGTGATGACCGTTCGTGGTTGTGCCTATGCAGGTTCTAAAGGTGTGGTTTGGGGCCCTATCAAGGATATGATCCATATCTCTCACGGTCCTGTTGGTTGTGGTCAGTACTCCCGTAACGGTCGCCGTAACTACTATATCGGTACCACCGGCATCAACGCTTTCGTTACCATGAACTTTACCTCCGATTTTCAGGAGAAAGACATTGTATTCGGTGGCGACAAGAAGCTGTCAAAACTTCTGGAAGAGGTGGAAACACTGTTCCCGCTGAACAAGGGTGTATCCATTCAGTCTGAGTGTCCTATCGGGCTGATCGGTGATGACATCGAAGCGGTTGCGAAGAAAGCGACTGCGGCAACCGGTAAAACCGTGGTGCCTGTCCGTTGTGAAGGCTTCCGTGGTGTGTCTCAGTCACTGGGCCATCACATCGCTAACGATGCGGTACGTGACTGGGCGCTGGATAAACGCGACGATGACGATAGCTTCGAGAGAACTGCGTATGACGTGGCTATTATCGGTGACTACAACATCGGTGGTGATGCCTGGTCTTCCCGTATCCTGCTGGAAGAGATCGGTCTGCGCGTTGTGTCTCAGTGGTCTGGTGACGGCACCATCGCTGAGATGGAACTGACCCCTAAGGTTAAGCTGAACCTGGTTCACTGCTACCGTTCAATGAACTAC
>NZ_JBNKYN010000129.1:0-5935 GCF_050300915.1 Amphritea sp.
AACCATCTGATTCGCTTCCTGTTGCGTTTAACTCGCGACAAAATCGATGTAAACACTGATTTATCAAGGCGTTAAACTCAACAGCCTCACCTGTTTCAGTGACCGTTTCCGGTGGCTGTCTCAAGCGAGGAGCGCATTCTACATTCTGGGGCGGAGGAGTCAACAGGGGGAGCACGAAAAAGTTAAGAAATAATTAAAAACATCATCTTTTAAAGCAAGACGTAGCTAGAACGTCGCTGCGCGACTGCTAGACGCGGCTTCGCCGCTTGCTAGAGGTTAGCAGAGCCTTCTTTAATCAGTGTTGTGAAAACCGACTTTGTAAGTAAGTCAGAAGAAAAGTCTCTCCCCCCTTAAACATAAAAACCGCCTCACGGCGGTTTTTATGTTTTGCTTGTTCTAGCAGGAAACGCAGTTTCCGTTCTCGCCACTAGCAAGCGACGCAGTCGCGTTCTAGCAGCTGCTTTTACCTGAATATAAACTTCCCGGCTTCGACATCGACTCCGATCTCAGATCCCGGGAGATATTTACCCGCGAGTAGCTCCTGCGCTAAGGGGTTTTCTATCCATTGCTGGATTGCCCGCTTTAGTGGTCGTGCGCCATAGATCGGCTCGAAACCAACATCAACCAGTTTATCCATCGCAGTGGATGTCAGCGTCAACGTCAGTTCACGTTCAGTCAGACGCTTACGGAGACGGTTAAGCTGAATCTCTGCGATACCTCTGACCTGCTCTTTACGCAAGCTATGGAAGACTACCACTTCGTCAATGCGGTTGATCACCTCTGGACGGAAGTGATTACCCACCACTTCCATCACCGATGCTTTCATCAGTTCATAATCCTCATCATCACTGAAGTTCTGAATCAGATCGGAGCCCAGATTGGACGTCATGACCACAATCGTGTTGCGGAAATCGACTGTGCGTCCCTGACCATCTGTGAGGCGGCCATCTTCCAGTACCTGCAGAAGGATATTGAATACATCGGGGTGCGCTTTCTCCACCTCATCCAGCAGCAATACAGAATAAGGCTTACGACGAACCGCTTCCGTCAGGTAACCACCTTCCTCATAACCCACATATCCGGGAGGCGCGCCAATCAGCCGGGCGACGGAGTGTTTCTCCATAAACTCAGACATATCGATCCGCACCATCGCCTCTTCAGTATCGAAGAGGAAACCCGCCAACGCTTTACATAGCTCGGTCTTACCGACACCCGTAGGTCCCAGGAAAAGGAACGAGCCATTCGGCCGGTTGGGATCGGCCAACCCGGCACGGGATCGACGCACCGCGTTGGATACCGCCAGCACCGCCTCGTGCTGACCGATCACCTGCTTATGCAGGGCATCCTCCATACGCAGCAATTTGTCCCGCTCGCCTTCAAGCATTTTTGAGACAGGAATACCGGTCCATTTAGACACGACTTCCGCTACTTCCTCCTCACCGACCCGGTTACGCAGTAACTGATTCTGCTGCGGCTGATCTTCAACATCTGCGGCAGCCTGTAACTGCTTCTCCAGCTCTGGAATAACGCCATACTGCAGTTCGGACATACGACTCAGATCACCGGAACGGGTTGCCTGTTCCAGTTCAGTACGCGCATGATCAAGTTTTTCTTTAATCTGTTGTGAACCCTGCAGTACTACTTTCTCTGCCTTCCAGATCTCTTCGAGGTCGGAATACTCTTTTTCGACTGATTCGATATTGGTTTGCAGCTCTTCCAGACGTTTGATAGCCGCCTGGTCTTTCTCTTTTTTCAGCGCTTCACGTTCCATTTTCAGCTGAATCAAACGGCGCTCAAGACGATCCATACTTTCAGGTTTGGAATCGATCTCCATGCGGATGCGACTGCCTGCTTCATCAATCAGGTCGATCGCTTTATCCGGCAACTGGCGGTCGGTGATATAACGCTGTGACAGTTTGGCGGCGGCGATAATAGCTGAGTCGGTAATATCCACCCCATGATGGATCTCATAACGCTCTTTCAGACCCCGAAGAATGGCAATGGTATCCTCTTCACTCGGTTCATCCACCAGAACTTTCTGGAAACGGCGCTCAAGCGCAGCATCTTTCTCGACGTATTTGCGGTATTCATCCAGCGTGGTAGCACCGACACAGTGAAGCTCACCACGGGCGAGGGCTGGCTTAAGCATGTTTCCGGCATCCATTGAGCCTTCACCTTTGCCCGCACCCACCATAGTATGCAGCTCATCGATAAACAGAATCACCTGACCTTCCTGCTTGGCCAGTTCATTAAGCACCCCTTTCAGGCGCTCCTCGAACTCTCCACGGAACTTTGCTCCAGCGATCAGCGCCCCCATATCGAGAGACAGCACTTTTTTGTTTTTTAAGCCTTCAGGCACTTCACCATTAATGATCCGTTGTGCCAGACCTTCTACAATGGCGGTTTTACCCACACCCGGCTCGCCGATCAGCACTGGATTGTTTTTTGTACGTCGCTGCAAAACCTGAATAGTCCTGCGAATCTCGTCATCCCGACCTATCACAGGATCAAGCTTGCCGGATTCAGCCCTCGCGGTCAGATCGACAGTAAACTTATCCAGAGCCTGCCGACTCTCTTCTGCATTAGGGTCATTCACACCATCACCGCCCCGCATCTGCGTAATTGCCTGTTCCAGTTGCTGCTTTGTCACACCGGACTGCTTAAGAAGCTTTCCCACACCACTTTTATCTTCCAGCATTGCCAGCACAAAAAGTTCGCTGGCGATATACCGATCACCGCGCTGCTGAGCAAGCTTGTCGGTCATATTAAACAGCTTACCCATATTGGGTGAGAAGCGTAGCTCGCCATCACTGTTTGTCACTTGTGGCAGCTCATTAAAGAGCGACAGCACCGATGAACGAAGCTGATTAACATTGGCACCGGACTGCGCCAACAGTGGTTTAACAGAACCGCCCTGCTGATCAAGCAACGCCAGTAACAGGTGAACGGGTTCTATATAGTTGTGGTCTTTGCCAACGGCAAGGGACTGAGCATCCCCCAGGGCTGATTGTAATTTACTGGTAAAACGTTCGGGTTGCATAGCCCCTCCTGATCTGTTTACCCTGCCGGTTTTGAGCTTTCATTAAAGCGGACGGCGGGTTATTTGATACTGACTAACTTACACTTAATAAGTATGGGTAGATCAGGTGAATTTCAAGGCTATATCAGTATTTGCTTATATATTTATCGCTACTTAAGAGGGAGGCCGGTCATTCGTGCCACAACCGGAGCAGTTGCTGCAGCCACCGCCGTTGCACTTCTTATTAAAAGTGCGATAGAGATAACGGCCAAACCAGATGCTCAGCAGGATAACAACGACCACCAGTACTACCCAGTCAAAAAAAGTCATCTATTCACCTTGCAACTACAGCCATAATGAAGCCAGGTTGTAAACCAGCCATGAGCCAATCCAGGCTAACACCAACCCCATCATGATTGAGATGCCAGCCCAGCGCCAGCTGCCTGTTTCTCTGCGAATAGTTGCGATAGTCGCGAGGCATGGCATGTACAGCAGCGTAAATACCATCAGCGCCAGGCCCGAAGCGGGTGCCAGAGCACTCCCTAATGCAGCCTGCAAGCCTGCCATATCATTCATATCGGTTTGATAGACAACCACCAGCGATGCCGCAATCACCTCTTTAGCGATAAAACCAGACAGTAACGCAACCGTTTCCTGCCAGCCAAATCCCATCGGCGCAAACAACGGCGCGACAAAGTGTCCCAGTTGTTCCAACCATGGCGTCCCCTGCTGCGGAAAGCTTTGCAACAGCCAGATAAGAATTGAGCCGACCAGTATAACCCCACCAATCTTACGCAGGAAATCGCCCGCCTTATCCCACACATGCAGCAACATTGAGCGTGGTGATGGGAAGCGCCAGGGCGGCAACTCCATGATGAATGTTTCATCATGTTGTTCAGGAATGGTCCGGGCCAGCAGAGCAGCAATGGCGAAAGCCACCAGAATCCCCAGCATGTATAAACCAAACAGCACGGTACCGGCATGATCGCTGAAAAAGATCCCCGCCAGCAACACATACACCGGCAACCGCGCAGAACAACTCATAAACGGGTTAATCAGAATAGTGATCAGTCTTGCCCGGGGCTCTTCGATGGTTCGCGCTGACATGATGGCGGGCACGTTACAGCCAAACCCCATCACCAGCGGCACAAATGCTTTGCCATGCAGACCGACTTTGCTCATCAGATTATCAGTCAGGAACGCAGCCCGGGCCATATAGCCACTCTGCTCCAGCAAGGCGATGAAAAAGAACAACAGAACCACATTCGGCAGGAACACCAACACCCCGCCGACGCCAGCAATCAGGCCTTCCACTAACAGGTTTTTCAACAGAGACTCCGGCATAAATACGCCTACCTGCTGGCCCACCCAGGTTACACCGGCATCGATCCAGTCAGCCGGATAACTCCCCAGGGTAAAGGTCGCTTCAAACATCACCCAGAGCAACAGAATAAATACCGGAAGCCCTAACCAGCGATTCAGTGCAACTGCATCAAGCCAGTGGTCCGCTGCGGATTGGTCCCGGTGCTCACTGCTGCTTTTATGCAACAATCCGTGGATAAAACCATAGCGTCCTTCTGCCACCATCTCTGCCGGTGACTCATCATGACGACTGGCGAGCAGCTCAAGTGCCTGATGCCCAGCCAGAGTCTGATTATCATCAAGCAGGGCAACCCCCTCACCCGCCGATTCCAGCCAGCGAACTGATTGCCAACGGCTCATCCCTGCGTTTTCCAATGAGCAGATAGCCTGTTCCAGGTGAGGTTCATAAGTTATCAGCAACGGCTCGCACTGCTGAGCAATATTGTCCAGCAGCAGGTCCATCAAGGCAGCAATATGACTATTACTGCGACCATCGCTGCCAATCACCGGCTTGGACAAACCTGAACCCAGCTCAATCAGATCAACCGCATCACCCTGCTTTTCAAGTTCATCCAACATATTCAGAGCAACGACCACGGGCAACCCTTGTTCCAGCAGCTGCGTCGTTAATGCGAGGTTTCGCGCCAGGTTATTGGCATCAACTACATTCAGAATCAGATCCGGCGGGGTATCAATAAGATAGTCGCGAGCAACCATCTCTTCTACCCGGCTGTTTGCCAATGAGTAGATACCCGGCAGATCGATAAAGTGGAAGGTCATCCCCTGCCACTCTTTCTGGCCTTCACGGCTGGTCACGGTAACGCCGGCCATATTCCCGGTGCGTTGCCGGGCACCGGTTAACTGATTAAAGAGTGAGGTTTTGCCACAGTTTGGATTGCCGATGAGAGCAACAGTATATGAGGGCTTAATATCCGGGATTGATTCTGACATCAGGATTGCAACTCCACCTGAATATAGCCTGCCTCTTCTGTGCGCAAGCAGATCTGTTGTTTACCAATGAAATATATTCGGGGGTTGCCCATCAATGAAGTCGCCGCAACCGAAACCTGCAACCCCCTTAGAACCCCCAGCGCCACAAGCCTCTGTCGCAAAGGCTCAGGGCCTGCTATAGAGGTAATTTTCGCCTGCTGGCGGGCTTTCAGTTCGATCAGCGTCATCGACAGATTCCAGAAGTTAATGAGAACCATTGTTATATGGTAATCAAAATCAATCAAGCTGCAATACTAAGTTTTTATTGACGCAGATCAATTAATCCAGATCACACTCGCCATTCGTCCGGTTACACCGTCGCGGCGATAGGAATAGAAAAGCGCTGACTGAGAGAAGGTGCAGCACTCTCCACCCGAGATATTTGCCACTCCGGCTCTCTGAAGACGCAGTCGGGCAAGTTGATAAATATCAGCCAGCCATCTGCCAGGGTTTTGTGATGGGGTAAAAGCGTCTGCTGAGGCTTCAATTAACATGCCAAGCGATGTTGTTGCCGTCGTTGTAAGAGTCAATGGTGTGGAAAAATCTGTACTGGTTGCCGTTGGA
>NZ_JBNKYN010000130.1:0-5930 GCF_050300915.1 Amphritea sp.
GGGTGCCGCGCATAACGGTGATATGGCGACAGTGACCTTTGGATTCTCAGCGCAGTCTGACGAAGCCCGTCATATGACCCTCGGTCTGGAAGTGATCAAGTTCCTGCTGGAGCAGCATGAAGACAATGTGCCGATTGTGCAGAAGTGGATCGATAAATGGTTCTGGCGCGGTACCCGTCTGCTGACCATCGTGGCGATGATGATGGATTACATGCTGCCGAATAAAGTGATGTCCTGGAAAGAGGCCTGGGAGGTCTATTTCGAAGAGGCTGGTGGTGCGCTGTTTAAAGATCTGGCCCGTTACGGCATCCGTATGCCGAAATACGCCGAGACCATCGAGAAAGAGAAGGAGCATATCTCCCATCAGGCCTGGTGGACCTTTTACACCCATGGTCATGCCGCGGGCTTCCATACCTGGATTCCAAGCGACGAAGAGCTGGACTGGTTGTCGGCGCAATACCCAGACACCTTCGATAAGTACTATCGCCCGATGTGGGAACTGGCGAAGGAGCTGGAAGCTAAGGGCGAACGCTTTTACACCTCGGGTCTGCCACAGCTGTGTCAGACCTGTCAGATCCCGATGCTGTTTACCGAGATGGATAACCCGAATCAGAACTCGATGCGTGACTTTGTTTATCAGGGTGAGCGTTATCACTTCTGCTCCGATGGTTGCTGCGACATCTTTAAAGAGGAACCGGAAAAATTTGTGCAGTCCTGGCTGCCGGTACATCAGATCTTCCAGGGCAACTGTGGCGGTCCAGGCGTGGGTGAGGTCCTTAGTGATTATTACCGCATGAATGTGGGGGTCGACAATCTGGATATCAAAGGCTCGCCGGACGAGGTGCGCTGGAATAAGTGGAAAGGCGTCGCCTGAGTTTATAACACACAACCAACGGGTGTGGCACCAGCGGCACCCGCACAAGAATAACAAGAGGATATAAAAATGCCTGTATATGCACTAAATCCAGGTTATCGGGGCGAGCGGATGGATCGGGTGGAGAACTTCCACGGTAATCAGATTGTTTATCTCGGTTGGGATGAGCATCGCATGTTCTGCGCCGCCAAAGCGTTCCCGCTGCCGCCTTCCATGCCCTTTGCGGCAGTGATCGAAACCATCATGCCGGAAGCCTTTGGTCAGCACCCGGAGTTTAGCCAGATCAACTGGGACAGCGCTGAGTGGCTGCTGGATGGTGAACCGTTCAAGCCTCAGTTGGCGGTCGCTCTTGAAGATCAGGGGGTGGGGCATAAGTCGCTGATCCGCTTTAAAACCCCTGAGTTAACGGGGTATCAGGGTGCTGGCGTTTAATGTCACAGAGCTTTAGCTGAGAGAGACGGACCGGTTTCTGGGTGATAATCTGAGTGAGAGACCGGTCTGTTGCGGGGTGAAAGTATGAGTTATGAAGTAACAGTCGAACCAACCGGCGATGTGATCGAGGTTGAAGAGGGGCAGACCATTCTGGATGCTGCCCTGCGTCAGGGGGTCTGGTTGCCGTTTGCCTGTGGGCACGGCACCTGTGCTACCTGCAAAGTGCAGGTGCTGGAAGGTGAAGGTGATCTGGGTAACGCCTCCCCTTTTGCACTGATGGATATGGAACGGGAGGAGGGCAAAGTGCTGGCCTGCTGCTGTACCCCGGAATCGGATATGGTGATCGAGGCGGATATCGATGTGGATGATGACTTTGCCGGTTATCCGGTGGAGGATTTTATCGGCACGGTCACCGAGATCAGAGATCTGTCACCGACGATTAAAGGGATATTGTTTGAGCTGGACAAGCCGATGGCATTTCAGGCCGGTCAGTATATCAATCTGAAGCTGCCGGGCGTTGAGGGCAGCCGGGCGTTCTCCATCGCTAACAAACCCTCCGATGCCACCACACTGGAACTGCATGTCCGTCTGGTGCTGGGCGGGGCGGGCACCACCTACCTGCATCAGCAGCTGGAGGTCGGCGATACCCTGGATGTCAGCGGGCCCTATGGTCAGTTTTTCGTGCGCAAATCGGATGATCAGGGCGCGATCTTTATCGCCGGTGGTTCGGGATTATCCAGCCCGCAATCGATGATTCTGGATCTGCTGGAAGAGGGCGACAGCCGTCCGATCACCCTGTTGCAGGGGGCGCGTAATGTGGCTGAACTGTATAACCGGGCGCTGTTTGAAAACCTCGACCGGGAGTTTGACAACTTTACCTACGTGCCCGCGCTGAATGCACCGGAACCGGGGGATGACTGGCAGGGTTTTACCGGCTTTGTTCATGAAGCGGCTCAGGCGCACTTCAATGGTCGGTTTGATGGTAATAAGGCCTATCTCTGCGGTCCGCCACCGATGATCGATGCGGCGATCACCACCCTGATGCAGGGACGGTTGTTTGAGCGGGATATCCATATGGAACGCTTTGTCACCGCTGCCGATGGTGCTGAAGAGCAGAGCCGCTCGGCGCTGTTTAAACGGATCTGATTGTTCTGATCATTAACCGCTATACATACCGATAGCTTTGAGACAGACAAAACCGCAGCGCTATGCTGCGGTTTGCCTGTTCCAGTAGGCAATAAATTGCTGCGTAAAGGTTGTTACTCTGCTGGACAGGTGTTGACGGTGGGGATAGATTACATTAACCGGTATCTGGGTATTACACACTTGGGGCAGGAGGCTGACGAGCTCCCCCTTTTCTAGCATGGAATGAATGGCAAACTCCGGGCAAAAAGCGATCACTCGGCCGGTGAAAGCCATATTCGCCGCCGCCAGAGCGCTGTTCACCCGGGCAATAATCCTCGGTTTTATTTCAACTTTCTGTTTGTCTTGCAAAAAGCCCCAGCTTCCCGCTTGTCGATAGTTGCTATCAAATACGCAGGGCAGGTCTTCCAGTTGTTCTATTGTGTCAGGCCGACCATAGTGCGCTATAAACTCAGGCGATGCGCAAAGGATCATCCGGGTGAAACCTGCAGGCTTTGCAATCAGCGATGAGTCCGCCAGCTTGCCAATTCTCAGGGCAACATCAAAGCCTTCGCTGATCAGGTCTACAAAGCGATCATTCAGTTGCAGTTCGATTTTCAGGTCAGGGTTAGCGGATGTCAGTTCTGCGATAAACGGCATCAACACCAGCTCGCCAAAGGTCGTTGGTGCTGAGATACGTAATCGTCCAACCAGACTTTGGCTTTCGTTAAGGAGCTGAGCTTCGAGATTGACAATATCATCGAGTATTTTTTTGGCCTGTTCATAGTAACTGTAACCTTCGCTGGTGACCTGCATGCTGCGTGTCGAGCGAATAATCAGTCTGACTTTCAGTAGCGCTTCCAGCTGTGATATATGCGTGCTGACCAGGGCTTTGGTTTTGCCTAAACGGTTTGCTGCGGCGGTAAAGCTGCCAGCCTCTGTAACGGTCACAAAGGTAGACATCAGGTTCAGTTTATCCATTCTCGGAAAGCCTTACTTGGAAGTATTAACTAATTGTAAAATTATATTAAACAATATGTATATTAAATGGATTATTGTTTGTTTTATCGATTGAGTCAAAATGTATCCATCAACTACGAATCAATTGATGAGGATAACTCAATGAAAACTTCTCCTGCTTATGCGGCAACGCTGCTGCGCCTCGCTCTGGGTAGCATGTATCTGGCCCATGGCTTGTTAAAACTGCTGGTGTTTACACCGGAAGGCACGGCAGGCTTTTTTAGTTCACTAGGACTGCCTGGCTTCTTTGGGCCTGTCACTATGGCGTTGGAAATCGCTGGCGGTACTGCACTGATTTTAGGCGTTTATGCTCGCTACGTAGCGGCAGCCCTGATCCCTGTGCTGCTGGGCGCCGTCATCCTGGTTCATGGAGCCAATGGCTGGGGCTTTGGTAATAAAGGTGGAGGCTGGGAGTATCCGGTATTTCTGATCGCGGCATCGCTTGTCCAGTTTTTGCTGGGTGATGGTCGATATGCTCTGAAGTCACTAGAGATGAAGTCCGCAACGGCTTAAATCATATACGGGCTCCGGAGAACGGCTGCCGGAGCCTCTATTGGCAAGATCAGGAGTGCAACTATGTTGGTAAATGGCGTGTGGCAAAGTAAATGGGATCCGGTACAGAAAAAAGATGAGCAGGGGCGCTTTCTCCGTCAAAGCAGTGCCTTCAGAAAAACGATCGCTGCAGATCGTATTGCAGCGGTAAAGTATGGCGCTGCTGAAACGCTGGGGGTGCAACTTTATGTGGCGTATATCTGCCCCTGGGCAACCCGCACACTGATCGCCCGGTCTTTGCTGGGGCTGGAAAAGTATATACCTGTCAGCATTGTTGATCCGCAACTGAGTGATAGCGGCTGGCAGTTTCACGGATATCCCGGGAGTACACCGGCAAAGCAGGAAGCGATAAGCTATATTTATCAGCTGTACACCGAGGCCGATCCTGACTATACCGGACGTGCAACCGTACCTGTTTTATGGGACACAGAAGGTCGCACGATAATCAATAATGAGTCTGCGGATATCATCAGGATTTTTAACCATGATCTGCGGCCTGTACATAACGCTGAGATTGATCTGGCACCTGAATTACTGCTGCATGAGATAGACCGCTTTAATGAGCGGATCTACGATACCTTAAATAACGGGGTCTATCGTGCCGGTTTTGCCTCCTCTCAGGAGGCGTACGAAGAAGCTTACAACGATGTGTTTACAACCTTAAGCTGGTTGGAAAAGCATTTTGGACACAGTGTGTATGCGGTTGCTGATCAGCTTACCGAGAGTGATATCCGTTTGTTTGTTACTCTGGCTCGTTTTGATGTGGCTTATTATGGATTATTTAAAACCAATAAGGCGCGAATCTCTGACTATGCAAATATTTCTGCGTATATGGCGCGGTTGTTAAAGATTCCGGCGTTTAGTCAGAATACTAATATCGATCATATAAAAGCCGGTTATTACTCCATCAAGGCATTGAATCCGATGGGAATAGTACCTCAGGGGCCAGAGTTAGACTGGTTTGATTATCTGAATTAGGAGATTGTTATGTCAGAAGTATCTGCACCGGTTATGTTTATCGGTCACGGTTCACCCCGCTGGGCGCTGTCGCCAGGTGTCGCGGCGGCCCGGTTGCAGGAGTACAGTGTTTTCTTTACTCAGGTGAAGGCGCTACTGGTGATATCACCCCACTGGATTACCCGGGGGATGCAGCTGACTGCATCTCCTCAACCGGAAACCATCCACGATTTTGGTGGCTTTGACGAGGCGCTGTATCAACTGCAATATCCGGTTGCCGGAGACCCCGGTCTTGCGGGTCATATTCAGACCGTCTTGCAGGACCAGGGAGTAGCGGTTTCACTGAATCAACAGCGTGGCTTAGATCATGGCACCTGGGTTCCGTTGCTGCATATGCTGCCGGAGCATAAAATTCCGGTACTGCAGTTGTCGATTGATGCGGGTTCGACACCAGAGTCTCTGGTAGCGTTGGGCGAGGCATTAAAGGGTCTTCGTAGAGAGGGGGTTGCGATCATCGCTTCCGGAAGTCTGACTCATAATCTTTATCATATGGGTGATGAGCAGGGTTCACCACTGGACTATGTGGTGCGGTTTCAGGCCTGGGCCCGAGCGCGGGTCATTGAACGTAATATTCCCGCCCTGAGTCAGCCGTATCTTGAATCTGAAGATTTTGTTACAGCTCATCCGAGTGCTGAACATTATCTGCCTTTACTGATCGCGCTGGGTGCCAGCAGTGAATCGGATCAGCTCACCGTATTAGAAAGCCCTGTTCAGTATCAGGCGTTGTCGATGGAGTCCTATGGCTGGAACTAATGAAATAATCAACTCAAAACAGATATTAGTGATTATATGATTATAAAGCTTTGCTTCCGAGCAAGGCTTTTTTTTGCACTGTCCTCTGGGATAAATAATAAACCATTTTAAAACAATGGGTTGGGTGGTTTTTTATTGAATGGTTCCTATGCTGGCACAG
>NZ_JBNKYN010000131.1:0-5662 GCF_050300915.1 Amphritea sp.
CCGGGGGCTTTGACCTTCACCAGCCGGCCATCGGTCTTATAACACCAGGCATGAAACGGACAGGTGAAAGTGGACTGATTACCACGACATACCCGGGTCAGGGTTGCACCGCGATGCTGACAGGCATTAATCAGTGCATTCAGTTCACCGTTGGCATCACGGGTGATGATCATCGCCTGACGACCCGCCTGCATGGTAAAAAAGTCATGGGGGTTGGCTATCTGGCTCTCATGACAGGCATAGATCCAGGTGTTCTCAAAGATCAGATCCATTTCGATATCGAACAGGTCACGATCGGTAAACATCTCGCGGGCCACCCGGTATACATTTTCTTCGGGACGAAAATCGGTCCAGCTTTCAACCTTATCGCGCCACTCAAGCAATGTTTGTTTCGAATGAGTATTCATTACTTCTGCCTCCTGGCTCAGCTAATTGATTAAAACTTCACAACCGTTTTTATCCAGAACGCATCGCCCTGAGGCCGGTTTTCAACCGCCATCTCTTTTTGATACTTAACGGATAGAAAGAAGCCTTTGCCGTTGTCATATTTAATCGCAGGACCGATGGCAAAGGCTTGTCCCTTATTACCGATATCGGTGCCATTAACTTCATCACCGGTTATCTGTTTGTAGGCATACCCACCGACCCCCACCACCCAGTTGGGTGATACTCCGTAACCCAGGGAATAATCAGCGTGCAGCTCCTGACCCGACCGATAGTTGGTATCATCGTTTTCAAAGTTGTAGTCATACATCACCTTCACCCCCCAGTTGAATCCGGCAGGATCAATGTGAGAAGCGGCGTAGATACCCTGAACAGTCCAGTAGTTACGGCCAATATTGGCCAGGCGGGATGAGTCATATTCACCGGTGGGCGCGATAACATCGACACCGATAGCGGTATGAAACTGAGGACTGTGATGGAAGGCCAGCGCGGCGGTCAGATCGAGATCGCCAATACCAGATTCGCTATCGTTCATCCCCATGACGGAGACATCCAGATCAACCATCGGCAGCAAACCGGCAAACACCAGCTGACCACCGAACAAAGTTTTATCGGTGACATAAAGCAGCCGTGGCGCCAGCACATCGGCTTTCAGGTTGAAGTTGATCGGCAGGCTTTTGCCATCATTGCCTTTAAAGTCATCCGCCTCATAATGCTCAGCGTAAATCAATGGATACAGACCCGGTGGTGGCAGTGCACCCACCAACAGATCTTCAGCCCCCATCGGGTAGTTCGAGCCACCGCCCTCAGTCGCCTGGACTGGGGTTGTGATTAAAGATGCCCCGATCAGGCATGCCATAACATAGTTAACTGTACGTTTCATGAGTTGTTCTTCCTGATTATTAGTATTATCGAAGCCCGGCCTCAGCCGGGCTCATTGGCATCTGTTTCAGTCACAAAGCTGCTTAAAACCACCGCGATAGAACACCAGCGGCTCGCCCGTATCGACCCGGTCAAAATCCAGCACCCGACCGACGATCAGCAGGTGATCACCGGCAACACGGGTAAACTCCACCTGACACTGCAGGGTTGCCAATGCATCGTTCAACAGCGGAACCCTTGCAGAACTCAGGCGATACTCTACGCCAGCAAACTTATCCTCAGAGCGGGTCGCCAGTTGCATCGCCAGCCCCTCCTGACGCTGACTGAGAATATTCACATTGAAATATTTACCCTCATCAAACGCCGCCACGCTGGGTGAGGTCAGTACCAGACTCCACAGAATCAGTGCCGGATCTAACGACAGGGATGAAAACGAGTTAGCGGTAATCCCCACCAACTGATCGTCCTCGCCAACGGCGGTAATCGCCGTGACACCCGTAGCGAACATGCCAAACGTATTGCGCAGCTCCCGGGTATCAATCAGTGGGACTTCAATGGCAGGTGCAGCATTTATGGATTGTGTATTCGACGCAGTCATCTCAGGCCTCCTTCTTGAAGAACTCAGCAACCACCTGATTACAGGCGTCTGCATTAGTCCACCAGGGCATCAGATTGACTGGATTGTTGAAACCGTTCGCAATGGTCTTAGCCAGATCAGGAGACTGTTGAGCCGCGCCCAGCAGGTTGAGGGTATGCTCCTCAGGGGGCAGCAGGATACTGTTGGTCCAGCTAACCACCTGCTCGGCGTAAGCCCAGTATTTTTCAAAAGTATCCTTCATCCAGTTTTCGTCAAACGCCTGGTCTGCGCGGTCGATGATAGAATCCAGATAGATCTTGCTGCATTTAGCGCCGTTGTTTGATCCCTGCCCCGTAATGGGATCGTTGACCACCAGCGCATCCGCCATACCCAGCACTTTACGTCCGGAAGGCAGGGTCATTACCGGTTTACGCACCGTTGGCGGGAAGCGACCGGCCAGTACACCATTGTCATCGGTAAGCTGAACATTTTTGCAACGCTCCGCTTCCCATGGGCAGTAGGTATTGAGGATCTCCAGGCTGCGGGCCAGGTGTTGTTGCGGGGTTTCGACATCGCCCCAGCAATCCATCGGACCTCCCGGAATCCCCTCAAACACCATGATTTCGCAGGGACCGCTCAGGGTCAGAGCCGGAAAACAGAAGTATTCACCGACACCGGGAATCAGATTAAACGCTACCCGGGAAAACGGCTTTTTAGGTTCCATGCCATGTACATAGGTGAGTGCCAGAGCCCGTTGCGGTTTATCAAACACAGAGCGCTCAGCATCCCGTTCAAACTGACGCACGATCTCGCCTTTACCAGCTGCCAGCAACACCAGATCGTGTGAAGCGGCCAGCTCTTCAAGTTCGTCAATGCCAGCATCCTGGAACACCAGTTCGCCACCCAGACGAACAAACTCATCCATCCATACCGGCATCTTCAGACGCTGATCCACCGACTGCGCTTTGTGGTCAATAGGCGCCGCCCAGTCGATCAGCTTTTCACCCGGACGTTCGGGGTTGGGCACCGTCAGGCCGATACCCTCGACCGGCGGGCAATCGTTTTCCCAGAAGTTAAGCCCCAGCTCTCTTTCGGTATTCAGTGCCATATCGAACATACACTGACTTGAGGTGACCCGGCCGGAACGAATATCGTCCTGGGTCCGGTTGGATAACATGGTGACCTGATAGCCCTTTTTCAGAAGGCCAATACCCGTCTGCAGACCGGACTGACCGGCACCAATAATTGCGATTTTGCGTGACATAACATTTACTCCAGATTTTATTTTTATGGCTGGCTTATTCAGCGAGTTTAGGGATTGCAGGGCTGCGCTGTTCCGGACCAATCGCGGCATAGCCACCATCAACCGCATAATCAGCGGCAGTTACAAAACTGGCCTGTGGAGAACAGAGAAACAGCACCACTTCGGCCACTTCGCGGGGGTCACCCAGACGCCCCAGCATATGGAAATCAGAGGCAACCTGATCCGCCTTAGCCCGGTTGCCGCCACTGACTTCATTGATCACCCGGGACCAGGTCCAGCCCGGAGAAACCGAGTTCACCCGGATGCCATCGTCGGCAAAGTCCATCGCCATGCTGCGGGTCAGATGGCGGATCGCTGCCTTGCTGACGGGATAGAGCCAGCGACCGGTCTGGGCGATCTGTGACGAGATGCTGCTGAAATTGACGATGGCGCCGCCACCCCGTTTAACCATCAGCGGACGGGCGATATTAGCCGCCATCACGGCGCTGACCACATTGATATCCAGAGCGGTTAACCAGTCTTCCCGGGAAGAGGCCTGTCCTTCATCCAGATAGCTGCAGGCCAGATTGATCAGATAATCAACGCCACCAAAGCGGCTTTCAGCACTGTGTATTGCCGCGGTTAACTGCGCATCGTCGGTGATATCCGCTGCAACAAACTGTGCTTTGGCACCAAGACGATCGGCCAGTGCCACACCCGCCTCGGTATCGATGTCGATCACGGTGACACTCGCACCCGCTTCGATAAACACCTCAGCAACGGCGGCTCCGATCAGGGTTGCGCCACCGGTTACGATGACACTACGGTCGTTAAACTGGCTCATTTTGCACCTCCCTGATCCAGCCCCTCACTATCGGGCCAGTTCGGCATCAGCGTATTGGAAGGCAGTGTTTCATCCAGCAGCTTGGCCGCCGACTCCCGTCCGGCAACTGGCAGGCCCTGAGGATCAAGCTTGCCAATCTGAACCAGTACAGAGGCCTGGTCCCAGTAGATATGCTCGTGATACAGCTTATCGCCACGGAACTTGACCACCGCCACCAGCGGTACTTCAACGTATTTTCCGGTCGGTTCAATGCCTGGCAGCATCCAGTCGATGACCCGGTCATGGGTAAAGGTGAAGAGCAGTTCATCAACAATCTGAGTTGCGCCTATGGTGCGGGAGATAGGGATAAGCGCCGTATCGGCAGGGTTCACATCAACAAAATGATTTTTGTAGAAGCGATAGAGATTTTTATAACCCACTCCACCGGTCATATTAGGGATATGGTTGACGTAGGGTTCAGCCACCATGGTTGCCATGGTGTCATCCACATTGCGGGTATCAAACTCATACTCACAATGCTTATCCCAAAGGTAGGAAAGATCGTAGTGCGGGCCAATAGCCTGACGGAATGCGGTGACCGAACGCTGATGCGCCATCAGAGCGGAAGGTTTGTCATAATGCTCTGAACCTGCCCGGGCAAACGCGTGATCAACGCCGGGATAGGTATACAGTTCCACCTGCTCCTGATCACCCAGCGCCGCATAGATAGCGTTGCGCGCGGCTTCCGGACAGTACTCATCATTACCGGCAAAGTGCAGCACCAGGCGGCCATTAATATTCGCCGCTTCATGCAGATGGTTTTCAATGCCCATACCGTAATAGCCGACGGCCGCATCGACATCACAGCGGCAGGCAGTCAGATAGGACAAACGGGCGCCCAGACAGAACCCCAGTGCCCCAATGCTGCCATTGCACTCAGACCGTCCTTTGAGAACACTGATCGCTGCGTCGATATCCTCCACGCCCAGATCCTGATCGAAGCCCTGATAAAAACCGAACGCCTTCTCCCACTCTGCCGGGCTGTATTCCAGCTCAACGCCGGGTTCCTGACGCCAGAACAGATCAGGCGCCAGTACTACATACCCCTCCTCTGCATAATAATCGGCGACCTTACGCATGGTATCGTTGATACCAAATATCTCCTGCAGCAGGACAATACCGGGCCCCTCGCCCGCAGCGGGTACCGCCAGATAACCTTTGAAACTGCCACTGCCGTCTTTTGCCTGGATATCTATCATTGTGCCCATAGCACGCCTCCTGAATGTTGTTTTTCTTGGATCGTTATTCATCCTCGAATATCAGGCAGGCAAATACGCTCCGAAAAATGCGGCGACTATCCACAAGGTGCAAAAAAATGATTTAGCTCAATGATTCATGAAAACGGCCTAAGGCCCGTAATCGCTGGCCATCCGGTCTGTGCAGCGACTATCCAGTTAGCGCAGATTATTGATGAGTGTGTGAAATTTGGACAAAACCCCGGGGAAACCCCACTATATTTATATTCATCAATATGCAATATATAAGAGACCATCTATTGACTTAGATTAATAAAAATAGGGTAGTAAATGATGTCTTCCGACTTAACGTTGTCTCCCTGGCTGAGAGATGCACTTAAAGGTGACCCCGAGCGATTAGTTTTCAGTTCGGGTACGCTGGAACAGGTCAGGGAAGA
>NZ_JBNKYN010000132.1:0-4985 GCF_050300915.1 Amphritea sp.
CTGCCCAGAATATCCTCTGTCCCCGGCTTGATAATCGGCGCGGCAATACCGGTGAGACCGGAATTCAGCTCATCATGGGTAATGCAGTAGCCATCCTGACGAATGGAACGGGTTACCTGCGAAAAGCTCTTCCAGGTAAAGTCATATTCAGCATTATTTTCAATCGCGTCATGGAACAATTTTTTCAGCTTGCGGCCCTTTTGATAGGACACCAGCACTTTCGACTGAGCCCCTTTAAACAGCGGCAAAGGCTGCCCCCGGCCAAATGAAAAGCCAGCTTCTGTATCCGGCGAATTGATATAGGTGTTAATGATATGGCCGTCGTAAAACACACTGATATAAACATTAAGGCCGGTGGTTTTACACAGCTCAGAAATGATCTCTCGCCCATTCGATAACAACGGATCATAGCGACGCATCATCCAGTCCAGCTCGATAATCCTTGGCCCCAGGGTATACTGCCCATCCACCCGGCTCAGCAACCCGGATTCGCACAACTCTTTGACATAGCGATAGGCGGTAGCCCGTGAAAGCCCCATGCCATCGGCTATTGAATCAACATCTAACAGCAGTGAATCCGGCCCAAACATATTCAACACATTCAGCATCTTGCTAAGGCTTGTCATCTTGACTCCTTTCAACGTTATGCTGTTTTAACTGCAAAACAGCACACTCATTATTTATTTTGTTTACCTGCCCTCTGAAGGGGCATTCAGAATTTATCAATATTCTCACAATAGAAGAATAACTTCATTAAATAAATATAAAACAACGCCTTTTCAGCCCCTATTTGATAATTCAGCTCAATATAATTGCGGCAGGCCACGGTAGAAAATCATAAAATCAGAGCTTCTCTCTATCGGTCTGTGATAAATGCTATCCGCACCGGGACGATAGACGGTATCCTTAGGATTAACAGGCTTATTATCCATTTACGTCTTTGAGCTATTTGTGATCAGATGAACCACGGCAACGACCAACAGCTTCAGCATCCGCAGATCAACAGCAAGCAGTCATCCACTGTTGTCGGAGGCTGGTCGGTCGCCGTCGGTCGCGCACTGGACTCGCTGGGCTATCACGGCGATGAACTGCTGCGCGCGGCGGGTGTAGATCTATCCCAAAAGGGTAATAATGATGTGCGCTTCAGCGCTGACCATACCCGTGCACTCTGGGCGCTGGCGTTAACAGAAACCGGCCAGGAGGATATCGGTTTACAGGTTGCCCGCTATGTCTGCCCCACCACCTTTCATGCACTGGGTTTCTCATTATGGGCCAGTCACAGTCTGCTGGATGCGCTCAAGCGCATGGTGCGCTTTGAAGTGTTGCTCAATGATGGCTGCAACCTCTCATTGGAGAAAACTGAACCGGCATGTTTCCACTTCACCATGAAGGTCCGCCAGACTGATAACCGGCCGCTGGTTGCTGCCGAAGGGGTCGACTATTTTCTCGGTGCGGTGGTGAAGATGTTCCGCGATATGTCAGATCAGCGTTTCGCCCCGCAATCGGTCAGCTTCACCCGTGAGACACCGGTTAACCCGGCATTATGGGAAAGCTACTTCCAGTGTCCGGTCTGTTTTAATGCACCTGAAAACCGCTTAGTGCTGAGTGCAGACACCCTGAATAAAGAGTTGCCAACGGGAAACACTCTGCTGGCTGAGCAGAACGATAAACTGGTTGAGGACTATCTGCAGCGCCTACAGATGGCCGATCTGTGTGGCCAGGTGCGTATCGCCCTGATCGACCTGATGCCGCTGGGACTAACGACGCTGGAAGCGGTGGCAACCGAGCTGAATATGGTTCCCAGAACGCTGCAGTACAAACTCACGCAATCCGGCACCACCATTCAGACATTGCGGGATCAGATTCGCGAAGAGCTGGCGCGTAAATATTTGCAGTATTCCCGCCAGAGTATTACCCAGATCGCCTACTCGCTGGGGTTCTCCGACCCCGCCCACCTGAACCGTGCTTTCAAGCGCTGGACCGGAGAAACCCCAACCGCGTTCCGCGCCCGTCACCTTTGAGAAAATATTCACCAGAGAATACAGAGAAAGGCGGTTAAGAAGATTTTAAAGATTTACCTCTGTGTCCTCTGTGGTAAAAAATGCTCTTAGCCTTTTCTTGCGTCCTCTGCGCTAAAAATCAGCCCTGTCTTAAATGGTAAAAGCTTTGCTTTAAATGGCAAAGGCGATTTACCGCTGCCGCCTATACTGGCTCCCATGGAAATGACTTCCGTTTAACAAATCAAATAACAACAATGTATTGAGGTGAGTTATGGGCGAACTGGTTCTGGCAGCAAAAGTGACACATGTGCCTTCGATGTTTATCTCCGAGAAAGAGGGACCGCTGCACGGCATCCGCGAGTCGGCAATTCAGGGGCTGCGCCGTATCGGTGATATGTGCCGTGAACGTAAAGTAGATACTATCGTCATATCAGATACCCACTGGCTGGTGAATGCCGGTTTTCATATCAATGCGAAACCGGAGATGTCCGGGGTATTTACCAGCACCGAGTTCCCTCACTTTCTCAATAACATGGAATACAGCCACACCGGCGACCCTGAACTGGGGCAGCAGATTGCCGAGATCGCCACTAACAACGGTGTTACCACCCTCTGCCACCATGAGGTTGAAACCCTGCAGCTTCAATACGGCACCCTGGTTCCCCTGCGCTACCTCGGCGTTGGCAATGATATTAAAGTGGTTTCTATCGCTGGCTGGATGTATGACGCAGACCTGGAGGAATCAAAACAGGTCGGCGAAGCGATTCTTGAGGCGATCAACAAATCTGATAAACGGGTGGCGTTTCTCGCCAGCGGCTCGCTGTCACACCGGATTCCACCGAACAAAGTGGTTGGCGACTATATGTTCAAAATCAGTGAGCCACTGAATCAGGAGATCGACCTGATGGTGATGGATATGTGGAAAAAGGGTCAAACCAAAGCGTTTCTCGATCTGCTGCCGAAGTATGCTCAGGACTGTTCCGGAGAAGGCGGTATGCATGATACAGCAATGCTGTTTGGCCTGCTGGGCTGGGACAAATATGAAGGCTGTGCCGAAGTCATGACCGAATACTTCCCAAGCTCTGGCACCGGACAGTGCAACGTGGTCTTCCCGGTCTGAACCGCGTTAAAGAGTTAAAAAAAGCCGTTCTCTGAACGGCTTTTTGCGTTAGTCCACAGAGGATTTAACGAGGCTATAAGTAAGGCTATCGGTCGCAATAATCCGTGAATTACGCTCATTCCGGTAGACGAATTCAGCCGGATTATCAGTAACCGTTTCCGCCTTAGCACGGGCATTCAGAATCAGTTCGTGATGCCCGGACTTACTGCACACAGGATCAGCATTGTGCATATCCCCGGTCAGCATATAAGCCTGACAATGGCAGCCGCCAAAATCGTCCTCCTTTTCATCACAACTGCGACAGGGCTCTTTCATCCAATGATCACCACGAAAGTGATTAAACCCAGGACTGTCATCCCAGATCTGCTGCAACGACATCTCTGTTACATTCGAGAACTCAACTGGCAGCATCCGTGCGCTGTGACAAGGTAACGCCTTACCATCCGGTGTTACCGTCAGAAACACCTGCCCCCATCCGTTCATACACTTTTTGGGCCGCTCTTCGTAGTAATCCGGGGTGACAAAAATCAGTTTGATCGGATTACCCGCCGCTGCCAGTTTATCCCGGTATTGATTGGTGATCCGTTCAGCCCTTTTCAACTGTTCATGGGTTGGCAGCAACTGTCTGACATTTTCAAAAGCCCAGCCATAGTACTGGCAGGTGGCCAGCTCAACGTAATCCGCTTCAAGTTCGACACAGAGTTCAATAATACGGTCGATCCGATCAATATTATGCCGGTGCGTCACAAAGTTAAGTACCATCGGATAACCCTGGGCCTTCACTTCCCGGGCCATCTTCAACTTTTGCTTAAACGCTTTCTTTGAACCCGCCAGCATAGTGTTAACCGACTCATCACTGGCCTGAAAGCTGACCTGAATATGATCCAGCCCCGCCTCGCGGAAATCGGCGATCTTACGCTCGTTTAATCCCACCCCGGAGGTAATAAGATTTGAGTAATAACCCAGATTACGTGCTTCCCGGATCAGCTCAATCAGGTCCTGACGCACCAGTGGTTCGCCACCGGAGAAGCCCAGTTGGGCAGCCCCGAGTTCACGGGCCTGGGTAAACACATCGATCCACTCAGCGGTCGTCAGCTCTCCCGTTTTACTGGCAAAGTCCACCGGATTGGCGCAATAGGGGCACTGCAGTGGACATTTATAGGTCAGTTCGGCCAGCAACCAGAGCGGCTGGCCATGACCTGGGACACTGCTTAAAGAGGGCGCCTGTGAAGGCTGACCGTTACAGGCTGATCCAGAGTTGCTCACGGGCGTCTCCTAAAAAATCCAGAATATCCCGGTCGATCCCCTCGGCATCGGGGAATTTCGCCTGCAGTGTCTGGATAATATCCGCTGCAGTGCGCTGACCATCGACCAGCGCCAGCACTTCACCGGCGGGGCCGTTCAGTTTAACCATCCCCTCGGGATAGAGCAGTACGTAACAGTCCTGCGCTTTCTCCCACTGGAAGCGGAACATGCGATTCAGCGCAGGCACCGATTCCAGGGTTATCGCAGCTGTTTGATCCACACTGCTCATGCAAACAGACCTTTGTGGTAGATCTTCTCGTCGGTGACCGTATGATACGGCGGACGCTTCAGTTCATACGCCATGGTCATCGAATCCAGCATGGTCCACAACACATCCAGTTTAAACTGCAGGATGTTGAGCATCCGTTCCTGCTGTTCGCGGGTTTTGTAGTAATCCAGGGTGATCTCCAGCCCATGTACCACATCGCGGCGGGCTTCGGTCAGACGGTTACGGAAGTACTGGTAGCCCTCCGCCTTGATCCAGGGATAGTGGCCCGGCCAGCTGTCCAGTCGATTCTGATGGATCGTCGGTGCAAACAGTTCTGTCAGCGAGGAGCTGG
>NZ_JBNKYN010000133.1:0-4936 GCF_050300915.1 Amphritea sp.
ACCCCTTGCCAAACTTCAGTTTCTCTTTTGCCGACGCCAGGTTCCGTTCCAGACCATAGGCCAGAAACGATGCAATCGTCGCCCCCGCACCCGGCAACACCCCCACCAGGAAGCCAAACACAGAAGACCGGGCAATCGTCGGGGCAACCTCTTTGATCTCCTCTTTACTAAGCTTCATACTGCCCAGCTTACTCATATCAACCTGCTCTTCCTCTTCACGATGCTCGCCTTTCAGAACTGTCATAACGACTTCAGTCAGTGCAAAGGTCGCCATCGCCAGCAACAGGAAGCTAATGCCATCGATCAGGTCGATACTGCCAAAGGTAAAGCGGGTGGCCCCAGAGGTCGTATCGGTGCCCACTGTCGCAATCATCAGACCAAACACCGTCATAATCAGCGCTTTAATCACCTGTCCTTTACCAGAGAAAGCTGCCACTGCCGTCAGCCCCAGAATCATCAGGGCAAAGTAATCGGTCGACTGAAAGCTGAGAGAGACTTTTGCCAGTGCGGGAGCGGCAAACAGCAGCGCTATCGCCCCCACGGTACCACCGGTAAAAGAGGAGTAAGCGGCCAGTGCCAGCGCTTTACCCGCCTGATTTTGTTGAGCCAGCGGATAACCATCAAAGGCTGTCACCACGGTGCTGGCACAACCCGGTGCGTTGATCAGTATCGAGGAGGTAGAGCCACCAAATACGGCGCCATAATACACCCCCGCCATCAAAATAATGCCCGATGAAGGGTCAAGCCCATAGGTGATCGGGATCATCAGCGCCACGGCTGAGATCGGCCCAAGACCCGGCAACATGCCGATAAAGGTACCGGCAAAACACCCCACCACCACCATCATCAGATTAAAGGGCATCACCGCAGTGCTAAGCCCGGTAAAAATTCCGTCTAACATCGCCTCAACCCCCAAAGAATTGTATGTAAAGCTGACCAGGCGCGAGATAAATATCCAACAGTTTGGCCAGGATGAACCAGATCCCCACAGCAAAAGGGATCGACACCAGCAACAACGTTTTGAGACGACGCTCACCCAACAACCAGAATCCGCCCATCAGAAATAACATCGTCGCCAGCATAAAACCGATCCACTCCAATGCCAGACCAAAGACAACGATCAGCACCAGTAACTTAGCAACCAGGGCAAAGTCATAGTTACTCAGACTCAGACGTTTTCGCTCAGTCCGTTCTGCGGTCAGCAACAGGGCTATCGACAAAAGGCCGCCAAGCAGAGCCAGGGTGTGCGGTACAGTGCGTGCAGTGAAGGGTTCAAACTCATCACCCGGCAACATCTGTATATCCCCGGCATAGTAGCCATAAAGCAGAGACAGGCAGAGAAACACCATGCCGCCAATGTGATCTTTAGTCATAATCATGAAACGCTCCCGGACAGAGAAAACCCTGTCGGATAAATCAAAAAGCTCCGGGCCAAAACTGTCGCTAAAGACCCGGAGAAGAGCTAAGAACTAACAACCCGTCATGTTAATCAGGTTATAGAGTGACGCGTAACGAGTGAGGGTTATCGTGCGTTTTCACGATAACCCGATTTACGCAGCTCAATGGGTTCTGGCATTACTTGAGAAAGCCCAGTTCCCGCATCAGGTCACCCACCTCTTTTTCCTGCTGTTCGAGGAACGCGATAAACTGATCATCCGGCTTAAAGATCTCAACCCAGCCATTACGGGCACGCACAGTTTCCCAGGCTTCGGTGTCATACATTTTCTGCAGCGTGGTGACAAACTCTGCCTTTTGAGCATCACTGATACCGGGAGCCGCGAAAAATCCACGCCAGTTAACAAAGGTAGCGTCATAACCCAGCTCTTTAAGCGTTGGCACATCAGGTGCTGCTTCGTTACGCTCATCACCGGTCATCACCAGAATCCGAACTTCACCCGCTTCAGCCAAGGCCAGCGCTTCACTGAAACCGGTAGACAAAATAGAGGTTTCGCCTGACAACAGGCCAGCCATCGCTTTACCACCCGCATCATAAGCAACATAACGCACCTGACGGGCATCACCACCGGCTGCTTTAAATGCCATGGCAGCCACCAGATGGTCCATACTGCCACGGGCAGAGCCACCTCCAATCTTAATTGAGCGAGGATTTTCATTGAATTCAGCGACAACATCTTTAAAGCTGTTGTATTTAGAGTCCTTCTTCACCACGAAGGCACCAAAGTCGCCAATAGTCGCAGCAATCGGCGTCAGATCCCGGAAAGACTGTGGAAACACCTTAGACAGTGAGCGGATAACGATGGGGGTAGAGTTCACCATCAGCGTGTCATGTTTCTGATCAGCGGTTTCAATCAGGTGAGCAATCGCTTTACCGCCACCACCACCAGACATATTTTCATAGGAGACGCTGTCAACCAGACCGGCTTTACTCAGCACTTCACCGGTGCCTCGTGCAGTACCATCCCAACCACCACCGGCACCACCGGGAATCAGGAAATGGACGCTTTCCATCGCCGCAACATGAAATGAAGCGCCCGCTGTCAGACAGGTTGTCAGCATGGCAGCCATCAGGGCTTTCTTATTAACAGTTTTACAAAACATTCGGTAATCCTCGCTCTTCAGCTTTAGTTCTTATAATAAGAAGCACAATAGATTTCCGTTACTGTTTAATAAAGCATATGAATTTAAAGGCTTTTTAAAACATAAAAACCATTTTGTTCATAAAGTTTACGAGCCAATACCACCTGGATTGATTACTATCTAAGCAGCAGTTGATTAACGTCGGAAACGGGACCGATACAACGATCATTGAGAATGAGTGCGACAATGAAACTTCGGCAGTTGAAACTTAAACAGCGAATGATTCTGATACTCGGAATTATGGCGCTGATACAAACAGGGTTTATCGGTCTGTTTGCACTGCACTATCTGGAGCACTCCCTTGATGAACAGATCGGTCATCGGGCACTGGATGTCGCCAAAACGATAGCGGCGATGCCCAATGTCATTAGCGCGGTAGAACAGAAAAACAGTGATTATCTGCAACCCTTGAGTATCTCGCTGGCAGAAACAACCCGGGCACGGTTTGTTGTCATCGGCGATAATAAAGGCATCCGTCTGGCACACCCGAAACCTGCGAAGATTGGTCACTCAATGGCTGACGATGACGGCGATACCGGCTATCCGGCACTGATTGAGGGACAGGGTTATATCGCAAAAGCGGTTGGCTCGTTAGGCTGGTCGATGCGGGGCAAGGCACCGGTCATCAGCGCTGATGGCAGCATTGCCGGACTGATCTCTGTAGGTTACAGCCTGGACCGGGTGACGGAGATTATCAACCGCTACAGGGTCACACTGATTATGGTTATCATCGGCTCCTTTATCGCCAGTGCAGCCATTGCCGTCTGGTTCGCCAACCACTTCAAGAAAGCGATATTTGGTCTCGAGCCGGAACAGATTGCCCAGCTGTTTAATGAACAGCGGGCCACTCTGGAATCCGTGCGTGAAGGTATTATCGCCATTAACAGTGGAGGTGAAATTACCACCATCAATCAGACCGCTATTGAAACCCTTGGCTTACCGAAAAACAGTGATCTTATCGGCAGAAAAGTGGAAGAGGTTCTGCCTGACAGCTCAATGTTGGAAATACTGCAAACGGGTGAGCCACAATTTGATCGTGAAGTGTGGCGCGGAGACCACTGTATCGTCGCCAACCGACTGCCTCTCAAACAGAATGATAAGGTTACAGGGGCGGTATCCAGTTTCCGGCGTAAAGATGAACTGGATATGGTCAGCCAACAGCTCACACGAATTCAACAGTACGCCGACACCCTGCGCAGCCAGTCCCACGAATATTCTAATAAACTCCATACCATCGCCGGGCTGATTCAGATCGGCGCCACCGATCAGGCGCTCCAACTCATCGGTCAGGAAGCACAAAGCCATCAGGCACTGATTAAACTGCTGATGAAAGCCGTACCGGACCCGGTGCTGGCGGGATGCCTGTTAGGCAAATATAATCGCGCCCGGGAGCTCGGGCTGTTGTTAGTCATCGACCCTGAAAGTGAGATGACCAGTCTGCCGGATAAGCTCCCCCGTGAGCAGCTAGTCAGTATTATTGGTAACCTGATCGATAACGCTCTGGAAGCTACCCTTAAACATCACGGTAACGACGGCAAAGTGCTCCTGTCGATGACCGACCTGGGTAATGATCTGATTTTTGAGATTGAAGATCAGGGGCCCGGAATTCCTCTACAACAGCAGGACAAAATCTTTGAAAAAGGTTTCAGCAGTAAAAGCAGTGATGGTCACGGTTATGGCCTGTATCTGGTAAAAAGCCTGCTGGATAAGCTCAGCGGCACTATAACTATAGAGAGCGGTAACAACGGCGGCAGCCGCTTTACCGTTTATATCCCCAAAAATAAAAAATAACATGGGTTTAATCACAGATGATAAAAGTAGTAATCGCCGAAGACGACCCACAGATTGCTGAAATTCAGCGACGTTTTCTGGAGCGGGTTGAGGGATTTGAGCTCGTCGGCATTGCCCACCGCTTGTCTGAGGCAGAGGACCTGATAGAGATCATGCAGCCTGACCTTTTATTACTGGATATCCAGTTCCCCAGTGGCACCGGTTTTGATCTGTTACGTAAAATCCGCGCTGGCAACAATGCAGTTGATGTGATTATGATCACCGCCGCAAAAGAGGTCGACACCCTGCGGGAAGCACTGCGTGGCGGCGTCTTCGACTATATTCTCAAACCCCTGGTCTTCGAGCGCCTGCAGGAAACACTCAGCAACTATCATCAGCATCTGCAAAAACTTCGCACCCTGGAAACCCTCGCCCAGAGTGATGTAGACCGGGTATTACCCCGCAGCGGTTCGAGCCATGAGAGCTCAGCTATTGAAGTGGCACGGCTACCAAAAGGGATTGATGCGATCACCCTGGAAAACATCAATAAGGTTTTCACCGATCGTAA
>NZ_JBNKYN010000134.1:0-4613 GCF_050300915.1 Amphritea sp.
CCGCTGGATAGCGTTCTGCATATTCCCCACCATCGCCTGAATATCATGTACCGAATCACGGGTACGACCCGCTAGCGCCCGCACCTCATCAGCAACCACCGCGAAGCCTCGTCCCTGCTGCCCTGCCCGGGCAGCTTCTATCGCCGCATTCAACGCCAGCAGATTGGTTTTTTCCGCAATATCCTGGATCGTGGTAAGAATCATCACAATCTGATTGCCAAACGCAGACATCTCCTGACTGACCCCCATCGCCTGATCGATACCCTGGGCCTGACGTTCAATACTGATAACGGTTTCCTGCATCTGCTCACTGACATCGTGGCTCAGGTTTTCAAACTCATGTACCGCCTGTAGTGTCGTTTTACTGTGTCCTGCCACCTCAGTAACACTGTGCTCCATCTCAACGGCGGCCGAAGATGTCTGTTCCAGCTGCATGCTTTGCAGATTCATCGACTGAGTTGTCTGCTGACTGATAGTGGCATTATTGTTCGCAACCATCGATAGCCGCTCAGCACCCTCAGCAATCTGCTGTAATATGGCTTTCAAGCCTGCAACCACTTCATTGAGATAGCCACTCAGATCACCAAATTCATCCTGCCGGCTGACATCAAAGACCACCGTCAGGTCACCGCCACGCACCGCGCTCAACCGCTCGCGAATATGCGCCAGTGGCACCCGAATGGTTTGCACCAACAAATAAGCAACAATCAGGGCAAAGATTACCGCACCTATCGACAGTGCAACGATCCACAAGCGTCCGACATACACTTCCCGATCAGCCTGATCCTGAGCCAGATTGAGTATCTGATTGTTTTTCGTAATAAAGTCTTCAACCGCAGAGCGGGTCTCAGCAATCAGTTTATAAGTCTGTTCCAGCCGGGCAGCCTGAGCTTCTTCAGCGGCATTCATGATCCGCAGGTAAGCGACCAGCCCCTCTTCACCATAAAACTGCTGTTCAAACACATTAATATCATCCAGCGATGAGCGGAACGGGCCACCCAGACGGATAATATCTTCATAGCCGTTGCGAATATCACCCTTTCGGGTTGCCAGCACTTTATCCAGCCGGGCCATCGTTTTTGTGCGGGTGAAATTCATCAGACGGGAACGAAAGATACCGAGGGTTTTGGCTAAATCCTTCCCGGCCTTGGCAATAGGAGTGCCACTGTGATCAACCTGCAGTTTACTCAGCGAGGTTGACAGTGAGTTATCCACATTACGTAGTTTGATATCCGCATCGATAATATGGCGTTCATTATCAAGTATGTTTTTCTGTTCCGCTAACACCGTATCCGCCAGCAAAAAATACTGATCAACCAGCACAGCCACCTGATTCAGCGACTCACTGAGCACCGGGTCATCGGCGACCCGGGCCGCCAACAGCCGCTGTTCGGTCTGGAAGGTATCAAGCTGCTGCTTAAATGTTTCACGCTGCAGGTTAAGCTCCCGCACCCGCTTCTGCGACAATGCGGCAAACAGCTCATTGTTCGCTTCTTCCAGGCGTACCAGTTGGCGTAAACCTTCGGTCAGCGAGGGCACTACATTCTGGGTAACATTCTCAAACTTCTGCGAGATCAGCTGGATCGCGCCTACACCTCCAGCCCCCACAACGATGATAAAGACGACCATCAGGACAAAGCCAACAGTCATTTTATGGGTGATATTCAGTCTCATGTAAACTCCGACAGCCCGTTAATATTCCATTATTTATTATTTGCCTGTTAACTTGTTAACTCGTGAAAATATAGTTCAGGGTCAACCCTATATCCGACAAATCTACCTTGTTATACAACTAAAGGCCTATCGCTATATCCCACGCTGGGTAATAAAACTACAAAAAAACCCGCCAGGGCTCACCTTAGCGGGTTCGACAATGCGCTATTTTCTATTAGCTACGTAGTGACAGCATCTGTTCAGCCCGGTCGCAGGCCTGACGCACCTGGTTTGGCGCGGTGCCCCCGATATGATCACGGGCACTGACAGAGCCGTCCAGGGTCAGCACTTCAAAGACATCATCGCTGATCTGATCGGAGAACTGCTGCAGCTCTTCCAGACTCATCTCCCCCAGATCCTTGCTCTGTTGAATCCCGTAGGCAACCGCTTTGCCGACAATCTCATGAGCATCACGGAACGGAATCCCCTTGCGGACCACATAGTCGGCCAGATCGGTGGCTGTCGAGAAGCCACGTAGCGCCGCTTCACGCATATTATCGCGTTTCGCTTCAATCGCTGGCACCATATCAGCAAAGGCACGCAAACAGCCTTTAATGGTATCAATCGCATCAAACAGCGGCTCTTTGTCTTCCTGATTATCTTTGTTGTAAGCCAGCGGCTGTGACTTCATCAGCGTCAACAGTGACATCAGATGACCATAAACACGACCACTCTTACCGCGCACCAGCTCCGGTACGTCGGGATTTTTCTTCTGCGGCATGATAGAAGAACCGGTGCAGAAGCGATCTGGCAGGTTGATAAAGTTAAACTGCGCCGAGGCCCACATCACCAGCTCTTCAGAGTAGCGGGTCATATGCATCATCATAATGCTCGAGGCGGCACAAAACTCAATGGCAAAGTCACGATCAGAGACTGAGTCCAGGGAGTTTTCTGTCGGTGCCGTAAAGCCCAGCAGCTCAGTGGTCATATGACGGTCAATCGGATAGGTGGTTCCGGCCAGCGCCGCAGCGCCCAGCGGCAGAATATTGACCCGCTTACGGCAATCAACAAAACGCTCATAATCACGGCTGAGCATCTCAAACCAGGCCATCAGGTGATGACCAAAGGTCACCGGCTGCGCGGTTTGCAGATGGGTGAAGCCTGGCATCACCGTATCGGCTTCAAGACGGGCCAGACCCACAATACCCTGTTGCAGACGGGTGATTTCCAGCAGCACATTATCGATCTCATCGCGCACATAGAGACGGATATCCGTGGCAACCTGATCGTTACGGGAGCGGCCGGTATGCAGTTTCTTACCAGTGATGCCGATCTTTTTGGTCAGCGCCGCTTCGATGTTCATATGCACATCTTCCAGCTCGATCGACCATTCAAAATTACCGCTTTCGATATCGGACTGAATTTCACTCAGGCCCTGGAGAATATCGGCACACTCAGCTTCGGTCAGTACGCCCACCTTGGTAAGCATCTTCGCATGAGCAACAGAGCCGCGGATATCCTGCTCATACATCCGCTGATCAAACTGCACAGATGCTGTAAAACGGGCAACAAAAGCATCCGTTGGCTCATTAAAACGGCCACCCCATTGCTGGTTGGTTTTTTCTTCACTCATGCTGGAAACCTCAAATCTGTCATCCGCGCCGACGGCAAGCGGATCTTGTCCTGAATCAATGGCGGGCATTATACAGCAACCGACCCCCTTACCGCATGTCTGATCAGCTGTTACCCGCCTGCTTATCTGTTAAAATCGGTAATTATTTTGCGTAGCTGACCGGGCAACCGCCCTCCAGGACTCTGTATGACTGATAAAGTAATCCGTATTGCCACCCGTCAAAGCCCCCTCGCCCTGTGGCAGGCGGAGTATGTGAAAGCCGAGTTGGAAAAGTTTCATCCCGGCATCAAAGTGGAGCTGATGGGTTTTACTACCAAAGGCGACGTATTGCTGGACTCGCCGCTGTCAAAAATTGGCGGCAAGGGACTTTTCGTTAAAGAACTGGAAGTCGCAATGCTGGCCAATGAAGCCGATATCGCCGTGCACTCGATGAAAGATGTGCCGATGGAGTTTCCCGAAGGCCTCGGTCTGGCGGTGATCTGTCCACGGGAAAAACCCACCGACGCCTTTGTCTCTAACAACTATAAGTCACTGGATGAACTGCCCCAGGGCGCGGTCGTTGGCACCTCATCGCTGCGCCGTGAAGCGCAGCTGAAAGCAAAGCGTCCCGATCTGCAGATCAAAACCCTGCGCGGCAACGTCAACACCCGGTTGCGCAAGCTGGACGAAGGCGAGTACGACGCCATTATTCTGGCAACAGCAGGACTGATCCGTCTGGAGATGGCCGACCGGATCGCCAGCGAGATCACCCCGGAAGAGAGTCTGCCCGCCGGCGGACAGGGTGCTGTGGGCATCGAGTGTCGCAACGATGATGCAGCCACCATCGCCCTGCTAAAACCGCTGCATGATCAGCAAACCGCTTATCGCGTCACCGCCGAGCGCGCCATGAACCGCCGTTTAGAAGGCGGTTGTCAGGTGCCTATCGCCTGCTATGCCACCCTCAATGAGGCCGGTGATGAACTCTACCTGCGCGGTCTTGTCGCCAGCACCGATGGCACTCAGATTCTGCGGGATGAGTTGCGCAACACACCCGATAATGCCGAAGCGATGGGCATTGAACTGGCAGAGCGCCTGCTGGCTGCCGGTGCCGAAAAAATTCTGGCGGATGTCTATCAACAGAATGCCTAACCCCCGGATACTGGTCACCCGTCCTGCACATCAGGCCCCCGGCCAGGCAGCGTTGCTTGCCAGCCTGGGGGTCGACCCGGTGCTGTTGCCGCTGCTGGAGATTACTCCCGTTAGTGAATCCGACCCGGCTTTTCCCCTTCTGAAAAGCCGGATTATGGATTTGGATCTTTACCACTACGTGATTTTCATCAGTGCCAAT
>NZ_JBNKYN010000135.1:0-4206 GCF_050300915.1 Amphritea sp.
GCTCATCAAACAGCATCACATCCGGATTCATACACAGCGAACGGGCAATCGCCACCCGCTGTTGCTGACCACCGGACAACTGACCCGGATACTTCAGGGCCTGATCGGGAATCTTCACCCGTCCCAGCAGCTCCATCGCCCGTGCTTCCGCCTCTTTGCGCGGCATCTTTTTCACCCAGATCGGTGCCAGCACGCAGTTCTCCAGCACCGTCAGGTGCGGAAACAGGTTGAAGTGCTGGAACACCATGCCCACTTCCTTGCGGATCGCTTCGATATTTTTAATATCTTCGTTCAGGGGGATGTCATTAACGATAATATCCCCTCTCTGATGCTCCTCCAGATGGTTAATACAGCGGATCATGGTGGATTTGCCAGAGCCTGACGGACCGCAAATAACGATCTTTTCCCCCTGTCTGACCTCCAGATTAATGTTCTTCAGCACATGAAACTCGCCGTACCATTTGTTCAGGTCGCGCAGTTCCACCATCAATTTATCAGTAGCTTGTGAATGACTCATCTCAAAATCTCTCTGTTATCAGGTACGGTTGCCGTGGCCAGTTTGTAGTTTCTTCTCCAGATGCTGCGAATAGCGCGACATGCTGAAACAGAACACCCAGAACAACAGGGCAATAAATAGATAGCTCTCGGTGGAATAGCCGATCCAGTCGGGATCCTGGTTGGCTGCCTGGCCAATGGCCAGGACATCGAACAGGCCGATAATCAGCACCAGACTGGTATCTTTAAACAGCGCGATAAAGGTATTGACGATACCAGGAATCATCAGCTTCAGCGCCTGCGGCATGATGATCAGAATCATCTTCTGCCAGTAGCCCAGACCCAGCGCATCGGCAGCTTCATACTGCCCCTTAGGGATCGCCTGCAGGCCACCCCGGATCACTTCCGCCATATAGGCAGACTGGAACAGGGTAATACCGATCAGTGCCCTGAGCAGCTTGTCAAAGCTCATCCCTTCCGGAAAGAACAGTGGCAACATCACCGACGCCATGAACAGCACGGTAATCAGCGGAACACCCCGCCAGATCTCGATAAAGGTCACACAGACCGATTTCACAATCGGCATATCGGACTGTCGTCCCAGCGCCAGCACGATCCCCAGCGGCAGGGAGGCGACGATACCGACCACCGCCAGCACCAGCGTCAGGGTCAGACCGCCCCACAGATGGGTTTCAACCTGCTTCAGGCCAAACGCATTGCCGTAGAGAAGAAAGTAAGCAACGATGGGGTAGACGACCAGCAACAGGGTCGCAACCAGTCCCTTCTTCGGCGTTTGTGGCATCACCAGCCAGACAATGGAGCCGATCAGAATGATAAAGGCTAACTGTGGCCGCCAGTGTTCAGCCTCGGGGTAGAAACCATACAGAAACTGATCCAGCCGGTTAGAGATAAACACCCAGCAGGCGCCACCACTGTTACAGGCCTCCCGGCTGGTACCGACCCAGTCGGAATCGATAAAGATCCACTGAATGGTGGGCACCAGAAAGCTGATCAGGAAATAGCCGACGATAATCGTCGCCACTGAGTTGATGGGACCGTTAAACAGGTTTTGTCGCAGCCAGCCGACGACACCGATCATATTGGATGGTGGGGGCAGCGTGGGTTGTATTTCATATTTCATAGCATCCCCTCCTAGCGTTCCGTTAACTGAATTCTGGCGTTATACCAGTTCATAAAGAATGACGTGAGCAGACTGAGAGTCAGGTAGACCGCCATGGTCATCGCGATAACCTCGATCGCCTGACCGGTCTGGTTCAGGGTCGTGCCGGCAAAGACGTTCACCAGATCCGGATAACCGATCGCCGTCGCCAGCGAGGAGTTCTTCGTCAGGTTAAGATACTGACTGGTCAGCGGGGGGATCACCACGCGCATCGCCTGAGGTATCACAATCAACCGCAGGGTTTTGGCTTTCGACATCCCCAGCGCCGTGGCCGCTTCCGTCTGACCGTGGGACACCGCGAGAATACCGGCCCGCACGGTTTCCGCAATAAAGGCCGCCGTATAGATACTCAGCGCGACCCAGAGCGCCATCAGCTCAGGGATAACGGTAATCCCGCCTCTGAAGTTAAAGCCTTTCAGTTCAGGATGATCCAGCCCCAGCGGCATCCCGCTGAGCAGGAACAGAATGAGCGGCACACCGACAATCAAACCGATGCTGGTAAGAAAGACCGGGAACTGCTGCCCTGTCAGTTCCTGCCGCTTTCTCGACCAGCGGGCAATCACCCAGCTGGCAATAATCGCTGCAAAGAAACCGAAAACGACCAGCCCAAACCCATCTTCGGGAACGGGCGCGGGGAAAATAAAGCCCCGGTTGTTAATAAAGGAACCCAGGAATTCAATACTCTGGCGTGGATGAGGCAGGGTTCTCAGGACGGCGTAATACCAGAAGAAGATCTGCAGTAGCAGCGGGATATTACGGAACACCTCAATATACATAGCGGAAAACTTGGCGATCAGCCAGTTATCGGACAGCCTTGCAACGCCCAGCACAAAGCCCAGAATCGTTGCGGCAATAATCCCCATGACGGCGATCAGAATCGTATTCAGCAGACCCACAATAAAGGTCATACCGTAGCTTGACGCTTCGGTGTAATCGATCAGGCTCATGGCGATGCCGAAGCCCGCTTCACGCGTCAAAAAGTCGAAACCGGTGGTGATACCGCGCTGCTCAAGATTGGTCAGCGTGTTGTCAACAATGGTATAAAAAACGAAGCCCAGTGCTGCCAGCAACAGCACCTGGAACAGTAACGACCGTTTCTTCGGGTCGTTCCAGAACTTTGGCTGGCTCACCGGCGGTGCTTTTGACTGCGGTGAACCACCTTCAGGCTTGCCGCCTGAACTCGAAATGTCTGAGGACATTGTTAACTCCAGAAGTCAGTACACAGCTCCATCTGCCCCTGAATAAACCGACTCAGGGCAGAAATAAAAACGGCCAGCCTTGCGGCCAGCCGTTGCTCAGTGATTTAACGCATAGGTGGTGCGTACTGCAGACCACCCTGGTTCCACAGCGCGTTCAGACCACGCTCTAATCCCAGCGGAGAACCTGAACCAACGTTGCGCTCGTAAGATTCGCCGTAGTTACCGACCTGCTTAACGATCTGGTATGCCCAGTCATCCGCCAGATCCATCCCTTTACCCTTAGGTCCGTCCAGACCCAGAAGACGTTTAACGTTAGGATCGGTGCTTTCAGCTTTCATCTTATCAACGTTAGCCATGGTCAGCCCCAGCTCTTCAGCGTTCAGCAGCGCATTGAGAGACCACTTAACGATGTTAAACCAGGTGTCATCCCCCTGACGGACAACAGGTCCCAGCGGTTCTTTAGAGATAACCTCAGGCAGTGCACCCACGGCAGAAGGATCCTGCATCCGGGTACGCAGGCCCGCGGCCTGGGACAGGTCGGTGGTGAAGGAGTCACAACGGCCGGTATCAAAGGCCTGAGCCGCCTGATCATTGGTATCAAAGACCACCGGTGTATAGGTGATGCCGTGAGTACGGAAGTAATCCGCCATGTTCAGCTCGGTCGTGGTACCGGACTGCACACAGACGGTGGCGCCATCCAGCTCTTTAACACTCTTCAGCCCCAGCTCTTTCTTCACCAGAAAGCCCTGGCCATCGTAGTAGTTAACGCCAGCAAAGTTGATACCCAGCTGAGTATCACGGGTCTGAGTCCAGGTGGTCACACGGGACAGCATATCGATCTCACCGGACACCAGCGCGGTAAAACGCTCTTTCGCATTCAGAGGAATAAACTTAACTTTCGTCGCATCACCCAGCACAGCGGCAGCCACCGCCCGGCACACGTCAACGTCAAGACCTTTCCAGTTACCTTTATCATCCGGTACCGAGAAACCAGGTACACCACTCGTTACACCGCACTGCAGTGCGCCACGTTCCTTTACCGTTTCCAAAGTGCCAGCCATTGCTGTACCTGTCATTGCGACCGTAAGCGCGGCTGCAGAAATCAGGGTTTTTTTCATGAGATGCTTCCTTTGGTTATTTCTAATGGATTAATGAGCTTGCAAAGCAAAGCTGAGTTCAACAGCAGAGCTTCTGGTTTGAAATTCGGAATGGGTATTCCGCTGCTTGCGGAGTATGTTTACCTGCACACAGCAGGTCAGAGTTAAGTCGTTCAGACCGGAGCTCAGGCAGTGATGAAGCAGGGCTGAGGAGGATGCTGTTAGTAAAATACGC
>NZ_JBNKYN010000136.1:0-4144 GCF_050300915.1 Amphritea sp.
TTTCACTACAGGTTCAAGTTCGGAATACTCTTTTGAATATGCCCGAAATTTATCCTGATTAGAGATCACCCCGGCATCCCCCAGCAACGCCGCCAGTTCTTCATAACGGTCGGCCAGGCTTTCCAGTTTAAGGGCTATCGATTCTTTCATCACTAATCAGTCTTCTTTTACATTATGAGACAGCTGAAACAGATCCTGCGCCATCTCGAGATAATCATCACGGCCTTCGGCACTGGCTTTACGCAGCTGCACTGTCGGGTTGTGAATTAATTTATTGGTTAAACCGCGCGCCAGATTGTTCAGCACCTCTTCGGCACTCTTGCCATTGTTCAGCAAGCGCAGGGCTTTCTCTAATTCTGCATCGCGCAACTGCTCCGCCTGCTGGCGCAGCGACATCACTGTTTCAACGGCTCCCAGTGAACGCAGCTGACGCATAAACTCGGATGCCCCGGCCTCCACCAGCGTCTCGGCTTCCTGGGCTGCAGTTTGCCGGCTGCGGACGTTCTCTTCGATCACCTCTTTCAGGTCATCAACGGTATAGAGATAGACATCATCCAGTTCGGCAACTTCCTGCTCAATATCCCGGGGAACCGCAATATCCACCATAAAGATTGGCCGGTGCTTGCGCTTTTTCAAGGCAGACTCAACCGCGCCCTTACCCAGAATAGGTAGCTGGCTGGCAGTTGAAGCAATGACGATATCCGCATCTTCCAGCGCCTCAGGAATATCTCCCAGCAATATCGCCCGGGCATTAAACGCCTCAGCCAGAGCTTCAGCGCGCACCAGGGTCCGGTTAGCCACCGTCATCTGCTTGACGCCAGCCTCTGACAGGTGCCGGGCAACCAGCTCGATGGTCTCTCCGGCGCCAATCAACAGCGCCTTACTCTGACTCAGATCGGCAAAGATATGCTGCGCCAGGCTCACAGAGGCATAGGCAACAGAGACCGGGTTTTCACCAATCGCGGTGTCCGTACGGACTTTTTTCGCAACCGCAAACGTCTGCTGAAACAAGCGATCCAGCTCAGCACCGACCACGCCAGCACTTTGCGACACCGCATAGCAGGATTTAAGTTGCCCCAGTATTTGCGGCTCACCGAGAACCAGCGAGTCCAGCCCACTGGCAACCCGCATCATATGCTGAGCAGCCTCCTGCCCCCAATGGGCATAACTACAGGTTTGCAACTCTTCCGGATCCAGGTTGTGATATCCCCCCAGCCACTCTAACAGTGCACGGGTTCCTTCCAGCTCAGTGGAGCAATAAAGCTCGGTGCGGTTACAGGTGGACAGAATCGCCACCTCTTTCAGGTGTGCCAGTTCACAGGCCTGCGCCAGCGCATCGGCCATCTGTTCCGGCGCAAACGCAACCTTCTCGCGAACCGAGACCGAAGCTGTCTTATGATTAATGCCTAACGCGAGCAAAGCCATAGAGGAAAATAACACCCAGATTGAAATAGCGCGTAATAATACACTTTATTCACAGAAAGGTTAAAAAACCCGTGCCGCATCAGATCAATTTTTTACGAATTACACCCATATATGACAACACCCCTTCGATTCATCTATAGTGGAGCCATCAATCTCTTTGCGACAGATATAATCAGCAGAATGAAAGCACCTACTCTCGGAAGAAAAGTCGTAATCCAGACAGCGACAAAGGCAGCAACCCCGTTTGCAGCAACCTTAGTAGCGGTACTATTAAGCCTGGGTGGCTGTACCAGCCAGTTTAGCAAACCCGCCACCAACCCGGAGGTTGTGCCGCTGCCTCCGGTGGAATACCGGCCGGGAGAACTCAACCGGGAAACCCTGTACGAGCTGATCGTAGCCGAAATTGCCGGGCAGCGAAAAGAGTTCGACCTGTCACTGGATAACTATCTGCATCAGGCACGCCTCACCAGCGATCCAGAGATTGCCAAACGTGCCACCTACATTGCCCAGTACCTGCAGCGGGATGATGCACTGCTACAGGCGAGCAAACTCTGGCAGCAGGCTGAGCCCGAAAATCCTGAGCCCTATCTGATCGCCGCCAGTCTGTTGCTGCGTAAAGGCAATTTTACCGAAGCACTGCCACTGCTGCGCAAAGCGCTGCATCACTCAGACAAACAGACGCTGATGCTGATCAGTGCGCAGGCCGACAAACTCAGCCCGGAAGAAAATAATGCTTATGTCCAGCTACTGGAAGAGCAGGCCAGCAAAGAAACAGACGCCACCCTGCTAACCACCCTGGGTATCCTCTATGCTCTGCAGGGTAACAGTGAAACCGCGTTACGACGCTTTGATGCCGCCATCAGTGATGACCCGGATCACCTGGAAGCGATTTTGCAGAAAGCGGAGCTGCTGCGCTCTGAAGGACATTTCCGCAACGCCATTAAAGTACTCGAACCGAAGCTGGAAGCCGATCAACCTGACCAGCAGCTATTCACCCTCTATGTACAGCTACTGTTCCAGTCAAAGCAAACCAAGAAAGCCGTACAGCAGGCGCTGTTGTTAGTTGAAACCTTTCCGGAAGAGCCCCAGCTGACCTTCTATACCGCCCTGCTGCTGCTGGAGAATGAGCAGGTAGAGCCGAGCCGCAAGATTATGCTGGAGCTGCTGCAACGCTATCCGGACAACACCACTCCCCACTACTATCTGGGCCTGATTGAACAGCATGATGGCAACAATGAGAAAGCGATAGCGCACTTTATCAAGGTCAAGGATAGCAACAATATCCTGCAGGCTTATCGCCGCATCGCTGCGCTGCTGGATCATCCCAACAACCGTGACAGACTCCAGGGCATTCTGCTGGATGCGCGCAATAATATGCCTGAAATTGATATTCAGCTGTACGTGATGGAAGCGGAGTGGCTCAACCTGCACGACTTCAAAGATGCCGCTCTGAGCCTGCTGGATGAAGCCCTGCAACAACACCCGAATGACGCCAACCTGCTTTACACCCGGGCGATGACGCTTGACCCTCAGGATATCAGCCTGATTGAGAAAGACCTGCGCCAGGTGCTCAAACTCGAACCCGATAACAGCATGGCGCTGAACGCTCTGGGTTATACCCTGTCACTCTATACCGACCGTTTTGATGAGGCGTTTGAGCTGATCGACAAGGCGTTACAGCTGTCGCCAAACGACCCTGCAATTCTTGACAGTATGGGCTGGGTGCTGCTGAAACAGGGAAAAGCCACCGCTGCCGTTGACTTCCTGAAACAAGCCTATGACCTGTTCCCAGACCCCGAAGTCAGTGCCCATCTTATCCAGGCTTACCACGCCGCAGGCAACCAGCAAGCAGCGCTGAGCCTGTTAAGAGAAGAGCAACAGAAGCATCCGGATAATGAGTTTTTACTGGAAGCGGCAACCTCAATCAACGCACCACAGGAATAAGTGATGCGCGTACGCTTTATATTACTGCTGGCGGCCGCACTATTGCTGACGGGCTGTACCGGATTATCCACCATACCGGAAAACACCCCCATCGAGCGTCCCTGGGAGGAACAATACCAGGCGCTCCTGGCCGCTGACAGCTGGCAACTGCGCGGCAAAATAGGCATCCGCACCGCCAGTGAGAACCATAATGCCAGCCTGTTCTGGGATCAGCTGCAGCAGCACTATCAGATTGAACTGAGCGGCCCCCTGGGACAGGGAGGGGCCCGTATCGACGGTAATGACGAAGGCATTACCATCAATATTGCCGGCGAGGAGCCACTCTGGGCCGCCACACCGGAACTGCTGATGGAGCAGACACTTGGCTGGCAGTTTCCCGTGCGCGATCTGCCCTACTGGATTAAAGGTATCCCTGCACCGGGGCACCCCTACGAACTCAGCATGAACCAGCAACAGCCACAAAAACTGATCCAGAATAACTGGGAAATCAACTACTTAAGGTTCAGCAATCAGAACGGCTACCAACTCCCGCAAAAGCTCACGATCAGCCGCAACGATCTGCGTCTGACCATCATCGCTAAAGAGTGGCAAATACCACTGTGAAATTGCCGCTTTTCGCCGCCATTTGTTTGACTTTAACGCTCCGTTCCGGGAAAATGTGCGCCTCTTTTACGGGCTAAACCCGTAGATTTGAGTTACTGGGGTATCGCCAAGCGGTAAGGCAACGGGTTTTGATCTCGTCATGCGGAGGTTCGAATCCTCCTACCCCAGCCAT
>NZ_JBNKYN010000137.1:0-4079 GCF_050300915.1 Amphritea sp.
CCCATCTCACGGGCGCGTTTCAGGCCATCGGATTCCGGGTCGATACCCACCATCCAGACCGGTTCGATCCACTCAGAACGCTGCATCTTCATCAGCAAATCGGTACCGATATTACCCGGCCCGATAATCACTGCTTTTAATTTCTTACTCATAAAATTTCACCCTAAGCTTCTGAATAAGGAAGCCAAATATTGCTAGTGGTTATACAAAACGGACAGAAGCCGAACCGATACCACCGATAGAAACACTCATAAAATCACCGGCCTGCACTGGCTCCAGCGGCACCAGTGAACCAGATAAAATCACTTCTCCAGCTTTAAGCGGGATGCCAAACTCACCCAGCTTATTCGCCAGCCAGACAACACAGTTCACAGGACTGCCCAGCGCCGCAGCGCCGGCGCCGGTTGAGATCACCGAACCATTTTTCTCCACCACCATACCGCAGGTGGACAGATCCACTTTGCGGGGATCGACCGCTTTATCGCCCAGGACAAACAGTCCGCAGGAGGCATTATCCGCCACGGTATCCTGAATTTTGATCTGCCAGTTATCGATGCGGGAATCCACCACCTCAAAGCAGGGGATCACACAATCGGTTGCCGCCAGAACATCGGCTGCCGTAATACCCGGTCCCAACAGATCTTTCTTCAGGATGAAGGCGATCTCACCCTCCGCTTTCGGCTGAATCAGTTGCTGGGAGATAGGCATCTCCTGGCCCTGACTGAAGGCCATCTTATCCGTCAGATAACCAAAGTCAGGCTGATCGACTTTCAGCATGTTCTGCACCGCTTTTGACGTCAGGCCGATCTTCTTACCAATAATCCGTTCACCCGCATCAAGCCGGCGCTGCAACAACTGCAAGGAGATATGGTAGGAATCTTCGATGGTGATATCCTCGAATCGTGAGGTCAGCGGCTTCACCTGCTGTCGCTGACACAGGGCCTGGTAGAGTTCATCGCCCAGTAGTTTTATCTGTTCTGTATTCATCATCGTCTCAATATCTAGTTGTCAGTGAATCAGCCATTACAGCTTGATGCAGACATTTTTCAGCTCGGTATAAAACTCCAGACCGTGTACCCCGCCTTCGCGGCCGATACCGGACTCTTTCGCGCCACCGAAGGCGGTCCGCAGATCCCGCAGGAACCAGCTGTTAACCCAGCAGATCCCTACTTCCATCGCTTCTGCTACGCGGGATGCACGGGCAGAGTTCTCCGTCCAGATCGCTGCCGACAGACCATATTTGGTGTCATTGGCCAGTGCGATCACTTCCTCTTCGGTATCAAACGGACGGATGTGACAGCAGGGACCGAACACCTCTTCACGGACAACACGGGCATCATCAGCCAGGCCGGTCCAGATGGTTGGCTCAACCCAGGCACCGGCATTCAGCTCTGCTCCCATATCTGGTACACCGCCACCGGTGACCACAGTCGCGCCCTCTTCCACTGCCAGACGGTAGTAGGACAATACTTTCTCTTTGTGTTCCTGACTCACCAGCGGACCAAAGTCCACCTCCGGATCTTCCGGCACACCCAGTTTGAGTTTTTCGACTCCCTCTTTCAGACGCTGCACAAACTCGTCGAAAATAGGACGTTCAACATAAACCCGTTCAGTACCCAGGCAGACCTGGCCACAGTTAACAAACGCGGAGCGCATGGTGCCTTCGATCGCTTTGTCCATATCGCAGTCAGCAAACACAATACCGGGGTTCTTACCGCCGCACTCCAGAGAGATATTACGCAAGCCAACAGAGGCTGCGCGCATAATGATCTCGCCGGTACGGGTTTCACCGGTAAAGGTGATCGCATTCACACCGGGATGCTCAGTCAGGTAAGCTCCGGCTGAATCCGGGCCAAAGCCGTGGACGACGTTATAGACACCTTTGGGAACGCCACACTCGTTCATCACTTCACCAAGCAATGTCGCCGTGGCAGGAGTTTCTTCTGACGGTTTGACCACCACGGTATTACCGCAAGCCAGCGCTGGCCCTACTTTCCAGGTCATCAGCAGCAGTGGCAGGTTCCAGGGGCTGATCACGGCGATCACCCCTTTAGGGGTACGGTGGCCGTAGTTCAGTGCACCACGGCCATCCGGGGTATCCAGTTTAAAGGCTTCCGTCGGATGGTTCGCCAGGGTTTCAGAGAACGCTTTAAAGTTGGCCGCGCCCCGGGGAATATCGATATGGGAGGCTATTTTGTGCGGCTTACCGGTGTCTTTACACTCGGCATCGAGAAATTCATCGAAGCGTTCATTGATGCGGTTGGCGACCTTATCCAGCAGAGCAATTCGCTGCGCCTGAGTCATCTTTCCCCAGGGGCCTTGCATCGCCGCTTTAGCCGCTTTTACGGCTGCATCCACCTCAGGCTGCCCCGCTTCATGAACCAGCCCCAGCAAACTGTTGTCGACCGGGTTGCGGTTTTCAAAGGTTTTACCGCTGGCCGTGGTGACAAACTCACCATTAATAAAGTTTTTAAATTCGTGCATTAGAGTACTCGCTAATCTCAGGGTAAATCTGTCAGGCCATTGCAGCTTTCAATCACTACAGCCAATAGAACTATTCGTTTGTGGCAAAAGAGTAACCCCGCCACCGAGGGCCGTTTCGTCACTAATCAGAGCGAAACGGCCTTGTTATCATTATCAGGACGGAGCTTTCTTGTCAGCGCTCTTAAGTCTGGCTATCAAGTCAGAACCGTCAGGAAGCGCTCATTCAGAACGCGGTCATGGTAGAAAATCGCCTTGCCGAGATCTTCCGCTTTCCAGGTGACTGGCTCATGATCCGGATAGTGATAATCACCGCCACAGAACACTTCTGAACGGTTACCGGATGGATCGAAGAAGTAGATCGTCTTGCCATGGGTCAGGCCGTGGCGGGTTGGGCCGATATCCAGCGAAACATCTTCCATTGAGATAAGGTCGGCAGCACGCAGCACATCTTCCCAGGTTTCCAAAAAGAACGATACGTGGTGCAATTTGCCTGACTCAGGACACTCAATAAAGGCAACATCATGGGCTTTCATACTTGTGGTGAGGAACTGCGCGATACGGGTACCTTCGGGGTCCAGCACCTGCTCGGCCAGCTCAAAGCCCAGTACCTTCTGGAACAGATCCAGAGTACCTGCGATATTAGGGCCATACAGCAGACAGTGGTCGAAACGGGTCGCTTTCATCCCTTTCAATCCACGTGGCCAGGCTTCGGGGTTCACTGCTGACAAGCCCCATTTACCGGTCTGCTCTTTCTCAGCAAAGATCTCAAACATATGTCCGGTAGGTGAATCAAAACGGATGCGGCGACCACAACCATTGAGTTCACCTGCAGGAATCTCTTCGACATTACAGCCGTACTCAACCAGCTCGCCATGGAGTTTTTCCAGCGTCTGGTTGTCTAAAACTTTGTAACCCACAAAATCCAGGCCCGGCTCATCCGCTTCCCGCAGGACAACAGAGAATTTATCCACCTCGGTCCAGCCTTTCAGGTAGGCACGTCCCTGACTATCGCGTTCAACTTCGATCAGACCGATCAGGTCCCGGTAATGTTTCAGAGCTTCGTCAACATCCAAAACCCGGATCTGAATATGACCGGGGCGTATTACACCTTTTCTCATCTCAATTTCCTCTGCACTTTGCTTTTATTGTTCAGTTGATTGTTCAACTGATTGTTCAACTGATTTTATTGTTTAGCTGGCCGTCTTCCTGACGCCCTTGTTTGTATAAGATAATTCCTGTGGCTGATAGTGATCCGCTTCAATCTCAAGATCTGTTCGCGGAAAAACCCGACACGCCAGAACAAAGCCCTGCTGCTGTTCAGCATCTGATATATGCGCTTTGCTCATCCGTTTGCACTCATATTCCCCTCGAAGAATCCGGATCTTACAAACACCACAACCGCCACCACGGCAGCCTACATTAATAGCATTTGCACACATCCGTTCCATCGCAATCAATAACACCTGATCTGTCGCACAGCTGAAACTCTGATCCCGATTAACAACCCTGATCAAATGTGTGTTCTGATCTGGCATAAATGTCTCCTCTGGCGTTTGTTATAGTTATTACGCTGTTTTAGATGAGCAACCACTGTG
>NZ_JBNKYN010000138.1:0-4044 GCF_050300915.1 Amphritea sp.
GTATTTAGGAGTGATCAAAGTGGCATTTATTCGTTGGTTTCTGGGCAGAATTATCCTGCTGTTGAACTTTATTTTCAGTCCCCGTCCGTTTAAACGAGCTCCAGAGGAGCAGCGTGCACTGGACCTGCGAACAACTAACCTTTCTTTATATCAGTACGAAGCATGTCCTTTCTGCGTTAAAGTGCGTCGTTCACTGCGTCGTAATAGCCTCAATATTGAGCTGCGTGATGCTAAAAATGTTGAGCAGTATCGCAATGAGCTACTTGAAGAGGGCGGTAAGTTAAAAGTGCCTTGTCTGAGAATTGATGAAGGTGAAGGCAATGTCAGCTGGATGTATGAGTCCTCCGATATCATTCACTATCTTGAACAGACCTATCTCGAGTCAAATCTACAAAAAGCAGCTTAACGCTGCTTTTTTTTATCCCGCAAGACTGGAGTCTCTGTGAATATTAAGATAACTTATCTGTATATTTAACCAGTAGTTCTTCCGATATGATTCTATACATTGCAGAGAAGCCCAGCCTCGCCCGGGCGATCGCTGATGTTTTACCCAAACCCCATAAAAAACACGATGGCTATATTGAGCTCGGCAATGGCGACTGTGTCAGTTGGTGCCTTGGGCATCTGCTGGAGCAGGCTGATCCTGCGGACTACAATCCCGACTTTAAACCCTGGCGCTTTGAACACCTGCCGATTATTCCCGATGAATGGAAGTTAAAGCCCCGCAGTCAGACCCGTTCTCAGCTGGCGGTGTTGCGTAAACTGATTCGTCAGTCGAAACAGCTTATACATGCGGGTGATCCTGACCGCGAAGGGCAGCTGCTGGTGGATGAGGTGATCAACTATCTGGGGGCCAGTGAAACCAAGAAAAGAACGGCCCAGCGGCTGTTAATCAGCGATCTCAACCCTAAGGCGGTGAGTGCTGCGCTGGGGAACCTTAAATCCAATTCTGAGTTTATACCGTTATCTGTATCGGCATTGGCGCGCTCTCGCGCGGACTGGATCTACGGCATCAATCTGACCCGGGCATACAGTATTCAGGGGCGGAAGGCTGGCTATAACGGCGTGCTGTCGGTTGGCCGGGTGCAGACGCCTCTGCTGGGCCTGGTTGTCCGGCGTGATAAAGAGATCGAGAACTTTGTGTCAAAACCGTTCTATGAAGTGCAGGCGGTGATTGAGACTGAGGCGGGGGAGCAGTTCAAAGCGCGCTGGAAGCCCAGTGAAAATTGCCAGCCCTATCAGGATGAAGAGGGGCGGGTATTAAACCGCAAACTTGCTGAAAATGTTATTTCGCGGATTAAAGGGCAGCCAGCAGAGTTGGTAAAACTTACCCAGAAGCGTAAGAAGGAAAATGCGCCACTGCCTTTTAATCTGTCGGCGTTGCAGATAGAAGCTGCGAAGCGTTTCGGTATGAGCGCGAAAGCCGTGCTGGACACCTGTCAGTCGCTGTATGAACGGCATAAACTGCTGACCTATCCCCGTTCGGATTGCCGCTATCTGCCTGAGGAGCATCACCGGCAGGCCGGTGAAGTGATCAGTGCGATTGGCGCTAATCAGCAGACACTGAAAGAGTTTCTGCCGCAGATCGATGCCGCCCGCCGCTCATCGGCCTGGAACGATAAGAAAGTCAGTGCCCATCACGCGATTATACCGACCACCCGGCAGGCAAATCTTGCCTCGCTGAGTCAGCAGGAAAGACAGTTATATGAGCTGGTGAGCCGCTACTATCTGGCCCAGTTTATGGCACCCTACGAGTATGATGATACCCGGGCTGATCTGACTATCGCGGGTGGGTTGTTTGTTGCAACCGCCCATCAGACGATCCATTCCGGCTGGAAGCAGCTGCTTTCCGCTTCAGACCCAAAACAGAGTGCTCTGCCGGTGTTAGTGGAAGGTCAGCCACTGCATTGTATCGAAGGCCAGTTGGATGAGAAGAATACCCAGCCGCCCAAGTATTTCACTGATGCAACCCTGCTGGCGGCGATGACCGGGATCAGTCGTTATGTAGCCGAGCCTGAGATCCGCAAGGTGTTGAAAGAGACTGATGGTCTGGGCACAGAAGCAACCCGGGCGGGCATCATCGAACTGATGTTTACCCGCGGCTTTTTTGTCAGAGAGGGGAAAACGATCCGTTCCACCACGGTGGGACGTGCATTGGTTGATTGTCTGCCAGAGAGTGCCACCACGCCGGATATGACTGCACTCTGGGAGTCGGAACTGAGCAGGATCAGTCAGCAGGAAAGCAGTTACAGCAGTTTTATGGAGCCGCTGACACAACGCCTGCACGGCCTGATTGCCCAGTCAGCAGAGGTGGTGATTCCTGATACGCTGAAAGCCTTAAGCCCTGCGCCTAAGAAACGGAGAACCTCCCGAGCCCGTAGCGGCTCTGCGGCGAAAAAGCCTGCCGCTAAGAAAACCGCTGCTAAGAAAACGACCACTGGCAAGAAGCGGACACCCGTCAGACGTAAAAAGTCGGCATAACCGCCGTTGTCAGCTGATTATTCTGACCCTTATTTAAGGGACAAAAAAACGGTGCATAGGAGCACCGTTTTTTTATGTATATATGTCACTCTGATTGAATCAGCAGCTATTTTAAGCGCTCTTCAGTCAGGCTGCTTATGCAAGCTTTGGCTCATGCCAGTTAATGCATTTAAGAAACTTATGGGCAGGGTAGAACTTACCATCTTTGCCGGTCTGATCCTCTGACGACTTGATAAAGGCTTTAGGCAGTTCACCACCACTGTACACATCCAGCCCGATCTCTGTACGGTAGTAGGCCAGGGTTTCCTCGATCTCCGCTTCGGTTTTACACAGCTTAGAGAGGTTGCTTTCCTGAACGGCGGCCATATCTTTATCGGCGTCAATACCCAGCACATGGGCCATGCCGTAGGTTACCACCAGAATATCAGCGACCGCATCACGCACTTCAGACATATCTTTATTCTGAATACCTTCAACCAGTTCCGCCAGTTCCTCCTGTATCAGGTGCAGCTGCTTGCCCGCTTTCTCCCAGTCAGGATCATTCATATTACCCAGTTGATTGCCAAAAACAGTGTTCAGAAAAGAAACGTCGGTGAAATTACTCATGGTTGTCTGTGTACCGTTAGAAAGTTAGAAACGGATTGTATGATGACGGTTTAAGGCGTTAAGCGCAATTTTGAAATTGGCTTTGCAAAGGTGTTTTGTAGAGGATTGAGGCCCGATAGCCTGTCAATGTTGACAGGCGTCACTGGATAATGATTGCCCTCTATTTCAGGCCAGCACCGCAATCGAGATAAGACTGAGCAGTGTGGTTAACACCAGCAGTTGTGCAACCCGGGTGGTGGGTGCGCCATAGAGCATGCCAAATGAGAACACCGCGGTGGTTATTGGTCCTGCTGAACTGAGCATATATTTACCGCTGTCTGGTGTGACCGGTGCGAACAGTGAGATCGCGGCCCAAACCGCTAATGGGAAGAGGATTAGCTTAAATCCGGTAAAGATACAGACTACTTTGTCTACACGGAGTGGTACCTGTGAAAGAACAACCCCGAGGGCCAGCAGCGCCAGAGGCGCGGCGGCGTGTCCGTTGAAGCTGACAAATGTCTGTATGGGGTCTGCCAGTTTTATATTCAGCAGGTTTAATAATAGTCCCGCGCCGATGGCCAGTACCAGGGGCAGTCGGGCAATGACGCTGAAGACATGTCGCAATGATGGCTGTTCGGGGCGTGTCAGTTCAAGCGCGAACAGTGTGCCCATAAACAGAATAATGGTGTCCAGCGTCAGAATAGCAATGACCGGCGATACACTCCCTGCGCCATAGAGAAATTGAGAGATTGGCAGCACTAAGAACGCATTATTAACAAAAACACAGCCGACAGACAGGAGTACGGCTTCCTGCTTTTGCAGCCCCAGTTTTAGTGCCAGCCAGAATGCCAGGCTGAGGATGATGCACTCGGCCAGCACATAGGATAACAAGGGTTCTGGGCTGAACTGCCTGAAGGGCGCGTTACTCACCAGACCCAATACCAGAATCGGCAGGAAGACCGACGTCAGATCGGAAGA
>NZ_JBNKYN010000139.1:0-3442 GCF_050300915.1 Amphritea sp.
GTCAAGGCGGGACAAACGGTCCGGATTCTTGATCTCGAAGGCAATCAGGCGGCTGATACGCTGTTTTATAACGCAGCCGATCCTGCCGAGCGCTACAGCGCCATTGATACGATCCGTGAGCAGGGCAATGTCTACCTGACAGCGGGCAGCCGGTTGCTATCCAACGAAGGCAATCTGCTGCTGGAGATCGTTGCTGACACCTGTGGTCGCCATGACACTCTGGGAGGGGCCTGTGCCACCGAAAGTAATACTGTGCGCTATGCCTTAGAGAAGAAATGTATGCATGCCTGCCGTGACAGCTGGTTATTAGCGGTTGCAGAGAATGAAGCGTTTGGCATGAGCAAACGGGATATTACCCACAACATCAACTTCTTTATGAACGTGCCTGTCACCAGTGACGGCGGACTGACCTTTGCAGATGGGATCAGCGCACCGGGTAAGTATGTCGAGCTGAAAGCGGCGATGGATGTGATTGTACTGATCTCCAACTGCCCGCAGCTGAATAACCCCTGTAATGCCTACAACCCGACACCGGTTGAAGTCCTTATCTGGGATTAGTGTCACAACGCAGATGTTATCTGCGCAGTATAAAAGGGCTGGGGACGACCCCAATCAAGCCCTGAGAATCACCGGGACGGCCCGGAATTCAGGTGATTAACAGATGTTTGCTAAAGTTCTTATTGCCAATCGTGGTGCTATTGCCTGCCGTATCATTCGCACACTACGAAAAATGGGCGTGACCAGTGTGGCTGTGTACAGCGAAGCAGACACCGATAGTCTGCATGTTCTGCAGGCGGATGAAGCCTACTCTCTTGGGGAGGGGGCAGCCACTCAAACCTATCTTGATCAGGATAAAATTTTAGCCATAGCCAAAGCGTCAGGCGCTGAAGCGATTCATCCCGGCTATGGCTTTCTGAGTGAGAACCCCGGTTTTGTCGGGCGTTGTGAAGCGCAGGGGGTAGTCTTTTTAGGGCCGACTCCACAACAGATGAACGATTTTGGTCTGAAACACTCAGCCCGTGAGCTGGCAGAGCAGGGGCAGGTGCCGCTGTTACCGGGTACCGGCTTGCTACAAAGCCTGGAAGAAACCCTCTCCGAAGCTACCCGGATCGGCTATCCGCTGATGCTGAAGAGCACAGCCGGTGGCGGCGGTATCGGTATGCAGCGCTGCAACACAGAAGCTGAACTTACAGAAGCTTATGATTCCGTCCGTCGTCTCAGTGAAAATAATTTCAGTAACAGCGACATCTTTCTGGAGAAGTTTATCGAGCAGGCCCGTCATATTGAGGTGCAGATCTTTGGTGATGGTGCGGGCAAGGTGGTTGCACTGGGGGAGCGGGACTGTTCCGCTCAGCGTCGTAACCAGAAAGTAATTGAGGAAACCCCGGCACCTAATCTCAGTGATGAGACCCGTGCGGCGCTGCAACGCACCGCGATCCGTCTGGCAGAGCAGGTGAATTACCGCAATGCCGGTACGGTTGAGTTTGTTCTGGATCAGACCGATGAGCAGTTCTACTTTCTTGAGGTCAATACCCGTCTTCAGGTTGAACATGGTGTTACCGAGGAGGTCTTCGGTGTTGATCTGGTGGAGTGGATGGTCAGACAGGGGGCGGGTGAACTGTCGCTGACTGAACTTGAAAAAACGCTCGAACCTGCGGGGCATGCGATTCAGGTGCGGGTTTATGCCGAAGATGCCAATAAGGAGTTTCAGCCCTGTGCCGGTTTACTGACGGCGGTTGAATGGCCAGAGATCGAGGGCCTGAGAGTCGAGCACTGGATTGAAGCCGGTGTTGAGGTATCGCCTTTCTTTGATCCTATGCTGGCTAAAGTAATCTTCTACGGGAAGACACGGGACGCTGCTCTGGCCGGTCTTTCACAGGCGTTAGCTGAGTCCTCTGTGTACGGGATTGAGCATAACATCAGTTATCTGCAACAGCTGCTACACAGTGATGTGGTGCAAAACGCTGAGGTACTGACCCGATCCTTGAATGATTTTGTCTATCGGCCCTCTACTTTTGATGTTATCAGTGCGGGCACTCAGACGACGATTCAGGATTATCCTGGTCGTGAAGGGTTCTGGGATATCGGTGTGCCGCCCTCAGGCCCGATGGACTCCGTGAGCTTCCGTCTGGCTAATCAACTGCTGCATAACCCTGCCGATGCCGCTGGATTAGAGATGATCATCAGTGGTCCGACACTGCGGTTTAATCAGGCCAGCCAGATCGTGCTCAGCGGTGCGGCGCTGGAGGCGACCCTGGATGGTGAGCCCGTGGCGATGTGGTCAGTCGTCGGGGTTAACGCTGGTCAGACGCTGAAGCTGGGCAAAATAACCGGGCCGGGTGCCCGGAGCTATCTCTCTGTTGCCGGTGGTATTCAGTGTCCTGAGTATCTGGGAAGTCGCTCTACCTTTACCCTGGGGCAGTTTGGTGGTCATGGTGGTCGGGCGCTGCGTCCGGGGGATGTGTTGCATCTGGATACCGACTTTGCGTTGACCGCCTGTGCGGGCGAGACGGTCAGGCAACCGCCACAGCTGGCCGAAAAGTGGAATATCCGGGTTATTTATGGCCCTCATGGTGCGCCTGATTTCTTTACCGACGATGATATTAAGCAGTTTTTTGCCGCGGAGTGGCAGGTGCACTTTAATTCCAGCCGTACCGGTGTTCGTTTAATCGGTCCTAAGCCTGAGTGGGCACGGGAGGATGGTGGCGAAGCGGGTCTGCACCCCTCTAATATTCACGATAATGCTTATGCTGTCGGCACTATCGACTTTACCGGGGATATGCCGGTTATTTTAGGTCCGGATGGCCCGAGCCTGGGGGGCTTTGTCTGTCCCGCGACTATTATCAAAGCGGATCTGTGGAAAATGGGCCAGCTGAAAGCGGGCGACCGGGTCTCCTTTGAACCGGTCTCTATTGCCGATGCTACCCTGGCGGAGCGTCAGCTGTTAGAGCAGATCGATCAGCTTTCAATCTCAGAAACGCCGCTGGCGAGCAGCGAACTGACAACACCGGTTATTAAGCAGCTGCCAGCTGAGCGCTACGGCGAGAAAGTGGTCTACCGCCCCAGTGGTGAAGACTTCCTGCTGGTGGAGTATGGGCCACAGCTGCTGGATATTCGCCTGCGTTTCCGGGTTCATGCGCTGATGCTTAAACTGCAGGCGATGGATATTCCCGGTGTTAAAGAGTTGACGCCGGGGATCCGTTCTCTGCAGGTGCATTATGACAACCTCAGATTACCGCTAGATCAGCTACTCGAACTGTTAGAACACGCAGAAGCGGATCTGGGTGATATCGATGCACTCACCGTGCCTGCCCGGGTGGTTCATCTGCCGCTCTCCTGGGATGACGAAGCGACCCGTCTGGCGATCAGAAAGTATGACGAAGTGGTACGTAAGAATGCGCCCTGGTGTCCGGACAATATCGAATTTATCCGTCGTATTAAC
>NZ_JBNKYN010000140.1:0-3296 GCF_050300915.1 Amphritea sp.
GTTTTCTCCATGGCGGCTTTAATCAGTCGGCCTTCAAACTCTTTCAGCGGCAGGTTCTCCTCCAGTAAGTGGTCGTAGATGTTTTCCATTGACGCGGTGGTTTCATGCTCTGCTGTCAGGGCTTCAGTTTGTCGTGTTGTTGATGTGCGGGTGACAACATGCTGACGCTCTATAGAGCCACTAGCCGGAGCCAGCAGTACTGCTCTTTCAATAATATTTTGCAGCTCCCGGATATTACCCGGCCAGTCATAACTCATTAATGACTGCATGGCACTGTCGCTTATCCCTTCTATGGATTTGTTATACAGCGGCGCATATTTCTCAACCATTGAACAGGCTAGTAGTGGGATGTCCGACTTTCTGGATCTGAGTGGCGGAATCTCCACCGGATAAGTGGCAATCCGATAATAGAGATCTGAGCGGAACTGCCCCTGATCGATCGCTTCAAGCAGCTTCATATTGGTTGCAGCGATGAGTCTGACATCCACTTTTATTGTTTTATTATCGCCCAGGCGTTCCAGCTCCCCCGACTGCAGCACCCTTAGTAGTTTTACCTGAGCAGACAACGAGAGTTCACCCAACTCATCGAGGAACAGTGTGCCGCCATTGGCTGATTCGAAACGCCCAGGCCGGGAAGCGTTGGCGCCGGTATAGGCACCACTTTTAACGCCAAATAACTCAGCCTCAATCAGATCATTGGGGATAGCGCCACAGTTAATCGCGATAAAAGGCTTGTCAGATCGACTACTGTTTTCATGCAGCCAACGGGCAAACAGCTCTTTGCCTACACCGGTTTCACCCAGCAGAAGTACGTTGATCGGACTGTTAGCTGCCTGATTAAGCAGGCTGAACGCTTTAATAAACTCGGGGGACTGCCCGATCAGTTTTCCCTGTTCCGGGCGCTTGGCTGAGGGAAACCCCCTCAGACTATTGAGTTCAGATTCGATTGAACGAAACTGCTGTTTGACCGGGTCCTGCTTAAAATAATCGATATAGTCATCGTCTCCCCAGGCTTCAACCGGTTTGCCAACGAGCACGCATCTGGCATCCCCTTTAGCGACACATTCCACCTCTTTAAAGACGATGTAGCGTTTGAAAAACATCGAAGAGTAGCCGGACGCATAGCCGACCAGCATCCAGCAAACCGGGTCATGGCTGGGGCCTGATTCCTCCAGTTCAATGGCGGCTTCAACGGAGTTCAGACAGACAACTTTGCCGTAGAAACTGCCTTTTTCCCAGTCTACTTCTGACTCAACGATAGTGGATTTAACAAAGCCTTCTAAACCATGCAGGGCCGGGCCGATATCGAAAACATCGTAGTTATTGTCGGTGCCATACAGTTTCAGTGCCAGCTCTGCGTCCTGCTGCCCGGCCGCAAAGCCCATACGTACCAGGATGCTCTGTGCCTGTTTAGGGTCGAGGCTATCAAACAGACTTTTACGGATCTCAGCAAGCACCTGGCTGTGAAACAGCAGCATACGGTTCTTATCCAGCCAGATCTGTCCATCATCGCTTTCGAAGCGCAGCTTTTCGTGGATTTTAAAGTGTTCTAAGAGTTCTTGGTTTTGCATTTTATTGTTATTTTTTTAGTCGATTGGCGTGCGATAGCTAACAGATTAACCATCATCGACAGAGTCCGTCTAGTGATTTTTTTGATTAAAAAGGTTGCCTCCTGTTGATATGGGGGTGACCGTTCAATTTTGAACGAATTATATATTTCGTTCAAAATTGAACGGTTGTTTTTGATTTAATTGAACATTTTTGAACGCATCTGTTTTTCACAAAAAGGTATGAATTATTATAAGTCGTTGATTAATAGTTAAAAAATATTATCTGGTCTGAGCTGTGCAATATACCCCATACGGAATATCCAAAAAATAATTTTAAAAACTGGAGTTTTGGTATGGCAATGACCGGTGTGTTAAGACCTGGACATGTTCAGGTTCGAGTATTTGATCTGGAAGAGAGTGCACGTTTTTATCGTGATGTAATGGGACTGGTGGAAACAGGTCGTGATAACCAGGGTCGCGTTTATTTCAAGTGTTGGGATGAACGGGATCATAACAGTTACATCATCCGCCAGGCTGAAGAAGCCGGGATAGATTTCTTCGGCTTTAAAGTTCTGAATGCAGCAACGCTGGATAAGCTGGAAGCGGATCTTAATGAATATGGTATTGCAACCACCCGTATGCCTGCCGGAGATATGCTGGAAACCGGTGAGCGGGTACGCTTTACCCTGCCAACCGGTCATCTGATGGAGCTGTATGCTGAAAAGAGCGCCGTCGGTAATGGCCTGACTAATGCCAATCCGGGCCCGTGGAATGCAGCCAGTGAACAGGGTATTGCGCCGGTTCGGCTGGACCATATGCTGCTGTACGGGCCAAATGTCGCGGCCAACAAAAAGATCTTTGAAGAGGTTCTGGGATTCTTTCTGGTGGAGCGGGTGCTGGCTGAAGATGGCGAGTTTGAGGCTGCCCTGTGGTTATCCTGCTCGCATAAAGTCCACGATATCGCTTTTGTTGAACACCCTGACCCAGGCAAACTGCACCACTGCTCGTTCCTGATGGAAAGCTGGGAGAAAGTGCTGCGGGCTGGGGATATTATGTCGATGAATGAGGTGTCGGTGGATATTGGCCCGACCCGTCACGGTATTACCCGCGGCTGTACTATCTATGCCTGGGACCCGTCCGGTAACCGCTTTGAAACGTTTATGGGGGGTTATCAGCCCTATCCTGATTATGAAACCATCACCTGGGACTGGGATCATTTCCCCCAGGGGCTGGATTATCCGCAACGAAAACTTCATGAGTCATTCCTGACCATCGTCACCTGATTTAACAATTCAGAAACTGCAGAGTGTCTTTAAGGCATCTCTGCAGCTTCGCAGTGGAGTTGTTCCATGAGCACAAACCATATGACTACCGTCGGCGCAGATGTCGCCGGACTGGATAGCTACGTCAAATATATCCGCGTACGCAGTGATGAAAATGCTCGCTTTGTCGAGTTCGATTTTGCCATTGGTGACCCGATGCTGTTTGTTGAGCTGATTATGCCTAAAACCGCTTTCGAGCATTTTTGTACTGCGAATGATGTGGTGTTTATGACCCGTGAGCAGCAGGAAAGTGTGGATGCCGAGATGGAAAAATGGCGCTACGGCGAAGAGACCCTGATGGCAAAAAACCATAGCTGAGACCGTTAACCGCTGTAACCGCTGCGCTAATAAATAAAAATAAATAACCCGAACAGAAGGGATCAAGCAAATGACCATAGAGATCAAAACCGCAACGCTGGAGCCG
>NZ_JBNKYN010000141.1:0-3293 GCF_050300915.1 Amphritea sp.
GTCTGCCCCGCTTCTCAGTCTCCAGTCGTCGTTTGGAGATTCGCACCGCAGCCCACTTTGTACGAGTGGAATGCACTCCGCACCCGGTGTTCTTTTCATGCCGGATTATGTCGGTGTTATTTGGCGGCCTCTGGCCGCCTTTTTTATTTACCTGTCATCCTGAGTAGCTGGTTTTTCTCTCAAACTATACGCTTACCGCTCTGTAAACTAAGCTTTCAGGTAAATCTTGTTAAGCTTTTGGCTGATGGATCGGGGTGATAATGGATTTCACGAAAAAAGTTGGTAATTCGGGCCTGTTTTCTTTTTGGGTACTGATCGCCATATCTCTTTTTCTTCTGACAGGCTTGTTTGGATCTTATATTCATTATACGCAGCAAGCATATCGAACAAATCTTGAGAAATTACAAACATCTTTTCAGCTTCAGACCAATCGTCGATTGCAAACTGAAGTCGCAAATGCCGTTCGCTTTATTGATAGTCGTTATCGCCGGGCAGAGCAGATCATCATGGCTCGCTCACAAAATGAAGTGACACAGGCGCTGGCAGTCATGGAAAGTCTGTATCAGCAAAACCGGGACAGGCTACCCGAGGATGAGTTAAAAAAACAGCTGGTTGATGCGCTCCGTGAAATACGATTTTTTAATGGCAGAGGCTATCTTTTTGTTGGCGATGAGACAGGAAAAAGTATCCTGCTACCTCCGTTTCCCGAACTGGAAGGTACCTCAATGGCCGACCTTAAAGATGATCGGGGTACCTATTTCGTACGCCGTTTTCTACAGGTAATTCGCTCAGAAGAGGGGCGCGGTTATGTTCGTTATCGCTGGTATCCCCCATCTGACCGCTCTGAAATGAGAGATAAAATTACCTTTATCGCACGGTTTGAACCCTTCAATTGGCTGGTGGGAGCCGGTGATTATATTTTCCAGATACAGAACGATCTGCAGCAGGAGATAATAGAGCATCTTCAGAGTATTCAATTCGGTCAGGGGGGCTATTTGTCGATTATTGATCGAAATGGCCAGGTAATCGCAGGCAGAGGCGTTAAAAGGCTGGTGGGGCAGCAGGTTTCACAGATGGTTGATCAGGGTGATCGGGGGCGGATCATAGCTCTGCTCAATAAGGCTAAAACGGAAGGGTATATACGCACAGATTGGTACCAGGCGGATGGTTTGCCGGTGGAGAATCAACTGGTTTATGCTGCCCCATTGCCGGTATGGGACTGGATTGTGGTGGCCGGGGGAGATGTGGAACCCTCACTTGGGGAAGTGTTGAATCAGCGAGAGTTGATCATCAAAGAGCAGTCTGATTCTAATCTGAAGCTGGCATTGTTGGTGGCTGTTCTGGTTCTAACCGTCATGGCGTTGATGCGCTATTTTGCCCGGGGACTGGGCGGAGTATTTACTGATTATCAGAATAATCTGAATCAGCAACAGATTACTCTGAGTGAAAATGCCCGTTCGCTGGAGATTAGTCAGCGCATTGTAGATGCTGCTCATGAAGGCATTATGATTACCGATGCGAATAATCGGATTATGCGGATCAATAACTCATTCACCCGGATAACAGGTTATGTTCTTGACGACGTGAAGGGGAAAAATCCAAGTATGCTGAAGTCTTCTGCCCATGATTTTGATTTTTATAAGGAGCTGTGGGAGAGTCTCAAAGAGGATGGGGAGTGGCACGGGGAGGTCTGGAATCTCCGTAAAAATGGAACGCTCTATCCGCAAGCACTTTCGATCACCTGTTATCGCAATGAGAAAGGTGAGGTTGAGAACTATATTGGTACCTTTACCGATATCAGCGATCGTAAGGCGTTTGAAAAGCAGCTGGAGCATCTTGCACAAAGTGACTCTCTTACTGACCTGCCAAACCGACGCTCTCTGAGTGCCCGTTTACAGCATGAGCTGACTGTTTTGAAGCGTTATCCTGAACGGCAGATCGGGGTGGTCTTTATGGATCTCGACTTTTTTAAGCAGATAAACGATACCCATGGTCATGGGGTTGGTGATCAGGTTTTGATTGTCATCGCCCAACGTCTCAGAGAAACCGTTCGGGCTATCGATATGGTCAGCCGGGTGGGGGGGGATGAGTTTGTTATCCTGCTGGGTAATCAGTCGGGAGATATAAAACAAACCGCCATTCAGCTATCCGAACGGGTTCTTAAGGTGGTTGCAGAGCCGATGACCGTTGCAGGAGAATCTCTAGTATTGACTGCCAGTCTTGGGATAGCATTTGCGCCTACTGATACCAGAGATGATAACCGGTTAATGGAGTATGCTGATCTGGCGCTTTATCAGGCTAAGCAGGAAGGGCGCAACACTTTCAAATGTTTCGCGCAATGGATGGCGGGAGAGCAGTCTCATTAACTGATAAAGGTCCGGTTTGTTTCAGCTATACCGCTCTTAATATTTGACTTCACTACGTTAATTTCTGAATATGCGTCTCTAACTTATTATTGATATGAAATGAATTTTATATGCCAGTCATCTGGAGATCGCAAATATCAACCGGGAATGATCTGATCGATCTTGATCATAAATATCTGATAGCACTATTTAACTCGGTAGAATTGGCGCTTAGTAAACCTGAAAATCTGAAGTACCTGCCCGTTTTTTTTCGCGAACTGGTCGATTACACTCGGGAACATTTTGCCCGGGAAGAGAAAATTCAGATTAAGATTCGCTATCCCTATTATGCGGATCATAAGCAGGAGCATCAGAAGATCGTTGAGCATCTGGAACGGCTCTACCGCGACATTCTGGAGGTTGTTGGGGTCGGTGATACGCCGGTCAGTATTGATGAATTTAATCGGCGATTGAACGCCGATATTATGAAGTTAGCGCGAGAGTGGGTAATCGATCATCTGATCAAAACTGATGGTAAGATGGCGGTGTTCCTGCGTAAACATCCGCAGGATCTCAGTTGAGTTTGCCGCCATTTTACAGCGGATCAGGTAGTGAAAAACGGGTTGAATCGTGCTGACTATTTCCAATAATGTATCAATACCGGATGATGAGATTGAGCTCAGTGCAATCCGCGCTCAGGGCAGCGGGGGGCAGAATGTTAACAAGGTTTCATCCGCCATCCATCTGCGTTTTGATATTAATGCCTCCTCTCTCCCTGAGTTTTACAAAGAGCGCTTGCTGCAGTTAAAAGACTCACGCATTACCAAAGAGGGAGTGGTGGTGATAAAAGCCCAGCAGTTTCGCACCCAGGAGAAAAACCGGGAAGACGCGCTGCAAAGGTTACAGATACTGATTCGCAGTGTTTCCGTGGTTCAGAAAGCGCGTCAG
>NZ_JBNKYN010000142.1:0-3178 GCF_050300915.1 Amphritea sp.
GATGGATCACCGTTGATCTTTACTGACCAAAAACGCCAACGTCATCAAGCAGATTTGCAAGCCTTCTGGGGCTCTCTGGCTGCCATCAATAGCGGGGCATTTTAAAGGAGCATTGCTGATTTTCAGGAAGATGCCCCATTAATCCCCCTAACCCGCCCCGGATTAAGGTGATACAAAGCATAAATTTCAGGCACAAAAAAACCAGCAAAGTGCTGGTCTGATGATTTCCTCTCTTTTTGAAGAAAAAAGTGGGGAGGAAGGAATTGGTGGAGCCTAGCGGGATCGAACCGCTGACCTGTTCGCTGCCAGCGAACCGCTCTCCCAGCTGAGCTAAGGCCCCAAAACCAAGTGGCGGCTATATTAATGGCGCCCCCCTTGTCTGTCAAGCAATGAAGTTGACTATTTTTCGGGTCAAATTTTGTTGATTATTAAACAGTTATTTAAGCAGTTCTTTCTGATTCAAGTAGCAATTCTCAGGCTCTGATGAAATCGATAATCTGCGAACGTGTTCTCTGTGTCCTCGGTGTTCTCTGTGGTGCCAATAATTCATAACCACAGAGAACACCGAGAGCACCGAGAAGAGCTCTTTAGGTTTCTATATTAATGAACGCAAAAAGCCCTGCAGTGCAGGGCTTTTCGTGTACAGAGCAACCGGATCAGTTCAGGGTTTCAGCCAGCGCGCTGTACTCTTTTTCCCAGACTTTTGCTTCTTTCTTAGACGGGCCGCCAACCACGCCCTGCGCATGACGTACCCGGGCACGGCTCATGTCCGGGCCGAGGATCTGCATGGAATCCACGACCGAAACACTGGCACTGGTGCCAGCGATAGCAACAAACAGTGGGAACAGGAAGTCGCGGACTTTATAGCCCATCGCATCACCCAGCGCTTTGCACTGGGCAAACAGATGGTCTTTATTCCAGTTCTGCTCAGTGTCCAGCATCCAGGAGGCAAACTGCAGGATACGACGGATATCATCTTTCTGCAGGCTCTTGTGGGCGAAACTCTCTTCGGTGATCGGCAGCATACCCGACAACAGGAAGCCCGCGACAGGTGCGACATCGGAGAACTTCTCCACCCGCTGTTTGATCAGCGGAATAATCTGCATCAGGTATTCCGGATTCAGTGCCCACTGCTGTAACGCCGCAGCAAACTGCTCATCGCTCAGCTCTTCGCGGATCCACAGACCGTTCAGCCAGCTGAGTTTTTCCTGATCGAAGATCGGGCCGCCCAGAGAGACACGGTTGATATCGAAATTTGCGATCATCTCTTCAATCGAGAATTTCTCACGCTCGTCCGGCATCGACCAGCCCATACGCGCCAGATAGTTGATCAGTGCTTCAGCCATATAGCCCATACGCTGATAGTAGATGATGCTGGTCGGGTTCTTACGCTTGGACAGTTTGGACTTGTCCGGGTTACGCAGCAGCGGCATATGACACAACTTAGGCATCTCCCAGCCGAAATAGCTGTAGAGCAACTTATGCTTAGGTGCAGAGTTGATCCACTCTTCACCGCGCAGTACGTGGGTGATCTCCATCAGGTGATCATCGACTACGTTGGCCAGGTGGTAGGTGGGCATACCATCGGATTTCATCAGAATCTGGCAGTCAACCTGCGCCCAGTCTACTTCGATAGATCCACGCAGCATGTCGTCAAACACGCAGACGCCCTCTTCCGGCACCTTCATACGCACAACATAGGGTTCGCCTGCCGCTTCACGCTTCGCCACTTCCTCAGCAGGCAAGGCCAGATCGCTCTCTTTCAGCGCGCTTTGCAGGCCCTGTTCACGACGATCATTACGCAGCTGGTCCAGCTCTTCTGCGGTGCGGTAACATTTAAATGCACTGCCATTATCCAGCAGAATCTGGGTATATTTTGCGTAGATTTCGCCCCGCTCACTCTGCCGGTAAGGGCCATGAGGGCCCGGCTTATCTGGCCCTTCAGCCCACTCCAGCCCCAGCCAGCGCAGTGAGTCGAGAATCATCTGTTCTGATTCTGCGGTGCTGCGGGTCTGATCGGTATCTTCAATACGCAGGATAAATTCGCCGCCGTGCTGACGGGCGAAAGCCATATTGAACAGGGCGATGTAGGCGGTGCCTACGTGCGGATCACCGGTTGGAGACGGTGCGATACGGGTACGTACGGTCATCAGAAAATATGCATCCAGACTGATTAAAAGGAAGTTACAACGGAATTGCTGCGCATTATACCTGCTCGACTGGTATGCGCCTACCGTAATCAGCGTTGTCGGTTATCGTTGAAATCAGCCCGGTAAGCTGTTCTCGGTTTTGTGCCATCAGAGCGCAGCACAGCGAACTACACCCCAAAAACAGCACTGTTAAAGTGCACTGCAGCGATACCGATTAAGATTATTTCAAACCATTAATATTTAACTTACTGTTTAATATAAACTTTATAAAAAATGGCATGTTGTCTGCTTTAACGATGGCAACAAAAATAATTTTTCAGGAATCGGCCGTAGCCGGTTTCACATATGACAACGACGTCTGCTCTTATCGATAGTTATATCGACGGGAGCAGACGTTTTTTTTTGAGATTTTCACGCTAATCCAGGAGCCACACACTATGACTCACACACTGCTTTCTAAAATGATGAAGCGCCGCGCACTGCTGCAAAACGTGGTTAAAACCTTAGGTGCGGTTACGGTCGGCAGCCTGCTGACGCTGAGTTCTGCTCAGGCAACCGTGGGCGAACCGGAAAAAGAGGAGCTTAAGTTCGGCTTTATTAAACTGACCGATATGGCCCCCCTCGCCATCGCCTATGAAAAAGGTTACTTCGAGGATGAAGGCCTGTATGTGCAGCTGGAAGCTCAGGCAAACTGGAAAGTACTGCTGGACCGGGTGATTGATGGTCAGCTGGATGGCGCACACATGCTGGCAGGCCAGCCGCTGGGGGCAACCATCGGTTTCGGTACTCAGGCACATATCATTACCGCGTTCAGTATGGACCTGAACGGCAACGCCATTACCGTTTCCAACGACATCTGGGAACAGATGAAACCCTATGTGGATAAAGATGCCGATGGCAAGCCGGTGCATCCGATCAAAGCGGACGCGCTGAAGCCGGTGGTTGACGCTTATAAAGCCCAGGGCAAACCTTTCAAAATGGGCATGGTGTTTCCGGTATCCACCCACAACTACGAGCTGCGTTACTGG
>NZ_JBNKYN010000143.1:0-2884 GCF_050300915.1 Amphritea sp.
GCCCGCGCTTGGTTGGCGCGATTCGGCGATCCTTACAAAGACAGCGGCTTTGATCAAAAAGGTAGAACCGGCATTGATTACGGCGTAACCGGCGTACCGGAAACCTTTGTCATTGATAAAAAAGGGATTGAAGCGGTTATATAACTCGACCTACCCTGAAGACAGGCTGATCGTGACTTCTGATCAGTCAGGTTTCAACGTTACGACAGCTGCATCTGCATGCTGCCAGAGCGTTTTCCAGACGCGTGTAAACCCGGTTGAAGGATTGCGTTGGGATTCCCGTGTCCTGTAGACGCTCTGGCTCAGTTAGCCAATCGTCAACACCAGACGCTCTGATCCTGTGTATTGCCAGGCTTGCGTTACCTGATCCAGGGTCATCGCTTTGGTGTTGATCTTCAGGCCTGCCGGCTGGGCCCATTCGAATACCTGACTGATGCTTTTAATCAGGTTGCCTGTCGCAACGCTGCCAATGCCGCTGCCCATCAGTACAAGATTTTTGCTTCTGAGCGTGCCTGCATCGAAGGGGAGGTCTGCACCCGCCATCGAGCCAATATTCACATACCTCAGGGGTTTATCCGGCAAGGCGGGTATAGCCTTGAGCAGACAGGCGGCGGGTATGCCCCATAAATAATCCAGGACGATATCCACGGGAGATGTTTCCAGCAGGTCGCGGAAGGTGGCAGTCAGTTGCTCTGCAGACTGGTTAAGGCTGATAAACTGATCTGCGCCTAATGCCAGCAGGGCGTTAGCATCATCAGGATTGCGGGCTGTGGCAATGATGGTGGAAGCACCCAGATAGCGCGCAATCTGAATAGCTAAACGACCTGATGCGCCAGCAGCACCATTGATCAGAACGGTTTCGCCGACATTAAAACTGGCCCGATACTGCAGGGCTGCTATTGAGGACATTCCCGGGTTAGCAAGAGCCGCAGCGGAGATATCATCAAGGTCATCGGGTATGGGGACGCAAAGCGCGCTTCTGACGGCTGCCTGTTCAGCCATGCTGCCATCACGAGGAAAAACAAAGAATACCCGGTCACCATTTTCCAGCAGACCTACGCCATCCACACCGGGCACCATGGGTAAGGCAGTGCCGCTGCTGTAATGCAGGCCTGAGGCTTTGGCGCGCACCAGTTGGCTGATGGCAGTTGCACGGGGGGAAACCCGTTGCTCACCTGGCTGTAGGATGAGGTCGGCTATTTCACCGATAACTGGGGGCTGGTTGAAGTCGGTAATGACAGCGGCTTTCATTTAAGTCTCCTGAGTTGGCTGCTTGAAGTTCGTTAAGTCTGCCCATAAACTGATTGGCTAACATCTGAAAATAAGACAACTTATGCAGGAAACCCGACACGATTGGCCGCGTGTACCGTTAATCGTTTTTCCCGAAGGCAAACCTATCCGGCCGGTCAGCGTGCTCTATCGCCAACTTCAGGCTCAAACAGTGGTGGCCGCGCACACGCATAACTGGGGGCAACTGGTGTACTGCCGTCAGGGGGCTCTGGACGTTATCACACCTGCAGCCCGGTATCTGATTCCACCTGATCGGGCTGTTTGGGTACCCCCCAATCAGCCTCATGAGATCTCATCACTGTACGGCGCAGAACTCACCAGTATTAACATTTTGCCGGTGGAGACAGCTGATTTAGCGCAGGAGTGTCTTGTCCTGGAAGTATCACAATTGCTTCGCGAACTGATTCAGGAAGCGCTTAAACAACCGGTAGATTATGACTGGCATAGCCCGGCTGGACGCTTGTTCCGTACCCTGAGAGATCAGATTGCGGTAGCACCGCAGGCACCGCTATACCTGCCATTACCGGTGGACTCGCGGTTGCGCAACATCTGCTATCAACTGGAAGAAGATCCGTCATTGCAACATACGCTGTCAGAGTGGGGGACGCTGGTAGGCGCATCCGAACGGACATTACAGAGACTGTTTCAGAAAGAAGCCCGCATGACCTTTCAACAGTGGCGTCAACAACTGCGCTTGCAGGTAGCACTGGAGCGACTGGTGACTAGCAGGGACTCCGTTACCATGATTGCTGCTGATATTGGCTATGAATCCACATCGACCTTTATCAGCATGTTCCAAAAGTACTGCGGTATGACGCCGGGGGAATATCGAAAATCAAAGTCTGGCTGACAGCTCTTTTAACATTGCGCTCTTATCATTCAGAGCGGTTTGTCGGGTAAAAGAGCACAAAGCAGGCTGCTATTAAAGACCGGCGATCACTGTTGCGTTAAACCTCCAGGCCAGAACTGTCCGCTAATGGCTGATCACTGCAAACCCGGGAATTCATCCAGCGGACACCGTCCTTAATGCCGCCGAAAGGGTAGAGGTGGTATCCAATATCTCCCAGTTCCTGCTCTGCCAGACCGCTGACAAGATCTGTCCAGAAGTGATCTGCGACAGACTTACGCAGCAAGGTCGCTAATGACAGGCCGTAACGCCCGGCAATTTCCGTCGATGCGACTACCCCAAACTGCTTTGCATATCGGAGCAGCTGGCTGATACTGGCTGGCCCTGGAACGCCGATATTAACAGGGGCATCGATGCCGCGATCGCGTAGTTGTCTGATCCAGCGAACGATAGCCTCAGTATCGAAACCGAACTGAGTGGTGATCTCCAGCGTGCAATTAGCATCTTGAAGCAATTGATATTTCCATTCCAGTGCGTGCCAGAGTTTATCTGTACTGATCTTCGGATGCCCATCGGGATAGCCAACGATCCCAACATGATGAATGTCATGGCATTGTAATACCCCACTTGCGAGGAGGGCCAGCGAATCGGTGTATGGACCCGCCGGTGTAGCGGGATCTCCGCCGACGAAAATAAAGCGCGACGGACGGGCTGCGCTATTTAGCTGCGTAATGAGGTTGTTGAGAT
>NZ_JBNKYN010000144.1:0-2861 GCF_050300915.1 Amphritea sp.
GGTTGGATGACGACCGGCAGTCTGGCTTTGATTAGAACCTGCGGGTCTTTCTGATCCTGATGAACTTCTGAATCGGTTCTGGTCGTTAAGCAATCCCCCTGGCTGGCTTGACAAGCAAAGCGCTTCTGATAGATTAATTTGAGTACATGATCCATTTAACACTGGAGGGTAAACATGATTGTAGTCAAAACCTTCCGGGCATTAAGCTGAAATCCACCTAATCTGATTTCTTTGCCCGGTTTTAAAACCGGGGCGATTTAGCCCCCGATGATTATTTATCGGACGCTGCTTATGTATGCGTCAGGGGTTTTCTATGACTACAGTTTATTCACTTTCCCAACTGGGATGGTCTCCTTTTTTTCAGCAACAGCTCACTCTTGATGAGTGCTGCCAGTATCAGCCTGCCAGAGTATTCGCTCAGCATCGTTCCTATGTAGAGCTTTACACTGATCAGGGTGTTCAGCGTTTGTTTTATACGCCAGCAATGCCGCCTTTAACGGTTGGTGATTGGGTTCTGTTGAATGATGACGCTACCTTTTATCGAGCGTTGGAGCGACTGTCCTGCTTCTCGCGTAAGGCTTCTGGCAGCAAAGTCAGCGAACAGTTAATCGCCAGTAATATTGATACCGTCTTTATCATCACCTCACTGAATCAGGATTTTTCCCTGAATCGTATCGAGCGTTATCTGGCGTTGATTAAAGAGGCGGGGGCAGATGCCGTGGTCGTCTTAACCAAGCCAGACCTGTGTGATGATCCGGCAGGTTATCGGCAACAGGTGCAGGCGATCGATCCTTTGCTGATGGTTGAAGTCGTCAATGGTCTTGATGCTGACAGCGTCAAAGTGTTGCTTCCCTGGTGCAGGGCTGGCAATAGTGTTGCGGTGTTAGGTTCATCCGGTGTGGGTAAGTCAACGCTGGTGAATGCTTTATCGGGACAAGCAGCTCAATTGACGGCAGAGGCCCGGGAGACCGATGCCAAAGGCAGGCATACCACGACCTCCCGGACTCTGCACCTGCTGCCTGGCGGTGGTGTTTTACTTGATACCCCGGGGATGCGGGAACTTCAATTAGCTGATTGCGAAGCCGGGTTGGCAGAAGCATTTGCCGATATCAGTGCTTTGGCCAAACAGTGTCGTTATAGCGATTGCCAGCATAACTCCGAACCGGGTTGCGCCGTGCAGGCGGCACTGAGCCGGTCGCAGATAGATCAGCGCCGATTGTCTAACTATCTTAAGCTGATGCGTGAGCAGGCCTATAATAGCGCCAGTCTGGCTGAGAAACGGGATAAGGACAGGGCACTGGGGCGCTTTTACAGATCTGTAAAAAAAGAGTCGAGGAAATATAAAAAAGGGCGTTAATGTGTAACGAAAAAGGCCGTTCAGTGAACGGCCTTTTCTGCTTCTGGTTATCCGTAATACTTACACTTCGGTATAGCTTTCAATCGAAGGGCAGGCACAAAACAGATTCCGGTCGCCATAAACGTTATCGATACGGTTAACGGTTGGCCAGAACTTGTTAGCTTTAACGGACGCCAGTGGGAAGGCTCCCAGTACTGGCGAGTAGGGACGATCCCAGTTCGGGTCGATCAGGTCTTCCAGTGTGTGGGGGGCGCCTTTCAGCGGATTCTTTTCAGCATCAAGAATGCCGGCTTCAACATCGGCGATCTCCTGACGGATAGCAGCCATCGCTTCGATGAAACGGTCCAGTTCGCACAGCGGCTCAGATTCGGTCGGCTCGATCATCAGCGTGCCAGCCACCGGGAAGGACATGGTCGGTGCATGGAAGCCGTAATCCATCAGCCGCTTGGCAACATCCTCTTCAGAGATGCCGGTGCGCTCTTTCAACGGGCGCAGATCGATGATGCATTCGTGGGCGACCTTGTCGTTGCGGCCGGTGTACAGCACCGGGTAGTGTTCACCCAGTTTCTTGGCCATGTAGTTGGCATTGAGAATCGCGACTTCAGTGGCTTTACGCAGACCCGGCTGACCCATCAGGGCGATATAGACCCAGGTGATCGGCAGGATGCTGGCACTACCCCAGGGAGCGGCAGATACGGCGCCGTTGTCTGCGTTCGGGCCATCAATCTTCTGTACCGGGTGGTTCGCCACGAACGGTGCCAGGTGCGCTTTAACACCGATAGGGCCCATGCCCGGGCCGCCGCCACCGTGGGGGATGCAGAAGGTTTTGTGCAGGTTAAGGTGGGACACGTCTGCGCCAATTTCACCTGGCTGGCTGATCGCCACCTGGGCGTTCATGTTGGCGCCATCCATATACACCTGACCGCCATGCTGGTGGATGATCTGGCAGATCTCGCGGATGCTCTCTTCGTATACACCGTGGGTGGATGGGTAGGTGATCATCAGGCAGGCGAGGTTGTCGGCATGCAGCTCCGCTTTCGCCCGCATGTCGTCCATATCAACGTTGCCTTTATCATCGCAGCTGACAATCACCACTTTCATATCGGCCAGCGCTGCGGAGGCCGGGTTAGTCCCGTGCGCCGAGCTTGGGATAAGACAGATATTACGGTGATCATCGCCGTTGGCCTGATGGAATGTACGGATCGCCAGCAGGCCGGCATATTCGCCTTGTGCGCCGGAGTTTGGTTGCATGCAGATGGCATCGAAACCGGTGATGGCGATCAGCATCTGTTCCAGGGAGTTGATCATCTCGCTGTAGCCAGCGGCCTGATCAATCGGTGCGAACGGGTGCAGGTTGGCAAATTCAGGCCAGCTGACCGGAATCATCTCGGCGGTGGCGTTCAGCTTCATGGTGCAGGAACCCAGCGCAATCATCGCGTGGGTGAGAGAGATATCTTTGTTTTCCAGGCGCTTGAGGTAGCGCAGCATCTCGGTCTCACTGTGG
>NZ_JBNKYN010000145.1:0-2644 GCF_050300915.1 Amphritea sp.
ATCCACTCGGAACGCTGCATCTTCATCAGCAAATCAGTACCGATATTACCCGGCCCGATAATCACTGCTTTTAATTTTTTCATAGGGAAAATCCTTCAAACAACGAATTGTATTGGCAGCAACGCTTTGCTGAGCGGATTGCTGTCCAGTCCAGTCAGGCCTGGCTGAATTGAGTGCTGACCCGGCCAATTGATGAGATCAGCACCTCAAACTGATCGCCGGGCTCTACGGCTACCATCGGCCCCAGTGCTCCGGTCAGGACAATATCGCCCGCTTTAAGAGGGTGTCCTAACTTGCTCAGGGTACGTGCCAGCCAGACAGCGGCATTGAGTGGGTGCCCCAGGCATTCAATGCCGCTGCCTGAAGAAACCCCGGTGCCGTTGCGGGTCATGGTCATATTAATTTTTGCCAGATCGATGCCACCCTGCCAGCGCAGCGCGTCACCCAGCACAAACGCACCGCTGGAGGCGTTATCAGCCACCGTATCGACAAAGCCGATGTTCCAGTTGTTGATGCGACTACCGACGATCTCAATCGCTGGCATTACCCAGCCGATGGCATCGATCATCTCCGCAAAAGTGGTATCGGTTTCAGGCAGGTCTTTGGTCAGTATGAGCGCCAGTTCCGCCTCGACTTTGGCTTGCATCACCCGGTCGACCGGAACCGTTTCGTTGTCGCCATAGCACATATCAGCAAACAGAGTGCCGAAATCCGGCTGATCTACCCCAAGCTGTTGTTGCACTTTGACGTTAGTCAGACCTATCTTGCGGCCCACAATACGACGCCCGGTATGACAGGCATGTTCAGTATTGAGTTGCTGAATTCTGTATGCCGCTTCGGCGTTGTCTTCTCCAATGATCTCCCGGATGGGGGCGATCGCTTCGTTACGAAGCTCGGCTTCACGCAGTTTTTTGGCGATTAGATCCAGATCAGTTGACATCGGTGTAATCCTGTTTAAATTCGGCTGGCTCAGTAATATTCAGAAGAGGTGTTTGCACCGGCGTATGTGTGTAGAAAAACCCTATAGCGAGGCGTTTTAATAATCTTGCTTCGATGCTTTAACGCTGAAACGGAGTGCTTGTTTCTTTGGTGTTTTATTGAAATTGGCAATAAATAACGAGATAGAAAAAATAGATAGACAGCGACAAGAATATTCATTTTGCAGCACCCGGTGAATGACTATTATTATTTTTTAATACTTATAATTATTGTGTCAGTATAAAAAAAGGGTTAAGCAGGCTACAATTAAAAACTGCTGTAGTGTGCACTCAGTGCACATTCTGATAGGGTCATATGAGTACTGAATCATGGAAACTGAAGAAACGGGACAGTATAAGAATGTGCGCGGCCTTACCCGGGGGCTTGAGTTACTCTATTTGTTAAATCGCGCCCATGGTGGGGCAAAAATCCGTGATCTGGCGGACTGGAGTGGTATTCACCGCACCACTGTCAGGCGATTACTGGAAACCCTGGTGGAGGAGGGCTATGTGCGGCGCAGCCCGTCTGATGACAGTTATCAACTGACGCTTAAGGTCAGACAGCTGAGTGAAGGATTTCAGGATGCTCAGTGGATATCTCAGCTGGCTGCACCGCTATTAGGTCAGTTATTACAACAGGTTATATGGCCAACCGATCTCTGTACGCTGGATGGTGACGCGATGGTTATTCGCGAGACCACCCACCGTTTCAGCAAACTATCGTTTCACCGGGATATGGTGGGCAGGCGGCTGCCACTGCTGATGACGGCCACCGGAAGAGCCTATATTACTTACTGTCCGGAAGCTGAACGTAACGAAATACTGGAGCGGTTACGGCAGCATAACGACAGGCAGGGAATGCATGCTAATGATGAAGATTATGTACGCCGGGTAATACGTCAGACCCGGGAGCAGGGCTACGGTGCCAATAATCAGGACTGGGGGGATGAGGGGAATATTGCAGCAATTGCCCGGCCGATTATGCGTGAAGACGAAGTGGTGGGATGTTTGAATCTGGTGTATATCGCCAAAGCGATGCCCACTGAAAAAGCAGCAAAAAAATATCTGAAGAAAATGAATGATGTTATTGAGAGAATAGAGGAGCAGTTATAACCACTGCTATTGTATAGCAGTGGTTATAAAAATTTTAAAACAGGATTATTAGAAAGTAATACACCGGTATTTAATTAATGTTGCAGAAAATCCAGCACCATTCTGTTAAATGTATCTGCGTGTTCCCATTGCGCCCAGTGACCACAATTATTAAAGAGATGTAACTGTGCATTAGGGATCCCACGAATTAGCTTGAGGCCGATATCCATTGGCACAAAACGGTCGTCGCGCCCCCAGACAACCAGCGTCTCTGCCTTAATTTCTGCCAGCCGCGGACCAAAATCAGGGAACTGTTTTGGATTGGCTTCGAGACTTTTAACAAAGTTTTCCAGATGATCCTGACGGGATAGCATATTGTCCAGACGCAGCTGGAACATCTCGTCGGTCAGATGGCTGCTGTCGTAAACAAACACCGACATCATCTTTTTCAGTGCTTCCAGATCGGGGTTGCGATAGAGCGCCTGAATCAGTTTAATCCCTTCCGTTGGCATCGGTACAAACTGGCTTGGCCCACCGGTACCGCCGCCCATCAGAATCAGTTTGTTAACCCGTTC
>NZ_JBNKYN010000146.1:0-2439 GCF_050300915.1 Amphritea sp.
GATGTTCTGCACCGGCGGCATCCGCTGCGAGAAATCCACCGCTTACCTGAAAGAGCAGGGTTTTGACGAGGTTTACCATCTGGAAGGGGGTATTCTCAAATATCTTGAAGAGGTACCGCAGGAGCAATCTCTGTGGGAGGGTGAGTGCTTCGTATTTGATAACCGGGTTACTGTGAATCATCAGTTGGAGAAAGGCAGTTACGACCAGTGTCACGCCTGCCGCCTGCCTCTCACCGCAGAGCAGATGCAAAGCGAAAAATATCAGGCGGGTATCAGCTGTCCTAACTGCTACGACAATCTTAGCGATGAACAGCGCGAGCGCTTTATCGAACGTCAGAAACAGATGCAGCTGGCAGAGCAGCGTGGCGAAGCTCATCTCGGCGCCGATGCTAACGATACCAGCAGCAAACGTCGCGAGCTGAAACTGCAGGAACGCCTGGCCCAGCAGGAAAACCGCTAATTACAGACGCTTTGCCTCAGTCCGGTCTGCAGACTTACCTGAACGCACGACCGGACTGTTTAATCCGCCTGATGACAGAGCTCGATCCAGCGTTCGATCCCAGCGCTGCGATATTTATGCTTGTTGATCACCAGATAGAGCTGACGACTAAAATCACGTCCGGCGACCCTCAAAGGCACCAGAGTTCCCAGATCAAACGACTCCTGCAGAGCAATACGCGATAAACAGCCGATCCCCAGCCCCTGCGCCACCGCCTGCTTGATCCCCTCCGCGTGTTCCAGCTCCAGCAACACCTGCAGATTTGGCAACAAACCATGCAACGCCCAGTCAAATGCCTGACGGGTTCCCGATCCCTGTTCCCGTAAAATCCACTGAGCCGAGAGCAGATCGGTATCACTGAGTTGTTGTTTGCCTGCAAAAGGGTGCCCCGGTGCACAGAATACTTCCAGCTGATCACTCAACCAGGGGATCACTTCCAGATCCGGGTGCTGTACTTCGCCCTCAACCAGACCGATATCCAGATCAAAGTTGAGCAGTCTGGCCGCAATCACTGAGGTATTGGCCACCTGAAGATCCAGCTTAGCTCTGGGCTGTTCTTCGAGATAGCGAGCCATCAGGCCCACCGCCAGATAGTTACCGATAGTCATGGTCGCGCCAATCTTCAGTGCGCCCACCGCTTCATGCCGGGCCATATCCTGCTCCAGACTGCGGGCCCGCTCTAACAGCGCTTCCGCCCGGGGACGCAGCAACCGCCCCAGCTCGTTGATCTTCAGCCGCTTACCCACACGGTCAAACAACTGAATATCAAACTGTGCTTCAAGATCCCGCAATGCTCCGCTGGCGGCTGACTGAGACATCGACAAACTGTCTGCCGCGCGGGAGATATTATCGAAGTGAGCAACCGCCAGAAACACCTCCAACTGACGCAGTGTATATTTCATAACCTGTTTTTCCGATAACTGTTATCAACATAATCGTCTTTAACAATATACCACCCCGTTCTACTATGCACTCAGGGAATAGATAACGTTTTTTAATCGTTTTAAAGAATAAGCAATCCAATAAACAGTTTTGAGGTAGCTCCATGTCAAACATCGGTCGTGAAGAGGTTCTCAGCGTACATCACTGGAACGATACTCTGTTCAGTTTTACCACCAGCAGAGATCCCGGATTTCGCTTCAAAAACGGTCACTTCACCATGATCGGTCTGGAGCATGAAGGCCGCCCACTGATGCGCGCCTACAGTATTGCCAGTGCCAACCATGAAGACCAACTGGAGTTTTTCAGCATCAAGGTTCAGGATGGCCCGCTGACCTCAAAGCTACAGCGGATTCAGCCCGGCGACCAGATTCTGATCAGCCGTAAGCCCACGGGCACCCTGATCAATGATCACCTGCTGCCAGGTAAACATCTTTACCTGATCAGCACCGGAACCGGACTGGCTCCCTTTATGAGCATTATTAAAGACCCGGAAATTTATGAGCAGTACGACAAAGTAATTCTCACCCACGGGGTTCGTCAGCTGTCAGAACTGGCCTATGCCGATGTGATTCAGGATCACCTGCCCAGCAACGAATACTTTGGCGATATGGTCAGCGACAAACTGCTCTACTACCCAACCGTTACCCGCGAGCCGTTTCGCAATCAGGGGCGGCTGACCGATCTGATCACCTCGGGTAAACTAACCGATGATCTGGGGCTTCCGGCACTCAGCACTGAAAATGACCGGTTTATGATCTGCGGCAGTCCCAGTATGCTTAAAGACACCACCCAGATTCTGGATGGAATGGGCTTTGTTGAAGCACGTCACGGCGATCTGGGACACTATGTGATTGAACGGGCCTTTGTTGAACAATGATATTGTGATTTTTTAATCGATATTTCATTAATCACATTGACCGCCCGAAAACGAGACGTATAATACGCTCCACGTTTGTGCCAGTGTGATGGAATTGGTAGACATAGGGGATTCAAAATCC
>NZ_JBNKYN010000147.1:0-2431 GCF_050300915.1 Amphritea sp.
ACTTCGCCAGCGGCGAAGGTCAGCGTACCGCTGTTGGCGGTGAAGTCATCCGCTTCGGCGCTGTCACCCGCGGCAATACTGGTGGAGAAATCGATCGAGCCTGCCTGAGTACCGCCTGTACGCGTGACGGTAAAGGTCATCAGACCACCTTCACTTACCTGAACATCGGCAACGCTGTAGAGGGAAGGCGGCGCGGGGAAGTCTGCTTCGTTATCGACATAAGGGTCACGCTGCCAATCTTCGGGGGTGGTGTCAAAACCGGCTTTAGCGATAACCTCTTCTGCGGTGCGATCAACCGACTGAAATTCAGAAAACCCGGAACGTGTAGGGGGGGTGTTACCGGCGGCAGTCTCTTCAAGAATCTGGGTAGGATCCTGACCTGCAAGGATGGCTTCCTGAATACTAGCTACATCAACGGGTTCAGTACCGACTGATTCAATAACCAGAACAATCTCACCGGTAGCAGGGTCAACCCGTACAACCGCAGCGGTATCTTCTGGCAATTTATCATTGGTAGGTTTACCAAGATCAAGCTCAGCCTCACTACCCCCGCGAACAATAATCATATCGCCGTCACTGACCTTATCGCCAGCGCGAAGCGCGTGCTCAGAGCCTTTCGAATCAACGACTACGACTTCACCAGAAACACTTACGACAGTTCCTTTGGCAGCTTCTATATTTTCCATGACTTCCCCCCAGAAGATATTATTCTGATTATTCGATTCTCAACCAAACGAGACATCAAGATCTAAAATAAGACCATTGTGTTGCATATTAGTTACACTTCAAATGTTGCATTATTGAAGTTACCAGCCAACAGACTCATTAACATCCGTTTAAAATTTTGCAAATAGTATCACAAGCTTAATGCTGTAAGCACCTATAATATCGTTATATTCTGCCCATATTGGTGAGCCTGAAAATCCAAAATATTCGTTTAAAATCCCGTCCTCAAAACGATAATAGCAGAAAAAAAGTGTCTCCATTTAAATACAGATTACTAACTCTATGATAAAACAGGAGTTAGGATTAAATTCTCATAAAGTGATAACACTGATGTGCAGTGTATTCCCGCCACTTAGCATAAACCAAACGGCTCTGTACCCAGTATGAGCATCTGTAAGATATGCCCAAATACCGAAAACAAACACCATGCACAATCTACAATCATCGCCAGCCAATCTCACTGGCCGTAAGTGGACCAACAATAACGTCATCGAGGGATTTAGGAATCAACAGCCAGCCCGGGGAGACCTTTACCCGTCCCGCCATAACTTCGGCACGAGTTTGCGGCAATAACGGCTTTTGCTGAGGATCCGCATATCCGTCCGGAAAAATTGGCTCGTTAGTTTCAAGACTATATTTGTCCGATGCGCCGAATGTATGCATCAGCTCATGGGCAATAACAAAGTTATTTGTTCCCATGTAATCAACACTGGCGAATCCATTCACCAACCCTATCATCCCTTTTTGTAATCCCAGCGAATGGGACAGCTGCTGATTTTCTCTGGGAGAAAAGTAGCGAAGATAGACCCGCACATCCGGTTTGGGCCCTTGCCAGTTGTCATGCTTCCATGACCACCAGCGCATACTAAGACTCCAGAAAACCCGCTCAGCCAGGCCTGCCTGGATATCTATTTCTGGCGGTTGCACGTCAAGAGGTGGTGCAAGATGAAACTCAGTTACCGGGTTTAAACCTATCTGGTAACGACCCGCCTCCCGGGCAAAAAAACGGTTAATATCATCGAAATGCTCAGCACTCAGTGCATTAATATACATCTGAGTATCGGCCTGTCCATCTGCATTTATAGGATACAAAACAACCCAGACCGGGCGCTGCCAGGACTGAATACGCACACTGGATAACCAGGTATTCATCGCCACCAAAAACAGGGCAATCAACAAAATAATTATCCGCAGCGAGCGAAAACGGCGAGATCTCAGCATAGTATCTCCATGCTCAATGCTGATCTGAAGAATCTTCAAAAATCACGATAATTGCGTTAGAAAGATCCGAAGAACTTGCTAACTATATCAGCTTAAAGCAAAAACAATGAATAAATAGCGTAGCGTTTTACCCACGGTAATGAGAACAAGCGAGAGAAGCAGATGGCAGCGAAACCATCCGGCGACAAAACAGAGCGGATCACCAATAATGGGCAACCATGAAAGTAATAAAACTGCCGGCCCATACTGCTGAATCAATGAGAGAGCACGCTGCTGGCTCCTCTTTTCCGGCCGCCGCGCAGGCCAGCGAACACTGACCCACCAGCCCATAACGAAGGTCACCGCTCCGCCAAGACTGTTACCCAGACTCGCCACCGATAACAACAACAGCGGCTGAAACTCCGGCTGGGTTAACAAATATCCCAGCAACACTTCAGAACCCCCAGGCAACAGGGTTGACGCGATAAAACTACTGAGAAACAGC
>NZ_JBNKYN010000148.1:0-2407 GCF_050300915.1 Amphritea sp.
AGGTGGAGATGTTTTCACCAATAGAGCCCGGGACAAAACTGTCGCTCAGATGGGGCAACGCTTGTTGAAACAACGCGTAATGCTCAGACGGGTAGTGGTAGATCGCTTTTTCTGGCCCACCGTGAACACGTTTGTCCACTTGTATATCGCCATTGAGTCCCAGTCCGGTGATCTCATGACTGCCCTCCGACAGCGTTTTATAAATACCGGTTGGCGTATTGTCAGGACCGATAGTGCTTAGCTGGCCGATATAGATACCATCAACGGATACTGAGCGTGACTGCATGTTTCTGTCCTCTGTTGAGTCAGTGGATCAGTGTAGAGTAGCGTGACTGAAATCACCAGCTGGAGCGGCGGGCTAAAGTTGAATTTGTCTGAATAATTAAGGTGCCATTTGCTGAAAATAGGGTAACCTTATGAATGTGTTAATTATTTTTTGTAAGAGGGCATAACATGGATATGGATCTGAGTCTTTTGCAAACCCGGGTGATCGGTTGTCTGATTGAGAAAGAGAAAACCACGCCGGATCAGTATCCTCTCACGCTGAACTCCCTCACCTCCGCCTGCAATCAGAAAAGTAATCGAGACCCGGTGCTGGAGCTGTCAGACACCGAGGTTCAGGAGGTGCTCGATGAACTGAACAGGAAGCATCTGATTCGCGAGGAGAGCAGTTTTGGCAGCCGCGTCCCCAAGTATAAACACCGCTTTTGCAACACCGAATTTTCTGAGCTGAAGCTAAGCGAGCAGGAGCTGGCAATAGTCTGTACGCTGTTTCTGAGAGGTCCGCAGACGCCGGGTGAACTGCGCAGCCGGACTAACCGTTTGTGCAGTTTCAGTGATGTCCATGAGACCGAGGCGGTACTGCAGAAGATGAGCGAACGGGAGGAATATCCGCTGGTCGTGCGTATGCCCCGGGAGCCGGGTAAGCGGGAGTCCCGCTATGCGCACCTGTTCAGTGGTGAGGTCGAAGCGGCTGATCCGTCAGAGTACAGCACGTCTGCAGTCAGTTCGCGTATCAGCAATGAAACGATTCAGGCGCTGGAGGAACGTATTGCTGAACTGGAGAGGACTGTAGCGCAGTTGCAGTCGAAACTGGCAGATTAATAAATAACCGGCTGATCAGAGCAGCAGGTTTTTGCCGGTTCGTTGCTGCGGCCCCTGTAACCTGGGGATACCACTGTAACCTGTTGGCACCTGAGTGATTCTTCCGCCCTGTTGCAGAAACTGGCTGGTCTGATGACGAATTGACTCGTGAGTCTCTTTGGCTGCAGGTGGTTTGGGTACGTTTCTCAGACGCAGGGCTTTCATTGCCAGTTCCTCTGTTTTGTGTTTCGGTGACAAAGCAGTATAGAAAAGATTTCTCAGATTGCTCAATTAATGATCAGCTTTTTTATCTCTGTTTTGCCGCGTTTGAGGTTATGCGTATCGAAGTAGAACCTGTGTCTGTCTCTCACAGCGATCTTTTTCGCAAGAGCTAATCTGTATCAATAGTGGTTGGGGGAGTTACAGAGATAATAAGCCAGGCCGGATATCACGGATATACACTAATCAGAAGAGGTTTCGGGGATGAAATATCTGATCCTGCTGCTGTCGATCTGCCTGCTGCCCGGTTACGCTTTTGCCGATCAGCTGAAACCCTTTACCAGTGATGGTTGCAGCGCGTTTCCTGACGGCACACTGGAAGAGAATACACTCTGGTTAGCCTGCTGTGAGGAGCATGATCGGGCGTACTGGCAAGGGGGCACATATCAGCAGCGTCTTGATGCTGATCAGCAGCTTAAACAGTGTGTTGCTGCACTGGGTAAGCCAAAAACTGCGCTGCTGATGCTGGTGGGTGTCAGGGTTGGAGGCTCTCCCGCTTTACCGACTGGATTTCGCTGGGGTTATGGTTGGTCATATCCCAGAGGCTATGGCGAACTGACTGAGGAGGAGCGGCAACAGGTTAAGAAGATGACGCTGCCGTAGCTTACCATTCTGATAATGAGGAACCTTTCCTGCCGTTTTCAGCCTGCTGCCTACTTATATGGGGTTGACAGTTAAGAGTCTTAAAGGCATTTTTAATTAAACGTCTATTTAAGTATACGGATCTTGTAAATGCCTAAAGTAGGAATGCCTGAAATCAGGAAGCCTCAGTTGATTAACGCCACCATGCAAGCGATTGATTCTGTGGGTTTGCAAAAGGCCAGCGTGGTGATGATCAGCAGTTATGCGGGGGTTTCTCCTGCCATTATTAATCACTACTTTGGCGGAAAAAGTGGTCTGCTTGAAGCCACCATGCGGACGATTTTGAAACAGCTGTCGGATGGCGTCAGGAGTCGTCTGCAGGAAGCGGGGCCTGATGATGTTATCGCGCGGATTCAGGCAATCGTCGGCGGTAATTTCTCACCAGATCAGCTGGACAGTAAAG
>NZ_JBNKYN010000149.1:0-2372 GCF_050300915.1 Amphritea sp.
GGGTGGCTGCCGTACTTGATGATACTGACAGCACCCAGGCGCACATACAGGACACAATCACCGCTGGCGCAAACCTGAGCCGCAGAGATGCTGTGGCATTTACCGTGGAACACGGAAAAGAGAGTATCGACTGGCTTATTCAGCAAGGCGTCCCCTTTACACGGGAGGGCAATGAGTATCACCTCACCAAGGAGGGTGGCCATAGTCATCGCCGCATCATTCACTCTGCCGATGCCACTGGCCAGGCGATTCAGCAAACACTCATCGAGCGGGCCCAGGCCTGCAGCAATATTGACCTGTTTGAAGATCGCATCGCAGTAGACCTGATAACCCGTCATAAATTAAACCTCGCCGACAACCGCTGTATCGGTGCATACGTGTTAAACCATAACACTGGCCATGTCGACGTGTTCAAAGCCGGGTCGACTGTCCTGGCGACCGGAGGTGTGAGCAAAGCTTATCTCTACACCAGCAATCCGGACGGCGCCTCAGGCGATGGCATTGCCATGGCATGGAGGGCAGGTTGCAGAGTAGGCAATCTGGAATTTAATCAGTTTCACCCAACCTGCCTTTACCACCCCCAGGCAAAGTCGTTTCTGATCTCAGAAGCCGTTCGCGGGGAAGGTGGAAAACTGCGCTTACCCGATGGCAGCAGGTTTATGGATAAGTTTGACACACGCGGCGAACTCGCACCCCGTGACATTGTTGCCAGGGCAATCGACCATGAGATGAAACGACTGGGCTGTGATTGCCTGTTTCTGGACATCTCTCATAAACCAGCTGAATTTATCAAACAGCACTTTCCAACAATTTATGAACGCTGTCTGAAATACGGTATTGATATTACCAAAGAGCCCATCCCGGTGGTTCCGGCAGCCCACTATACCTGTGGTGGAATAATGACGAACCAGCATGGCATGACCGATGTTGATGGGCTCTATGCCATTGGCGAGACATCCTTTACCGGACTCCATGGTGCTAACAGGCTTGCCAGCAACTCTCTTCTTGAGTGCATCGTCTATGCATCATCCGCGGCAAAACATATTGTCAGCCACAACCACCCTCTGGGGGAATTGCCAGAGATCCCCGCCTGGGATGAAAGCCAGGTAACCAACTCTGATGAAGATGTCATTATTGCTCACAACTGGGACGAGCTACGCCGTTTCATGTGGGATTACGTCGGTATCGTCAGAACCAACAAAAGACTGCAGCGTGCTAAACACCGGGTCGACCTGTTACAACAGGAGATCAGCGAGTATTACAGTAACTATAAAGTCAGTCGTGATCTTCTGGAGCTGCGAAACCTGGCGGTTGTCTCCGACCTGATAATTCGCTCAGCGATGCAGCGCCAGGAGAGCCGGGGCCTTCACTATACGCTGGATTATCCGGAAACCGGAGCAGAAGCCAGGGACACCATCCTGACACCGGTCAACTATGACTGGCGCTGACCGGTGGTGGCGCAAAACGCAGTAAGACCCTGAGTTTTCTGAAATGATCTGTGGACACGCTATCCCGCCAGATAAGCAGCGAAACCGGACGACGCTGCCCCTGCAACTTCAGTTTGAGTCCCAGCAACAGAGGATAGCTCATCCTCTGCTGTATCTCCTCAACCTCGATCCAGTCCCCTTCACCCAGACAGAGAGCAACCGCTTTGCGTTCAACCAGCCAACGCAAGCCGGTGACCGAGCGCGCATCAGTCAAAGTAATCAGGCGGGGCCAGCAGAAGCACAGATAACCGATACAAACTCCAGAGAGAGAAAGTTGCAAAGGGACACTCAACCCGGAAAACCAGAGTGAAAAAAGAGATAACCCGGTGAGTAACAGAAATACCCCCCGCGCAATGGCAGAGGGCTTCACTTCAATCTGCAGAGGGCTGAACACGATCGAGAATAATCCGTACAATGCGCTGCATATCGGGATCTTCAGCCTCCTCCCGCTCCATTAACCAAACAAACAGATCGGTATCTTCACAGGCCAGCAGCTTAACAAAGCGATCCTGGTCATCCTCAGACAGATCCTTAAAAGCTTCTTCAACGAATGGAACAAACAAAACATCCAGTTCCAGCATCCCTCTTCGACTTTGCCAGCGTAAACGGCGAATATCTTCTTCGGTATACATTATCTACCTGCTAATTATTGAGATTATTTTTTCGCGACTGTCACAGGACGCTTTAAACGAGGAGGCAATATATAAACTATTCCCTCTGCTAGCAAGCCACCTGCATCCTCCCTGTGACTAATGATGACCGGAATCACTTAAAGCAGCGGCCAGACGTGGCTACGCGAATTAAAAAACAGTCGCTAGACCGCTGCTTCGCAGCTTGCTAGACGTGGCTGCGCCACTTGTTAGAACGGAGCCTTCGGCTCCTGCT
>NZ_JBNKYN010000150.1:0-2092 GCF_050300915.1 Amphritea sp.
TACCGGCAGCCAGGCCTGGAGATATTTTTCCGGCTCCTCTTTAAAGATGTCGCAGCAACCATCGGAGCAGAAGTGATAACGCTCACCCTGATAAACAAAGTCACGCATTGAGTTCTGATTCGGGTTATCCATCTCGGTAAACAGCATCGGGATCTGACAGGTCTGACACAGCTGAGGCAAGCCGGAGTTGTAGAACCGCTCTCCTTTCGCTTCCATCTCTTTGGCCAGTTCCCACAGCGGACGATAGTATTTATCGAAGGTATCCGGGTATTGCGCCGACAGCCAATCCAGCTCCTCATCGCTTGGAATCCAGGTGTGGAACCCGGCAACATGCCCGTGGATATAGAAGGTCCACCAGGCCTGATGGGAGATATGCTCCTTCTCTTTCTCGATGGTTTCGGCGTATTTCGGCATGCGAATGCCGTAACGGGCCAGATCTTTAAACAGCGCACCACCGGCCTCTTCGAAGTAGACCTCCCAGGCCTCTTTCCAGGACATCACCTTATTCGGCAACATGTAATCCATCATCATCGCCACGATGGTCAGCAGACGGGTACCGCGCCAGAACCACTTGTCGATCCACTTCTGCACAATCGGCACATTGTCTTCATGCTGCTCCAGCAGGAACTTGATCACCTCCAGCCCCAGAGTCATATGGCGGGCCTCGTCAGACTGCGCGGAGAATCCAAAGGTCACCGTGGCCATATCGCCGTTATAGGCAGCACCCGACATAAAGGGCACAAACAACAGATTGGTCAGCACGTATTCAAAGGAGAAGCCGATGGCGATCATAAACTCGAATGGGCCAGCACTGCGGGCATCACAGAAGAATGAGCGGGGTACCGACAGATACCACACCCGGTCATGCATATGGCTGAACTCCTGGAAGCCATCGAAGAACTTGTTGTAGTGGCTCATCGCATGGATCTGCGTCTGCACATGACGCAGCTCATCCAACGACTGCATCTGACACGCCACCCGGGCACCGACACCGCCAAACTGACGACCCACATGAGCGAAGCCCTGATAGGCCTGATATTCCAGCGGAGAGACTCCGGTGAGAAACAGCTTCACCGCATTCACATAGCGGGAGTCAGTGACATTCAGATGACCATTGTTCTGTGAAAAGGCATCGAAGATGGCATAAAGTTTTTTCTCCTTCTCTGCCTGATATTTCCAGTAGGAATCCATGGTCAGACGGAACGGGTCTTCCCACTTATTCCAGTCGGTGATTTTAATCCCCTCAAACTCCTCGTAGGGAAATGCCTGTTGCCGCTCTTCATAGGAGAAATCCCAGTCCAGATCACGGGTGAGCAGGCGGTACTTATCTTTTATATTTAATTTTTTAGCAGCCATGATGTTTCCCCTTACTGTTTCCACTCAAGGACGAACTGGTCGTCATCTTCATCCACGTTACCGCCGAGGGTGATCAGGTTGACGTGCAGCTCCTGCACATCCCACTCCCGGCCCATCTTCTCTTCCACGACGGCCCGTTCAATCACCAGCCGGTGCTCCCGCTCGATGCGGATCATGGCGGGCTGATGGATAACCGTGGCATCCGGATTACTCTCTTCAATGGCTTCAACGATATAGCGGGACTCATCATTGTCCTGCAGGGCGATATAGACTTTTGACATGGTTAGAAACCTTATTGTTTTTATTCGTGGTGTTATTACAGTCCGGCTTTTGCCAGACGTTTACCCCAGGCATCTTCGGCAATCGCCAGGGCATCTGAACCGATCATCTCGGCCGCCAGCGGCGCCAGCGCTTCCAGGGCTTTCCCCTTCCAGTGTTCAACCCACTGACTGAGTAACTGCTTATTGGCGTCGGACTCGGTCGCAGCAATTTTCACCACCGCATCGACCCAGCGATTGGTGTCTCTGTTCCAGTTCTGAATGAATTCGGTGAGCATGCTGAAGTCCTGACCGCCGTTATCCGCCAGCCACTGATCGAACTGCTGGTAGACCAGCTCATAGATCAGCCCATCCAGCACCACATCCTGTGCAACAAAGGATTCAAACCAGTCTTCAACACAGATATTGGCTTCACAGTAGGCGCGCACGCCCTGCCACACCGCATCGTCCATCCAGTA
>NZ_JBNKYN010000151.1:0-1969 GCF_050300915.1 Amphritea sp.
GGCAGCAACTTGCTGAGAGGGATATATCTCCGATCTGTGCGGCTAAAGTGCTGGATGGGAATTCAAGCTATACGCTGGATTTTGATAATAACGATACTCGACTGGACGCTCTGGGATATCTGGTACCCAATGATAAGATCCGTAAAGCCTACTTTGAGGTGGTCGAAGGGATTGAAAATGTTGAGCTGCTGACTGAGATCTCAGTGGAAGATGTCGGCAGCAGTGCAGATAGTGCATGGGTCGAGCTTTCAAATGGCGAGCGGGTTGAGTGTGATCTGTTGGTTTCCGCAGATAGTCGTTTCTCAGAAACCCGGCGGAAAATGGGTGTTCCTGCGTCCATGAAGGACTTTTCCCGTACTGCGATAGTGTGTCGTATGGAGCATACACTGCCACACAATCAGACCGCATTTGAATGTTTTCACTATGGGCGGACACTGGCCATTCTGCCGATGACGGGTAATCTGTCATCGATTGTTGTGACCGTTTCCAGTGCAGAGGCAGATAGTATCTTTAATATGAGTGAAGAGGCCTTTGCTGCAGATATTGAACAGCGCTTGCAGGGGCAGCTGGGTAGTATGAAACTCTATGGTCGTCGCCATCTCTACCCTTTGGTTGCTGTACATGCCAACAAATTTATCAGCCGCCGTTTTGCCGTTATTGGTGATGCTGCGGTAGGGATGCATCCGGTCACAGCACACGGATTTAATCTGGGGTTACGCAGTCAGGAAACCCTCACGAAAGAGATTCGGAACGCATTGTCGAAGGGGCAGGATATAGGTTCTTATTCTGTTCTGGAAAAATATCAGAGTAGCCATATGCGGGTTACCAAACCCCTCTACATGGGGACGAATCTGGTTGTCGGGCTGTTTACCAATGATAATGTAGCCGCCAAGGTTGTACGTAAGGCGACTTTGCGGATTGCGAACAATTTTGCCCCGCTGAAACAGGTGATTACCCGGAAACTGACAGAGAAAAAAATCGATATCCCATTTTTCCTGCCTGGGCTTAAGTAACCAGATCCCGCTTCAGGGCGGTACCAGGGGGCTGTGTTTCTGATGAAACAGCCCCTTTTTTATTGAGTCTTCATGATAGCAAGGTATTCTTAGGGCTATGCCAATAACTCAGTGCCCGTTAAAGTAAGCACAAGCCGTTTTATAAGAGTCTGTTATGAAAACCCGTGAACAGTTGAAAATCCTGCTGTTACAGATCCGTGATGGTGAGCAGGTACGCCGGGAAGAACACCATAGTTTTGCTGATTATTGTGGTGTCGTGCCGAAACAGATCGATATTCTTAATGTGTTCGACACGCCCGAGTTTCCGCAGACCGCGGCAGATGATTACGATGCATTGCTGGTGGGTGGGGCCAGTGAAGCCAATGTTCTCAGACCTGAGCAATATGGTTTCATTCAGGGGTGCCAGGACCTGATCAAGCACTGTGCTGAAACCGGTAAGCCGGTCTTTGCCTCCTGTTTTGGTTTCCAGTTGGCGATTCTTGCTCTGGGAGGGGAGATCCTCAATAAGGATGTTGGCTTTGAGATGGGAGCCATTCCTATTCGTGTGGCCGATGGCGCTGCAGATGATCCGCTTTTTCATGATACACCGGATGGTTTTTTCGCTGTTTCGGTGCACCGGCAGTTCGCACAGACGATTCCTTCCAGTTGTCAGTTACTGGCCTATACCGATGAGTGTATCCACAGCTTTAAACTGAAGGGAAAACCCTTCTGGGCTTTCCAGTTTCATCCCGAGGTAGATAAAGCCACTCTGATTGAACGACTGACCTTCTACAAAGCCCATTATACCGATGGCGATGGTCAGCTTGACCGGGTGCTGAGTGCAGCAGTAGAAACGCCTGAGTCTAATATTCTTGTGCGAAAGTTTGTTGACCGGGTGCTATTAGGGCACTGAACTGTTTGTATAGATGGCTCTCATCTTTGACGGCTTTTCAGTTGCGATAGCTTTCCCGTATACG
>NZ_JBNKYN010000152.1:0-1750 GCF_050300915.1 Amphritea sp.
TATGACACTGACAACTTCGATTTCAAACGGAATTATGCCGAGGACGCGTTCTTTATTGTCGGATAGAACACTGACCGACACACTCTTTTTCACAGATGCGCAAACAGCATCGCGCCCGCCAGTGAGGCCGCAACCACGACCTCGGCGCGGGCAATAAAGTTCGAAACAGATTTCAGCATGTTCTTCTCCGGTCATGCCGGCACAATTTGCGCCGGTGTCATGTTTAGCATGGCGCTGAGATCAGTTGCCCTTGATCTCAGTAACGGCCTTGCGGAGATTCACCAGGGAAGGAGCCTTTTTCGACCAGATACCCTCCCAGCTTTCAATAGCATCTGCAAACTGACCACGATCAGCTTCACTGATGTTGATATTCAGCTGGCGTAGCTGCTGTTCCTGATCTTTCTCCTGTGCCTGGAAGCGGCTGATGACATCGTCGAGCTGGGCTTTCATGGTGGTTTGAATCAGGCTCTTATCTGCATCGCTGAGTTGCTTCCAGACACGTCCGGAAACCACACCAACCATCGGAAACATCATATGGTTGGAGATCAGCAGATTGTCAGCCCGTTCGTAGAATTTCAGCACCAGAATGGAATCGAAATCCATGTCGATGGCATCGACCTGGCCGTTAGCAAGGGCATCATAAACACCGGGCAAGGGGAGAGGGGTCGGCGCAGCGCCCAAAGCGGTGTAGAAATCCCGGATCGGCTCGAACGGTGTAATACGCAGTTTCTTGCCGGCGATATCCGCTGGCCCCTGCACCGCTTCGCGGCTCAATACCTGGCGCATGCCCGCCATGCCATAGCCAACGCCGACCACACCCACGCCACCAGGCAGCTTATTAAGCAAATCGGTGGCGGCGTCGGAGCGAAGTAAGGCGGCTGCCTGATCAATATCCTCAACCAGATAGGGGGCGTAAAGAGCGCCAAAATCCGGCACCCGGTTGGATATTTCGGCAATGGTCAGGAACGCCATATCCAGTGCTCCGGTCTGAAGCTGCTGTACCATCTGAGCCTCATTACCCAATTGCCGGGCAGGGAAGACAGAGACCGTGTGCTCACCACCCGATTTCTTATTTAGCTCCTCGGCGAAGTTGTTTGCCGCCTGAGTCCAGATATGCGGCGGGGGAGTGATCAACCCGAGCCGGAAATCACGGGCATCGACAGCCATAGAAGCAGCCACCAGCGCTGCAGTTGTGGTGGCAGACAGCAATAGACGCTTGAATCGAGTCATTGTTAACTCCTTTGTTATTCTTCGTTTTTTATTTCAGCGGCCCAGGGCTTAAAGGCGCCGCCAAAGGCCCCGTCGTTGTAGGTTTCCGGGGCCACCAGTCACTATAAGACCAGAGATTCAGGTAGTGGCACTATCCCGATAATCCACAATATCTATCCTGTTTTTTACCGTTTCTTCGAAAGATGGGAAGAGTGGCAGCTGGGCATAGAAAAGGGTCGCTTTGCTGTTGATTCGCTGACCCTTATTGCTTTGAGGTACTGCTCTCTGTCGGATAATTCGCGATTCAGTCGGCGCATCCAGAGATGCGGACTGATGTATCGTTATCCGCTCAGCGCAATCAGGTCAGAACACTGAGGAAACGTTCGTTAAGCACCCGGTCATGGTAGAAGATCGCCTTGCCCAGATCCTCGGCTTTCCAGGTCACCGGTTCATGATCGGGGTAGTGATAATCGCCACCGCAGAACACTTCGTTACGGTTGCCTGATGGGTCGAAGAAGTAGATGGTCTGACCATGAGTCAG
>NZ_JBNKYN010000153.1:0-1628 GCF_050300915.1 Amphritea sp.
AAGATATCGAAACAGTAGCAGCCCTGAAAGAGACCTACGGCTCTGCCTGGAATGCGATCAACCCTGAATACGCTGCCCGCATGCGTGCGCAGAATAAATTCAAAACCGGTCTGGATATCGCTAAATACACTGCCGCTATCATGCGTAAAGACATGGAGCGTTACGATAACGACTCTTCTCAGTACACTCAGTCTCTCGGCTGCTGGCACGGCTTCATTGGTCAGCAAAAACTGATCTCTATTAAGAAGCACTTCAACAGCACCGACCGTAAATACCTCTACCTCTCTGGCTGGATGGTTGCTGCCCTGCGCTCTGAGTTTGGCCCCCTGCCTGACCAGTCTATGCACGAGAAAACCTCCGTTGCTGCGCTGATTGGCGAGCTCTACACCTTCCTGCGTCAGGCGGATGCCCGTGAACTCGGTGGCCTGTTCCGTGAAGTCGATGCTGCCCGTAAAGCGGGTGACAGCGCTGCTGAAGCGGCGGCTCAGGACAAAATCGATAACCATATCACTCACGTAGTGCCTATCATTGCCGATATCGATGCCGGTTTTGGTAACGCTGAAGCGACCTACCTGATGGCTAAGCAGATGATCGAAGCCGGTGCCTGCTGTATCCAGATTGAAAACCAGGTCTCCGATGAGAAGCAGTGTGGTCACCAGGATGGTAAAGTCACCGTTCCCCATGAAGACTTCCTGGCGAAGATCCGTGCCGTACGTTACGCCTTCCTTGAGCTGGGTGTGGATGACGGTGTTATCGTCGCCCGTACCGACTCTCTGGGGGCAGGCCTGACCAAGCAGATCGCGGTAACCAACAAGCCCGGCGACCTGGGTGATCAGTACAACAGCTTCCTCGATTGCGAAGAGGTCTCCCCTGCCGATATGAAGAACGGCGATGTGGTACTGAACCGTGATGGCAAGCTGCTGCGGCCTAAGCGTCTGCCATCCAACTTGTTCCAGTTCCGTGCTGGCACCGGTGAAGACCGCTGCGTACTGGACTGCATCACATCACTGCAGAACGGCGCTGACCTGCTGTGGATCGAGACGGAGAAACCTCACGTCGGTCAGATCGGTGGCATGGTTAACCGCATCCGAGAAGTGATCCCGAATGCCAAGCTGGTATACAACAACAGCCCATCCTTCAACTGGACGCTGAACTTCCGTCAGCAGGTATTTGATGCCTGGACTGAAGAGGGTAAGGATCTGTCTGCATACAACCGCGATAACCTGATGTCGGTTGAATACGATGAGTCTGAACTGTCAGTTGAAGCTGATCGCCGTATCCAGAGCTTCCAGGCGGATGCCGCTCGCGAAGCGGGTATCTTCCACCACCTGATCACCCTGCCGACTTACCACACCGCTGCGCTGTCAACTGACAACCTGGCGAAAGAGTACTTCGGTGAGCAAGGGATGCTGGGTTACGTCGCTGGCGTACAGCGCAAAGAGATCCGTCAGGGTATCGCCTGCGTTAAGCACCAGAACATGGCCGGTTCCGATATGGGCGATGATCACAAAGAATACTTCGCCGGTGAAGCCGCACTGAAAGCGGCGGGTGAAGACAACACCATGAACCAGTTCGGTTAATACCTGATCCGACTGAGTAATGAAAAAGGACGCTTCGGCGTCCTTTTT
>NZ_JBNKYN010000154.1:0-1439 GCF_050300915.1 Amphritea sp.
ATTTAAATGATTCGGGCCCTATATGATTTATATTTCTTAGTGGTAATAAGTCTGAGCTTTTTTCCTCATGCAATCGGAAGAAATTTTCTTACAGATGGGCTGGCAGTCATAGGTGTACCAGGGTTTATTATTAATTTTGAGGTAAACTCGATAGCTCCGGGAATAGGAGGTAAATCAGACTTGTTTTTAAATTTGGGGGCTTTGGCCCTATAGTCGACTAATTCTCTTAGATCGAAAATAACAGAGCAATTATCCTCCTCTATATAGCGAAGAAGTTTGGCTGAATCTAGCTCATTGAAGTATCCTAGATAAAAAGCATTGCGGATGTGAATATCTACTTCAGTTTTATGTAGTTGAATACGAGTTCCGTCCCTTTTCTTTATATAAGCAGGACCATCTTCGATAGGGTTAAAAGAGTGTACACCTTCAAAGTTTAGTTTATCGTTATTATTCCAATATTCTCCTATTATTTGGTGAAGAGGTTTATCGTTAATATGCCAAATATCTAGTTCTTCCACGAACCAGTTACCTGCTGGGATCAGAAACTTTGGCTTAATAAAATCAATTTCAAGTTCGATAATCAAAAAAGGAATTTCTAAATTAAAATTCCATTTATCAGATCTAGCTTGATGTACAGTACAAAGTGTTATTCCTAGCCTGGTAGCCTTTTTTCTGGCTCCTTTTGAAAACCCTTTTCGAGCAACTAGAATTCCTTTGTTTGCTTTAATATCTTTAAGCTTTGATTCGAATGCATCTAGAGTTGTTACATTAACGACTTTGTTGTAGTCCTTGCATTCGATAGCGGTAACTATATCAATAGGGCCAACCTTTCCTCTGAGTAAAACATCAACTTCTCTGGGACCATCTATTCCATTAATCATTACATTTTTTTCGACGCTCTCATATCTGGTGTCGTTTCTTAATGCATTAAATATTTCTGCTGTTAGGTTTTCGAATTCAGAACCTTGTTTAGGCATGATAAAATCCATTGATGATATAGGTCTCTACCACCTCTAGAGACGGCTAAAAGGAGATAGACTTACGATTGTTGCATTGGATGATCTTAACACGTTTTCTTAGCAGTAATTGTCGCGCCTTGTTTACTTATCGATTGTTATGTGTTTTTAGAGTGATTGAAATAGAAAGCAGTAACACTGCCCATTAATGTGCCTGAAAATGCCAAAAACTCAGTGAAATACTGGTTCCTCATCAATGCTAGAGCAAAGGTAAAGGTTAGGATTAAGAACACAATAGCTAAAGCTAACATAGGTTTTATACGCTTATTCATTCTTTCAGTAGTAGGCTCTGCTTGGCCAATACCATTACAGGTGCCACAGGCTAGCCCGTAATAGGGCTGCTTACCCTTTAACTCATGATTTTTAACGCATGCTTGGCAGCTGGCACCTTCTTTCCCAGAGCTACAAGTGCCTGTTTCATTA
>NZ_JBNKYN010000155.1:0-1424 GCF_050300915.1 Amphritea sp.
GGCGGCCAGATCGCAGACGGCACTGGCGTGGGTACCATCGTCGATGACGGTACAGGCCCACTGCCTCCGGGCACCCCTGGTACACCGGATGACGACACCACCAGCTTCAGCGTTGGCGATGTCAGCATCAGCGAAGGCGGCCTGATGACCTTCACCGTAACCCGGACCGGGGATGCGGCGGCGGATCAGACCGTTGACTTTGCCACCAGCATCGAAGCGGGCGACAGCGCTGAAGCCAATGACTTCACCGGCAACAGCGGTACCCTGACCTTTGCGGCGGGCGAGACCAGCAAGACCTTCACCGTGCAGACCACTCAGGATGCGATCTATGAAGGCAGCGAGACCTTCACGGTCAGCCTGAGCAACAACTCCGTGGGCAGCAGCATTGCCGATGGTACCGCCACCGGTACGATCGTCGATGACGGCACCGGCCCACTGCCTCCGGGCACCCCAGGTACACCGGATGATGACACCACCGGCTTCAGTGTGGCCGATGTCAGCATCAGTGAAGGTGGCCTGATGACCTTCACCGTGACCCGCAGCGGCGATGCCGAAGCGGATCAGAGCGTCAACTTCAGCACCCTGATCGGTGCCGGTGACACGGCGGAAGCGGCTGACTTCAGCGCTAACAGCGGCACCCTGACCTTTGCGGCGGGCGAGACCAGCAAAACCTTCACCGTGCAGACCACCCAGGATGCCCAGTATGAAGGTGCAGAGACCTTTACCGTTCAGCTGGATACACCGACCAATGGCGCGACCATTACCACGGCGACCGCCACCGGTACCATTCTGGATGACGGCACCGGTCCAGGGCCATTCGACCCGACCGGTCCTGGCACCCCGGACGATGACCGTACCGGCTTCAGCGTCAATGATGTGAGCATCAGTGAAGGGGGCTTAATGACCTTCACCGTGACCCGTAGCGGCGATGCTGCAGCGGATCAGAGCGTTGACTTTGCCACCAGCATTGCCGCGGGTGACAGCGCCGAAGCGGATGACTTCACCGCCAACAGCGGTACGCTGACCTTCGCCGCTGGCGAAGTGAGCAAGACCTTTACCGTACAGACCAGCCAGGATGGCATCTACGAAGGCGCCGAGACCTTCAGCGTCAACCTGAGCAACGCCACCAATGGCGGCCAGATCGCAGACGGCACTGGCGTGGGTACCATCGTCGATGACGGTACAGGCCCACTGCCTCCGGGCACCCCAGGTACACCGGATGACGACACCACCAGCTTCAGCGTTGGCGATGTCAGCATCAGCGAAGGCGGCCTGATGACCTTCACCGTAACCCGGACCGGGGATGCGGCGGCAGATCAGACCGTTGACTTTGCCACCAGCATCGAAGCGGGCGACAGCGCTGAAGCCAATGACTTCACCGGCAACAGCGGTACCCTGACCTTTGCGGCGGGCGAGACCAGCAA
>NZ_JBNKYN010000156.1:0-1404 GCF_050300915.1 Amphritea sp.
TTTTTCAGTGGCAGTCTCTATGTACTGGCACTGAGTGGTCAGCACTGGCTGGGAGCGGTCACCCCTGTGGGCGGTGTTCTGTTCCTGGCAGGCTGGATAAATCTTGGTCGGGTCACTTTCCGGCAGTTAAGTTAACAAAAGTGGATCAATCTCAATGCTGATACAGGTAAATGGTGACAGTCTGGAGCTTCAGGAAGGCACCTCTGTGGCCGGTCTGATTGAAAAGATGGAGCTGGGTGAACGTCGTGTAGCCGTGGAGCTGAATCTGGAAATTGTCCCTCGCAGCAGGCATGCAGAAACCCTGTTGCAGGAAGGTGACCGGGTCGAAGTAGTCCATGCCATAGGCGGTGGCTGAGCCCCTCTGTTGGATAGATGTTTGAGTAAAAACTACAGAATTTAACTGGGTAAAGAATAATGTCAGAACAACATAACGATCCTTTGATTATTGCAGGTCGCAGCTTTCAGTCCCGTCTGTTGATTGGTACCGGTAAATATCGTGATCTGGAAGAGACCCGTCTGGCGATAGAAGCCAGCGGCGCAGAGATTGTCACCGTCGCGGTACGTCGCACCAATATCGGTCAGAACCCGGATGAGCCAAACCTGCTGGATGTTATCTCCCCGGATAAATACACCATCCTGCCGAATACCGCGGGCTGCTTTAATGCCGAAGATGCGGTGCGCACCTGTATGCTGGCGCGCGAGCTGATGGACGGACACGATCTGGTTAAACTGGAAGTGCTTGGCGATCAGAAAACCCTGTATCCGAATGTTGTGCAAACCATTAAAGCCGCCGATGTGCTGGTGCGGGATGGTTTCAAAGTGATGGTTTATACCAGCGATGACCCGATAGTTGCGAAGGAACTGGAATCATTGGGCTGTGTATCGATTATGCCTCTGGGCTCTATGATCGGTTCCGGTCTGGGTATTCTGAATCCGCACAATATCAATGTGATTATGGAAGACTGTAAAGTGCCGGTGCTGGTGGATGCCGGTGTTGGTACCGCTTCAGAAGCGGCAGTAGCGATGGAGATGGGCTGTGAAGCCGTGCTGATGAACTCCGCTATTGCCGGTGCCCGCAACCCGATTCTGATGGCTTCGGCGATGCGTAAAGCAGTTGAGGCGGGTCGTGAAGCTTACCTTGCAGGACGGATGCCACGGAAGAAATACGCCAGCGCCTCCTCGCCGATGGAAGGAACCATTGTCGGTAAATAATTGATTTAACGATGAGATCGTCGCAAGGCGGTCTGATCAGATGAAAGATTTCAGCAGCCTGATCCGTTGATCAGGCTGCTTTGTTTTAAGTGAGATGCCAGACCGATGTCAGAAGAGAACAAAACTGAACAGCAGACCCCGGAGCAATCGACCGGAGAAAAGTATATGCGCACCGTGAAAAGCTTTGTGCTG
>NZ_JBNKYN010000157.1:0-1285 GCF_050300915.1 Amphritea sp.
GGTGTAAATCATCATTGAGAGATGGCCTACAGGGGTGATGGCGGTTCGGGGCTGGTCGTTTGCGCCAGAATTTCGTGAACTTTGGCCATCAGTTCTTCCGGCTGCACCGGTTTGTGAAGGATTGGGTCAGCGACAAGTACCTTAACCGGATACGTGAAATAGTAAACACCGTCAGTGGTGATATTGCTGCGAAAGTGAGTATCGACATTGCTGGTCGTGCCAACGGCTTTTCGCACAGACCAGCCCGGCCCGCACCACCACCGGCTCCGGCCCGGCGTCCTGCCAGCCGTTTCGAAAACAGTGAGTCGTTTTCCTCCTCTTTAGATTCTCAGAGCGCCAGTGAGCCCCGGCCTCAGGTGGCTGCTGAGGTTGAGTCGGTTGAAGAGAACGCGCCGTTTCAGCTGGCGATCGATGACAGCAGCTTTCAGCCAATCAATCACCGTGAGATTATCGTTCCCCCGACCTCCCTGTCGACATCGTCAGCACCCTCTTCCCGAAAGGTTGATGTTGAAGGCAGTGTGCGACATCAGTCCAATCTGAATCAGTCGTTTACGTTTAACTCCTTTGTTGAGGGTAAATCTAACCAGCTGGCGCTGGCGGCTGCACAGCAGGTGGCGGATAACCCGGGCGGTTCATATAACCCACTGTTTATCTATGGTGGTGTCGGTCTGGGTAAAACCCACCTGATGCATGCGGTGGGGATGGAGATGCTGCAGCGTAATCCCAAGGCTAAGATTGTCTACCTGCATTCCGAACGTTTTGTGGCGGACATGGTTAAGGCGCTGCAACTGAATGCGATCAATGATTTCAAACGTTATTACCGCTCTGTTGATGCTTTGCTGATCGATGATATTCAGTTTTTTGCCGGCAAAGAGCGCTCTCAGGAGGAGTTTTTCCACACCTTTAATGCGTTATTGGAGGGTGGCCAGCAGATGATCCTCACCAGTGACCGCTATCCAAAAGAGATCAATGGTGTTGAGGAACGGCTTAAATCCCGCTTCGGCTGGGGGTTAACTGTTGCTATTGAGCCACCAGAGCTGGAAACCCGTGTCGCGATCCTGATGAAGAAAGCGGAAGAAGCGCAGGTGCGACTACCAGATGATGCGGCTTTCTTCCTGGCACAAAAGATTCGTTCCAACGTTCGTGAGCTTGAAGGTGCGCTGAAACGGGTGATAGCAAACGCCCACTTCACCGGAAATGCGATAACAACACCTTTTATTAAAGAATCACTGAAAGACCTGCTGGCATTGCAGGATAAACAGGTTAGTATTGATAACATTCAGCG
>NZ_JBNKYN010000158.1:0-1214 GCF_050300915.1 Amphritea sp.
GTACAAGTCTTTACATCATTTGTGATGTTGAGTTTGGCTTGTGTCTTTGAGAGAGTGTTGTAATCTTCCAACCATCGAGATGTGAGGTGACCGTTTGGGGATCGATGTTGTGGTTTGAGCAACGGTTGGAATGGTGAAGATGGTTAATACGGTCATGACATGTGGTGCTCGAATCTACTAAGGACCGAATCTTAGTAATAGACACCGTCACACCCCAAAATTCCAAATTTTGGAATGTGACTAAAATTTGCTAAATTTTAAAACTTTTTCATAATAGATAAAAGCTTGATTTTAGAATTTCGAAGGGATTCAAATTTATTTAGGCAAAAGATTATTTTCTAAATTATTAAATCAATTTAGGCTTTTATAATTGATTGCTGCATTCATGCCGACTTGCATTTATTCTTGTATTGATGTGTGATCTAGAATTAGATTCCGAATAGAATTTGTTTGAATTCGATTAAATTTTGTTTAAATATTAAATCCTGTACATTAGAAACATTTTTATATATTCCCTTAACCCTTTTGGTTAAATTCCATGCAGTTAGTCTATATATATATATATATATATTTATTATTTTTCATCTCATCTCACATTCCCACACCGACCCAGTGCCGTGACCCATTTTTCCCAATGCGCCGGCCCAGTCGCACCACAGCTTTGCCCCTGTCTTTTTATATGATTCCTTTTAAACCCAATCTTTTCTTTAAGGAAAATAATTCTAAAATCTTTTCTGAAACTCCTTTTCAGAAAATAGTTTCTGACTCTTTATTTAATTATTTTTGATCGAGTCTTTGGTACAAAAAAATTCTTTTCATTCTATGAATTTTCTATACCTTACATCTTAGCCTATTTATTTAAATTTAATCAAAGATAATCCCCTAATTAATTATCTATTTATAATTAGGCATATATCTTTCTTTTAAAAAAATAATTTTTACCAACTTCATAAATTGTCTTTTATTTTTTCTCCCCAAAAATTTTCAAGTTTAGAAAAAATTCCTATTTTTCTTTTCTTTTCCTAAATTTTCTTTTTCTTCTCTCTTTCCTACTTCTCTCCATCCTCACGCCCAGTTCGTTCAGCACGAAACAACGAGCAGCAGCAGCACGCACGAGCAGAGAGAGGAGCAGGCCCATGGCACCCCTACAAGCTCCCCATGCCGCCCCCAAGCCGTGCCTCTGCTTCCTCTTCCCCTTCCCCCTCCTTCCCTTC
>NZ_JBNKYN010000159.1:0-1200 GCF_050300915.1 Amphritea sp.
TGCTTACCGCTCTTATAACCTACGCTGACAGACTGGAACTTAGAGTCTGGATTTGCCGCATTGTCATCGCTGGATTTCCCTGTTGCAACCGCGGCGTTGAGGCCATTTTCCATTGCGATAGCGAAAGAACCGCCAAACGTTTTGGTGTCGTAGATTGCACCGGAATTATAGGAATAACCCAGAGCACCATCCAGTTGAATACCCGAGTCAAGCTTGGTTTTCAGGCGGGCGCCGATTTCAGAAACATCATTGCCTTTATTCGTGCCCAGGCTTACCGCCAGTGAGATCGGGCCAAACTTTGGTGCGTCATAGCGCAGACGGTCATAGCGACCTTCAAAATCCAGGTTTGACATAGTGCTTTTGATTGTTGGACCTGTACCACCGAACTTCAGTGCGCCACCAACCAGGGTTGGGTTTGGCCAGTTGATAATACCGGTACCTGAAAGTTGACGTTCCATATTGCCATCGGCAGCACCGGATCCCTGGCCAATGGTCAGGCGCCCATACTCTTTCGATGAGATCCAGGCTTCCATCTTCCGCTCGTCCAGTGTTGGTGATGCCGTTGTTTTGGTATCCATATCAACAAGGTTGGATGGGTTGGACTGGTATTCAGTCTCAAACAGAGCGCCAACACTGATCTTGTCGTCAAGATTAGATTGAGCTTTCAGACTGAAACGGGTGCTGCTGTTGTCATTATCGACAAAGAATGTCTCATTTGTGCTGCCATCATCGGCATACATCAGGGCACGGTTGATCTGCAGTCCTAAATCAAGTTTTACACCTTGATAAGTGCCAACTTCAACCGCCTGGGAGGCTAGTGGAATGACAGAGAGAAGTGCGCAGGTTGCATAGGATTTTAGTTTCATTAAGTCAGTACCTTCTTTCTTTTGTTTTATTTATGAGTGAAAAAGTAACAGGCAGGTATGTAAAAGAATAATGAATAGAGTCGATATGTTTATGCTAAAAACGCATCTATCTATATGAAAAACAGTAAGTAATATTTATATTGGTATGTTTTTTATTGCAGCAGAAAGAGGGGGAGTCTCTGATGAGCTCCCCCGAAAAGTTCGGTCTGTTTTTTATAAAAATGACAGGTTAGCACCTGGGGAGTACTAACCTATCGAAAGGGTGACCTTTATATGCGTTCAATGATCAGGGCAATACCCTGACCCACGCCGACACACATACTACAAAGCGCAT
>NZ_JBNKYN010000160.1:0-1107 GCF_050300915.1 Amphritea sp.
GGTCTGCACCTGGCACGTGGAGACTAGGAGCGTGAGTTTTTTGGTTGACCTCAAAATTGGTGGCGACGGTTTCTAGCGGTTTGACCTCAAAATCGGCTGTGACGGTTTTCGCTGGTTTGACCTCAAAACCAGTGGCGATGGTTTTCTCCAGTTTGGCCTCAAAACTGGTGGTGACGGTTTCTAGCGGTTTAGCCTCAAAACCTGTTGTGACGGTTTTCGCTGGTTTGACCTCAAAATTAGTGGCGATGGTTTTCTCCAGTTTGGCCTCAAAACTGGTGGCGACGGTTTCTCCCGGTTTGACCTCAAAACCGGTGGTGGGTTTCTTGGTTGAGCCTCAAAACCAAGGTCGACGGTTTCTCCCAGTTTGGCCTCAAACCCGGTGGCTATGCATTTCCCGATTTTGGCCTCAAAACTGGCAGCTATGGTTTGGTGATTTGGGCCACAAAATCACCGTGATGGTTTCTTGGTTTGGTCCTCAAAACCATGTGGGCTATGATTTCTTGATTGCGCTACAAAACCGATGGGACGATGAAGACGACGTGGGACACACGTCAAAATCTAGCGGCTTGCTTCACCTAGAAGCAAGTCAGGCTAGGGTTTTTCAGTCTAGCCTCAAGACTGGCAGAGGCATGATGGTGGGTGGTACACGTGGCGTCATCACGGAGGTTGTGATGAGCTGCATCTGACCATGTTACCCTTACTTTACCGTTTTCTATGTACTGGGCCCTAGGGGCATAGTAATCTTTTAGTATTTTGCTTAGTCTTATAAATATGACCCTAGAGGGATAGGGCTCCTGTCCATTTCTCCAGTTTCTTTTTATATTTTCTAGATTAGGAGTGAGCCAAGAACAAATTTTAGTTTCTAATCAAATAAGGGAGGAAGAATGATGACCTCTGTGATTATGTGAATCTTATTCTATTTTTAATGAAAAAAATAATGTTTACATCTTGTTTGTTCAGGTAGTGTTTCAGATGTGCCCTTTCTTTTTATTTCGCTAGATCTGAGCATTCGTTCTGTTGAGCGAGTCATGTTTGAGGCCTTCTCTTTGCCAGGTGCTGCGTGAGTGTGAAGTCCAAATATTTCTCATGGCCCATGTGTGGAATGTT
>NZ_JBNKYN010000161.1:0-1094 GCF_050300915.1 Amphritea sp.
GGTTTAGGTTTGTATTAGCACCTAGTTATTTGTTAATGACCTTAATTAAGGTTTTCCGTAACACGGGGTGTTACAGTTTGTGCATAAATATAGAACTTACCATTATGCATTGCATACTAGTAGACTGTAGTTGGCCACTTTATCAGATAAGTCTTGCTGAGCTTTAGTTACTCAGGTTTTACCTCAATGTTGTTTTGCAGGTGTGTCTCTCTCGTCCTATCAGAGTGAGTCGACCTCTAGGGCAAGGTGTCATTCACTTTCATAAATTGTATATTATTCTCTCTTCCGCTTAGAACTCTGTAATCGAATTCAAAACTCAAATTGTAATAAAATTTAACTTTGAGAGCATTTCATATGTTTAATTCTTGTATGTGATGTATTATGCGTCATTACTTTGGTAATGGTACCCCGTAATGATCCTGATTAGGACTAACCATCATTTCTTAAAGGTGTGATGTCACACTTGGGCCCATATGCCAGCTACTAGTTTTAATTGTCAAAAAAAGTAGTTGATAACCCCGTGCGATGTTGTGAGACTTCAAAATATGTTATATTTATGTAAATTTATATGTTGATTTTAATTAAAGTAAAAGATAATTAAATTTAAAATGATATTATTGCACTCTTTAGTGACTATATAGTACTAGCAGGAAAAAAATGTTTGAAAATATATACTGTAAGAAATATGATCATGAAATAATAAATGAATTTAAGTATATCATTTTGACCAGAGAGTGGTCATAGCCCATAACTCATAACTCTTGATCTGTTACAAATATAAACATATGCAAAAATAGATTAAATTAAGTTAATTTAAAAATTCTTCAAAATATATGTAACTGAGATATTGTTTTGTTAATCTCGTCACATAGAACACAATGGTGAAAATAAAATTTTAAATAAATATCATATGACTGAGATAAATTATTTTAAATTTTTTGTACTATTCAAGATGATGTGTATCAGTTATGTGTGAGAGATATAAATCGATGTATGATGTGACAACTAATGTGGATAGCTTGCATTTAAAATAAATAAATAATTGATATTATGTTATCAATTATATAAGTATATTAGATTTAGTTCTAGACTGA
>NZ_JBNKYN010000162.1:0-1019 GCF_050300915.1 Amphritea sp.
GAACGGGTTAACAAACTGATTCTGATGGGCGGCGGTACCGGTGGGCCAAGCCAGTTTGTACCGATGCCAACGGAAGGAATCAAACTGATTCAGGCGCTCTATCGCAGCCCCGATCTGGAAGCACTGAAAAAGATGATGTCGGTATTTGTTTACGACAGCAGTCATCTGACCGACGAGATGTTCCAGCTGCGTCTGGACAATATGTTGTCCCGTAAAGATCATCTGGAAAACTTCGTTAAAAGTCTCGAAGCCAATCCTAAACAGTTCCCTGATTTTGGTCCGCGGCTGGCAGAAATTAAGGCTGAGACGCTGGTTGTCTGGGGACGCGATGACCGTTTTGTGCCAATGGATATCGGCCTCAAGCTAATTCGTGGGATCCCTAATGCACAGTTACATATCTTTAATAATTGTGGTCACTGGGCACAGTGGGAACACGCAGATACATTTAACAGAATGGTTTTAGACTTCCTGAAGCATTAAATAATGACGGGCTGTTATTTTATTATTTAACAGCCCGTTTTTCGAAAAAATATTATTTCAGCTACAACTGTTCCTCTATTTTCAGAATAACATCATTCATTTTCTTCAGATATTTTTTCGCTGCCTTTTCGGTCGACATCGCTTTAGCGATATATACCAGATTCAAACACCCTACTACTTCATTTTCACGCATAATCGGCCTGGCGATTGCGGCAATATTTCCCTCATCCCCCCAGTCCTGATTGTTAGCACCATACCCCTGCTCCCGGGTCTGACGAAGCACCCGACGAACATAATCCTCATCGTTTGCATGACTCCCCTGCCGGCTGTCCTGCTGTCGTAACCGGGCGAGTATCTCTTCGCGCTCGTCATCCGGACAGTAAGCGATATACGCCCTGCCTGTTGCCGTCATCAACAAGGGCAAACGCCTGCCAACCATATCCCGGTGAAACGAAAGTTTGCTGAAACGGTGGGTTGTTTCGCGGATGACCATAGCATCATCATCCAGCGTACAAAGATCGGTTGGCCATATAACCTCT
>NZ_JBNKYN010000163.1:0-898 GCF_050300915.1 Amphritea sp.
TTCCTGAAAATTCTTATATAGTTGAGAATGTACAAGGAATCTTGTTGCCAAGGGCACTTAATGGAAAGTACTTAAAACGGTACTATCCTAGTGTTTGGCAAGACACTTGAGTTAGAAATGGTCGATAACAAGATTATCGCCCTTAGCACAAAAATGGCTAATGAAACACTATGGGCATCGCCCTTAGGAAAAATTTGATCTAAAAATATCTTTTAATATGCAAGCTTAACTAAAAGGCAGGGGCATGTGTTGATGACCAAATTTGGCAAGTCTGGAAAAACTGGACTATCCAGTTTGGAAAATCGGAGTATCTGATTTTGCCAGTTTCAGAATAGGATCAAAGAATGAGCTAAACATGAAGATTTGAAGATTAAAGTATGTTTGAAGCATGGAAAAAGGAAGGAAAACATGAAGTCAATTCATGTGTGGACGACCAAATTCGACATTCTAGAAAAACTGAAGTGTCCGGATTGCCAAACCGGAATATCCGGTTTTTACAATGATAAAATGGTCAGTATTTCTAAATGGCGGCCAACATTATATATTTCACAAGTTGGACCATGAAGACATCTTTTTCAGGTTATGCACATGTTTCTCAGGAAATTTGGTTGAATTTCACTCAAGAAACAAATAAGTGCTTCAAACTACAAGAAGATGAACTAAAACTGAAGATTAGAAGCCTCCGTGATTAAGCCCTTGTTGAGATGTTCAAAATGGATATATGGAACACATGATTTGGAGCTTGGACAAGGAAGTTATGTCATTTTGAAAATGCTACATGCTATAAAACCGCAGCTACCGGTTTGGGAAACAGGAGAGTCTGGTTTTCATGGATCAGACCCAAATCTGAGTCAAGATTTTCACCGTATTTGGTTAGAAATCTCCGATTCATGGAAAG
>NZ_JBNKYN010000164.1:0-811 GCF_050300915.1 Amphritea sp.
CCGACGACGGTTTCTCCCGCTTCCAGACGACGGGCAATAAAACGCTGCTGAATCTGATAAGCCTGTTCCAGCGTGATATCCAGACCCCGTTCGGTAAATGGGGTAATGGTGCTGCGAGTCAGATATGCGCTATACAACTCATCACCCAACGAGTTAATTAAATCCTGATCCATAACCACCTCACAATTTGACGCAGACATTGCGCATCTCGGTATAAAACTCGAGGGAGTGCACGCCACCTTCCCGGCCAATGCCAGACTGTTTTGCACCACCGAATGCGGTGCGCAGATCCCGCAGGAACCAGCTATTGATCCAGGTAACCCCGACTTCAACGGCGGCGGCCATCCGGTGAGCCCGGGTGAGATCGTTGGTCCAGATGGTGGTGGACAAGCCATAGTCGTTGGCATTGGCATAGCCAACCACTTCCGACTCGCTGTCAAACGGACAGATATGGCAGCAGGGGCCAAAAATTTCTTCACGGACTGCGGTGGCGGTTTCCGGCAGGCCGGTCCAGATAGTGGGTTGAATCCAGTTTCCTTCGGCCAGCTCACCCGCCATCTCTGGTATACCGCCGCCGGTGACAACCGTTGCGCCCTCTTCAACCGCTTTACGGTAATAGGAGAGCACTTTCTCCTGATGCTCCCTGCTGATCAGGGGGCCGTAATTCGACTCATGATTTTCCGGGCGACCATACTTCACCGCTTCCGCCTTCAGCTTCAGCGCATTCACAAACCGATCAAAAATGGGGCGTTCGACATAAACCTTCTCTGTCCCCAGACAGACCTGCCCGGTATTCAGAAAAGCGGAACGG
>NZ_JBNKYN010000165.1:0-797 GCF_050300915.1 Amphritea sp.
GCGGAATTAGCTCAGTTGGTAGAGCGGAACCTTGCCAAGGTTCAGGTCGTCGGTTCGAGCCCGATATTCCGCTCCATTTTTATCTCTCCTGTTTTTATCTTATTGATCAGCTGCGTTACTTCATCCCTGATTATTGTATTGCTATCGCTGCACGTTACCCCTGATCGCTTCTATGCTGGTTTTCTGCGCTGGTTTTTTTACTGTGCTACAGTTGTTTCAATCGGATGACTTTTTTGTTGTTTTTTTCTTGACGAGGGTAGGGTTAGTCATTAATATACGCGCCTCCTCTGACGAGGAAGTTACAAATGTGACTGTGTCCCATTCGTCTAGTGGCCTAGGACACCGCCCTTTCACGGCGGTAACAGGGGTTCGAACCCCCTATGGGACGCCACCTTTTGTAAAGCGGAATTAGCTCAGTTGGTAGAGCGGAACCTTGCCAAGGTTCAGGTCGTCGGTTCGAGCCCGATATTCCGCTCCATTTTTATCTCTCTCCTGTTTTTATCTTATCGATCAGCTGATTTACCTCATCCCTGATTATTGTATTGCTATCGCTGCACGTTACCCCTGATCGCTTCTATGCTGGTTTTCTGCGCTGGTTTTTTTACTGTGCTACAGTTGTTTCAATCGGATGACTTTTTTGTTGTTTTTTTCTTGACGAGGGTAGGGTTAGTCATTAATATACGCGCCTCCTCTGACGAGGAAAGTTACAGATGTGACTGTGTCCCATTCGTCTAGTGGCCTAGGACACCGCCCTTTCACGGCGGTAACAGGGGTTCGAACCCCCTATGGGACGCCAC
>NZ_JBNKYN010000166.1:0-791 GCF_050300915.1 Amphritea sp.
TTGGTCGTTGCCTGAACTATCATAAAAGTAAAAATAGCCTTTGCCGTTCAGTTCGGCCCGGAAATCAATACCTTGCCAGGCGCCGCTGTTTTGCTCGCTCCAGACGCTGCCGTCCAGTTGATAGAGGTGGGGGTTGCCTGAACTGTCCTGAAAGTAAAAATAGCCTTTGCCGTTCAGTTCGGTCTGGAAAAGAATATTTATCCAGGTGCCGCTATTTTGCTCGCTCCAGGTACTGCCGTCCAGTTGATAGAGGTGGTAATTGAGTGAACTATCCTGAAAGCTAAAATAGCCTTTGCCGTTCAGTTCGGTCTGGAAATAAATAGTTTTCCAGGCGCCGCTGTTTTGCTCGCTCCAGGCGCTGCCGTCCAGTTGATAGAGGTGGGCGTTGGAACTATCCTTAAAGACAAAATAGCCTTTGCCGTTCAGTTCGGTCTCGAACGTAATACTTGTCCAGGCGCCGCTGTTTTGCTCGGTCCAGGTACTGCCATCCAGTTGATACAGGTGGGGGTTGTATGAACTATCATAAAAGAGAAAATAGCCTTTGCCGTTCAGTTCGGTCTGGAATTCAACATGTAACCAGGTACCGCTGTTTTGCTCAGTCCAGGTAGTGCCGTCCAGTTGATACAGGTGGAGGTTGAATGAACTATCATAAAAGCGAAAATAGCCTTTGCCGTTCAGTTCGGTCTCGAAAATAATATCTGTCCAGGCGCCGCTGTTTTGCTCGGTCCAGGTACTGCCGTCCAGTTGATAGAGGTGGCCGTTGTTTGAACTATCATAAAAGCTAAAATAGC
>NZ_JBNKYN010000167.1:0-700 GCF_050300915.1 Amphritea sp.
TGGATAGGCTGAGTCCTGAAAATGCATTGTTACGGTTGGGTAATAAAAACCCGTAGCATGACCGGGTTATGATAAACCCATAACATGATCGTGTCACAGTCGGGTTAGGAAACCCGTAACAAGACTAGGTCACGGTTGGGTTGCTGTGAGTTTTGATGGTAAGCTAAAGTTGTGTGATTTCATCATCCGTCGGGTCCGTGTTGCACCCAAACGTATTGGTACCTGTGGCTACCGGTCTGGTTAACAGTCAGGAAAGGAAAATATGGCAGTTTTGTGGGCAATTGACGGAAAAAGTCTTACCCCGGACTCGGGTTTGTGCGAGGCTGGGTAGACGTGCCCCGGTGAGGAAATCTCGTAATGTGACCTGGTTACGGTCGGGTTACGAAAAATTCGTAACGTGACCCGGTCACAGTCGGGTTGCTCTGAGTTGCTCAGGTAAGCCAAAATCCCATGATTTCATCGTCCCATATTCAAAAATTGCCTTATCCAGGCCTCCGGGTCTGTGCTGTGGCCGGGTCAAAAAAAGTGTACTCAGCATTACAAAATTCCCCCGTACTCCTGGGAGCCTGTAAGTTCCTAAGGTATATTAGGGGGAGGGGGTTGCTCCGAGAGGACCCTCCGGGTTGTGATGGGATAAGCAAAGTATGGATGTTTTGAGCCCTTGGCACGGTCCCCCTCGTGTCGTGGCCTCGTGTAAGAC
>NZ_JBNKYN010000168.1:0-721 GCF_050300915.1 Amphritea sp.
CTTTTAGTTTTCTCACAGTTCATAACCTGCAACAGTTTTTTGGTTAGAAAGCTTTTTGTGGGTTATGAGCTGGGAAAAAGCTAAAAGCCGTTTAGTTAGAAACTACTGTGAATATTTTAAAAAAATTAAATTTAAAATAGAAAATGCAAAATTAAATCAAAATTTCAAATTTGAAAAATCACTGAATTTGGATTTGAAAATTCACTGAATTTCAAATTTAAAAAATGCCAAATTTTGAATTTGGAAATTGAAAAGTTGTTGAATTTCAAATTTGAAAAATCACCAAATTTTGAATTTGAAATTTGAAATTTTACTGAGTTTTCAAAAATTCAAATGTCGAAATTGAAAAATTGTTGAATTTCAAATTTGGGAAATTGCCAAATTTTCAAAATTTCAGATTTTGAATATGAAAAATCACCGAATTTCAAATTTGGAAAATTACTGCATTTTCAAAATTTCAAATTGCAAATTGAACTACGAAAAAGCTGGCAAAAGCACCTCCCAGGGTGCTTTCAGAATTGCAATATAGTGAAGCAGATTTGTCAAAGCTGCTAGGTGAAAGCAGTTCCTTTTGATTCTGCTTTTGCTTATTTTTAAGCAAAAGCAGGTAAAAAAAGCAGAACCAAACGCACCCTATAGCTTTCTCTTTGACACCCATGATTTTCCAAAGGAACCTACAAAAGGCTGGGTACACCGTTGGATTCCAGTAGTGCTTCGCCAT
>NZ_JBNKYN010000169.1:0-715 GCF_050300915.1 Amphritea sp.
GGTTGAGAAGCCCCACGGGAGAAGAGGTGTTTTCCAAATACCCTGGAATAAGCGCTATTGGCGCAGGCACTAACTCTGACGCAGAAACTGTAGTAAGTGGTGATCTTATCGAATGGGCTGATGTCATTCTGGTTATGGAAAAGAGTCATAGAAATAAGGTGTCCAAAAAATTCAAAGATTTACTCAAAGGTAAAAAGTTAGTTTGTTTGGATATCCCTGATAATTACGATCGGATGCAGCCGGAGTTAATTCGTCTGTTGGAATCCAGGGTGGCAAGGCATGTGCGTCTCGGCTAAAACATGTAACAAATCGCTCAAATACGTTCCGGCCACAAAAGGCGTGGCCTCCACCGGACTCGCTAACGCTCGCCGTTTAGCGGGGCGTTATGCGATGTGCTTCCACTGGATAGGAAGAGCACAAGCTGATGCTTAAGAGTGATTTGATAAAAAATCTAAAATGGCTATTCTGGCTAGCCTCAATATATTTTTCTACTGTCGCTATCGCTATCCCGCTTGTGAGCACCGAGCATTGCGATCGGTGTTACGAGCTGGATAAGGGAGAGTTCCGTTACATTATTTACGATGGATTGCCAGAATCAATTATTGGGGGTACGCATCGGAAGCTTGTGGAGAGTAAGCCTAAGATGCTCAAGACTTTCAATCTGAAAACAGTACCAATAATTACAGTTAAAGTGTGGGGAAATGAAGAATCCTAT
>NZ_JBNKYN010000170.1:0-710 GCF_050300915.1 Amphritea sp.
ATCCTTACCTTTCTTTATAGACTTTGAGTTATAGTTCTTATATGTTATGTTCTTGTTTTGTCTTGAGCTTAGATGCGTGCATAGTTACTATCACTTGGTCCCTCTTGTTTGTTGTTATTGCTCCGTGGGTTATCTGTCTGACTCAGTAGATTACTCTAGCTCCTCGTAGCTCAAGTGCTTTACCGACATTGGTGTGTTTCCTTGTATTTTATCGGCACAGGGAAACATTTGGCTTTACTCACGGATGTGGTGTCCGGGTTTAAATCCTTCAGTGAAGCTCCACGCCTTGCACGGAAGTGTGGTACCCGTAGGAGTGACAGTCCTGTTAGGGCTTTGTAATCCACCACACCGAGATCGTGGCAAGCCGGCCAAACCTGGGTTGTTGTATCCCCTTGTGTGGATTCCTTGCTGTGAGACAGTTAGTGAGAAACCAGGGTCACGAAGCAGAGTAGGCAGCATAGCAGGTGATTTGGAATCCTGGGTAACGTGTTGTGATAGATAGGACTAGAATAGATCCTTAGGAGTTGACCCTCTTCTCGAGTCTCCCGACTAGGTGGAACCTTATCTTACCCATAGAACCTGGAGTACTAGTGTGTGCCTGTTAACCCCAGTTAATGTAACATCTATACAACCTAGTAGTACTCGTTGGAGTTACTCAAAGTGTTAGTCTTAGACATGATAGAGAGCCATCCTCCCTTGGGAAAATATAA
>NZ_JBNKYN010000171.1:0-705 GCF_050300915.1 Amphritea sp.
GCTCAACGGATAAAAGGTACTCCGGGGATAACAGGCTGATACCGCCCAAGAGTTCACATCGACGGCGGTGTTTGGCACCTCGATGTCGGCTCATCACATCCTGGGGCTGAAGCCGGTCCCAAGGGTATGGCTGTTCGCCATTTAAAGTGGTACGCGAGCTGGGTTTAGAACGTCGTGAGACAGTTCGGTCCCTATCTGCCGTGGACGTTTGAGATTTGAGAAGAGTTGCTCCTAGTACGAGAGGACCGGAGTGAACGAACCTCTGGTGTTCGGGTTGTCATGCCAATGGCATTGCCCGGTAGCTATGTTCGGACAGGATAACCGCTGAAAGCATCTAAGCGGGAAGCCCCCTTCAAGATGAGATCTCACTGGGACCTTGAGTCCCCTGAAGAGCCGTTCAAGACCAGGACGTTGATAGGCTGGGTGTGTAAGCGTTGTGAGGCGTTGAGCTAACCAGTACTAATTGCTCGTGAGGCTTGACCATATAACGCCAAAAGCGTTTGGTTAGCTGATAGAAAAAGATACATTGGCTCGAAAGAGCGGCACTGAATAAAACAGTGCACGGATTAGAGTTTGTGCATCACTCTCCGGTTACAGGATTCGAATGACGCTTTGAACAACGAAACTTGTTCAAATCGTTAGAGCAACCAGTTTTGCTTGGCGACAATAGCGAGATGGAACCACCCGATCCCTTCCCGAACTCGG
>NZ_JBNKYN010000172.1:0-704 GCF_050300915.1 Amphritea sp.
ATCTCATATGAGAGTAATCAGGTTGTTGAAGAAATAAAAACTTGTAGGGAGTAATCAGGTTTAGAGGACGACTAGGACGATGATTGGAAAGATAGGTGGCAGTCTGTAAAGCTTCAACCTAATAACAGGGTTTCAGATGAGATTGGAACAAAAGTGTGTGCATGATGTCGTTAATGGTACGTATGCCACATTCTGCCTTCCGATTCTGAGATGATGTGTGTGGAAAAGATAAGTGAAACTGATTAAGAGCATGTTAATAGAAATTGCGAAGTGTAGAACAAGCATTAGACTTGAGGCAAAGAGGAAAAGTCCACCTATTGCGTGAATAATCATCAATAACAATAAGGTAATATGTGTAGCCAGTAAAGCTCTCAATAGGCGATGTTCAAAGATCACAATGAACAATTTGGAAAGGAAAGTATGTAATGTATTGCAAATTATAAAATGGCATACAAACATGTTTGCCCTTCTGACATGCCTCACAAACCGAGGGTGTCAGGCTCTTATTTGTACAAGGAATATGAAATCTGGAAATTAAATTGGAGAGGGATGCAGTACTTGGATGCCCCAACCGTCGATGCCAAAGATCCACAGAGGACACAGAGGTGGAAAGAGCAAATTTATTTGTGGAATTGGTGAAGCCAGCAAATGGATAAAGATCACCTGAGCTATTAGACTTTAGAATTGTGGTCTTGGAGATTAGA
>NZ_JBNKYN010000173.1:0-702 GCF_050300915.1 Amphritea sp.
AAGGTAGGTGGCCAGGCATCCAGACCATGTGGCCAAAAGCTCTCCAATTTGTCCTCGAGGTGCGGTGATTAAGATAAAGAGGAAGATAGTAGAAGGGAAAGAAGGGAAAAGAGGGGGAAGGTGGCCTGCTGGCCAAAAATCTTTGGCCGGGCAGCCACACTTGGCCTCCACTCAACTCCCACTTTCATTCTTCACCATATCTTGTTCCCCTCATGCTAACTCAAAGTGTGGTCGGCCGGCTGTGGCGTTGGACCGGCCGGCCCTTGAGCCCCCTTGACTTGTGGTTTGGCCCCACGTGGTCTACGTGTCACAAACATTCCTGTAGTGACACTATCTTTGGTAGAATTTCAAATGTTCTTGTAATTTCTTGAAATGCTCTAATTTGGCACCTATGTTCCTGAAATCAGATAAACATTAAAACTGTGGAACTAGGTTAGTAGACAAGGTGAATACATGGTTATTTTATACTTTTACTCGACATGTTGGCGCATGAAATCAGTGTTTTATGAGCACCAACATGTATGAATGAGTATGAGAGGCTGGCCATTACAGTGGGCTTGGACAGCGAGAGGCTGGGTCACGAGAACCATGCCTTCCGCCAGGAGACAGTCCATGTCCTTGACAAGGACCTGGAGCTGTCGTCCGGGTACCACCGCTTGAGCGAGGTTGAGCGAGAGATGAGCCACACTCGTGCTCAGCTGC
>NZ_JBNKYN010000174.1:0-697 GCF_050300915.1 Amphritea sp.
GCATTGCAACTCAAGCAGACAGCCACACTGACATAATATCAGACTATGAGATCGTATGTAATTAGTGCAATGACAACGAAGAGGTAGAGCTAACTATTTGAACATACAAATAGATGTCATGCTTCATTTAAGGCAAAAAAAATCCGTTTGACATTTTTTTCTTCGCCCACCACCACCACCACACACACACACACACAGCATTGTCGGTTATGTTGAATACCTACGAAACACGGATACTTCAACCCATAGCGTATCGGATACCTGGATACGTATCCGATACCGATACTCGTTGGATACGTCTTGGATACATATCCATAGAGTATCCAGAAAAAAATAAATGCAGATAAATCGGATACTTTTTCCGATACGTATTGGGCCACCATGGCCCATTAACAGATACGTCTTGGCCCATCTAAAGGGTTATTAATGTTTATTTTGAGATTAATAACTGTTTACATCTAGTTCTAAAAGAAATGGTCTGATTTACTTTTTTACTTACTTATTATGACCTTATGGATCATGCTTAAATCCTTTAAAATGGGTTCTCATAGAATATTGTTGTTTGTTTTCTTTTATTTTATATCTCGTCTGCACTATATTATTTTTTGAAAAAATATTTAAACATATCCACATATTGGATTGTTTGAGAAAATGATGTATCGACGTATCCGCCGGATACCGATACACGTATCCATAT
>NZ_JBNKYN010000175.1:0-696 GCF_050300915.1 Amphritea sp.
ATTTGGCGTCGGATTCTATAGACATTAAAATTTTACCTTGGTATACATTGTTTTGGTCATCCTTGGCCAGAATAAACATTAAACCAAAATAAGGAATAACACTATGGCGGTCAGACATTCTCCACCAAACGGAGAGAGCATCGTGCACAAAGGACAAAAAGGTGGTAAAACTGGTTGCGGAGTTAATACCAACGATAACCCGTCTCACTGGACCAATACCAGTAGCGCAATCACGTGCAACAAAAATGGTTGCAAAAACTAATTGAATATTCTAGGGCTGTTTTTACAGCCCGTTCACGACCTGCATAACGCCCGCGTAATAGGCGCGAGCTTGCGAGCGTCCTAATTGACGCGTTTGTTAAATTTTTACCCAATGGTGACTGGGGGTAAGTAAATAGTAAACTCATTTATTGGCTCAATTAAAACGCTATACGGAGAGTTTTGCTCGACTGTTTTGACAATCCCGAGATCAGATAACAGCTTGAAATTTGCCGATATTAACTGGGCAGGCTTAACTTCCAGTTCTTGGTGCCATACTCGATATGTACCAAGCTTTCCGTCTCTTCGATAATAAAACCCAGCCAGAGGGTGGGTCAAATAGACCAAAGCTGACTCGACGTCGGGAAAACCCGGGAAATCCAACTTCCCATGTTCAGATTGGACTAAGTCAACCGAGGCTTTCGCCCAATCGGATAA
>NZ_JBNKYN010000176.1:0-684 GCF_050300915.1 Amphritea sp.
ATCTCATCCTCTTTTTCTTTCCTCTTCTCAAAACATGGAGCTTTTCAACTGAGCTTTCACCTCTTTTCTTTTCAATTTTGCTCCCTTTTTTGAAACATGGAGCTTTTCAAATGGGGTTTCACCTCTTTTGCTTTTCAATCCTTGCTCCTCTCTCTTTTTTTTTAGGATCCTTCTTTTGCTGGGGAGAGATTCCACTCATTGGAATTTTCTAGGAGAATCACTTGGTAAATAGGATCAAAGTTGGGACAAGGAATGATAAGGGTTTGATATTGAGTTTGTGGAATGCTTGGTGAATTATGCCTTCTTCGATTAGAATAGGGCATTACCAAGCATGAGTGAATGAAGGCTAGAAAACAAAGTTTAATGAAGGAATATTCAACTGGGATTTTTCCACAGACTCTAGAAAATTGACACTTGCCAAAACTCAACAAAAGTGTAAGCATGGTAAAGCAAATCTTTTTACTCATATTTGGCTCTGGGTGGTGTACAGGTAAGCTTGAGATTAGGGAGAGGCAAGCCCGACATGTGAATAACCAAGCAAGCAACATGAACTCAAAGGTGAAGTGATCAAGGTTATATCACACTGTCAACAGCTAGGCAAGACATTCCCTAATATATTTTGCCCGAGATACAAAATTGTAAAGTTGGATTCAAAATTCAAGATTAATGTAGGCTAGCATGGTT
>NZ_JBNKYN010000177.1:0-677 GCF_050300915.1 Amphritea sp.
AGCACTATCCAAAACATAAAGATGAGAAGCATGTTCGCTACAGATTTTCGGTATTAACATATACATCATTGTAGCCTACATATTTATTAAATATGCATTGTTATATGTACTAACATATTTATTTTTTTATTAAAGTGTAAAAATAGGCTATAGGTACTGTTCATTGCGGTTATTACGTGTGCTACTACTTACACGCCAACACCGAGGGGAAGTACTTAAAAAGTCTCATTGAAAAAGATCCTGATGTCGTAAGTATAACAATCTTGACTTATCGGTTATGAGAAAGTTGATTCACTGCATAATTTGATGTTTTCATTTCTGCTTAGAACCTTGACCCGTCAGGTAATAATAATTTCAGAAAGACTTTGTCGCTTCATGATGCATGAGTTTATATTGTCCAATGGCAGGTATCACCAAGACAGTGGCCACATGGCTGATATTCCTGCCCTATGCGATTGGTCCGGTGAGTCACAAAGCAAGTTGTGTAGTGTTCATGAACATTTCGAGCACTACCTAGGTGTATGAACTTCTATTATGGTCATATATAGATTGGTGTATGTACTTCTGTCATTGTCATATGTGTTATACATTTGTGTGATGTTTAATAAAATATATGCCTGAATGAGACTTGGACTGAATTTCTGATGAAATGTGCCTAAATATTGTTCTGTCCAGTA
>NZ_JBNKYN010000178.1:0-675 GCF_050300915.1 Amphritea sp.
AGTATAGCAGGGTGGGGAGACAGGACGACTCCACGCTACTAATGATGTGCAAGACATCGTTAGCTACTCCTAGCCATTAGGGCCCTAGATGTTGTATAGGGTTTCAACCAGTTCGGGGCCACCTGTCGGACTACAGGTCTCATTGTAAACTACCCGACCTTGAGCTATAAAAGGCTCGGGTAGACACCACTCCACAGGGGTCAACAGATAGGTCGGTCAGTCGAAAAAAGGCTTAGGCTCACACAGGCAAGGCGGGCTTGCGCAATACAACACAGTTCTCTCATGGACGTAGGGTATTACGCCCCGGTGGCCCAAATCACGTAAATCTTCGTGTTCACCGCGTTCATCAATAACTAACGACCAAGAGGCTAAAGTCATTCCCAACAAAAGAACCATTGTTTTACTCATTAAACTAATTATTTTGATGTGGTTTTTATATGTGGAATGACAAACCCGACGGGTACCCGATACCCGCCCGAAACCCGACGGGTACGGGTACGGGTATGAATTTCTACCCGCGGGTATGGGTACGGGTACGAATTTCTACCCGTAGCCTCTTTGCTGGTAGGTGGGTAATTGCTCTACCTGACCTGAACCCGATCTGTTGCCATCCCTACACACGGCCATGGCGGCCGGCTCGCGGGAGTTCGAGGGGAGATGTCCCTGGCGGATGCT
>NZ_JBNKYN010000179.1:0-670 GCF_050300915.1 Amphritea sp.
TACTTCGTTCCATTCATCATCAAATCCTTCCATTTTATATTTATATTGATTCTTGGTAGGTATGGTATATTCAAGAGCGGAGTACCATATTGAGAAAACCGATTGCTTATAACTTAAGGTTATGTTTTTGGTATAGGTTATGACGAGTACTCTAGCCACACCAGTTCCTTGATTCATTGCACTGCATGAGTTATCCTACTGATAAGTGCTCATGAATTGCATATAAAATTCATTGCTTGATCTTTGAGAGGTTCATGAGTTGTTTTGGTATAAACCCAAAATCTGCCCCTTTTGTGCTTCCGCATTGACGCAAGTTTTTCTAACCTGGTTTCGAGGGTCAATAGCTTTCCAATAGCTATGTGGTCTTGACCGACCTAGAAGAGAGGTGTGTTAGGTCTGATTCAGTACATAGGCCGAGTTCCCTCTAGGAATTATAATTGGCTTCCATTCACCCCCTCTGATCACCTTATCCGGTCCTTCAACCCGCAAACGAACGGCCAGCCCGAGGTCACGAACAAGATCATCACTGTTTATCTTCGCTGCTTGGTGGGCGATAGACTGAGGTCATGGTTGCAGTGGCTTCCTTGGGTCGAGTTCTGCTTCTACACATCGTATCAGACGGCCATGCACACCATGCCATTTGAAGTGGTCTATGACCAAGCATCATCGC
>NZ_JBNKYN010000180.1:0-660 GCF_050300915.1 Amphritea sp.
TATGAGAGTAGATCGCAAAAATTAGAGATTGAAACCTACTTTTCAAATAGGCAAGGCATGAAGTATGATTCTAGACTAGATTCAATGCAAGATAACGACATCCTAATGGTGCTCCAAGGTAAAGGGGTCTAGCATTGATGAAACTCAACAATAGATCAAAGAAATCGGAGGAGAACCTTGAGAATACCTTAGGAGAGAGAGAACCACTTAGGGTTTGATGATTCTGAGGACTGAGGAGAAGGGGAGTCAAATCTCCAAGAAACCGAAGGGATTCGGTGGAGAAGACCCAAAATTGCCTAGAGAGCCCTTGACCGCCGCAAGAGATGGAGTGGAAGAGAAAAAAGGCCTGGAATTCTAAGGGGGGCGCTCTGCCCCTTATATAGGCAAGTTTCAGATCAGATGTGTAACAAACTAAGCCACATTCTGAGAATCAATGATGTTTAGTTCACTTTGGAGTTCACATAATCGTTTCTCATCAAGGGGCTTGGTGAAAATATCGACTAATTGATCATTGGTTCCAACATGTGAGATAAAAATATCTCCTTTTATGGCATGGTCTCTCAAGAAATGGTGCAGGATGTCTATGTGTTTGGTTCTAGAGTGCTCACAAGGATTGTAAGTAATCTTGATGGCACTCTCATTGTCACATAGGAGTGGAAT
>NZ_JBNKYN010000181.1:0-657 GCF_050300915.1 Amphritea sp.
GTGGTTCGGAGACTCTTGGGGGACAACACATGCCAAATCGCACCGAGACTAACTCTTCTTCCATCAGTCGAGATGCGAGGTTACCGTATGAGGATCGATGTTGTGGTTTGAGCAACGGTTGGAATGGTGAAGATGGTTAATACCGTCATGGCATGTGGTGCTCGAATCTGCTAAGGACCGAATCTTAGGAGTAGACACCTAGGACAACATGTGCCACCACGTGTCCGATATGGAATGACTTGCTGACTAATTAGGAAGGCTCTAGTAAGTTTGTCTTATTGGATGAGCGGGACTGTTATGTCTATACCTACAAGGCTACAAGGTGCAAGAGGGGTCTGAGGGTATTCTGTTGTACACAATATTGGGAAACCTTAGCAACTACAAAAGGGGCATGAGGGTATTCTGTCGTACCCAATAAGGGGAATCCTGTGGCAAAGCAAGACATATGATCCAGGGTTAACCTTTGTAAAGGCATCTAGTGATCTCCTGGCCTCACACTATGGAAGTGTGATCGTGCTTAGCCGGCGTGGCAACATGGAGGTTTTCTAGTTGCCAAAAGGTGTTGAAATCACTACTCGTGGGTACAGGGTACTAACCTCTGCAGAGTGTACAACTATCATGATAGCTGAGCTTGCGGTTATAAGCAGTCTGGGATCC
>NZ_JBNKYN010000182.1:0-651 GCF_050300915.1 Amphritea sp.
TGATAACGATCCATAATATCCTACTCGCAAGTTTTCTTGTGTGACACGGTAAAAATAGTGCTAGCATAACTAGAGAGTTAATGTGTATTGATGTGTGGTGGGTTGACAAGTGATAGTTTTGTTTTATTTTTTATTTATAACCTATATGCTTTATATTTCATTTCTTTTGTTTTATTACAATGTGTTATGAATTTGGTTGTTGACGAGGATTGGTACCTAGGGTACCACCCCGCATGGACTCAGAAGGCCCAAGGAGGGGTGGGCCATGACTCGACCCACCATCTTGAAGATTCCAGAGGACCATGGTGTGCTCTCTAAGGCATAGATAATTATATCTATAGAAATGTATGTAAAATAGGCAACTAGAGATAGAGTCCTGATTATGATCATGTTGTAACCAACTCAGTTACCTTCCTTGTAGCCTCGCCCCCATTGGATATAAAAGGAGGGGTAGAGACACCCCTAAAGGGACAACAGACAACTTCACCACAACATCAATTGACATGAGCAATACAAAAATATAGGACATACGACTATTATCCTCTGAAATATCTGAACATGTCTAAATATTTATACGTCTCATATGTTACTATCGTTCTCTCGATCCCACAATCAACCATATTCTAAATCATTGTTACAACCGTGGATAAC
>NZ_JBNKYN010000183.1:0-643 GCF_050300915.1 Amphritea sp.
AATCACCAAACCACTCGGGTAGTCTGGATTTTTCACCGGGTGATTCCCAACTTAGTGCTCAGGACTGTGGGCATCATGCGCCGAGTTCATAGAGCATTCAAAGCTTTTGATGACCCGGATGGAGACCTCACTCAGTTTGTTGAGCAAAGGATTTTTCTAGGTGTGATCAGTTCTTATTGCCATGGTCGTGCGGCATAGAGCCTTGGCTCACCTAACCAGGCTTTTGAAGACCTTGATCCGCCCGAGTTGCAAGGGTACCGAGTCCTTCTGGATACTCGGGTTTTTCTCAGATCAAGCCAAGCTAAGTGTCCGTCAGTTGTGTGGCACATGGCCTGACACTTGAACATGTGAAGCCGTGAGATGCTGAGGTTTCAAATGCTGAACGAGTCATGCGTCCCTCCCAGTCTACTTCTGACTAAGTGTTCGGACTATAAAATGATGCAGTCATCTAGCCCGGCCATGCGAAGTCTTTCACAGCTGAGGTAAGAGATATTTTTTGCACAAGAATAAAATAAATACAATAGAGGTAATATTTCATTATATGAAACATATATGAGTATATAATGCATCCCCCTGACTGAAGTATTGGCCTCATGAGCCGATGCAGCAGGCAATAAACAAAAATGTACAATAAAAATTTACC
>NZ_JBNKYN010000184.1:0-639 GCF_050300915.1 Amphritea sp.
GGCCCAGGCGGGCGATGAGTTTCGCGGCCCAGGCCTTCGCTGCGTTTTGAGATTTCGCGCGGGCTGTTTTGGGTCGTTTTTCGTTTCTTGGGGCCAAAATCTCGTAAGAATTTTGAAGTATTAAGTTTTTTTGTTTTTTCTTTTTCTGGGAAAACAGAATAATTAAAAAATTGCCCAAAATTAAGTATAATTAAGAAAATTAGTGTGGTAAAATTCTAGATAAAATAAGTTTTATTTCAGTGGCACTTTTCTGCAATTTTAGAAATTTTGTGTTTATTTTTCTGGTCAAGTTTGATCTAACGATTAGCTTGATTAGAAAATTGAGTTAATTAAGTAATGATTAAGATTAAGTGATGAATTTTTTTGCCAGTGTCATGATTAAGTTCAAAATGAAATATTAAGCTTTTGCTGCATTTTTAGGCTAAGTTACATGATTTGCTATTCATCCACTTATTAAGCATTTTTGCTAATTGAATTTGAACAAATGGGAAAATTTGATTAGGAAAACAAATGATCTGGTGATAAAGTGATGAATTCATTTGCTAACCAATGTTGGTGATGAAATTGTCATAATTAAGTTAAATTAGTTCTATTTTGCCCAACGACGATGTAGAATTAATCCCCCCCCCCCTAAGTATG
>NZ_JBNKYN010000185.1:0-635 GCF_050300915.1 Amphritea sp.
ATGGAAATAACACCCCTATCCTCCATCGGGTTGCCCCCCACACTGTTAATCGTAAGGTTAGTCTTCACGAGCTCGTCTTCCTCCCTTCCAAGCTTCTTGAAGATGGAGTACGACATCAGATTGACAGCAGCGCCACCATCGATGAGCATCCTAGAGACTGGCTTCCTGTCGATGTGGCCCCAGATGTACAATGGCTTCAAGTGCTGGCTTGACTCTTCGGGCTTCTCAAACATGACCTCTTTAGGGCTGAGAAACATCTGAGCGACCTCCTCCTCGATACCCCTAAACTCGGTCGGCAACGCGAACACCATGTTGATGTCCATGCCGGTCGGTGGTGGAGACCCGTCCTTGATCAGTGGAGACTCATCATCATCTAGCAGGTTCATGTCATCATCGGAGGCCGAGAGTGCAGGGGTGTTGGCCTTCTCCTTCACCCTCTGCTTTATCGGGAATATAGGCCAAATAGTGTTGAAGTGTTCATCTCTTTCCTTCTCGACCGCTTCCTCCCTCAACTTTTGCACCCTCATCCGCTGGATCCTCCTCCTCTGGCTGGACGTGAGTCCTAAAGGACACCAACGGGGTGCTGGTGCTGTCCCGAGCATAGTAGTCTTCGATGTCCTCTTCTGTCCTGATCC
>NZ_JBNKYN010000186.1:0-634 GCF_050300915.1 Amphritea sp.
AACCGGCACGGTGCCCTTCTCACCAAACAGATAGAAAGCCAGCGGCACCCCCATATAGATGGTATTCCCCCAGCCACAGATGAGTGAGATAACCGTGGCATCGAGGCTATCCCGGCTTTTCAGGCCCCGGTAGCCAAACACCCCCAGCAGCATGGTGATCGTGGTGGCAATAAAATAAGCGGTAATAAAGGAGGGATTGACCAAAGCGTCCAGCGAGACCTTAGCCATCGCCAGAAACAGCATCGGTGGTACAGCATAATTGATAATAAAATGGTTGAGCGCCTTCACAGCGCTCATCGGTATACCGCCGGATCTACAGGCAAACCAGCCGCTAAAAACAACGGCAAATACCGGCAAAACAATATTAATGACGAGTTCCAAACACGCTCTCCAATTCGCGGTTTACCACGCCACTAATGACCGTTTAACCTGACTGATCAGCCTTTCAGGTTGTTCAGATCGATGCCTTCCTCTTCCATAATCTGCATCGCGACACGGAAACTGTCGATCGAAGCCGGGACGCCACAATAGATCGCCACCTGCATCAGTACTTCACGAATCTGTATTGGAGTCAGGCCGTTATTCAAAGCCCCCCGGACGTGCAGCGCCAGCTCATGAGGACGGTTGAGGGCGG
>NZ_JBNKYN010000187.1:0-633 GCF_050300915.1 Amphritea sp.
GTAATCTTTACGTCATGCTTAATTTGCAAGTATGGGGTTAACCATGGGAATTGGTTAACAAGTTTATAGAGTTTGTGAGTCTAGGGGATCCTAGCAGGAGGATGTTTGTTGATGGTGCGGGAATGCACGAGTACTTGTTATGTACTGTTTTTGGATTGTGGTAGTGCCTGCTAGTGATCCTAAGGACCTATTCGTGGAACGTGTAACCATGTGAACCGCGCAAAGCACAGGGCTGATATGGGTAGGCTTAGTCAAGTAGCATGTTATTTTCCCAGTTTCACGGATGTTCGGGGCAGAAGGAAAGGGTGGTGTAATCCTGACCTTAGGTGATGGATTGTGTAATCCTAACCTTGGCACAAGAGGGGGCTTCTGTAGGATGTGACTTCCGCAGCGGTGAAACCTCAGTGTGGATGTTTTGCGGGCTGGGAAAATCTGTGAAAAACTATGTGGTGATCTCCTGGCCATACACCTAAGGAAGTGTATGATGGGCAAAATGGAGACTCTTAGTCACCGACGTGTGATGGAATCACCAACCTGTGGGTAAAGTTGTGCAACCTCTGCCGAGTGTAAACTGTCATGATAGCCGTGCTCACGGTCATGAGCGACATGGACCTTTCACACAATTAGTTGGGA
>NZ_JBNKYN010000188.1:0-630 GCF_050300915.1 Amphritea sp.
CATATCTTCATTATGTCCAAAATAAGGCATATGCACAGAAAACACGACACGAGGAAATGATGTGGCACAAAGCATGGGCTCAACCGAGCCAAGGTGTGGTCGGCCGGCCACATCACCGGCCGGCCGGCTATGTGTTGGCGCATTTCCAAAACCCGCTTTGTCTACGTGTCCAAAAGAGGTGGCGCTCAAGGTATCCAATGCCCAAAGGCGGTGCAAGGAGGAAACTTGGCCTCCCGGCCAAGTTGCATGGTCGGCCGGCGTGACAAGTAGGCCCTATGCACCCAATCTTTGACCACATCACCACCTTACTCCTCCTATAAATACCATGGGGCTCCCCCCGACAGAAAGTGTGAAGAGAGTGAGGTTTAACCCCCTATAGTGCTCCCAAGTTCATTCGTTGTAGATTAGAGAGAGAGGCGAGTTCCTGACGGCCGGAGGACTTCCCGGCTTGTTGGGACTCCTCGGAGTAGCTTGAGCACGGAAGCTCTGCCAGAATCTGTTCAGGCTCGATGGGGTTTTCTAAGCTCTAGCGAGTGCGGAGTAATGAAAACCGACTCTTGAGTCCCTCTAGTGTATTGGAGTCCTGTAACACCCTAATTTTTACAAGGTAATGAAACTGTAGAAAATTAT
>NZ_JBNKYN010000189.1:0-630 GCF_050300915.1 Amphritea sp.
ATGCACGACTGTTTTGGTACGCCTGTCCTGTTTGTAAAGGGTGATAAACTTGGAGCATTCCAAAGTCCAAGGAATCAATTAGAGATCGATCAAATGAAATTGATTCCTTATACTCAGAATATGTGTCACAAAAGTACTTAGCAAAACGTTAACTTGTCACCTGACTCATGAGCATATAAAAATTATATTGCACATAAGCAGTAAGAATTAAAAAGAACTATCATGCAGTTAAAAATAGGAGTAGTATAGCATGATATGTGCAACCCCCGATTGGTTATTATACTAAAGTAGTATATTAACCAGTTGAAAGTAAATCGAGATATTAACTCAGAATAAAATACAACTAAGAAAATGACTTAGCTGGTTTGGTGAAGTGTCCCATAATATTGTGGTGACGATGTGCTTGCCTCGAGTCGAGGTCGGCGCTGCAAGTAAAAGCGTGCTCGAGTCAGGCTGTCAGTCAGAGAAGTACTCCTCAAGCCCCTGAGTCTGATCGGTGGTGAACTTCTGAGTCGGATGACTGCTTGGGGAAGTACGCGTTAGGCCCCCGAATCAATGTTGGACATGGTGCGATATCATTGTCAAACCATGCTGGTGATGGTGCTACCAAGGCAATGTTGACCATGGCAC
>NZ_JBNKYN010000190.1:0-624 GCF_050300915.1 Amphritea sp.
CCCTGTTTCGGTCACAAGCGATTTTCTTAGTTCGCCCAGTTTCGTCTGCCGGTGAGTGTCTGCTCCTGCGCCCGGCCGATTTTCTCGTGTCTGGTTCGATTGCTGCTGCAGATGTTTAATTTGGTGTTGTTTTTGAGCTATCGGATTAAAAAGCTCGAGGTTTTCTTGTGCTAATTGCTCTTAAATGGCTGCCTCCTAAACACGTTCATAAGGTGTTCGGTGAAATGTCTGTGAGGACCTGAACTGAGTTTTGATTCAATTTTTATCGTCAGTCTCGCATGGGTTCTTGCCAGCATCGATTCGTGTTTCCTCTATGGTCCCTAACCCGATTCTGATGGCTAATAGTCATTCAATGGCTAGGTGGTCCTGGTCGAGTTAGAAAAGAGGGGCATCGGGTCGATTTTGGGATATAGATCAAGTTCCCTCGAGAAATTTTAATTGGCTCTCATTAACCCCCCTCTGGTCGCTTTCTCCAGTCCTTCAAACTCAGTCATTTTACTTCACTGAACTGAGCCGTTTTTGCTATATTGCTCAGTCATTTTATGATTTTGCTATAGTGAACTCAGTTATTTTGTGATCTTGTCAGTCATTTTACTATACTGAACTTGACCATTTTTTTACAAT
>NZ_JBNKYN010000191.1:0-623 GCF_050300915.1 Amphritea sp.
TCTGCGGTAACGGTATCACCGATAACGCTGTTGCCACCTACACTGATCGCGTTAGCATCGACCGTAGATGCAAAGTCAGCATCTCCACTGACAGACAGATCATTAACTGATACCGCTCCGTTCAGGTCAGCAGCACCGGTTATGCTCAGGTTATGCGCACCTGTTACCGCATTAGCGGTGACGCTGGTGCCGGTCAGCATGACATCATTCGTCAAGGTGACCGTACCGCTATAGGTTTGTGCTACAAGGGTAGTAATATCGGCAGCAACAACACTGGTACCGCTGATGTTCAGGCTATCCGCCCTCAGCAGATCATTGATAATGCTGTTACCCGTAATACTGACCGCGTTAGCATCGACCGTAGATGCAAAATCTGCATTACCGCTCACGGACAGATCATTCACGGCTATTGCACCATTCAGATCGGCATCACCGTTTACGCTCAGGTTATGCGCACCGGTTACCGCATTAGCGGTGATGCTGGTGCCGGTCAGTATCACATCCTTGTTCAGGGTGATAGAACCGTTATAGGTCTGTGAACCAGAAGTGGTAACATCGGCACCCAGGTCTGACGTGCCAGTAATATCCAGACTGGCTGCCGTGACCAGATCGGCAGTGGTGGT
>NZ_JBNKYN010000192.1:0-621 GCF_050300915.1 Amphritea sp.
TGATAGTTCAAGCAACCGCCACCTCTATCAACTGGACGGCAGCGCCTGGAGCGAGCAGAACAGCGGCACCTGGAAAGATGTTTCCTTCCAGGCCGAACTGAACGGCAAAGGCTATTTTATCTTTAGGGATAGTTCACTCAATTACCACCTCTATCAACTGGACGGCAGCACCTGGAGCGAGCAAAACAGCGGCACCTGGAAATCTATTGATTTCCGGGCCGAACTGAACGGCAAAGGCTATTTTGTCTTTGTGGATAGTTCATCCACCTACCACCTCTATCAACTGGACGGCAGCACCTGGACCGAACAAAACAGCGGCCCCTGGAAACGTATTTATTTCCGGGCCGAACTGAACGGCAAAGGCTATTTTATCTTTTCGGATGGTTCATTGACCGACTACCTGTATCAACTGGACGGCAGCGCCTGGACTGAGCAAAACAGCGGCCCCTGGAAATATATTGATTTCCTGGCCGAACTGAACGGCAAAGGCTATTTTGTCTTTGGGGATAGTTCATCCAACTACCACCTCTATCAACTGGACGGCAGCGCCTGGAGCGAACAAAACAGCGGCGCCTGGGAAGGTATTAATTTCCGGGCCGAACTGAACGGTAAAGGCTATTT
>NZ_JBNKYN010000193.1:0-619 GCF_050300915.1 Amphritea sp.
TCGTTGACTCTAATTGCATTCATTAGTGGTATGAGTATAAGAGTCGTGCCACATACAATATATTGTCTTCGTTAATATATCGGCGGTAGGTATAATGTGTCCTTTGGTGAGTCAGATAACTCATCCCTGAAGTAGTAGATCAAAGAGACGATCACACTTTGACATGTCAAAAGTGTATCTCATCTCCTCCCTCCATCCTCCATTGGGCTTCAAGAAAGAGCATCAGATGGGTTTATCCCCGGGTTTTTTAACCCACTCAGCTACGCAGATCTCGTTGCCCTCTTTGTCGTCAGCCTCCTCATCCATGAAGTTAATGTGGTGCTTTTCCTTGTCCTTGTTAGCGCTGTCCCTGAATCGGCTAGACTTAGCACGATTCTCATAGGGCAATGCACGCTGCAGGAGTTGGTTAGTGTCAGAAAACTCCTACCTATCCAACTTATCCCTGAGATACAGTGTCAAACCTACAAAAGCTTGATTGGCCAAATATTTTTCTGCAACGGTTAGATTATAACACCGATTTCTAACCTCCCTAAACCATCTCAAGTAATCGGAAATGGTTTCAGTGTACTTTTGTCTCAAGGACGTGAGATCGGATAACCTTAGTTGTACCTCCCCATTG
>NZ_JBNKYN010000194.1:0-617 GCF_050300915.1 Amphritea sp.
TTTTGTTCATCAAGTACATGAAGTAGGCAGGGGCATTGGTCAATCCAAATGACATCACCGTATACTCATATAGACCATACCGATTAATGAAGGTTGTTTTGGATATGTCGGATGCTCTATTCTTCAGTTGGTGATATCCAGATCTGAGGTCAATCTTTGAGAAAACACAAGCTCCCTTAGTTGATCAAATAGGTCATCAATCCTAGGTAAGGGGTACTTGTTCTTGATAGTAACTTCATTTAGAGAACGGTAATCCACGCACATTCTCTGCGTACCATCCTTCTTCAGAACAAAAACAACGGGTGCTCCCTAGGGTGATGCACTAGGGCGGATATATCCTTTATCTAATAATTCTTTAAGTTGTTCCTTAAGCTCGGCTAATTGATTAGCGGCCATTCTATATGGTCTCTTGAAAATAGGAGCAGTACAAGGAACTAATTCAATCACAAATTCAATTTCACGGTCTGGTGGCATACCTGGCAACTTTTCTGGAAAAACATCCAGAAATTCAGAGACGGTCCTGACATCCATGGTTGAGGCAGTATCAAGTTGATTCAACACTACTTGATTGGAGGCGGCTTTGTCTGTGACCAAGTTTTCTGCCACATATTCCATTT
>NZ_JBNKYN010000195.1:0-616 GCF_050300915.1 Amphritea sp.
TCGACCGGTGGCTTGAGTTATCTGATCGTCTTGCAGATAGCGTGGTTTCAAGATGGGTAGATACTTGCTTGTCGGATTTATATATACTATTGTTAAATTGTTATGGTGATTGACTTTTTATTTATATTTAATCATTTGTCTTATTAAAAAATTAAAATTAGCATATATTTTATTATGATTTATTTTATCACTAAAAAAAGTTTAGATGCAACTTATAATTTTACATATTTGAATAAAATGAATGATCAAACATAACTTAAAAACAGTCAATGACAACAACAAAAAGAGAACGAATGGAGTGTCTTTTTTATAAAGATTGGCGTATCAGTTTTCATAGCGGATCTTGTAACTTTTCATAGATAGTTTTGGTTTCATGTCTCCTAAATTTGTTATCCCATTGTCAATTCTCTACGCATGCAAACTATCCACCTCAGTAGTCTAATCATCACCGCATAACCACTAAATAATACAAAACTATAAATAATTAATCTAACGCATATGATATCTATTTTAAATTCTGATTTCACCATTTTTTTCCATGTGACGAGATGAACAAAACAAGATCTAATTGCATATGTTTTGAAGAATTTTTAAATCAACTTAATTTGATCTATAT
>NZ_JBNKYN010000196.1:0-616 GCF_050300915.1 Amphritea sp.
TATTAGGTGTAGCCCCAACTCTTGAATTAAATCTTTCGAAGAATTTAACTCGGGAGTCTAGAGCTTAAATCTTCAAACGTGGATCTTCAAAATGTAGATGCTTCACGGAGGTGCCAAGCAGTGCAATGAGATGCTTGCATTGATCATGAACCAAGTATATTTGTGAATAGTACCAGTATGAGCTGGCAATGTGTCTACTTGCTGCTGAAGTCATATATTGTTGATGTTGATGATCAAGCTGTTGTGTGACATCGTTGTCGAGTCATGCTAGTGATGTAGCTACTGAGGCGGCAGTAGCCATGGCACGATGTCGCTACTTTGTCATGCTGACAATGCAGCTGCCAAGGCATCGTTAGCCGTGACGTGATGTCGCTGCCGAGGCTTGTTAGCGATGGCGCTGCTGAGGCGATGTTAGCCATGGCGTGATGTCATTGCCGAGTTGTGCTGACGACGGTGCTGCTGAGGCGATGTTGATCGTGACGTGATGGTGCTGTCGAGTCATATTGGTGATGGTGCTGCCGAGTCATGCTGGTGACGGTGTTGTTAGGGTGACATAGCCGCGGCGTGATATAGATGATGAGTCATGTGGACTACGGTGCTACTGAGACAACTTGAC
>NZ_JBNKYN010000197.1:0-615 GCF_050300915.1 Amphritea sp.
GAATGCCCGCTTTGTTGATCTTTCCGGTTGGCGCGATGAGGGGGATCAGAGCCTTGATGCGCGCATCCTGAGCGCGATGGAGGGAGTCGATCCCACCCGTGAAATGCCTGTCGTCACCGGCTATGCGCAATGCGCCGAAGGGCTGATGCGCGAATATGATCGCGGCTATTCCGAGGTGACCTTTTCGCGTCTGGCCGCCCCGACCGGCGCGCGCGAGGCGATCATTCACAAGGAATTTCACCTCTCTTCTGCCGATCCGAACCTTGTCGGTGCAGAGGCTGTGCAGAAGCTGGGCCGGACGAATTACGATGTTGCCGACCAGTTGTCGAATATGGGGATGGAGGCGATCCACCCGAAAGCGGCGAAAACCCTGCGTCAGGCCAAGGTGCCGCTGCGGGTGACCAATGCGTTTGAACCCGACGATCCCGGCACGCTGATTGATGAGCACCCCGCCGACAGCGCTGCGGTTGAGATTGTCACCGGGCTGGAGCTGTTCGCGCTGGAGCTGTTTGAACCCGATATGGTTGGGGTGAAAGGCTATGACGCGGCTATTCTCGATGTGCTGACCCGTCACAATGTGCGCATCGTCTCCAAGGTTTCGAATGCCAATACCAT
>NZ_JBNKYN010000198.1:0-607 GCF_050300915.1 Amphritea sp.
CTCAAACATGGAAATTGAAAATGGATGCCTTACCTTGCTCGAAAAATTCCCAGTTTTTGCATGTAGCTAGATTGGGGTATTATGAACAATTTTCTCAATTGTTCCGATATCCAATTCTCAAAAGAATTAGTGTTAAAAATCCTGGAACATATTCAACATTTGAATCTTTGATGAATTTTAAAAGGGATTTAAACCTTCTGGAAAAATCTGATAAATTCTCCAAAAATCCTTCTTGACTTGATCTTCACAAAAGTGAATTTAGTTGGGATCACTTGCATGTAAGAAAAGGGGTTACAATCCATGTGTCAAACGGTGTGGTTTGAGAAAATTAAAAATAGTTTGAATTTGAAATTCAAACCCAACCAAACTTGGATTTCATTCAAGCCTTCAAATTACATAGTGAGGTATTGGTCAAGCACTGTAGCTGCTACACTGACACTTGGGTGTCACAGTACACATTCTCCATTTATTGTTCTTTTTCTTGACCATCACAACATTCACGAGCCAACTTGAGTAATGGACCTCTTGTATAAATCTTGCATCCAAGAGTCTCTGAACCTCCGCTTTTGCCGTTATTACCTTTTCGTCTGACATTTTATGGAGCCTT
>NZ_JBNKYN010000199.1:0-607 GCF_050300915.1 Amphritea sp.
TAACGATAAAGTTCAAGCTAACAACACTAGCAGGAACGCACGAGTAGAATATCAAGGGAAGTCATTCACCATAGCCGAATTATCTGACATTGCTGCTGTAGATTACCATGCCCTACATAGCCGCATCTTTAAGCTTGGATGGAGTATAGAAAAAGCTGTTAACCAACCTCTAAGAGGTCAAAAAAAATGACAGTATCTCATACTGTATATTCGGATCGGATATTCCGAAATATTCGGAAGCCAAAATCAGGACAAAAAAATAGCCGCGTAAGCGACTGTTTTAATTACCCTTTGAATGGAGGCGCGGGTCGGAATCGAACCGGCGTTCACGGAGTTGCAGTCCGTTGTAAATCCCTTACGCCTCAACAACTTGGGTCGTATTATCCGAATATAAACGCAAAAATCAAGCTATATTTATCAATATTTTACAGAGTTTCGACTACTGTATATTCGGAAAGGAAAATATCCTTATACGTTAGCGAGTTAGCCGCCCTACTTCATCCGGTTGCAGCGGAGCGAAAGCGCTACCATGTCAAGGTAGCGGGGACATACATAGCGAATCACTCTTATCTATCTGTTTCAACTCAGGTAATCAGCACTCCATTTT
>NZ_JBNKYN010000200.1:0-605 GCF_050300915.1 Amphritea sp.
ACTTCTGAACCGTTAGTCAAATTGAGGCACATGGGTAGCCGCCAGAAAGACTAAGAGAGTCAGCTATGATGCTAGAAATGGAAGTTTCCCAAGATTACCTTTGAATTGGGGTCAGGATTGCAAAATTCTCAAAATGCCAGAATCTGTTCAGAACAGAATTTCAGCGACCTAGTCAAATTCCAAAAGTCGTAACTCCCAAACCGCTGATTGTATGAGGGCATGTAAATATCTGCCGGAATGATGAGAACTCTATATACAATGCTAGTATTGAAAGTTTTCTGAGATTCTATTTGTGTTTTGGTCAAAAGTGCAGATTTCTCAGATTGCTCAAATCTGATCAGCCCAGAATTTCAGCAGTACAGCCGACTTCAAAACTGCATAACTCATGAACCGTGGATCGTATCAGGGTGTGTAAATAACCGTTGGAAAGAGGAAAGAGTATTCTATAACTATTGTATTGGGCTCCCAGTCAGATTCTAGACATGTCAGTGCCAGAATTGAATTTTCTGACTGCTGCTTGCAGTCAAGTCAGATTCAGCGTCGGTGCCAAAATTTTTGTTTGAAGTTTTCTTGGTGGATTCAAGGATGGACACCTGTCGTGGTGC
>NZ_JBNKYN010000201.1:0-604 GCF_050300915.1 Amphritea sp.
AACGCCGGGCTGGCGTTCGTTGACGATGGACCACATGAAGTGAACGGACGCGACGGGTTGACGTAGGCTAAGTGCGAACGTTTTGGATGGTGCTAGGCTGATCACTGCGACTACCTCCCTGCTATGTTGCTTATTGTTGTAACTTAGTTAGGCGATGCTATTTGGTGAAGCTAGACTGCACTGACTCGAACTTGATGGGTGGTGCTTACCTGCCGTATTGCTCGATTTAACATTCTCGACAAAAAGCCCCTAACGCCTCAATCAGCCGACGCGTTAGCGGTCGGCTGCATTGATTTGTTATGAGCGTTTTTCCGAGTTAAATCGCCAACGACCTCGATTTCTGCCATTGTGTCAAAAATTGATGAATAAGAATCCCACAGTTCAGGTTTGGTTCCGGCTGAGGTATACGCCACCATTTCAGATTCAGGCCACCACATAAAGGTGTACATTACATGGTAAGAATTTCCAGATTGATTCTCCTCGATTTTTTCTACGCACACACGGATCATTCCTTCGATACGATGAGGCTCGCACTGAGTAATGATTTTTTCGTAGCTAGAGATTTGCGATATGAGCTTGTTAGCTAGTTGCTCCGAGCTCATCC
>NZ_JBNKYN010000202.1:0-602 GCF_050300915.1 Amphritea sp.
CTTTGCGTTGCTCAATGGATACCGGGATGATTTCTTCAGCTAGGATACCGGCATCCTGAGCGCGGGCAGTCTTCATTTGAGAGCGATAGGCAAACAGATCCTGATCTGCGCGCGAGATAGAAAATTCTTCGGCCACGTTTTCTGCTGTTTCTGGCATTGATTCAACACCATACTCCTGTTGCATTAACTGGTTGACGAAGCGCCAACCCATGGTCGTGTCGTATAGCTCGTTGCTGCGGGAAAAAGCCGCGTTTGGCTTGGGTAAAACAAAAGGGGCACGAGTCATACTTTCTACACCACCGGCAATCATTAGCTGTGTATCACCAGACTTGATAGCGCGCGCTGCTGTACCCACGGCATCCATACCAGAACCACAGAGTCGGTTGATGGTCATCGCGGAGGCATCGACCGGTAATCCAGCCAGTAGAGAGGACATGCGCGCAACATTTCGATTGTCTTCACCGGCCTGATTGGCACAGCCCAAATAAATCTCTTCAATTTCATTGGGATCAACGCCGGTTCGATTCAAAATTTCTTTTATTACCAGCGCAGCCATGTCATCGGGTCGAATAGAGGATAAAGCACCGGCCAGTCGTCCGATT
>NZ_JBNKYN010000203.1:0-600 GCF_050300915.1 Amphritea sp.
CCCACAGGTAAACAAACCGGAACCATCTGAACAGCCGGATCAGGAACAACCTTGCCAGGATCAGGCAAGTCCTAAACCAAGGAGCAGAGGGATCTATCTACTGCCTAACCTGTTTACGACAGGTGCACTGTTCTGTGGTTTCTATGCGGTAGTGGCGGGTATGAACGGTGCTTTTGAAAATGCAGCCATTGCCATCTTCGTAGCGATGGTACTGGATGGTCTGGATGGCCGTGTCGCACGTCTGACGAATACTCAGAGTGCGTTTGGTGCGGAGTATGACTCGCTATCCGACATGGTTTCCTTCGGTGTTGCGCCGGCATTGGTCACTTTTAGCTGGGCGCTCAGCGGTGCGGGTAAATTTGGCTGGTTCTGTGCCTTCATCTATGTGGCGGGTGCAGCCTTACGATTAGCACGCTTCAATACGCAGATAGGCTCTGTGGATAAGCGATATTTTATGGGCTTACCAAGTCCTGCGGCAGCCGCGTCGGTTGCAGGGTTGGTCTGGGCCTGCGTAGAGTTTGATATTGATGTCAGCCATCTGGTCTATCCGATCGCTATCTATGTCGCGTTAGTAGGCGTATTGATGGTGAGTAATGTGTT
>NZ_JBNKYN010000204.1:0-598 GCF_050300915.1 Amphritea sp.
GCCACGCCGTGTCACACTTCCTTTCCATAGAGCCAAGACGAGCTTGCTGCCTCTGCTTTATCTTCTGGCAACGCTTCATCCCGTTGCCTCCCCTCTCAAGTCGAAACGAAGCATTGAATCTGCACCGCAACCACTGACCACCCTCCCCGGATGCCCCGACTCTCACCCTTTACTGCTATAAAAAGTTCATCTCAACCTTGATCACTCTCCCTATTACTCAACCGCGTCTCCATTTTATCTCCTCTCTAGCCAGAGCACCATGTCATCAGAGCTCCACCTGCCGTTGTCGTTCTCTTTCACCGCTGTCTTACGCTCATTGTCCCTCCACACGATGACACCCACAGTGATGAACTGGTCAACCCTCTTTAACTTTTCAAATATCTTATCGACATATGAATTAACGTAAAAAGATATTTTAAAATCATACAGCATCACGCACGGTTATTAACTAGTTTCTATATCTTTAAAGCAGCTGCAAAACATTGCATGAGAGAGTGCCCACGTCGGTAAAAAATGAATCGTTGTTGTTGGAACTTGAATCAATGGTCCTGGTTGCGCCCCTAGATTGAGCAATTTCCATCGATGGCTGGAAATGACA
>NZ_JBNKYN010000205.1:0-597 GCF_050300915.1 Amphritea sp.
AGCTGGATGCTTTCATCGAAACCCTGGGCACAACACATATTATGGAAGTGGTGCGTACTGGTGTATCTGGCTTATCCCGTGGCGAGAAGGTATTAAGCCTTTAATAACGGGTCAGAACTGATAAAAAAGCCGCTCACTGAGCGGCTTTTTTTTTAATCTGTTTTGGTTCATAGATGACGCAAAAAAATCAAAAATTTCTGACGAACTTCTTATTCTGACTATACTTAAAGATCCATGAAATAGAAAAACAGGGATGCAGATCGGCAATACAGGGAGCCTGCAGTCTCCTGACAACATCCGTGTCAGGAAGCCTAAAAACAGAGTACCGGTCTGAGGAGGATATTATGATTCGTTCAACCAGGCTGTTGATGATGGTTTTTTTGGTTGTTGTCACCTGTGCGAGTTCAATTGGGACGGGGTCTGAAAGCCTGTGGATGGTTGGTCGTTATCACCAGCAGTCTCTATGGTGGCAGGGTGATCTGTTCCCTCGCTGGAATGATACCTACGTTGTTGTATTTGAACAGGAGATGCTGGCTTAACTCTTTTAAGCGGCGATCAGCGCCGGTGTCAATCAACACTGGCGTTTCCTATTTAAGC
>NZ_JBNKYN010000206.1:0-595 GCF_050300915.1 Amphritea sp.
TATAATCTGGCAAGCGCAGATACTGGTTCTTTGACCTTAGTGGTTCAAGGCGCATCAAATGAAACTCTTGGCAATGAATTTTATGTGGTCTACAAAGGTGCTGGCACAGAAATCTTAGAGGCAGAAATCGTTGTCCCTGAATCACGGGCAGTTCAAGTATTTACGCCTCTCAGTCCACAAGGTACATCAAGCACTACTATCGTAGAATCTAGATTTTATAAAGTTGAGCAGTAATAAAGTTTTAACAAGGCCAAGCACAATCGTGCAATGCAAAAAGCGCATTGCACTGGACCTCGCTACGCTCGGCCGCTGTTGGCGGCGTTAGCTTTGTAAGGTTTTAATGTATGGGCTTTTTTGCAGTAGGGGTAGTAGGTTTTTTTCTATTAATTATGTTAACTACTGTCATTGAAGCCACTTTAATTCCGTTGATGGTTATAGCTATAAAAAGAAAAATACTGAAGTCAAAAATGGATTTGTTCTATAGATTTAGTGTCACTGTCTGGGTTACAAATATTATGGCAATAATAGTGGCAATAACTCTTTATCGATTTATTGAAGATTTGTCTTTTTTTGCTGCTTGTATGATGCTTATAGG
>NZ_JBNKYN010000207.1:0-593 GCF_050300915.1 Amphritea sp.
ACTTTTTTTGTCTCTCCATGCTCTTGTTTTGTTTTGGTAAGACTGTAGGTTGTCGACTGCCTTCATGCCTCTGGTTCTAGTAAATCTTTCGATTCAGCTTTGCTAGGACTATAAGTAGCCTCCATCTTTGTTCTGGTGCTGCGAAGGTTGATTTTCTCAGAGGTTACTCGCTCTTCTCTGTATAGCAATTTGAAAGGGGTGAATTTTGTCGCTCTGCAGACGGAGGTATTATGACTCCACACTGCCCTCGGCAATTCCTCTGCCCACGTGCCCTTCAGCTGATTATCTAATATTTTCTTTATAGCTGAAAATACCAGTGTGTTTGCCTTTTCTGTTGCGCTATTAGATTGAGGATGATATACTAAAGCGAAAGCTGCTTTGACCCCCATATGGTGACTAAAATCCTTGAATATGTGATAGTCGAACTATTTAGCGTTGTCGACCATTATCTTTCTAGGTACCCCAAAATGACATATTATGTTTTGCCAGAAGAATTTCTTGAGCCCGGCTGCCGCTATATTGCTATTCGCTTAGTGAAGTATTCTACCGCTACCACTGCATATTTGTAGTTTCCTTGTGTGATTATCAATGAT
>NZ_JBNKYN010000208.1:0-591 GCF_050300915.1 Amphritea sp.
CTACGGGTATGAAGTGGGCCGACTTAGTCAAGCAGTCCACGATAACCCATATCGAATTATACCCACGCGAGGTGCGAGGTAAACCCACAATGAAGTCCATGCAGATGTTCTCCCATTTCCACTCAGGGATACTCAAGGGTTGCAGATTTCCGGCGGGTCTCAAATGATCAGCTTTGATCCTCCGACAGGTGTCACACTCTGACACATACCTTGCTATTTCTCGCTTCATTCTTGTCCACCAGAAATTCTTCTTCAAATCTTGATACATCTTGTTGGTTCCTGGATGGATAGAATATCTAGAACGGTGTGCTTCATCCATGATCTTTCAACGGAACTTGAATTTCTTAGGAACCACCAAATGGTTCTTGAACCATAGGACTCCATCGGCATCTTGTCGGAAGCATTGAGCTTCTCCCGACTCCATTCTTTGGCAGAGATGACCCCTTCCAATGTTCGTCCAATGGGCGGCAATGATATCTTCTTTGATAGTTGGAATGAGAGCTATGTTGTTCAGTCTACCATGTGGAACAACTCAGAGACTTGGTTCTTTGGGATCACAACAGGTGAAATGAGACTGGATTGTGATATGGT
>NZ_JBNKYN010000209.1:0-590 GCF_050300915.1 Amphritea sp.
ATATATGTACCTTAGACTCCAGGACTGTCTTGAAGGATAGACTTAGGCCGCCTGTCCGACCTATAGCATAGCAAGGAATCCACACAAGGGGCTATAGTGATGTGGGGTATGGAGGGAACCACCATACCGATCCATCTGTGTGGTGGATTACGAAGCCCAAACAGAACTGTCACTTCAGTCGGTACCACAACAGTGCATATGGCCGGGGGCACTGCATGCATAGACAATGCCCCCGACACCTCATCGATGGCTATGCCTAGAACCTTCCGCTGCCGTACGTCACAGGGAAAAGGCCTCCGAGGGGTCTGTACAGTCACCACACTGGGTCCCACTGCATAGATGATCCCCCAGACACGGGACCGTATATACAACAAGACAATATCTGATTCTACCATACGATATGTAAATGCACAAATAACATAAGAGAAGTGATTGGATAACTTACTATGATAGGTAAATTACCCAAATCTGAGGCATGGAAATAGAGTGATTGTAACACCCTGATTTTCACAAGGAAATACAACTCTAGCAAATTATTTATTTAAATAAATAATTATTTATTGCATTTCATGCCGACGCATATTTTTCAT
>NZ_JBNKYN010000210.1:0-588 GCF_050300915.1 Amphritea sp.
AGACACCATATCCCTGATCAGGCGGGTGACTGTTCCATGGAGCATTAATAATTACACAGATCGGCATAACTGAAAAGGTAAGAATAGGGCTGTTCTTTGAACGGAAGGCACTGTAAGGAATAGTTAAAAAAGAGCGCTGAGTGCGCTCTTTCTATACCGGCTGTTGCTCTATCGGGCAGGGGATAACCTGTCAGGCAACCTCGGTTTCGCCCATCGCGGCTTCAAGAAAGCTTTCACTCGTTCCCACGCTCCTGCGTGGGAATGCATACCTTGCTACCATGCCCGACAAATTTCCAATAATCCAGCCGTTCCGGCGTAATCTTTTGCGCTGGAGTATCGCCAGTGTACGGCTTCATCCACATAACCCCGTTTGACCGGATTTTGGTGAATATATTCGATCTTTTGCCGCATCATCTCTTCATTTTGAATCAGTTCTGGATGCACGCCCTCCTGCCAGAATTGATAAGCGCGATCAGTTTTATGGGCTTTTTTATAAAAAGCCAGTTGATCCAGAATTTGCCTGACATTGTGCTCTGCAAGATATTGAATCAGTTGTTTCGCTGTCCATGATTTGAGTCGTGCTATGTC
>NZ_JBNKYN010000211.1:0-581 GCF_050300915.1 Amphritea sp.
CTGTAGTGTGAAAACAGCGATGACAGCTACCGCTGACGTGGATCATTGCGGGCACATTGAGTTCAGACATCTTTTCGTAAATGGGATACCAGTAGCGATCATCCAGCGGAGGTGATTTCCAGTGACCACCTGAAGGATCTGGGCTCAGGTTAAAGCCGACAAAACCTAACTCAGTAACACAGCGTTCAAGCTCTTTCGCGCTCGCTTCAAGACCTGATTCAGGTGACTGTGGTAGTTGCGCACCACCGATGAAATTCTTTGGGTAAAGCTGTGTAATACGGTAGATCAAATCGTTGCAATGCTCGGTCCAGGTAGTACTGGTGGATTGATTACCGATATGGTGACCCATCCAGCTTGCACGTGGAGAAAAAATGGTGACGTCACTTCCACGCTCATTCTGAAGTTTCAATTGCGCGCCTTCAAGGCTGTCACGAATCTGGTCATCGGAGATATTGATCACACCTTTTTCGTGCTGAAAAAGTGGGTCAGTCGCCAGATCTTTTTTCTGCTGTTCACGATACTCACCCAGTTCATCCGGCGCTGTGGTGTAGTGACCATGACAATCTATAATTAATCCTTCG
>NZ_JBNKYN010000212.1:0-579 GCF_050300915.1 Amphritea sp.
GCCCTCCTATTTTCTGGTGTAGCTTGCAAACCAGAAAACACATTCTGAAACTAAAATTGTGTAAAGACGATGACCCATAAACATCGGCCATATAAATGGTCTGACATCTTGTATAAGCATATCAATACAGTCAAAATAGAAATCAACAGTAGTGTATAGCTTGATGACTATTCACCCACTGAATATTTCGACCTTTCGAGCAAATAGCATGTCCAAAACTAGCAATCTTGATATATAGCTTATGGCAAGTGATCTTAACCTCCATCAATAGCATAACCAAAGTAAACTTTAAAATATAAGTAGCACTCATGATTTCTTGGGTCGGAAACAACCCTGTATGATATAAAGACCCGTGAGACATCCAAGGATCAAAATAAGGCCATGACGGGTAACTGAACATACATGAAGGTGGATTCCACAATATAGGCATGAATGTTGTTGATGCAGAATACAGATCTAATGAAGACCAATTGTGTTGATGATCTGGTGAAAACCTTTGATTTGGCAAATGACCTTTTGCTACTCCCCTTCTCTTGGTCTCTTTTGCACCTTTCATCTCATTGTCCTTCTTGCCAGATC
>NZ_JBNKYN010000213.1:0-577 GCF_050300915.1 Amphritea sp.
ACCGTGCCGGTTGTGATTGCGACGTTATCCACCAACATGGTGTTTATTGCTGGTCTGGCGCTGGTGGGCAATAAAAGCTCCGGTGGAACCTACTGGCAGAACGCCTGGAAGACGTTCTCCCGGATGTTTCTCAAAAATCCGGTATTGATCGCCCCGATAGCCGGGGGAGTGTTTTCCTATTTTTCTATTCCGCTACCTGTTCCGGTGAATAATCTGTTGTCGATGCTGGCGCCATCCGCAGCCCCTGTGGCGCTGTTTGCCATGGGTGCATCACTGGTGGGTATTAAAATTCAGGGCGAGACCGGGCGGCTGGTCTGGGTAACCCTGGTTAAAGTCGTGGCGAACCCGTTAATTGCCTTGCTGGTCGTTTATCTGATGAAGCTGGAACCATTCTGGGCTGCGTCCGTTGTCCTGATGTCCTCTTTGCCAACAGGCTCAATGGTGTTTATTTTTGCCCGGCAGTATGAGCGCCGGGTTGAGCTGGCTTCCGGCGCTATTATGTCCACCACTATCCTTTCGCTGCTTTCCTTGGCCGTGATTTTGCCGTTGCTGAAAATCTGGGTCGACTGACGCTGCG
>NZ_JBNKYN010000214.1:0-575 GCF_050300915.1 Amphritea sp.
CGTGATTATCCTCAGATAGCCGAATACTCGTTGTACGGGCGAGTACTCTTACACACTTCCGGGGTGTGCGCTAGGATTTCACTACAAGGTTGTTCAATGGTTTTCCCTAGTTTGCAGCATTCGCAGCGTACCCGCTATGGTTTCACCGGAGGTGTCAGTCCAGATCACCAAGGGCCCCCTCTTGCGCCGTATGGTTCTTAGGAGAGTCCACTCCCTTACCCACTCATTCCCAACCAGACGGATCCCAAGAGAGTCCACTCAATCCGCACCACCGATTCATATGCCAAACTAGGTTCTACCACATACTACACCATGACGTACCCATATAGGCTCATGGTTGTACTGTTTTCATGGGTGGTCGCTCCATGAACCGGTCCTTAGATTTGGGTATGATGTCTACCACAGGCTTCCGGAGTCCACTGGACAAAGCCCTGAACCATCGGAATCCACTGAACGCAGTTCCAAACCCATCACCCCAAATCCCTATTCTTCACACTAACAGGGAACAACAACGACTGACAGGGTGAAAATAGATAGAAGGTAAATGTATAGCTACCCAAACCCCAGACCAGATC
>NZ_JBNKYN010000215.1:0-575 GCF_050300915.1 Amphritea sp.
AAGGTTGAATCTCTAAAAGATTGCTTCAAAGGATTAACAAGGATTACCGGAAGTGATTCTCTCATCGTTAAGCACATTCTCTTCACCCTAGAAGAGAATGCCCTTCATCAACTGAACTATGCCTGTGAGTCACAATACAGAACCCAACCCTGATCGGTCTGGACTTCCCACAGGTAGCCCTCATCGGCATCGCTGGAAGGAGGAAGATCCTCACTTACACATAGAAGATAGATACAAAAGCAAAGCTTGAGCGACTATGCTCAGCAAGACTTATCCATCATTATCAAAAGATCACAAACTAGACATGCAATGCTTCAAATAAGATAATGAACTCATAAGCCTACTAGCACCTACATTAAGTACTATTAAGCATGTTATTAGCCAAGTTAAGTTGATTAACAATAATAGGTTTGCAACCTATGCTAAACATGCAAGGTAACTCAATCAATATTTGATTATTAACATGCCTTGACTAAAAAGTAGTCAGCGTCATTCTTATAACTAACATATCAACATAATGAAGTTCCATTACTATGGAATGATAGCAACGAGCAACTATCACTCATATCCGAGAG
>NZ_JBNKYN010000216.1:0-574 GCF_050300915.1 Amphritea sp.
CGAGCTAAACTGAAATCTGTCCCTGTGAATACTGATGATTAAGTGAGAGGCTTATCCTATGGAAATCGTTCTGTTGGAAAATATTGATAATTTAGGTTCTTTGGGTGACAAGGTTAGTGTTAAAGCTGGTTTTGCACGTAACTTTCTGTTCCCTGGTGGCAAAGCCAAGCCGGCAACTGCTGCAAACATGGCTGAATTCGAAGCCAAAAGAGCAGAGCTGGAAAAAGCAGCCGCAGAAGCTTTAGCAGCAGCTCAGGCTCGTAAAACAGCTATTGAAGCGCTAGAGAAAGTAACTATTACTGCCAAGGTTGGTAGTGAAGGTAAGCTATTCGGTTCTATCGGTACTGCTGATATCGCTGATGCGATTACTGCAGCAGGCACCGAAGTTGAAAAACGCGATGTACGTCTGCCTGAAGGCGCTCTGCGTACTACGGGTGAGCATGAAATCGATATCCACCTGTATACCGATGTGATCGCTGCGATCATTATCGACATCGTGGGTGAAGAATAAGTTATAAAACCTGTTCTACCGATAGGGATAATTGATTCTTCTTTCGGTAACAGTTTTGTTACT
>NZ_JBNKYN010000217.1:0-574 GCF_050300915.1 Amphritea sp.
GTAGAAGAATCTGATCAGAACTACCTGGCTCAGTAAGTGATTACCTGCTAATTCACAGCATGGAAAAGGCCCGCTTATGCGGGCCTTTTTTTATGACAGCATTTTATCACCATCAGATTTAGGATATCTTCTGTTTGTCGAATTGAAGCTTTATCGGAAACCTATGCGCCACATACTGTTAATTTTTGTTTTAACATTTTTCTGCTCTGTAACTCATGCCGTGAATATGGAGTTGAAGAGTCTTGACGGTAAAGCAGCGAACTTATCGGATTATCAAGGTAAATGGGTGCTGGTTAATTTCTGGGCCACCTGGTGCCCCCCCTGTCTGGAAGAAATGCCTGAATTACAGGCCTTCCATGATAACCATGAAGAAACCGATGCTGTAGTGATCGGCCTGAATACAGAGGTGCTTCCTGCTGAGAAAATCGCTCAGTTTCTGGATGATTACTTTATCACTTATCCAAACTTTATCGTTGGACCTGTGCATCGCTCTGTTATGGGCGAAGTGCCTGCTTTACCCACCTCTTTTCTAATATCACCTGAGGGGAAGGTCGAAGCCAGGCAGGTGGGTATG
>NZ_JBNKYN010000218.1:0-572 GCF_050300915.1 Amphritea sp.
AAGTCATGCGCTGGGTGACATAGATCCAGTGCCAATCTTGAAAAAGGAAGCGTTAATTGATGACGCTGATTTAGAGGAGGCAGTTTCTGAAGCTAAAAGGAAGTCTGAAGCAGAGAATATTTTGCCCGTATTCAAAGATTATGCATTTATCGAAAAGCTTCTCAATCACCCGAATATAAAAGAAGCATATAGCCTTATCGGTAAAATAGATTCTCTCGATATGTTTGTATCGCACTATCTGAATGATCATAATTTAAACGATCTCTTGTATGGCCTGCTGTCTAGGATCGATATTAGAGTCAGCGCTCCTCTATTGGCAGTCTCTGGGCCGAGCAATTGGGCATTGGAGAAGTCGACATGAATCGCTTAACAAGCGCGTCAATTAGGACGCTCGCAAGCTCGCGCCTATTACGCGAGCGTTAGGGGCTCTTTGTTGAGAATGTTAAAACGAGCAATCCGGCAGGTAAGCACCACCCATCAGTTTCGAGTCGGTGCGGTCTAGCTTCACCAAATAGCTTCGCCCAATTGAGTTACAACTATAAGCAACATAGCAGGGAGGTAGTCACAGTGAT
>NZ_JBNKYN010000219.1:0-569 GCF_050300915.1 Amphritea sp.
GCGACTTCGACTTCTCCAGCTCAGAGGACGATGAGAAGCCAAGCGCAAGATGATTCATCCCCTGACTCTGACTCTGACTCTGATGTAAGTGTTGATTGATCCCCCGAGACTCTTTCCTTTAGAGTCGTCGAGCTTGAGAATGCCCTTTGCAATCAAGACAAGTTGCTTTGCAAGATTTTCATGAAAATAAAAAGTTGAATCTTGAGCTTGAAGGTGTTTTTTCTGAGATTGCTTCTCTTCGATCTGTGCACAATGATATGAGTGCCAAGCCATTTGATAACTATAATATGATCATGGTTAACTATGCAGATCTGTGGCTCATACACTCACATGTTGCTAGTTTGCTTGATGGTGCTAGGTTGGAACTCAGAGAGCTCAAAGCTTGTTCCACACTTTTGGGTGCTTGCACTAGTTGTCCGTTGCTTTGATCTGATTTGGAGGTTGCTGCCGTTGAGATTAAAGATCTTAAGCACAAACTTGATCATTCTTCTCGCTACACTGTTTTATCCCCTCCGTGTGAAGCGTGTGTCTCTCTCAAGGGTAAGCTTTTCCATGCTACCAAAGAGAAC
>NZ_JBNKYN010000220.1:0-568 GCF_050300915.1 Amphritea sp.
ATGGAGACTTTCGCAATTTTATTGTTGCCAGTAACTTCCCGGGCGCCCAACTCTTCCTTTACTTTTTGCAGAATGTCCTGCGCAGCGGCGAAGTCGTTGCGATGCACAGTAAAGGTAAAGTCAGTAGTATTATCGGCTGCAATATTTTGCAGAATCATATCGACTTCAATATTAGCGCGACTGATAGGCCCCAGAATACGAGAAGCAACACCTGGAATGTCGGGCACTCCCTGAACTGTCAGTTTCGCTTCATCGCGGTTAAATGCAATACCTGAAATGACCGGTTTTTCCACTGTATCGTCTTCCTCTGTTGTTATAAGTGTGCCCGGACCATCCTGAAAGCTATGCAGAACCCGCAGTGGCACATTATATTTGCCCGCAAACTCGACTGAACGAATCTGCAACACCTTTGAACCAAGACTGGCCATTTCCAGCATCTCTTCAAAAGTAATTTTATCCATCCGACGCGCACCTTCCACAACCCGCGGATCGGTGGTGTATACGCCGTCAACATCTGTATAGATCTGACACTCATCCGCTTTCAGGGCAGCCGCAAGAGCGACCCCGG
>NZ_JBNKYN010000221.1:0-567 GCF_050300915.1 Amphritea sp.
GAAAATATTCATTGCATACCTGATGCAAAACCATGGTGTTTGCAGTCCCTCACATGAAAGTGGACCTAATTTTAAAACATGTGACAAGTTGCAAACATCGTGATTTGCATCTGGTATGCAAATATTTTTTCGGTGATGGGGTGCAGACATTTTTGGAATGAAAGAGTGGGAGGAGGGGAGACGCTCTACGGTGCTGGAGGCAGACGACACAGCGAATAGCTGCGTATAGAGGTCAAAGATGACCAAAGGAAATTGGGTTGGTGGCTCGAATGCGTGGTGGGACCGAACTGCTGACTGGGCCGGTGAAAAAATGGCTGAGAGTATGAGATGGTCAGAAAGATAGGAGAAGGAATACAGTCGGGCCAAAACAGAAAAGAAAAAAAGGAAATAAAAACATGGAAGAATTTTTGGACTGCTAAAAATTGGAAATTTGATTGAAATTGTTTTTATTTAAAAATTATTTAAAACATATGCAAGTGGGATCTTGTTTTGTTCATCTCGTCACATAGAACAAAATGGTGAAAATAAAATTTAAAATGGAAATCATATGACTGAGATTAATCATTT
>NZ_JBNKYN010000222.1:0-567 GCF_050300915.1 Amphritea sp.
CCCCGCTGCCGTTCCCCTCCAGCCGACCACACGTTGCTGCGGAGCTCATCCTTCCAGTGAGGACCTCCCTTTTTCGACCCCCTAATCGGGTGTGCCGTGTTGCCGAGCCGCCCTAGCGCCCGTCCTTTACCGCCCCCGCCGCCGGCACGCCGGAGCCGGCTGGGCCACCGCCAGCGCCGCCGTTGGTTGTGCGCGCTGCACCTGTTCGGCCACGATGGGCCACCAGCCCAAAGTGGCTGGGCCAGCCGAAGCAGGCCAGCTGAATTCGGCCCATTTGCACACTACCACCTCCATTTTTTCCATCTGATTAAACAATGATTAATTCAAACAAAAATCAATTTAAGGTTAAACTTATGAAATTGCAGAGAATTGAATAAACTCAATAAAGTTTTAATTTCAATTCTATATTTTGAATTCAAACTTAATTAATGAAATAAAATTATAAATTAATTTTATTGAATTAATTATTGTTTTAATTGTTAATCCCTAATGATTAATTATTAAATCATAATTAATTATCCCTAATCCCAATTAATATGAAAAAATTACCCAAAATTAGTGCGAAGC
>NZ_JBNKYN010000223.1:0-564 GCF_050300915.1 Amphritea sp.
CCTCTCATAGATCACCCCACAAAGTAGCCTGGGGTTCTGATGAAGAGCGGGGGCTCGCTAGAACCCAGCGCTAGGAGCACGGTCCGTAGAGTCCTCGGAAAGTATCCAGCATTCTGACCATCACTGTGGGACTCCGTAGGCACAACATTCCTACGTGGTGGCACGCGAACGTGCTTCCTCGCTGTCAGCTTCACTCTTGCCATCTAGAAAGAGAAGAAGACGAGAGTAAATAACTATTAAAATTATATTTTGTAAATTAGAAGCAAAGGCGAGAGATCAGAATAAAATATATATTTTTTCACAAATACTTAAAATAAGATTAAGAAAGGACTCTTCTATCTAGGCTAGCGTTCCTATGATTGACATGGCTCTGGTACCACTTCTGTCATACCCGGTTTTTATGCCAAAACCGAGTACTCATCGTATGCATGACCCAGGATCAATTGTTCCACACATACGGCCAAAAGTGCTCACAGATAACCAAATGTCATAATATAGAGTATAATTATTACATAAATAATGTCTTTAAAGACCAAGATGACTCTCAGTGAAACGGAACAGCGG
>NZ_JBNKYN010000224.1:0-563 GCF_050300915.1 Amphritea sp.
TGTTGTCTGCATAGAAATATACCTCTTAGAACCAGCCCAAGCACTTTATCCGGATGCGTCTGTGCGTAAGCTAAAGCTAGCGTTGAACCCCAGGAACCACCGAATAATAACCATTTATCAACCCCTAGATGCTGACGCAGCTTTTCCATATCTTCAATCAGGTGCTGAGTAGTATTGTCCTGCAAGCTGGCATGTGGCCGTGATTTCCCACAACCTCGCTGATCAAACAGAATAATGCGATATTTTTCGGGATCAAAGAAACGTCTATGCACCGGTTCACAGCTGGCTCCCGGACCACCATGTAGAAAAACAACCGGGATACCGGCCATGTTGCCGCTTTGCTCAACATAGAGTTCATGAATACTGGAAACCCGGAAATAAAAATGACTATCGGGCTGAATGGCGGGGAAAAGCATGGTTATTTTCCTTGTAGGATTCTCCCTACATTTTCTATCAGGAACTACTGACACAAACGAAGGTTATTAGCACTATGTACAATGAATCAAGCATGACATCATATCACCACGTTCTAAGGATAGAGCCTAAAAGGATTAACCACTGTA
>NZ_JBNKYN010000225.1:0-563 GCF_050300915.1 Amphritea sp.
CGAAGGTGAAGACCAATGGCATAGGATGAAAAGAAAATCAAGGGAACCGCAAGGAAAATCTGCCAGTACACTCTGCCGCGAGAATAGGAACGCCAGGGCAAGCTGCGGCTATGGCCAAAGCAGCAGACCGCGAGACCAGACTGAATAACAAACAGCGAGACCAAAATCAGACCGGGTGAAGCACAGGACAACGAAGAGCCGAATGAGCTGCCAAAAGCAAAATGGGAAGCGCCCAGATCTCGGGAAAAATCAAAGTGAGGAAAACTGGTCAGCACACCACAAGACTCAAAACTCAATCTTTCATTTAACTTAAACAAGTCCGATCCACGGAGGTCACCGTCCTCCCTCACTCATTTGATTATTAAAATGCAAAAGATCTTATTCATGGCTAACTCTTACTCTAAGAAATAAGAAAATAAAATTAGAGAAGTGGCGAGGAGTCTCATCCCTCTACGGTCCTATTTATAGGCAGAAGTAAAAAACTAAAAGACTACTATACCCCTAAGACCTAATACACTAGAAACAACGATTTTGGGGTAGAAGGGTCCGATGCAACCCATCAG
>NZ_JBNKYN010000226.1:0-562 GCF_050300915.1 Amphritea sp.
TACTAAACCCAATCATCTTAGTGGTCGCCGGTCCATTTATCACAGGCTGGATTTTATTAGCAGAGTTTATATTTACATTAGCTATGGCCCTAAAGTGCTACCCGCTTCAACCGGGTGGTTTATTGGCGTTAGAAGCTATTCTAATGGGAATGACAAATCCTGATTCGGTCTACCATGAAGTGACGGGCGCCCTCCCCGTGATTTTGCTGCTGATGTTCATGGTGGCAGGCATCTACTTTATGAAGGCGATGCTACTTTATGTCTTCACTAAAATCTTAGTTAAGATTCGCTCAAAAATTCTATTGTCGCTGTTGTTCTCCCTCGTAGCTGGTGTGCTCTCCGCATTTTTGGACGCATTAACGGTAACAGCAGTACTCATCGCAGTGGCGGTTGGGTTTTATGCGGTTTACCACAAAGTTGCATCCGGAAAACAAGTGCACAATGATCACGACCATTCTGACGATACCAGCGTACATGAGTTTCACCGTGAGGATCTCGATCAATTTCGAGCCTTTCTACGTAGCCTGATTATGCACGGCGCAGTGGGAACTGCTTTGGGTGG
>NZ_JBNKYN010000227.1:0-562 GCF_050300915.1 Amphritea sp.
GTTAGCCAAGTTGAAGGAGCATATTAGGGAGCTAGTGGAGAAAGGATTTATCCACCCTAGCTCATCCGCATGGGGAGCCCCAGTGATTTTTGTCCTGAAGAAGGACGGTACCCAGAGGTTGTGCGTGGATTATCGGCCACTGAATGAGGTTACTGTCAAAAACAAGTATCTGCTACCCCGGATCGATGATCTGTTTGATCAACTCCGAGGTGCATGTGTGTTCTCTAAGATTGATCTTCGATCAGGGTATCGCCAGTTGAAGGTTCGAGAATGTGACATACCAAAGACTGTATTCATTTTGAGGTATGGCCTGTATGAGTATCTAGTCATGTCATTCAGATTGACAAATGCACTGGCACACTTCGTGTATCTCATGAACTTAGTTTTCATGCCTAAGCTTGATATGTTTGTCATGGTCTTCATCGATGACATTCTGGTATACTCAAAGAATTTGGAAGAGCATGAAGAACACCTTCGTGTCGTGCTTCAATGATTACGAGAGCACTAGTTGTACACCATGTCCAGCAAGTGTGAATTCTAGATTGATAAAGTACCATTCTTG
>NZ_JBNKYN010000228.1:0-552 GCF_050300915.1 Amphritea sp.
ATTGAATAAATCAGAAATTAATAAAATTTAACCGGGTGCACTGGGCCGATTTCGCGCTCGGCCCAGTCACACAGTGTGCTTGGCCCACGCCCGCGGCATCGGCTCGGCCCACGCGCACAGCGCGTGCGCGGCCCGCAGCCATGCGGGCGCGACTTGCGCTCGCTGGGCCGGCTTCGGCCAGCGCGGCCCGCGACGGCGCGGCACACGCCGGAGCGGTCACCGCTCCCATGCGTGTGTCGCGGCGCAGCCGGCGACGGCGCCACAGCGGCGGAGATGGCGCGAGCGGCGGTGGTGGAGCACCCACAGCGGTGAGGCTACCCGCCGGACACGAGGGACGGCACGCTAGCTCACCGGAGCTCCTCGTCGACGGTGAGGAGAAAAAGTCCGGCTCGGCGGCGGCGTCTCCCCGGTGAGGCGGCCAACCGCCGGACACGTTGGAGAGGTCGGTGGCTCACCCTAGGTCCCCGACACCGGTAGGGCAGAAAAACAGGGCGGCGACGGCAGCGTTCTCCGCCGATTTCGGTGCCCTGGTGGTCGGTGAGGTCCTGCGCC
>NZ_JBNKYN010000229.1:0-562 GCF_050300915.1 Amphritea sp.
GGAGGGTCGGACACGGCCGGGCAACGGTGGAGAACAATCGGCGGAGGAGGCGCTCGGTGGGGTGAACGTTGCGGACTCGGAGCAAGCAAATGAGGGAGAGGTGAGTGTGGTGATGGCCAGGAGGTGCTCCTCGTGCTTTTATAATGGCCGGGGAGGGGCACACCGGGGCGGGGGAGGGGAAAACGGCCGGCGCTATTAGCCTTAACGCCATTGATGGTGGGGCGGCTTGATGAGGGGTTAAGGAGTGAAATTAAGGGGGGGGGGGGAATCAAGGCGGGGAGTGAAGACCTCGCTTGGCATCTCGAGGTTGGAGGCCGGGCGGCGCAGGGTGGCCAGAGGCGACGAGAAGAAGCAACGACATTTGTGAGATCGACTGGCGTGGGGAAGGGGATGAAGCTGACAGGTGGGCCCCACATGTCATCACCCTCCTCCAGCATCACCTGAGTCCGACCGCACCGCCGCCAAATCCGGCTGCCTCCGACGGCCCCATTGCCCATCTCCATGCCTCAAAGACGCCGAGTCAAAGCCGTAACACGCCCGCCTTGATTTCCCCTCCTTAAAG
>NZ_JBNKYN010000230.1:0-560 GCF_050300915.1 Amphritea sp.
TCCTCCTCGCTCTATCAGGCCTCTTTCATCAGTCATATTATTGGCTGGCTTTTTCAATTGTGGTGTTAACATCCGCGGCTATTGGTGCAAAGTACGGGGTTGGTCGAGTGGCTAATTATGCCGGCAAACTGATGTATTTATTTTTTGGTGGTGGCAAGTGTAAGTTCTGTGGCACACCTTACGGGAAGGAGTCTGTTCAATGCGCCCAATGTGGAAAGTTGATAAATGAAACATCAAGTTCAAATCACACATAACAAGCCGCTCAAATACGTTCCGGCCACAAAAAGCGTGGCCTCCACCGGACTCGCTGACGCTCGCCGTTTAGCGGGGCGTTAATAGGCAAGTAAAGCATGTACTTAGTTGATGACCCAAGTGCTCAAGAATTGTTGTATCAGATCGCCGGAAACGGCACTGTGATATTTGGGGTTCTCACGTTGGTGGCAATGTTTGTGTATCGAAATGGTAAGTTTGATAACTTTGCAGTAGCACTAACAAGGTATGTCCCAGTCTGGTATCGACTAATATCTTGGATTACGGTCTTTGCTATAGGTGCGTCATTT
>NZ_JBNKYN010000231.1:0-559 GCF_050300915.1 Amphritea sp.
GCGTGATCTAGCGCATATGCAAAAGATGGCCACAATTAACTAGTGCAATGCATAGAGTGCGAAGTGCCATATAATACATGATCAGGAGTGTTCTATTTATTTTAACTCATAAAAGCTATTTACTAATTTATTTCTAGGCTTTTTTATTTATTTACAAATTAACTATGCATTAGAAATTTAATAACATGCATTTTAGGATCCTAATGTTGCTCTCTGATTTTATTCAAGTCCTAAACAGCATAAAGAAGCATCTTACCAAGAATGAACATTTTCCTATACATACTCTATTTACTAAAATTTATTTATTGCAAATGCAGAGATTAAATCATAACAATTATTCTGGACACAAAATAAATATGAGACATTTTATATAATCTAAATAATATGATATAAATATGCATGCCAAGATTCAATGTATGAACATGCATGCATTTTTGTAAATAAACTCTTCAAGTTTTGGTTTATGGGAATTTTCTACAAGGAAATAATGCATAAACAAGGGTTTGGTCAGGCCAAATGCAAAGATCTAATCAAGAGGATTCGCACAATTTTTTTGATT
>NZ_JBNKYN010000232.1:0-558 GCF_050300915.1 Amphritea sp.
GTAAATAAGATCGTAATAATTAATGAGTCAAGTATATGTGCTTTTTTGCATACATCCTTATTACAATATTATCCTTGATATTATATCTTGCATATCATATTATTTTTCACACTTACTGAGTATCAACCATAAGTGTACTCAACCTTGCTAAACTACTACTCATAAGCTAAAGAAGATTTGGAGCACTTCGATGAAGAGTTCTAGGCGTGCGATTGCCCCAGGTCAATTACCTATTGAGTTATGGTGTCTTTCCGCTACTATGTTTCAAGAGAGTTCGACTTAGTATTTTGTATGCTCACAAGCCATGTATTCATACATGCTCACAAGCCATGTATAAAAAGCAAGGGGCTCTATAGGTATGTACTCCATATTTAGTATTTGATTAACCAAGTTTTCAAAATATTTTTGCAGCTTAGTAGATATCATTATCAATGGTTCGGCTCGACCCTTAATCCCACGAGTGTGTCTCCTAGTATTCGTCAGAACGCAGGGGTGCAAATGAGCACGAGATCGTCATGTATCATGATCAGACATGTCGGCCCCGATCGACTCATAAGC
>NZ_JBNKYN010000233.1:0-553 GCF_050300915.1 Amphritea sp.
CAATGCTACATACAAAAAGTAAGGGGTTCCTAATTGACGGTCCCTTAACATCTGTTTTATGTTTTTTTCATGCGCAGCACAACATACAAAAAGCAAGGGGCTCCTGATTGACGGTCCCTAAGTAATAACCATCTAATACTTTTTGTACTCGCAGAATTAGTAGATCTCGATTGACATATCAACATACTTTTCATACAACATTTATCATCAGCGTATGAAAAGCAAGGGGCATCTATATATCTATATCTATCAGGTATTTGAAAAGAGTCAAAAAAATTCTTATTAACAGGGATCTATTGCAGCATACAGGAGAAGAGTTACATGTTCCTAGGACTATCATTGTCTTCGGACTCAGCAAGGCTAGGGAAATCATAAGATGATGCAAATTTGTGAGCGACGTCGTATGTGCCACTGGCCAGCACTTCATGATGCGCCTCATCAACCACAAAGTCCTTGCGCAGAAGTTCCACATCAAGATCCGACAAGTGACTCTTCAACAACGCCATAGCATTGGCCACTACCATCGAAATCATCAAGATAGAGGAATCTTCAC
>NZ_JBNKYN010000234.1:0-551 GCF_050300915.1 Amphritea sp.
GTTGCCCGACGTCCCAAGGTGAGCAAAGTAGGTTCTTCACGTCGCCCCAATGTCGTAGGTGAAAACCTCGTAAAAAACTGAGGTCCGGATCGCCGTATATGGCCAACTTCGGTGAGCTGCCACCATGGGCCAGTTGCGCCGCCGACTGGAGAGCCACCCCCCGACCGGAGTTGCCCCTAGTCGTCCGCTCGCCGATTGACGCTCCGGATTAGAAGCCATCGTACCTCTTTGATCGGGCTAATCCTGACCATTGATCCATCAACCGACGACTCTCATTTAATGAAGAGTTGTGGACCCGTGAGCCGGCCGCCATGGACCCGGTCTACGGCCCATGAACCTATTCCATGACATTTTCTTTAGAAAATTAATTTTGTAATTCGATAATCCCTGGAATTTTGCAAAAACACCCCTAAACTTCTCTGAAATCATGTTTTAATCCCTATAATTTTACATTTAGGTCTCTGTTTAACTTTTTATAATTACAATTAGGTCATTTTCTTAATTAATCTATTAATACTAATTACCTATTTAATCTATTAACTTCAAACCAT
>NZ_JBNKYN010000235.1:0-547 GCF_050300915.1 Amphritea sp.
GCACATAAGTTTGCGTGAGCTTTTCCACCACATCTGGTATTTCATTGGCACGAAACGCCGGGCCAACAATTTTACCAATTGCGCTGTTTTTACCTTGGGCACCCCCAATGGTGACCTGATAATATTCTTCGCCATTTTTGTCGACACCGAGAATCCCGATATTGCCAACATGATGATGGCCACAGGCATTCATGCAGCCGGAAATGTTCAAGCTCAGCTCGCCCAAGTCTTCGACACGAGCAAGATCTTGAAAGCGTGTCTGTATCGCGCGGGCGACTGGCAGTGAACGCGCATTGGCTAACGAGCAGTAATCACCACCGGGGCAGGCAATTACATCGGTCAACAGTCCAGCATTTGGGGTGCGTAACCCATACGGCTGCAGGGCTTGCCACAGGTTGTATAAATCGCACTTACGTATGTCTGGCAGAATCACATTTTGCTCATGGGATATGCGCATCTCGCCATAACCGAGGGTATCGGCAAGATCGGCAACGGCCCGCATCTGTTCGGCAGTCATATCACCCGGCGGGCTAGCCGAGCCCGGCTT
>NZ_JBNKYN010000236.1:0-544 GCF_050300915.1 Amphritea sp.
GTTGCGAGGGTAGGTTGCAGGGTTAAGAATAGGTGCATTGATTCCGGAAGCACCGTAGCAAGTAGTTACGCTCCCATGCAACACCTCCCAACAGAAATTTTGGTATCGACGTTAACTCAGCCTTGACTGCGAGCAGCAGTCAGAAAATTCAAATCTGGTGTTATTCTAGCTGGTATCTGACTTGGGGTTGAATACAAAAGATATAGAGTACTTTCTCAGCTTTTCAACGGGTATTTACTTGCCGTCATCCGATCGACAGTTTAGGCGCTGTGACTTTTTGCACCACGATGGGTTTGCTGAAAACTGCAATTCTGGACAGATTGCAGTGCTGAAAGAAAAATAAATTCTGGGGCTGTTCAGGTGGGATTCTTCCCCTGAGTTGAATACCAAAAAGTTGGACAACTCTCCCAGCTTTCCATCAGTTACTTAAACAGCCTCATCAGACCAACGGTTTAGAAGTTACGGAATTTTGCGCAATCGCCAAATTGCTGAAATTTGAACTGGACAGCGCGACGATGCGAAGAAACAAAATCCCGAAGATTAG
>NZ_JBNKYN010000237.1:0-543 GCF_050300915.1 Amphritea sp.
CAACATCTTCGAAGGCCTGACCCGCATCGACCGCAACGGCGCGGTGAAGCCGGCGCTGGCCGAGAGCTGGACGGTCAGCGACGACGGACTCACCTATACCTTCAAGCTGCACCAGGGTGTGACCTTCCACGACGGTACGACCTTCGACTCCGCTGACGTGAAGTTCTCCCTCGACCGCGCCATGGCCGAGGACTCGACCAATGCGCAGAAGGGTCTCTTCGCGCCCATAGCTTCCGTAGCGGCGCCCGATGCGTCGACGGTAGTCATCACCCTGAAGCAGGCCGCGGGCAACTTCCTCTTCAACCTCGGCTGGGGCGATGCCGTCATCGTGGCGCCGGAAAGCGCAGCGGAGAACAAGAGCAATCCCGTGGGCACCGGCCCCTTCAAGTTCCAGAGCTGGACGCAGGGCGACCGGATCGAGATCGTCCGCAACGACGCCTATTGGGGCGAACCGGCGGCGCTTTCCAAGGCGACGTTCCGCATCATCGCAGACCCGACCGCGGCCTTCGCCGCGATGATGGCGGGCGATGTCGATGCCTTCCC
>NZ_JBNKYN010000238.1:0-540 GCF_050300915.1 Amphritea sp.
TCTTACTAGAAATATGAGGGTACAATCTGATCCTTGGTTTTCAGATTATCTTCTTAGGGTCGGTAATGGGACCAAAGATACGTTTGCAGGTGATTACATTCATCTTCACAAAGATATTGTCATTGAATACAAGGACAAACACTCTATTGATCGCCTGATTGACTGTGTGTTCCCTGATCTTAGCAATAATGCCAATACATGCATGAGCGTGGAATTCTTTGCATGAGGAATGACTATGTGGATGAGATTAATGTAAGAATGATTGACAGATTTCCAAGCAAAACTATGGTGTTCTACAATTTTGATTCGGTGGATGATGATGAACGTAACAATTATCCTAAGACTTTCTCAATTCCATCACACCTAATGGTCTATCGCTGCACAAGCTCAGGATCAAGATCAATTGTCCCCTTATTCTCCTCCATAATCTAGACCTGCACAGTGGTTTATGCAATGGAACTCGTTTGGTTGATAGGGCAGTCGATAAGCATATATTAGATGCGGAGATTGTTAATGGTACACAAGCCGGGGACAGGGTCT
>NZ_JBNKYN010000239.1:0-538 GCF_050300915.1 Amphritea sp.
ATGGCCCGCTACAAAAACTTTAGTCATTAAAAACTCCTAACAAAACCATAAATGCATAGACCGAAAGGTTCACCATCGAGAACACAGAGGAAAAGCAGCTCTTATAAAATACTTCACCACCAAACCACAGTACCCAAAAGACATTATCAGAACATCTGGAAACCACTTAATAAAAAACCTTAAAATCAAAGCTCTTCTCAGTGCCCTCTGTGTCCTCTGTGGTAAAACCGCTCTTACACAAAAGCCCTTCTCTGTGTTCCTCTGTGGTAAAACGCTTTTACACAATGTAAAACGCTCTTACGAAAAGCGCTTAACCTTCCAGAGCAACGCTTACGTCATAACCGTGCTTTTTCAGCAGGGCGTGCTGCTTGGCATTGGTCAGGTCGTTCTGCACCATCTCAGCACACATCTCTTCAACGGTAATTTCCGGTGTCCAGCCCAGCTTCTCTTTTGCTTTGGACGGATCACCCAGCAGGGTTTCCACTTCAGCAGGACGGAAGTACTTAGGATCAACCCGAACAATCACATCACCCACCTT
>NZ_JBNKYN010000240.1:0-538 GCF_050300915.1 Amphritea sp.
CAAAAACTTGGCTGCTACATCTTGTGTGATGTTTACTATTGACATAACTTCCATCCACTTGGTGAATATGTCGATAGCGACAAATAAGAATCCGAACCTTCCTAGCGCCCTGGGCAGAACAGCCATGATGTCAATTCCCCAGATGGCGAATGGCCAGGAGAGATCGATGGGCCAAAGAAGATTTGCATGTTTTGTTGTTTGCTTCTAAAAGAACTAGCAATCCTTGCATTTGGTGATAATCTGTATCGCGTCATCCTTAGCGGTAGGCCAGTAGAAAATGTGGCTGAAGGCTTTGCCTATCATAGAGCACCATAATGAGTGTGATCCGCATATACCGTTGTGAATATCCCAAAGCAATTGGATGCATTCCTCTCTGGAGATACACCTCATCATCATACCATTGGCGCCTCATCGATATAATATCCCATCAATCAGATGATACATTCTGGACTGGCATGCGATGCGCTCGACTTTGACGTTATCATCTGATGGTGTCTAATTGTTCAGATATGCCCTAATCGGGCTCACCCAATCATAT
>NZ_JBNKYN010000241.1:0-536 GCF_050300915.1 Amphritea sp.
AAATGAATTTCTATGTTATTATCGAAATTAATTTCCTATTGAACTGCATGTGCTTATAACAAGATACAAAAAATTGCAGAAAAATTACAGCTACGCTCATATTGCCCATTATAGTCTATTTCTTAGAGATAGATGAAAAATTGAACTGTCTTCTAGGGACAATTCAAACTTTCTTTCTCCAAATTACCACATAATAATAACAATAATATCAAATTTTGGTCAATTTTTTTTAAGAAATGATATGAAAACATATATTTGTCCATACATGATTCACAATTGGACACATAGTTTCATATATATAATAACTCAAGTCAATCTTTGAGATTTCAATACATCATAACAACTTTTGAACTCGTATGCACCTCAAATTGTGACACAACGTTTATTTGACTAAAATATTGACAAACAGGAAATTATATAACTAAATAATATACAAAACATGTTGTTTTTCTATTCTCCACTATTAATTAAAATTTATTGAATCACATACTATGTTGGGTTACTGACAAGTGGGTCAGATCACAGTAGCAATGGGT
>NZ_JBNKYN010000242.1:0-535 GCF_050300915.1 Amphritea sp.
TTGACAAACCGGAAGATCCAGTATTGTCAGGACTGATGGCAGCCAGGGGTGCTGCCGGCAGGTGACGAGGGTACTTCTCCTATGGTCAAGCGACGTCTGGATGAAGGATGAGCATGAGCCATGACAACCTAAGCGGTTGAAGCGGCGGCTACTAGATCTAATTGCAAGAAAACAGAAAGAATATAAAACTAGAAAAGAATAGGAAACTAGGGCAAAAACTAAGAGAAAATAAATTATATTAGATTTGATTGTTGATTACATCAATCAGCCATGACCTATGTTTATATAGGTAGCATGACGTAGCTCTTTAAGTCTAAATATGGGAAAATCTTTTCAAAATAAATTAAATCTCAAACCCTAATCAGATTCTACATGTTCTAAAAAAACCGGATCCTCCGAAATTCAAAACCGAACCATCTGATTTTTACAACTTCATCCTTTTGGCTTGAATCTCTTGTATCTTGGTCCTTCAATGCCCTGCCTCCCTTTTTCATGCTTAAAACACCTTTAGATTTTAAAATCTTCAAAGTTTAGC
>NZ_JBNKYN010000243.1:0-534 GCF_050300915.1 Amphritea sp.
CTGATGCCGGCCACAATCTCGATGCGCCGCGTACCGTTGACATTGAAGTTCGTGATGTTGCTTCCGGTTACCCCTGAATTCGGCACGATGATCCGCTTGTTGTCGGGCGACTTCAGGACCGTTGTAAAAATCCCGATCTCCTCGACGCTGCCGACAGCTCCACCGGCCTCGACAAAATCACCCACCTTGATCGGCTTGAAGATGATCATCAGCACCCCGGCCGCAAAATTGGAAAGCGAACCCTGCAATGCCAAACCAACCGCCAGACCTGCGGCACCAAGAACGGCGACAAACGACGCCGTTGGAATGTTGAGTATGCCCAAGGCGGCAATCACCACAAACACCTGCAAGGCAACATGGCCAAGGCAGGAAAGAAATGAAATCAAGGAGGGATCGACCGACCTTTTTTTCATCACCTTTACAATTCCATTCTTGATCGCCTTAGCTACCCACATACCGATGATCAGGACAAGGATCGCCCCGACAACCCTGCCGCCATAGGTAACCAGCAGGTTCTGCACCGTACCAATGATT
>NZ_JBNKYN010000244.1:0-534 GCF_050300915.1 Amphritea sp.
CCTTGTGTATTGAATATCTCACGATGCAAGAACATACACATGTCAGATATAACATGGTCTACTCCGTTCTTTTACATATCATTATCAAAAAGATATGCACATTCCTTCTGATAATTACGATGCTGATGGAAAAAAGCAGAATTCGGTTATTAATTAGCAATGAACAATAACATAAAGGAACATTTACGAGAACACAAAATGTGAAGATATTACTAGAAAGATTAAGAAGCTAAAGGACACAATGGTAACTTACTTTCTCACGATTGATCATGTATTGTCCAGTGATCCTCAGGTGCTCGCGCGTGTAATACCCACAATGGAGAGAGCCCAAGGGTTGTTTGGCACACTTGAAGTCGTATCCCAACCGCTTCCTGCCCTTAGGGTGCTGGCCAGTATTAAGCCTATCAACGTAGTACATCCAGGCACTGTTTCCAAATTCAACAACATTAATATAGAGTTAACAATGAAGGAGAAATGTTATCGACCTATAAGTGTATATAAGGAACTTACTTTTGTAAAATTTGGACGAAATCC
>NZ_JBNKYN010000245.1:0-530 GCF_050300915.1 Amphritea sp.
AAGTCCAAAAATTATGGGGATTTTTATGGACCTTAGGGATGTTATGGGGGTAACATATCCAAAATTTAGCCCAATTTTGTGCAGGAATAAATCACAAAAATTCAAACCTTGCAGGGATAAGAAATGTAATATCTGATAAAATATGCATCAATTGAATGTGCCATTTGGTGAGCTCTTAGGAATGACATGAGGAGAATGCATGCCAAGTTTTATGAATTTATCATGCACATAAAAGGAGATATTGATTTATAATTGTTTTCATTCTCTGAAATTTGCAGACTAAAAGAATAGGAATTAAAGAGAACTTCCTGCATGAAAGATGTAATTCTATACGAGGGGATTCCAACCGAATTTATTTCATATTTTTTATAGTTGTATTTTATTTGTTATGGATTTTCAAAGTTTATAGATGGAAGTGCTAACAGGCTCTTTTGCTCACCGAAGCAGCCATGGCGCTGGGTATACTGCTCTCCACGGCATCATCTGGTGGCCAGTGGTGAGGAGGAGGCGGCAGTGTTGAGGCAGATCGT
>NZ_JBNKYN010000246.1:0-529 GCF_050300915.1 Amphritea sp.
TCACTGATCGCAAGGGGCGCAAGGCAGTGCAAGTGGGTTTCTCATGGAGGTTGGAGAAGGGAGAAATTCCTGTTCTGAAGGGGTGTTAAAGTGTGGCTTATCAAAAAGGTGCATCTGATCCTCTCTGGAGCGTGCGATAACGGGATTCAAAGGATGATGCTTTACCTCCGGTTTTATCCATGAGGTAGCAATGCCCGTTATCCCCTCAAGAACAGGGTTAACAAATTCGGTGATTTTTACTGAAATTTGGTGGATTCAGTCCCCACCAAATTTCAAAAGCGACAATTTTACTGTTCACAAATTTGAAATATTTGAAAAATAAAAAAATATGTAAAAAAACTAGAGCCAACAAAAGAAGATTTTTGGTGAAAAAATATCACAAAATAGCGATTAGAGCACGGTGAAAAAATTGTTGAAGTAAAAAAGAAGAGAAAAATAATAAAATAGGAAAACCTTAACTTATGTGTTACAATTTTATGTCTCTCACGTTTCTTGTATGAAATACGTTGTATAATTAATTGTTGAACAA
>NZ_JBNKYN010000247.1:0-528 GCF_050300915.1 Amphritea sp.
TAGGCAGATTCTATCCTAAAGGGTAAAACTGATCTGAAGCATGTGCCACACTTCATTTCTGAACAAGTTGGTCCTATAGTTCAGCTCAGGAACTAATTCAAACCTCGCTCCGACACTGAACCTATTTCCAGTTTTTTGCCGAAATCCGCATTTCCTTGTTGTTTTCAGATTTTGATAGCCTTGGTTCCACTTAACCAAGTAAGTCATGTGAGGATGTGTTAGAAAGCTGAGAAAATTGTACACGATGCTATTATTGGAAGATTCCTGAGATTGTATTGGATTTGGGGTCAAAAGTTCAGGTTTCTCAGATTGCTCAATTTTGCTCAGCACAGAAATTCCACCAGTCCGGTCGACTTTAAAATTGCATAACTCCTAAACCGTTGATCATATCAGGGTGTGCAAATAACCGTTGGAAAGAGGAAAGAGTCTTCTATAATTATTGTATTGCGCTTCCGGTCAGATTTCTGACATGTCAGTGCCAGAATTGAATTTTCTGACTGCTGCTCACAGTCAAGTCAGAATTGACGA
>NZ_JBNKYN010000248.1:0-527 GCF_050300915.1 Amphritea sp.
GATGAGATCTAAATCTGTGCCTAAATTCTTACCAGTTGATGCTTTCTGGCTCTTTGTGGGCTTCGACATAAGCGTCCCACCAATCTACAACAGGATCAACCAGCTGTTGCAAAGCAAATGAAACTCGCTCTCTGTTGTTGCATTGAACAACTTGCAGCTTCTTTTCAATGGTCTTCAACCAATCATCTGTATCCATTGGTTTGATGGAGTGAGAGAATGTTGGGGGCTTAGTCCGCTGGAATTCCCCAAGCTTGTCACGCTGCTGCGGCTGTGGTGCTGGCTGATGTCCTTGGGCTTGTTGCATGTTAGCCATAGTTTGTTGCATGATCTGCAACATCTGAGCTTGCATTATCAAAACTTGCTCAAGTGTTGGTGGTGGAGGTGGGTTGGTGTTGTTGTCATTGTTCTCATTGGCACCACGATTGTGAGTGTTGGCCATCTAATAATTGTGAAGAGATTTGAGATAGAGGAAAAAATAGAGATACGAGATTCCTAACTACATGCATCAAGGTATAACGATGATTGAG
>NZ_JBNKYN010000249.1:0-524 GCF_050300915.1 Amphritea sp.
ACTCATCATGAACTATCTTTTCATTCTTCGTTTCTTCCAAACAACATATTATTAGAACCCGGAGGTGGTATCATTCAACTGATCTCCTTTCTGCATGATTTATTTACCAGTCTTACCATGATTCAGAGTCATGCTGTAACACCCCGATGTTACTGTAGCAGCTACAGTATATCTATAATACCCTCACCATGTATCTATAGTGCTTTGATGGAATACGAACTTGGTTTAGTTTGAATTTTGAATTCAAATCCTTTTTTTATTTTCAAACCAAGTCACTTGGACCTTGTATGGAAACTTCAGATTTCACCACACAACCATGCCAATCTAAATTCACAATCTGGAAGGCCAAGCCGAATAGGAATTTTGAGGAATTTGTCAGATTTTTCCAAACAAGTTTGAACCCCCAATAAATTTGTATCAAATTTAAAAGCAGTTTTGTTTCTAGGATTTTTAATTCCAATTCTGTTTCAAATTTAAACTTGTTTCCACAAGGAAAGCTGTTCCATATCTTTCATTCTATCAGC
>NZ_JBNKYN010000250.1:0-524 GCF_050300915.1 Amphritea sp.
AAATGTAAGTTGATAAAATCAATCTCAGGTGAACATGAGTTATAAGGTTTAGACTGGTTCGGACCCTCTGAAGAGTAATAATCTTACGTCCAGTATAACTTTGTTGATGTTAATTTGTTTATTGTTTTTGCTATTCTTTTTCCTTCCTTTTTTTAATCTTCATTGTCCTCGATGAAGATCTACCGTGTCTATTTATAGTCAGAAAACCGCATCCTAGAGTTTAGATGAATCCTAACTATAATTATAAAAGATAGAAACTGATGATCGTAAAACTGACGTATTTTTTAAGTTAACATTCTACTAGGAGCTATCTTGCAGTTATGATCGGACTCTTCATATGCTGTTTGTTGGGTCCAACATCTTCATTACTATTTTGCTTGTTTGATCCTTCATCTTTAGTGGGTTCATTCAATTTGTGTTACTAAGTCAGGCGTCCTCAACTTAGAGAGAGATCGGCTAAGTATTTAATGATCAGAAAAGGTCGCTGGAGTCGGATGGACCTATCTCGTCATAGTGGGCTGCTA
>NZ_JBNKYN010000251.1:0-524 GCF_050300915.1 Amphritea sp.
CTCCAACAATGAGATCCATTTTGGAGATGCATTTTCTTCTTTGCCTGCCCTCTTCATACTACTCTTCATCTCCAACAACAATATGCATCTGAATATCCATATCAATAAAATACTCCCTCCCGATTTAAATTGTTGATGCTGTTGATTTTTTGTGCTACATTTGACCATTTGTCTTGTTTAAAATATTAATCCCAATATACAAAATTATAAGTCATGTTTTAAATTTCTGTAGTGATAAAACAAAGTATAAAAAATATGATTTTTTTTTAATAAGACGAGTGGTCAAAGCAACCAACCAACAACCAAGCCTTTTAGTCCAAAGAAAGTTGGGATAAGCTAGAGATGAAACCCATAGGAGCTGAAAATAAAGACAAAAACACAGGAGAAAAGGAAGGGGAAGAAAAAGGAATGGCAATAAAAAACTAAACAGAAAAATGGGAAATGCAATAAAAAACCAAAATGCACAAAAAAAGCGACAAAGGATGAATAAAAAGAAAAAAAGAAAAACTAACATAAGAAGACAA
>NZ_JBNKYN010000252.1:0-523 GCF_050300915.1 Amphritea sp.
TGAGCAGCTGGATGTCGCTTTGCGCCTGGAAAAGTTGCTGGAATTTCTTGAGCAGGAAATTGAAATCCTGCAGATCGAGGGTCGGATCCGCAGTCGGGTCAAGACGCAGATGGAGCGCAGTCAGAAAGAGTACTACCTCAATGAGCAGATGCGCGCCATTCAGCAGGAGCTAGGAGAGAAGGACGAGTTCAAGCAGGAAATTGCCGAGTTTGAAGAGCAGATCGAAAAGAAAAAGATGTCCTCCGAGGCAACAGAGAAGGCACGGCAGGAACTGCGCAAACTCAAGATGATGTCTCCGATGTCGGCTGAAGCAACGGTGGTGCGCAATTACATCGAATGGCTACTTTCGCTCCCCTGGCGCAAGGGGACGCGTGACCGGCACGATATCGCGCAGGCCGAGGCGATCCTCGATGCGGATCACTATGGTCTTGAAAAGGTCAAGGAACGGGTTCTTGAGTACCTCGCCGTACAGGCGCTGGTCAAGCAGATCAAGGGGCCGATCCTCTGCCTGGTCGGTCCTCCC
>NZ_JBNKYN010000253.1:0-522 GCF_050300915.1 Amphritea sp.
AGTTTGACTCGATTTGGGTGATCATTGATCGACTCACCAAATCCGCTCATTTCATACCCACCAACACCAAGTACAGAGCTGAGAAGTATGTTGAGATCTGCATAGCTTGTGTGTTATGTATGCACAGAATTTCAAAGATGGTCGTTTATGATCGAGGGTCGTAGTTTGTCGCTCGCTTTTGGGAGAAACTACATGCTTCTCTTGGGACTCATTTGATCCATAGTTCAGCCTATCACCCACAGACGGATGGCCAAACTGAGTGCATCAACCAAATACTTGAAGATATGCTTAGAGCCTGTGTTTTGGAACATCAAGGAAGCTGGGATCAGAATTTACCCTGGGCTGAATTCTCTTACAATGGCAGTTACCAAGAGAGTTTGAAGATGGAACTGTTTGAAGTGTTATTCGGACATCGATGTCACACTCCACTCAATTGGATTGAGCTGGGAGAGAAGGTTATCTTTGGACCCGAGCTTGTTGAAGAAGCTGAAGCGACCGTTTGTCATATCCAAGATAACATGA
>NZ_JBNKYN010000254.1:0-521 GCF_050300915.1 Amphritea sp.
TTATACTAACATCACGATCTAACTCCTAGTCTTGGAGCTTCTTAGACATGTTCTTAGGCCTGTTTGTTGCTGCTTGCTTTTGAAACAAACAGGTAATTTCTTAACTGGCTCTTGGAATGCTGAAAACCAAGTTTGTGAAGAAATAAACTAAAAGCTAAAAAGATTATCTAAACCTGTTTTCAGATTTTTGGTGTGCAAAAAAGCTAAATATATATTATAAAAAACAACACCTAAAATCAAACAGTCAGCTATTCAACTAATTATCAGACGGCCTTTTCAAAGGCTAAAAAATAAAAGCACAAACAAGTGTTACCAACACAAGCGAAGCCAAATCGTCCCGGAAAAAGAGAAGAGAAATTCCACATAAACCCTCGTGCCCAAAAAAACCCAGCAACCCCTTCCACCGCCGCTGCGGCCGCCTCCAGATGGCGTCTACGCCGGAGCCGGAAGACGGGAAGGAGCTCTACGCGCTGCTCCACCTCTCGCCGGACGCTTCCGACGAGGAAATCCGCAGGGCCTAC
>NZ_JBNKYN010000255.1:0-521 GCF_050300915.1 Amphritea sp.
ACGTGAACTGAGCGTGGAAAGTGTGTGGCGTGTTGATCGGGTTTTCCTCGGTAGGGTGTATATCGATTCGAATCGTCGTGACTCTCGGATATGAGTACCGCTTGTTTGTGGCAGTCATCATGTAGATAACTTAATAAACTTAATAGAATAATGTTTATTAATGAATTATGTATATGCTTTACTATAATTACTTGTTTGACAACTCTTGTTTGGCTTAGTTCAGGATTATCTTGTTAAAGTTTAATTAACTTAGCTGATAAGTTTAAAGTTTAATTATATTAGACTAGATGCTAAAACTTGAAAGTAAGGATCTAGTTTTAGTAGCAGTCTGACAGTCAGTCAGCTTACCTCTTGTGGTCGTTGCATGTCTAGGAGTTAATTATTTATGACCACTTTGTCGGATAAGTCTTGCTGAGTATTAGTTGCTCAGGTTTTGCCTTGTTAATTTGATCTAATTGTGTGCAGGTAGCTCTCCTCTCTAGTCCGGTGACACCGAGGGTGGCTACTAGTGGGAGTTCTGG
>NZ_JBNKYN010000256.1:0-518 GCF_050300915.1 Amphritea sp.
GTCCCATACTGCCTTTCTTTTCCATCACCTACCTTGAGACTAATACTGTATTTGAAATCTGCCAGCGCACTTACATAGCTAATCTTATACAGCACAAATTGGGCGTGCTTAATTACTAGTATTGACGTGTTTCATGCCGATGATCTGAACCTAGTTATGAACTGAAACTGTATACGTGGAACATGAGAGCAGTATGACTTTGACATACTCCCTCCATTCTTAAATTGTTGTCGCCGTTGACTTTTTAAGTTACGTTTAATAATTGATCTTATTTAAAATATTAGATTAAATATATAAAATTATAGGTCATATTTTATTTTCCTAGGTCCTTTCCCCCTTTTTCACGTGTCATCGAGCTGTGTATAGCGCAGGTGTCTCATCCAGATCTAGTTGTCAATCAAGCCTTGCCAAACACAATTTGGTTCATGTGCGATCTGACCTGAATGTTAGCACCTGTCAAACTGCTGATTATCTTTTGTTTTCTGTATGCGAGTAGTTCGCAATCAGACGTGGAAACG
>NZ_JBNKYN010000257.1:0-514 GCF_050300915.1 Amphritea sp.
GCACGGCAACTTCTCACCCGAATGCATGTGGCTATGACAGCCTAAACCGGCACACGCCAGCTACAGCGACCGCACAACCCGACTCTTGCAAACCAATAGGGTCAAAACCAATAGAAAACCAATAGGGTCAGAGTCATTGATTCCATGAGAAATGGGGACAGATCTATTTTTCAGCTATGAATAAGCTCGCCAAGCCTCCTTCTGAGAAATGGGGACAGATCGAACCAATAGGGTCAGAGTCATTGACTCCAAAAGAAATCTAAAAAATCAACAACATTGCTAAATGTGTCGCCTTGTGGTGCCTCTCAGTTCTTGAAGTACTTGATGCAAGATTCAACCTGACCCCAAAACCCCGTTATCCCTGATTAAAATTGCCTGTTAAAAACCAATAGGGTCAGAGTCATTGATTCCAAAAGAAATCTAAAAAAGCGACAACATTGCTAAATGTGTCGCCTTGTGGTGCTTCTCAGTTCTTGAAGTACTTGATGCAAGATTCAAGACCTGCCTCCTAAAC
>NZ_JBNKYN010000258.1:0-512 GCF_050300915.1 Amphritea sp.
TATCAGTTAGCGGAAGGTGATACGGGTTCTCCAGAAGTTCAGGTTGCTCTGTTGACATACAACATCAACAAGCTGCAAGGCCACTTCAGTGATCACAAACAAGATCACCATTCTCGTCGCGGTTTGATCCGCATGGTAAACCAGCGTCGTAAGCTGCTGGACTACCTGAAAGGTAAAGACGCCAGCCGTTACGCATCTCTGATCCAAAAGCTGGGTCTGCGTCGTTAATCGGTCTTTCCAGTGCCCGCTTTTGGCGGGCACTTTTTTATCGGTAATCAGTATTAGGCATATGCATGAGGTACTGATGTCGTCGAGATGACGAATTTGGAAGCTGGCAGTCTTTCGGGATGCTGGCTTACAGGCGTTTCTGACAATTAAGTTTGAAAGCGCAGGGGTTACGACAAATAACATGCCCCATAACGCCGTTATGATGGTGTTAACTTAAACAGTTTAACGGTAAAGACAGTAAGAAAAGACAATTGAAAATGAAAGGACATTGTCGTGAATTTAGT
>NZ_JBNKYN010000259.1:0-511 GCF_050300915.1 Amphritea sp.
TGTCCAGTTACACTACTACTCTGAGCATCTCTAATGTCCAGTTACACTAGCATCTCTAATAGAGCTAATAAATAAGGTAGTATATTAAAATATAAGGTTTAAGCCTATAAAACAGTCTTCAGCAGTTGTCCTATTTTATAAAAAAAATTATCAAATAATTATAGGCATTAACCTCTATCCTCATTTTTCACATAATCATCAATCTTTTATTTTCTAATAATATGATTACTTTTTTAATAATGTGATTTAGGATCTAGTTATTGGCGCAAAACATATTATTTGAGCCCTAAACAACTCAAATAGTCCTATTTTAATTTTTGGGACTTTGTTTTAGGACTCTCTCTTGGAGATGCTCTTAGTCCTCTTCTCCTCTAACTTTTTTTGTTTTTGCCTCCTTTTTTAATAGATCTCTACTATCTTTGGAATATAATTTCTTTGATGCATATTTTTTAGAGATTTGACTTAGATTTTGTACTACTTTTAATAAAAAATGAATAAATTCGTTATTATA
>NZ_JBNKYN010000260.1:0-511 GCF_050300915.1 Amphritea sp.
AGCGGACGACGTAAGCAGTCGGCACTAAAGATCTACAAGTGGTACTAGCTCACTTAAGGAGCCGGCACCAATAACCGGCTCCATTTTTTGTGCCGACTGGCTACGAGCCTGGGACCTATGCCGGTTATTTTAGGTATCAGCCACCATTCAATATCATGGGGTGTTACAATAAATCATTTTTCTAGTAGTGTGATTCATTAAAAATTGATCGGTTCAATTTAATTTTTTTTTGAAAATTTGAGAAATTTTGAAATAAAAATCCTAAAAAACTATCATTTATTTCAAGATTTTTTTTATCAAAACTGAATTCAAAAATTAAAAATATTTTATGAAATAATATACATGCACATCTTGATGTATATTATGTGTCCTATATTATGTTAAATAATATTTTTATAAATATGTATAAAATATCTCAAAACACCACACGAGATTACCAACTTGTTTCTTATATTTGATACACCATCTCTTCCAGTGTCGTCTTTCAAAACCTACCATCTATCCACAGTGT
>NZ_JBNKYN010000261.1:0-510 GCF_050300915.1 Amphritea sp.
CTATGAGGCCTGCACCCCTCTGCACTGGGACGCAGAGGAGTGGGACTTCTGGGCCTGGTCAGAGGATGATGAGTCCCTGACCGATGGTGAGGACCTCCAGTTCCTCCTCAATGGGGAACTGGAAGATGAAGATGATGACGACGATGTGTCCTGGGAAGGGCACGACTCCTCCTCGGAAGAGGAGGAGGATGATGAGTCGACCGAGGAAGACCCGACGACAGGAAGCTTCTTGTGCGTCGGGTCGTCCGATGAAGATGACGATGAAGACGATGGCGGAGACCTTGACAACGGAGTCGATGACGGTGATGGCTTCACCAGCGATGATGGTGCCGGAGATGACGGTAGCGACGGCCGCAGCGGCGATGACGATGGTGATGTTGGCGCGGTTCCCCTAATCAAGCACCGCAAGTTCTCAGGCACCGACTGGTGGTAGATTAGTGTCGATGTATCAAGCCGATAAATTGGCTTTAGGGGTGATCGACTCCTTTGTAATGACTTCTTTTATGAATA
>NZ_JBNKYN010000262.1:0-509 GCF_050300915.1 Amphritea sp.
TGGTCAGATTAGATCCACACAAGAAATACCGGAACATCCGATTTACAAAATCAGACCATCTGGTTTTTGCGACTTTGCCATTTTAGTCCTAATTTCTCCATTGTTTCATCATTTATGTGTCTTTCTTCTTTTATGCTTCAAATCTGTCCGATCGAATTTTCTTCGTGCTTTCCCTTCTCTTGATCAGCTTCATTCTGAAACTGACAAAACCGGATTATGAAATCGGAACGTTCAATTTTTTTTCAGATTTATCAAATTTGGTCATCAACACTTGCCCCCCGCCTTTTAGTTAAGCTTGCTAGAAGTCATTTTAGATGAAATTTAACCTGAGGGCGATGCCCATAATGTTCCATCGACCATTTTTTGCTAAGGGCGATAATCTTGTTATGGAATATTCTCCAACTTATGTGTCTTACCAAATAATAGGATAATACATTTTCAAGTACTTTCTGTTAAGCATCCTTGGTAGCGGGGTCCCTTGTATACTCTGAACTATTGCTTTTAGATCC
>NZ_JBNKYN010000263.1:0-508 GCF_050300915.1 Amphritea sp.
TATCATCGGTCAAATCCGCGTGCTCCATGTCCCAACAACATCGCAGTTTACTGACATCTTCACGAAGGGACTCCCTCCTCAGTGTTTAATGAGTTTCAGTCCAGTCTCAACATCTGTAGTGGCTGAGTAGTGACTGCAGAGGGTGTTAGAGAATTGTAATAGTATTAGTCATAGAGGTTGTCGGGTCACCTTCTGCGTGAGTATTAGGCCCAGCACATAGGGGTTGTCTTAGGGGTGAAGGCACCAGGGCTGCCGCCCTAGGGTTTCCCCCTGGGCGCCACCACCCCCTGTGTCTCCCAACCCCTATATATTGTACCCTCCATGACTCAATAGATCTATTCAATTCTGCGGCAATCCCTCTCCACTAACAGTTTATTTTGTATTTTTTTACGAGATAAAACATCGACAAGTCTGCAGAAGCAGAGGCTGTAGCTGCCCTTCTTAAACTTAAACAAAAGGATCAGGTATGCAAGAGTACAACGATAAAGAAAACCCTTCAATCTGGAGT
>NZ_JBNKYN010000264.1:0-507 GCF_050300915.1 Amphritea sp.
ATTATCAATTCTGACGGTGAATCACGGTGGTACCTTTTACACATTGATGGCATTGTTGAAGAGGGCTACCTGACCGGTTGCTGGGGAATTAGTCGAGATGTTACTGAGCGCCACCAGTATTGGTTCGACCTTGAATTTCAGGCCAATCACGATTCCTTGACATTGCTGCCCAATCGCAAGGCGTTGTATACCGATATGGAAACGCGGCTGGCAAATTTAGCCAGCGGTAAGGGTGGAAGTTGTGTTGCGTTAATGTTGATCGACCTTGATCGTTTTAAAGAGATCAACGATACCCTCGGGCACCATATGGGGGATAGATTGTTAAAACAGTTGGGGCCGCGACTGAAATCTGTTATTTCCGAAGACGAAGGTTTGGTGGCGCGATTGGGCGGTGACGAATTTGCCATTGTTGTTACCCGGCAGAATGAAGCCGAAGCGTTGGACAAAGCGTTTAAAGTGCTGATGGCAATTAAGGGAACATTTGAGCTTGGGGGGTTTAGAACTGAT
>NZ_JBNKYN010000265.1:0-505 GCF_050300915.1 Amphritea sp.
TTAAAAAACGCTAAAGTCATTTTTTATATCGGTCAGCCCTGATACTATTCTTAGGATATAAAAATAGATCATTTTTCGTATCGGCTGTTCCCAGCCGACACTCAAAATCATTTTTCAAAAATAAAAAAAAAATCGGAGCCCAGATTGGACCCTGCTCATCGACACCCATCGAGGTAGACACAGTCGGACGCTGTTGTCGGATCTCCTCGGGCCGCCACATGGGCCTCCTCAGGCCTCCGTCGAGCAGTGGGAGAGTCTCGACCGTCGCGCAGTTGGAGCAGTGGGGCCTCATCGCCTCGACCGCCGCGTACTCCTTGCCGCCGCCGAGCACCACCTCCGTCTCGCTTCAGACTGGAGCCGCTGCTTGAGACCGGAGCCACCGCGTACTCCGACATGGCCTTCCAGATTTGGACGTCCTCCGTGAGCTCGAGGAGGGCGCCGTTGTCAGCGTGCCATGGCATGTGGCACCTTGCGCAGTGGACGAGGACGGAGATGAGTGGTGGGA
>NZ_JBNKYN010000266.1:0-504 GCF_050300915.1 Amphritea sp.
CTGGAAGCAAATCCTAATGCAGACGATAAGGTACTGGATCTGGGGGAGATCAAGGTATTTATCGATCCGGAAAGCTTTCCAATGCTCGACGGTGTGACCGTTGATTTTCTCGACTCTATGGAAGGAAGTGGTTTTAAATTTGAAAATCCAAACGCAACCAAAAGCTGTGGTTGTGGTAAATCTTTTTCCTGTTAGGGGGTGAAAAAACATGTGGGATTATTCTGAAAAAGTTAAAGAACATTTTTTTGCACCGCGTAATGCAGGAAATGTTGAAGGTGCAAATGGGACCGGTGATGTAGGATCTTTATCCTGTGGTGATGCGCTTAGATTAACGCTAAAGGTAGAGCCTGAAACAGAGATTATTCTGGAGGCAGGATTTCAAACCTTTGGTTGTGGATCTGCTATTGCGTCAAGTTCTGCACTGACTGAAATCATTAAGGGCATGACCATAGATGAAGCCCTGAAGGTTAGTAATCAGGATATCGCTGATTATCTGGATGGCCT
>NZ_JBNKYN010000267.1:0-503 GCF_050300915.1 Amphritea sp.
CTGCAAAACATGTGTAGGTATATCATGGGTGTCAATTAAAGCGAAGGTTCATTTGGGTTAGCCTAGGAGGGTGAAGCCCCCCTCCCGGGGATCTTTGTGGCCTCCGGCCTGCATCCCCAACACTTGATAAACATCATCAACCTCTCCAACTGGCACTTGATTTTCATGATAACCCGAGTTGTCAGGGGTGTGTAGCCATTCATGAGGATTCACTCTATAGACCACCCACCATGCACTTAGCTTTTCACATGGGTATGATATATAATAGACCTGCTCCACCTGGTGAGCAAGGACAAATGGTTCACAACCACGCAATCGACGTGCGTGTTTGACTTCAACCGTACCAAAATTGTTTTCTCGAGTACCATGATAGGGATCAAACCAATCTCAATCGAAGAACATTGTTTTTAGATTCTTATTCCCAGCAAACCTGTACTCAATTATGTTTTAATGATCTCGTAGTACTTAGATTCGTGACCGTCTGCATCAACAGCTCTCGTAAC
>NZ_JBNKYN010000268.1:0-502 GCF_050300915.1 Amphritea sp.
GTTTCAATATTGAATCAGAAGCCGAGATACAGACTCTCAACCGGGTTGCGGGTGAACTTGGTAAGATCGCGCCCATCTCTTTTCGCGTCAACCCTGATGTTGATGCAAAGACTCATCCTTACATCTCTACCGGTCTGAAAGAGAACAAATTCGGCATCAATATTGATGATGCTGAGCGAATCTACCTGCATGCACAACAGCAGCCGCATCTCCAGGTCATCGGCATCGACTGTCATATCGGTTCACAGCTGACTGAGATCTCGCCCTTTGTGGATGCCCTGGATCGCCTGCTTGAATTGATTAAAAGGCTCGCTTCTCAGGGCATCCAGATCAAACATCTGGATCTGGGAGGCGGCCTGGGTGTGCGCTATAAAGACGAAACTCCTCCCTTACCTGCGGACTGGGCAAGCGCTCTGAACACACAATTAAGCAGTTTCGATGGGGAAATCATCATTGAGCCAGGGCGCGCGATTGCTGCCAACGCTGGCATCCTGCTGACCAG
>NZ_JBNKYN010000269.1:0-502 GCF_050300915.1 Amphritea sp.
AGTTGAGCCCCTCACCATGGCGTCGCACCATCTCTTCGTCATATTTATTCTGGCAGAAATAATAGAAATGGAAGTTAGAGAGAGAACAATTGTTGATAAGATCAAGAAATGGTAAAAACTCACCAAAGCATCTGTGTCTGATTGCGAGTAGAGTTGATCCGGGTTTGAAGGATTGGGTCCTCGGTGGTTCTCTATGAATATCTCAATATCACTTCTTACAACTCCATCCTGCTTGGTCTGTAGTTAAGAGTTAGTCGAATGAAAACAGAAATGTATATAGCACTTGAACATGTAATGTTACTATGCGCTGCCCCTTCCAGATATGCCCATCAGTGTCATATCTATGCTTCAGGTCATTTCCATGGTTCAGTCTCTTCTTCTCAGATTTGGCCTTGAATTCAGGAGAAGACCAAAGCTTGCAATTCTAAGTAAACCGGCTTGCGGTTTTTGAACCACAGAATAATCACCTGAACAAAGATGAGTCAGTGTGTCATGTGAAAAC
>NZ_JBNKYN010000270.1:0-501 GCF_050300915.1 Amphritea sp.
TTTGCCGCCATTATTTTTTATCGATTCTGGAAACGCGAGAACCTTGTCAAGCCAATGATAACCGGCTGGAAATGGGTACGTGTTGAAACCTCTGAGTCCACAGAAAAAGAGACCCACTCTGATTTGAAATAATCTGTTTGCTCCTAAGTTTCAGCTATTTCAATATTTGAACGTTTTAACCACAGAGAACACAGAGGTCACAGAGAGAAACAGGCGGGGCCGATCAGAGGATAAATTGGTTAAATTTTAATCCCTCCGTCCCCTTTGTCAGTCCTTATCGATTAATTGAACAACCAATATTTATACTTGATACACCTCCTGAAATATTAATAACTGAATAAGTCTAAATATCGTCTGACAGCAGACAAATCATGATGCAATGCAATCGTCTCTGACGTTGATTTTGTATGCAGGAGTGAAAAAAAGAGATGGTTCATTGAAGAAATGATAGAGCAAGCAAAAATAGAAAAACTATGAAAACATACCTTGAGTATAAAGATG
>NZ_JBNKYN010000271.1:0-501 GCF_050300915.1 Amphritea sp.
AGCGAAACCATGTCGCCGTCTTGTACTTTGCCAATCAAACCACCGGCAGCAGCCTCTGGCGACAAATGAATGGCAGCTGGCACCTTGCCCGATGCGCCCGACATGCGGCCATCAGTCACTAACGCTACTTTGTAACCGCGATCCTGCAACACACCCAACAACGGTGTCAGTTTATGCAGTTCAGGCATGCCGTTGGCCTTTGGCCCCTGATGGCGAATCACCACGATACAATCGCGATTCAGTTCGCCAGCATCAAACTTGGCCTGCAAATCATGTTGACTAGACAACACCACCGCAGGCGCTTTTACCACACGATGCTCTGGTGCAACGGCAGACACTTTAATCACACCGCGCCCCAGATTGCCTTTGAGCAAACGCACGCCACCCTCTTTATCGAAAGGTGTTGCGGCACTGGCTAATACGGCAGGGTCAAGGCTTTCTTCTACACAACCTTGCCATTGCAGTTTGCCGTCGATCAATTTCGGCTCTGTAGTGAAGTCT
>NZ_JBNKYN010000272.1:0-501 GCF_050300915.1 Amphritea sp.
GACTAAGCAAACAGTACTAAAAATTATACACGCCATTACGATCTCATGAGAGAGACTCACTTAAATCAGAGTTAGAGTACAAAGTTATGATGTTTTAAAGGTTAAAGTACATATATGTAATTAACTAAATTTGATAGGGACCTATCTGGAATTATGAAAAGTTATCTAGGGACCTAAATTTAAAATTTTAGGGCATAAAAGTAATTCTACTAAATTTTATGGTTGCTTTTGTAAAACTACGTGGCTGATATTTAATTAAATACAAATAGAAGGGCTAAAGTGTAAAATTGACAAGGCTGCTATTTTTCTGAAATTAAAACATTTATTTTTTAAAAGGAAAAGTTCTGATCTATTTTGAATTAACAAAAAGTTCATATTTCTTGATGCAAAAAGGTTTCAGAATATATTTAGGAAAATGTTTTTCTACTGAAAACTCCATAGAATTGGTCCACGGATCCGTGAACCAAACATGCATTGCATGCAGAATGACACAATTCTATC
>NZ_JBNKYN010000273.1:0-501 GCF_050300915.1 Amphritea sp.
AAGAAGGGGGAGGGAACGGTGATGATCGTCACCGGCTGCAAGAGGGGGTGGTAGAGGGACGGAAACGGCCGGGCATCGGTGGGGTATAACTGACAGAGGAGGCGCTTGTGCGTGGAGAGAAGAGAAGAGAGGCGGGGATTGGTCTGGTGAAGCCTGAGGGTGGTGCTTGCCTTTTATAGGGGCCGGGGAGGGGCATGCCGGGGCGAGAAAGATGATGAAGGAAAAATAGCGTTCATCACACCATTTGGGATCTTCAGTTACACCAAGATGGCATTCGGGCTGAAGAACGGTGGAGCAACTTATCAGAAGTGCATTCATATCATCTTGGAGCCTCAGATTGGGAGAAACGTCAAAGCCTACATTGATGATGTAGTGGTGAAGTCAAAAAAGTGTGGGGATCTGCTTGATGACCTCAAGGAGACATTCGACAATCTCCGTAAGTACAAGATGTTGCTTAATCCTAAAAAATATGTGTTTGATGTGTCATCAGAGAAGCTGCTC
>NZ_JBNKYN010000274.1:0-501 GCF_050300915.1 Amphritea sp.
GCTAATGAGCAAGTAACCCCACGCCAATTAGACCATGATCAATTCTTTCTTGCTTTGTTCATTGATTCCTCGGCAATATATAGCCGGCTAATACAATCTCTTGCTTAAGGAAACAAACTAATCAGATCTGATTTGCTACCCTTAAGGGGCACTAACTGAATATGCTAATGAATCAACTAACTGACACTTAACCACTAATGGGCTCCTGATCCTTGATGGGTGTTAGAAATGTGTTGTATTATAGGTACATGGGTCTGGGACCACCTCCTGCGTGAGGCCTGACCCGACCCATTGGGGATGTCACCCGAGGTGGCGGCTAGGGTTTCCCTGTGCCACCGCCTCTGGCGGTCAAACCAGCCCCCTGCTCTAGGGTTTCTAGAGGGCTGCTCCTATATATATATGTACCTACCCCTAAGGCAATACATCATCTAACTTTTAACAGCACATCTCTTTCTAACATGCCTGTAAATCTGCAAAGTACTGTCAACAGACAATGCTAGC
>NZ_JBNKYN010000275.1:0-500 GCF_050300915.1 Amphritea sp.
TTACATCCCTTCCTAAGGTACATCACTGAGCTGCTAATGCCTGGTTCATCGTATACCAAAACTTTAGCTGTATACCGAACATGTCCGGCATCAGTCATTCAGCAAAATGGAGACCACAAACACAAAGGGCTCAAGAAAAAATAAATGGGCAACTGTCTGGATGGATATACACATGTAAACGCAATAACACAGGTCATTCAAACCTTGCATCTTCAATGGCAGTGTAGCTGGAAAGCTCGAAACCGTCGTAAGGTTCCCTACAGCCCTAAACCTTAAGCTTAGTCCAGTTACAGGGCAACTCTCCTTTGGCAGAGGGGTGAATAGAACAGAGCTTCATCTTCACATGGTCTCCCTGCCAATAGAGAGAAGCCCTGAAACTGGACAGCTTAGCCCTTCCAGTATTGATTCTTTCAACAAACGATTTTCTACTCTTTCTTGCCTTTACTGTGTTGCTCTCTCTCTCTCTCTGCCGCATCACAGGATTTATAGGAACATAAATC